>NZ_JBSGUQ010000010.1:0-285527 GCF_053608005.1 Lentzea sp. NPDC055074
TGTTTTGTGTTGGGTTTATTTTTTTTTTTTATACCCCCCACAACCTGTTGTGGTTCTACCACACCCCTACCCTGTCGTCCTGTCCCCACCCCTCTTCAGGTGCAGCAAGAGCTGTGGCGCGACTCGTGATGGGACCCCACCGCCCAGGCCCGTATGGAAAGACGGCTCGCCTTCGGCATCGCTTGATGTCCGGCTCGCCTTCGGCATCGCGGTTCGTCAGGCGTTCCTGCTCTGCTGTGCCCCTGCGCTCTCTCGCAGGCGCCGCACTGCCCGTAGAACCTCGTCGCGGTGCTTTGCCGACTTCAGCCACGCTGGCAGCTTCGCCAGGATCGTCATCCGTCGTACCGACGACGGGTCCGGGTCCTCGCGCAGCGTCGCGGTCACGTAGGACTCCAGCAGGTCCAGGTGTGCGGTGTTCAGTGCCCACAGCGTGTGGCCCGCGCATGGGGTCGTCAGCCAGAGGTCTGGCACTACGGCTCGTGCGTCCCAGCACCACACGCGCTTGTACGGGCGGGCGTGTGCGCAGGTGGGGCAGATGAGTCGGTCGTTCGTTGCCAGGGCCTGGGCCGTGCAGGACGGGCACCTCACCAGGACCGGGGTCGTGGCCAGGGCGCAGAGGCAGTCGCCCGAGTCTCGGTGGCGGGTCATGCCGACAGGATGCACCTGGGACGATGGGATCGTGACACGAATCGTTGCCGGGACTGCGGGGGGTCGCAGGCTCAAGGTTCCGCCCAAGGGCACGCGGCCCACGTCCGAGCGGGTGCGGGAGGCGTTGTTCAGCTCCCTCGAGGCCATGGTGGATCTCGAGGGGGCGAAGGTGCTGGACCTGTACGCCGGGTCCGGGGCGCTCGGGTTCGAGGCGCTCAGTCGCGGGGCGGGGCACGCCACGTTCGTCGAGTCGGACAAGCGGGCCGCTGACGTGCTCAAAGGCAATGCCAGGGAGCTCGGGTTCGCCAACACGACGATCGCGAACCGGACTGCTGAGGCCTACGTGAGTGGTGAAGGAGAGAAGTTCGACGTCGTGTTCGCCGATCCGCCGTACGCGGTGGGGGACGACGAGCTCGCCAAAGTGCTTCGGGGGATCGTGCCCAGGCTCGCCGTGGACGCCGTCTTGATCGTGGAACGTGCTTCGCGAAGTGGCGAACCAGCTTGGCCTGAGGAAGTGGAATCCTTGCGTGCCAAGCGTTACGGGGACACGGCTGTGTACTGGGCCCAGGTGCGTTCTGATGGGTGACGAGAACCACGGACACGCCTGGAGGCGTCCGATCGGGTGCTAACGTCCGCCTCATGACACGTGCCGTGTACCCCGGCTCCTACGACCCGGTAACCAACGGTCACCTGGACATCATCGGGAGAGCCGCGCACCTGTTCGAAGAGGTTGTCGTCGCCGTGCTCATCAACAAGAACAAGCGCACCTTGTTCGACGTTGAGGAGCGTCAGGAGATGCTGCGCGAAGTCACCGCTCAGTGGGACAACGTGCGTGTGGACTCGTGGCACGGGCTGTTGGTCGACTACTGCCGCGAGAACAACATCAAGGCCATCGTGAAGGGCCTGCGCGCGGTCAGCGACTACGACTACGAGCTGCAGATGGCGCAGATGAACCATCAGCTCACGGGCGTCGACACGCTGTTCATGCAGGCCAGCCCGCAGTACTCCTACCTGGCGTCCTCGCTGGTCAAGGAGGTCGCGACGTACGGTGGCGACGTCTCCACTCTGCTGCCGGCGACCATCGAGCAGCGGCTGCAGCAGCGCCTCGCCGAGACGCGCTAGAGCGTCAGCTTCATCCCCACGTGCGACGCGGTGAACCCGAGCCGCTCGTAGAACCGGTGCGCGTCCACGCGTGACGCGTCCGTCGTCAGCTGCACCATGCCGCAGCCGCGCGCGCGGGCCTCGTCGACCGCCCAGGTGACCAGCTGTTCGCCCAGGCCGTTGCCGCGCTGGTCGGAACGCACCCGCACGGCCTCCACGGTCGCGCGGGTCATGCCCAGGCGTGACAGGCCCGCCGTGAACGTCAGCTGCAGCGTCCCCACGACCTCGCCGTCCGCCTCGGCCACGGCCAGCAGCTGGTGCGGGTCGGCGTCGATCACCTCGAACGCCTTCAGGTAGGCCGGGTCGCCCGGCCGCTCGCGCCGCGCGCCCAGCGGGTCGTCCGCCAGCATCGCCACGATCGGGTGGACGTCTGCCGCCAGAGCTCGCCTGATTGTGATCTTCACGGTTCCCCCAGGTGGATGTGGGGAAATCCTGACACGCCCTGTCGAAGTCCCGGTCCCGGGTAGATCGGCAGGGCACACTTGCGGGTGGGAGCCACAGGGGTTAGGGGAGTGAGACGTGTACCGGGTGTTCGAGGCACTCGACGAGCTCGTCACGATCGTCGAGGAAGCGCGCGGAGTTCCGATGACCTCGGGCTGCGTGGTGCCGCGCGGCGACGTGCTCGAACTGCTCGACGACGTGCGTGACGCGATCCCCGCGGAGCTCGACGACGCGCAGGACGTGCTGGACCACAAGGAAGAGCTCGTCGGCAAGGCCAAGCACGAGGCCGAGTCCGGGGTGTCCAAGGCGCGTTCCGACGCGGACCGCATGCTCGCCGAGGCGCAGGCCGAGGCCGAGGCGATGCTGTCCGACGCGCGCGCCCGTGCCGAGCGGATGATCGCCGAGGCGGAGGACCAGGCCGAACGGACCGTGGCCGCCGGCCGCCAGGAGTACGACGACCTGGTGGGTCGCTCGCACGCCGAGGCCGAGCGCATGATCCAGGCGGGCCGGGCCAACTACGAGCGCGCCACCGAGGACGGCAGGGCCGAGCAGGCCAGGCTCGTCAACGAGCAGGAGGTCGTCCGGGCGGCGCACGCCGAGTCGGCGCGCCTGCTCGACGCCGCCCAGAACGAGGCCATCCGGCTGCGGTCGGAGTGCGACGCGTACGTGGACGGCAAGCTCGCGGACTTCGAGGACCTCCTCGCGCACACGCTCAGGTCGGTCGGCAAGGGCCGTTCGCACCTGCGCGGGCCGGCCGTCGCGGGCGCCGCCGCACCTTTCGACTACGGTTCCTGACGAACCAGCGGTACGGATCGCGCCTGAACGTGTGATTCGCACTACGTCGGACAGGTGCGATCACCTGCCGATTTCACGCGCGGGGGCGTCGTCCCGTACCCTGGAACGGCTGGACGTGGTAGGTCCCCGCCAGCAACAACCCGAAATCATGACTGAGCATCGTCACGCGTCCACGCGTCCCACAGCATCCGGTCCCTGGGTCATCGACACCAGGGACATCGGCCGTCGCGCCGGTCTGAGCCGACCCCTCGTGAGGTCGGTCCCCGGCGAAGGTGTGGGGCTGCTCGGGGTGATCGCGGTGCCCGAGAGCGGGGAAGTGGAGCTCGACCTCCTGATCGAATCGGTCGTGGAGGGCCTGCTCGTGTCGGGGACAGCGTCCGCGAAGGTCGAGGGGGAGTGCTCGAGGTGCCTCGAGCCGCTCTCCGATGAGGTTGAAGTCCGGATCACGGAGCTCTACGCGTGGCCGGACAGCACCACGGACGAGACCACGGATGAAGACGAGGTCAGCCGGATCGTCAACGATCTGATCGACCTCGAGCCTGTGGTGCGGGACGCCATCGTTCTCGCGCTGCCGCAGGCACCGCTTTGCGAGCCGGACTGCAAGGGGCTTTGCTCCGAGTGTGGTGGCAGGTGGGCGGAGCTCGGGCCCGACCACGGGCATGAGACGATTGACCCTCGGTGGGCCGCGTTGCAAGAGCGGTTCAGCGATGACAACAACGAGGAGAAGTAGTCGTGGCCGTCCCGAAGCGGAAAATGTCGCGTTCGAACACCCGTGCGCGCCGTTCCCAGTGGAAGACGTCTGCCGTGCACCTGGTGGCGTGCTCCAACAAGGCTTGCCGCCAGCCGAAGCCGCAGCACGTCGCCTGCCCGGCCTGTGGTCAGTACGCTGGCCGCCAGGTCGCTCAGCCGGCCTGATCTCCTCGGCGACGTAGTGGGGGGAAAGCCGCCGCGCGCACCGCAAGCGGACCGCGCGGACCTGCTCGAAGCGCTCGGCGTCCACCTGGACGCCGAGCTGCTCGTGCTGTCGCTCACCCACCGGTCTTACGCGTACGAGAACGGCGGCTTGCCGCCGAACGAGCGTCTCGAGTTCCTGGGAGACGCGGTTCTGGGGCTGGTCGTCACCGACCACCTCTACCGCACTCATCCCGACCTTCCCGAAGGTCAGCTCGCGAAGCTCCGTGCCAGCGTGGTCAACATGCACGCACTGGCCGGCGTCGCGCGTGACCTGGGTGAGGGCGGGCTCGGTGCACACCTGCTGCTCGGTCGTGGCGAAGAGCTGACCGGCGGCAGGGACAAGGCGAGCATTCTCGCTGACGGTCTCGAGGCCGTCATCGGTGCGGTGTACCTGCAGTTCGGTATCGATACCGCACGAACGTTCGTTCACCGGCTGTTCGATCCGCTCTTGGCCAAAGCTCCGCTTTTGGGTGCTGGACTGGACTGGAAGACAAGCCTGCAGGAGCTCACCGCTCAAGCCAGCCTCGGCGTCCCGGAGTACCGCGTGGACGACCAGGGGCCGGACCACCGCAAGGAGTTCACCGCAACGGTGCTCGTCGGTGGCCAGCCTTACGGCAAGGGCGATGGGCGCACCAAGAAGGAAGCCGAGCAGAAAGCCGCCGAAGCGGCTTATCATGTTCTGTCGGAACGGGTCAAGGCCGAGCAGGAGTCGGTCCGATCCGCAAACGGACAGAATGGCGCCTCGGTGACGCCAGGGACCGCCCCAACCGAGGAAGACTGAGACCGCAATGTATGCGACCAGGAACCGCACGAACCGCCGCACCCGCACCGTCCGCGGGCCGGTGAACACCTCCCGCAGCGGAGGAATCCAGGGACTTGTGCTGGTCAGGGACACGAGCCGCGCGGGTGTGTGGGTGCTCAAGCCCACCAAGCCGCAGGCCGCCGTGATCGAGGCGCAGCCCGTCGACGAGGGCAAGTCCGAAGCCTGACGTGCCCGAACTCCCAGAGGTCGAGGTAGTACGCCTCGGCCTCGAAGCCCACGTCGCCGGCAGGGTCATCTCCTCGGTAGAGGTGCTGCACCCACGTGCCATCCGTCGGCACGACCTGGGTTCCTTGGACTTCTGCGCGCGCCTGGCAGGCCAGCCCATGGCCGCCGCCAGGCGCCGCGGCAAGTACCTCTGGGTCGAGCTCGCTGACAAAGCCGCCATGCTCGCGCACCTGGGCATGAGCGGCCAAATGCTGATCCAGCCCTCGTCGGCCCCCGACGAGAAGCATCTGCGCGTCCGCTTCCGCTTCGACGACGGCGGCCCAGAGCTCCGTTTCGTGGACCAACGCACCTTCGGCGGCCTCGCGCTGGCCGAACTGGTCGAGGTGGACGGCACCCTCGTGCCCGACTCGGTCGCCCACATCGCGCGCGACCCCATGGACCCCTTGTTCTCCTCTGATGCTGCCGTGCGCGCGTTGCGCCTGCGTCACACCGAGATCAAGCGTGCGCTCCTGGACCAGACCCTCGTGTCCGGCATCGGCAACATCTACGCCGACGAGGCCCTGTGGCGCGCGAAGCTGCACGGCACCCGCATGACGGACAAGCTGACCAAGGTCAAGGCCGCCGAGCTGCTGGACCACGCCACGGACGTGATGCGTGAGGCGCTCGGGCAGGGCGGGACGTCGTTCGACGCCCTCTACGTCAACATCAACGGGCAGTCCGGGTACTTCGACCGGTCGCTCAGCGCGTACGGCCAGGAGAACCGGCCGTGCAAGCGGTGCGGTGCCGCGATCGTGCGGGAGCCGTTCATGAACCGCTCTTCGTACTCCTGCCCGCGGTGCCAGCCGCGGCCGCGCCTCTGATTCACGGGCAAAAACAGGACAGCTTCCGGTCAGTCCTCCCGAGGGCGTAACCGGTGCCTTCGCCCACCCGACTACCTCGCGGAGAAGGTCGGTGAGCGAACCGAAGGCTACGGTGATCTGTCCTGAATCCGCTGAACCTCTGCGTGCACCTCGTCGGAGATCATGCGTCGCGTCCAGGCCTGCCGCCGGTAGGCCGCCTCGATCGTGAGCCCCACGATGAGCGCGATGACGGCCAGCAGGGCAGCGGGCACCCACAGTCGCATCTGAGGCAGGGCCGCCGCCGTCATCAGTCCCAGCGTCGCCGCGGACCAGGTGGTCCCCAGCAGCAGTTGTCCCGCGTGATCCGCCGTGAGCCAGCTCCAACGGCCGCGGCTGCCATCCCTCGCGAGCACGTCGGCCGCGTTCTCCAGGTGCACGAGGTGCCAGCGGACCTTCTCCGGGTCTCCGGTTCCGTGCTTGCGCAGCAGGCGTTCGAGCTCACGGCGGACAGGAGCGGGCTTCACCGGTTCCTTGAGCCGCACCGGCCAGTGGTCCTCGCGGAACCTCTCCAGCCTGCTCTGCCCGAACATGAGGATGACCAGGTACATCGCCCCGAGGCCCGCGATGAGGACGAACAGCGGCCGCTGGCCGGGGTCGACCGGAGAGCTGAAGACGATCGCGACGGCGAACCCCGTGACGACGACCCCGCCCGGCCACAGCACGACCAGTTTGTAGGTGGTGGGGTCGACGCCCTGCGCGACTCGCTCCGCCGCGTTGAGCTGCTTGCGGCCGAGCGAGACCAGGCCGACCGCGACCAGCACCGCGACCAGCACCGCGGTCATGACGACCGAGATGTGGAGGGCGGTGTCGCGTGCGCTGCCCGGCAGGAGCAGGACGGGCGCGGCGAACGCCAGGAGGCCGATCAGTCCGCTGAGAGGTCCGGCCCACGGCCGTGCCGGCGTCAGGCCGATGGCGGCACGTCGCTGGGGCTCTTCGGCGATCTTCTCGCACAGCCGGACGTGCTCGGGGTCGTCGGCCGTGCGGTGCGCCTGGAAGTGGGCGAACTCCCTGATGGTCCGCGGGAGGTCACGCGCCCTGGGCATCTTCGCGCCGTCGAGCAGCACCGGGATGATCGTCTTTCCGGCGGCGAGCGCCCACCTGATCTCGTTGTGCACCCAGTCCGCGCCGTCGGTCCTGAGCTTCTTCGCCCAGCCGTCGTGCACCACCACGACGACCACGTCGGACCGGTCGAGGTGGCGGCGCAACTGGTTGGGGTAGCGGCGGCCGTGCCCGATCGTGGCGGAGTCGAGGAAGACGGTGCTGGGGCCGAACCGCTCCGCGAGCCGCGCGTGGAGCGCCCGGACGAAGGCGATGCGCTCGTCGTGCCGCCGGTAGTTGATGAAGACCCCGCCCATGTCGAGCGACCGTAGCCGGAGGTGCGCGCCATGACACCTGAGTGGACCGAAGTGGCAAGTCCTTGTCCTGCAATGGGAAGCGAGTGGCTGTGAGACTGGTCGGGCTGCGCTGGCTGAAGCCGGGGTTGATCGTGGTGGCGGTGCTGCTCGTGCTGACTGCCGTGCTGCAGCTGACGGGCGCGCTGCCGAACTTCTCGCCGTTCGCCAGGGAGACCATCGACCGCAGCCATCCCGCTGTGCTCGAGGAGCTCCGCAACCTCAGCCAGTACCACGCCGCCACCGGTGACTACGAGGTCGTCATCGACGTCGAGAAGGACGCGCCGTGGCTGCCCGACTTCCTCGCCGGCGAGCGCACGCTCTTCGTCGGAGCGGGCACGGTCAACGCCTACGTCGACTTCAGCGGGCTCGTCGACGAGATGCTGATCATGTCGCCGGACCGCAGGACCGTCGAGGTGCGGATTCCCGAGCCGGTGCTGGACAAGCCGAACCTGAACAACGAGCGCAGCTACGTCTTCGACCAGAAGCGCGGCCTGCTCGACCGGCTGGGCTCGGTGCTCGACACCAAGAGCCAGCAGGAGTTCTACCTCGCGGCGGAGAAGCGGATCGCCGAGGCGGCCGGGGAGTCCGAGCTGCGCAAGCGGGCCACGGAGAACACCGGGGCCATGCTCACGGGAATGCTGCGAGCACTGGGATTCCAGGTCACGGTGGTGGAGAACCGATGAGCGGCGGCATCTTCATCTGTTACCGCAAGAACCACCTCACCGGGCGGCGTGGCACCGCCCTGGCCGTCGAGGCGTTCATCGAACGGCTGCGCACCCACTTCGGTTCCGAGAAGATCCGCGCGGACACGGAGATGATCGGCGGCGACCACTTCCCGACGGTGCTGACGAAGTGGTTGCGGGGCAGCGAGGTCGTTCTCGTGTTCGTGCACCAGGAGTGGCTGGACGACCTGGTCGAGCGCAGGGACGACAAGGGCGACTGGGTCCGTCTCGAGGTCAGCACGGCGCTGGAGATGGGACTGCACGTCATCCCGGTGCTGCTGGACAAGGCCGCCCTGCCGTCCGAACGGACGCTGAGGGAGAAGGGGTTCCCGGACGTCGCCGAGTTCGGCAACCAGCAGTTCCGGCGCATTCCCTTCGGGGAGTGGCAGGTCGCCGGCGGCGAGCTGATCCGGTTGCTCGAAGGGCGCGTCGCCACGGAGCCGCCCCCGGTGCCGCGACGCCCCGATCCCGCACGTCCGCGCAGCCTCTGGCCGGTGATCGCCGCGGCTCTGCTCGGCCTGGCCGCACCGTGGGCGTTGGTCCGGCTGCTGGTACCAGGCGTGGAGCTGAGGCAGGTGTGGCTGGTCGCGCTGGCTCTCGCACTGGTCCTCCCGCTGGTGATTCCACTTGCGACGGTCGCGGTCGTGCACGCGGGCAGGAAGCGGCTCGACGAGAGTGACAAGCACCTGGCCGAGCTGTCGCACGACAGGAAGACCAACGTCACGGTCGGTCTGTTCGTGGCCGCGATGGGCGTCATCGTTCTCTTCATCAGCAACCTGGTGTCGTGGCACTGGCAGCTCCTCGCGATGGCGGTGATCGTCGGGTTCGCCGTCACCTCGGGAGACCGGTGGCTGCGGGAACGACGGAACGGCGACTTCTGGCCCTACGAGAGCCTCGCGCCGAACCCGGCGTCCGTGCGTGGTGCCCTCGCGCACGCCGAGCGGTTCATGGAGGACCACCAGCCGTTGCTGACGAAGAAGCAGCGCGAGCAGGTCGAGTTCGTGTTCGGCCAGGTCGGATGGGCCGTGGAACAGCTCCGCGACCTCAGTGCTCTGTCGCGGTGGGCGTGGTTGCGCAGGTCCGTCGTCTGGCTGCCCGCGCTGCACGTGCTGTTCGTCTCTGCTGTGATCGGTAGTGCGGTGGCCGCGCTCGTCGAGGGTGCCTGGGGCTACACCGGTCTGCTCGCCGGCGCGGTCGTCGCCGCGCTGCTCTGTCACCTCTTCGCCGTCGACCTCGCGTACCGGCTGCAGTGCTGGCGCCGGAAGGTCGTCGCCGACGCCACGCCTGGCGAGGTGGCCCGCCTGCGCAAGGTGCTCGCCGAGATCAGCATCCCGCCCGCCGCTCCCGAGGAGACCACCGGATGAAGATCGCCATCGCCCTTCTCGTGCTCGTCCTCGCCGGGTGTTCCGGTGCCGAGCCGCCCGCTCCCCGGGCAACGACGACCACCACTTCCGCGTCCTCCACTCAGAGCGGGCCGAAGATGCCGAAGGTCGTGGAGATGCGGCTCGCCGACGCGCGGGAGTTGCTGAAGGCGCAGGGATATCGGGTGGCGGAGGAGGACGGGACCGGGCAGAAGCGGGAGATCCTCGAGCCGGTGAACTGGGTGGTCGTCTCCCAGTTGCCCGAGGCGGAGGCCGAGGCGCCCAGCGGGACGCAGGTGTTGTTGAAGGTGCGCAAGCCGACCGACACCTCCGCGAGTGCCGAGCCCCCGGCCAAGGGTGCGGTGCCGAACGTCGTGTGCCTCGATCTGCAGAAGGCGCAGGACACGTTGCAGGCGGCGGGGTTCTTCGTGCTCTGGTCCGAGGACGCAACGGGGCAGGGCAGGCAGCAGGTCGTCGACCGGAACTGGGTCGTGGTGAGCCAGTCGGAGGCGGCGGGGAGCACGCCCGATCCCAAGACCAAGATCACGCTCGGGGCGGTGAAGCTCGGCGAACCGACCGGTGCGTCCGGCTGCAAGAGCTGACGCGCGCCAGTCGAGACGGCCTCCCGGGTCGCTGACCTGGGAGGCCGTTCCCGTCGTACCTGCGGAATGGACAGTACTGCGCACTGCGTAGTACCGTCCACCGCGCAACAGTGCTGAACTCCTGGAAGTGGGAGCTCGGTTGGAGGGGGCCATGGACACCAGTCAGCTGCTCAAGGGAGTGCTGGACCTGGCCGTGCTTGCGGTTCTGCGCAAGGACGACGGGTACGGGTACGACGTGGTGCGCAGACTGCGCGCCGGGGGATTGAACGGCGTGGGCGACGCGTCGGTGTACGGCACGCTGCGGCGGCTCTACAACGCGGGGATGCTGACCTCGTACGTGGTGCCGAGCGAAGAGGGGCCGCACCGCAAGTACTACAGCATCAACGAGACCGGGCGGGCGCGCCTGGCTGAGTCGAGGGAGACGTGGAGGTCGTTCGCCAGCACGCTGGACGGCCTGCTCGAGGAGGTCGCAGCATGAACACGCAAGCGCTCGGTGTCGAGCACTACCTGGCTGGGATGCGCGCCGCCCTCGACGACCTGCCGCCCAACGAGGTCGCCGAGATCATGGAGGACACGGAGGCGCACGTCGCCGAGCTGTCCACCGAGCTCGGTGAGGACGAGACGCTCGAGCAGCGGCTCGGGTCCCCGGAGCAGTACGCGCAGGAGCTCCGCCAGGCCGCCGGCTATCCGTCGCGGACCGAGCGGTTGCCGGTCACGACGAAGAAGCAGGTGCTGACGCGGCCCCGCGCCGCGGCCTGGGGGCTCGTGGTGGCCACCGGCGTCACGTTGCTCGCGGGGGCGGCGGCGTTGCGGGAGCCCGCGGTGCTGCTCCTGCCCGCGGTGATCCTGGTGCTGAGCCTGGCGCTCGTGAACGACCGCGGGCCCCTGCAGCAGGAGATCATGAACCTGCCGGAGACGATCAGGCTCAAGAAGTGGCTGACGCCCGAGGCGGGTACGCCCGCCGAGAGGGCGATCACCTACCTCAAGACGTTGCAGCCCGCCTGGTGGCTGGTGCGGGCGGGCCTGCTCGGTCTCGGCGCCGTGCTGCTCGCCGGCCGCGACATCCTCGGGTTCCTCGCGATCGCCGCCGTCGCCGTCGTGTCGGTGTTCGCCGGGCCGCGCGCCAAGGTCGACCGGCGCTGGCTGTGGTTCAGCCTGCCCGCCTCGGCGCTGGCGGTGGGACTGCTGTTCCAGGTGATCGACGTGACGGCGGGGCAGCTCGGGTACAACGCGTCGCGGTCCTCGTACTCGGGGCCCGTCATGGAGACGTACGAGAACATCTACGCGTACGACGAGAACGGCAAGCTGCTCACGAACGTGCTGCTGTACGACCAGGACGGACGGCCGATCAACGCGCAGCCGGGCTACAGCAGCTGTTACGAGCCCAGTGACGGCCCTGAGCCGGTGATTCCCGCAAACCGCTATCCACGGCCGAAGATCAGCTACGAAAACGGCCGTTGTTACACGATGACACCGAGCGTGTCCGCTCCGTCATCAACGGAGGAGTCGACACCGCCGAGTTCTGGAAGCGCCACTCCGAGCTCGGTGCCACCTACTTCCGTGTCACCAAGCAAGTAAATCCTGGAGCGGGACCCGTCGGGGGGTCCCGCTCCTACTTGTTCTCCTGCGGGTCAGCCAGGTGCCGCAAAACCGGCATGGCTGAGCGCAGGTGTTCTCTGTCTTCCGACGAAAGTTCGGACATTCTTTCACTCAATAGTTCGGCTTCGCCGTGAGCGAGCGACAGGATCGTCTCGCGGCCGACTTCGGTGAGCACGACTATGGTGGCTCGCCCGTCGGCTGCGTCGGGCTCCCGCCGGACGAGACCGGTGGACTCCAAGCTGGTCACGACGGTTGTAGCGGTCGGCTGTGAACACAGCGCGCGCACCGCGATCTCGCCGATCCGCATCGGGCCGTGGGCGCTCAGTTCTGACAGCACCAATAACTGGGTGGGTTGCAAACGGCGGGCCGGAGCGGCCTGCCGAAGACTTCGCACCAGCCGGTGCACGGCCACCACGAGTTGAAGTGCCTCGTGGTTGGTGACGGTGGTGGGCATCGTTTCTCCGCGCGCATGTGATTGTCCGAATTCGGACACGAACCCTGGCACTTTCCCTCATTCACGCTCCGCGCGCTATCCGCCAACTGCCGATAACCCATTCGGCCGTTGTGGTGACACGGGGTGTCACGGCGCGCGTCCGACACACTTAAATGTGCTGGTAAACGGCGTAAAAAGCGCGCCACAGCTCACTCGAACGGGCGCCGGGCTGAAGCATGATTCAACAAGACAGATCTCCTGTCAGAACTGTGGGAAGGCGCACTCGTTTCGCCGTGTGGCCCAGCGCATACCTCCGAACGGGTCACGCCGGGCCAGGGCAGACTGGTCCGGTGAGTCCGAAACCCAGACGTGGAGAGCTCCGCATCCACCTCGGCGCCGCTCCCGGTGTCGGCAAGACGTTCGCCATGCTCGGCGAGGCGCACCGCCGGCGGGAACGCGGCACGGACGTGGTCGTCGGATTTGTCGAGACCCACGGCCGGGCGAAGACCGCTGAACTGGTCGAAGGCCTGGAAATCGTCGCGCGCAGGCACTCCACGCACCGGGGTGTCGAACTCACCGAGATGGACGTGGACGCCGTGCTGGCCCGCGCGCCGCAGGTCGCGGTCGTCGACGAACTGGCGCACACGAACGCACCCGGATCCCGTAATGCAAAGCGTTGGCAAGACGTCGAGGAACTCCTCGAAGCCGGGATTGATGTGCTGTCGACAGTCAACATTCAGCACCTGGAATCCCTCAACGACGTCGTCCAGCGGATAACGGGCGTGCCGCAGAAGGAAACGGTGCCGGACGAGGTCGTGCGCAAAGCCGACCAGACGCAGCTCGTCGACCTCACGCCGGAAGCGCTGCGCCGCAGGCTCGCCCACGGTGACGTCTACGCGGCGAACAAGATCGACGCCGCCCTCGGCAACTACTTCCGCGTCGGGAACCTGACCGCGTTGCGCGAGCTCGCGCTGCTGTGGGTCGCCGACCAGGTCGACGTCGGGTTGCTGCGCTACCGCACCGAACAGCAGATCACCGACACGTGGGAGACGCGCGAACGTGTCGTCGTCGCCATCACCGGTGGCGCGGAGAGCGAGACACTCATCCGACGCGCGCGCCGCATCGCCACGCGCGCGGGCGGCGACCTTCTCGTCGTGCACGTGCTTCGCGGCGATGGTCTTGCCGGCGCCGATCCGCACTCGTTGCAGAAGTACCGCAAGCTTGCCGAGGACGTCGGTGCCACGTTCCACACCGTTGTGGGCGATGACGTGCCAACGGCGTTGCTGGAGTTCTCACGGGGCGTCAACGCCACACAGCTCGTGGTTGGCACCTCGCGCCGTTCGCGGCTCGCGCGCGTGTTCTCGGCGGGCATCGGCTCCACTGTTGTGCAGGAGTCCGGCGCGATCGACGTCCACATGGTCACGCACCCGGCGACGACCAGCGGCTGGCGTGCCCGGTTCGCCGGGAGTCCGCTGAAGCCGAGCCGGCTCGCGTGGGGCTGGGTGCTCGCGGTGGCCGGGCCCGCGCTGGTCACCGCGGCGGGGGCGTCGTTGCGCGGCGGCCTGAACTTCTCCACGAACGTCATCGCCTACCTGCTGGTGACGCTCGTCGTGGCGATCGTCGGCGGGCTCGGTCCTGCGGTCGCCACCGCGTTGATCAGCGCGTTGCTGCTGAACTTCTTCTTCACCGAGCCCTTCTACACGTTCACCATCGACGCCCAGCAGAACGTGCTGACGTTCTTCGCGATGATCATCGTGGGCGTCTCCACGGCGTTGGTGGTGGACTACGCCGCTCGCCGTGCGACCCAGGCAGCGCGCGCTCGCACCGAGGCCACGCTCCTCGCGTCGTACGCGCGCACTGTGCTGACGAACCCGCGGCCGCTTGCGCGGCTGTTGGAGAAGGTGCAGGAGAACTTCGGCCTCACGTCCGTCGCGCTGTTGGAACGCGTTGATGGTTCGTGGGAGCGCGTCGCGTGCGCCGGCATCGGCCCGTGCGACGAGCCCGACGACGCGGACGTCGACATCGCCGTGACTCCGGAAGTGCACCTCGCGCTTCGAGGCCGTTCGCTGCCCGCGTCCGACCGCAGCGTCCTGGAAGCGGCCGCCGGCCAGGCGTTGCTCGCTCTTCGGCAGCAACGCATGGCCGAGCAGACCCTCGAAGCCCAGCGTCAGGCCTCGCGCACGGAACTGCGCACCGCGTTGCTGTCCGCCGTCGGCCACGACCTGCGCACGCCGCTGACCTCGATCAAGGCGTCCGTCGGCTCGTTGCGCGACCCGGAGCTGACCCTGTCCGGCGAGGACACCGCCGAGCTGCTGGAGGCCGTCGAGGAGTCGGCGGACCGGCTGACCGGTCTCGTCGACAACCTGCTCGACTCGTCGCGCCTCGCGACCGGTGCCGTGTCGCCCCGGTTCCGCGCGGTCGGCTACTACGAGGCCGTCGCGCGGGCCCTGGTCGGCCAGACCGGAGACGTGGAGGTCGACGTGCCGGAGTCGCTGCCGCCCGTGCGCGCCGACGTGGGCCTGCTGGAGCGGGTGATCGCGAACGTCGTCGGCAACGCCGTGCGCTACGCCGGTGCCGTGGCGGTGCGCGCCTCCGCCCACGGCAGCGAGGTGGAGCTGCGCGTCGTGGACCACGGCCGAGGCCTGCCCAGCGGCACCGCCGAGGAGGTCTTCGCCCCGTTCCAGCGCCTGGGCGACCGCACGCCGGGTGGCGTTGGTCTCGGTCTGAGCGTGGCGAAGGGCTTCACCGAGGCCATGGGAGGCACGATCACCATGGAGGACACACCCGGTGGCGGCCTCACCGTGGTGATCTCCCTGCCCGCCGAGGAGAGGGTCGCGTGACAAAAGTACTGGTGGTCGACGATGAGCCGCAGATCGTGCGCGCCCTGCGGATCAACCTCTCGGCCCGCGGGTACGAGGTCCTCACCGCGTTCGACGGCGCCACGGCGCTGAAGCTCGCCGCCGACGGCAAACCGGACGTCGTCGTCCTGGACTTGGGCCTGCCCGACATGGACGGCACCGACGTCATCGCGGGCCTGCGCGGCTGGACCAGCCTGCCGATCATCGTCCTGTCCGCCCGCACCGACTCGTCCGACAAGGTCGACGCCCTGGACGCGGGCGCCGACGACTACGTGACGAAACCATTCGGCATGGATGAACTACTCGCCCGGCTGCGCGCCGCCGTCCGCCGCTCGGCCGTCACGGGCCCCGAGGACGAACCGATCGTGAAGACCGCCTCGTTCACCGTCGACCTGGCGGCGAAGCGCGTGCTCAGGGACGGCGCCGAGGTGCACCTCACGCCCACCGAGTGGGGCCTGCTGGAGGTGCTGGCGCGCAACGCGGGGAAGCTCGTCGCGCAGAAGCAGCTGCTGCGCGACGTGTGGGGGCCCGCGTACGAGAAGGAGACGCACTACCTGCGGGTGTACCTCGCGCAGCTGCGGCGGAAGCTGGAGCCGGAGCCCGCGCGGCCCCGGCACCTGCTGACGGAGGCCGGCATGGGATACCGGTTCGAGCTGTGACCGCCGAAAGTGTGGCGCGTGGTCAGCGAGGCCGGCTGAGCAGTCGGCCTCGCGTCCGAACACGGCTGCGTTGGCGCTGGGCCAGACCGTATTCGGATGCGGCGAACCTTCTCCGCGTGTAGACGCGTGAGCTGGACACGGCACTACGCACGTCTGTGCTGCTGTGGCGCTGGTGACGTGCCGCAGTGTCTGCATTGCCGACGATGACTTAGGTGCTGTCCTGCAAGTCTCGTTGGGCGACAGTAGCGGCCGAGGGACCCCGGAGGCGGCACCGCCTCCGGGCCGTTCGCCCACGCTTCTCACTGAACGAACTCGCATGCCAGCGCCCAGCTGTCCGCCGAGAGCTCGGGCCGATGCGGCGACCGTCGTCGCGCGGCGAGCGCTGCGATCTCGAGTTGTCCACAGATCGCCGAGCGGCGGGTTGGCAGGCTGTTTTCGCAGATAGAGTGGCCTTCTTGGCCGGTCTGCCCCCTGGGAGGGCGGGGCCGTGCCCGCGGGCGTTCTCTGCCGAAGGATCGCCTGCCGGCCTGGCTCCGGACTAGGGCTTCGGGTCCGGCGGGGGCGTGGTCGACGAGGACGTCGGCGGCGTGACCGACGGCTCCGAGGACGACGGCGTCGAGGACGGCGGCTCCGTGTGGGGCGGCGGCGTGCTCTGCGTCTCGGTCTGCGTCGGCTGGGGCTGGGCGGTCGTCTGCTGCGGCTGGTCGGGCGTGCCCGGCTTCGGCTGCTCCTGCGACTTCGCGGTCTGCTTGCGGTCCGGCGCGGACGCCTTCTGCGGTGCCGCGGAGGACACGGTCACGACGACGGTGCTGGTGCTGCCGTCCGGCGCGACGCTCGTGATGGTCTGCACGACGTCGGCCGACGTGCGTTCCGGGGCCGCCTCGCGGCCTGAGGCGGCCAGCATCGACGCCACGGTGGCGAACAACGTCGCCACGACCACGCCGCCGGCGGCCAGCATCACGGCCGTGCCCCTGCGCTTCTTCGGGGCCTCGGCCGGTGACTGCGGATGATCTTTCTCGAACACCGATCGCTCCTCGGGGGAAACCCGGTCGGATGGACTTGCGTTCGAGTTATCGGCGGAAACGAACCAACGCCTCAGTCGTGCCACACCTTCGTGTAGCAGTGCGTCACAAGGCGGTGACCGGCGTAACCCTAGGCGGGCGGCGTCGTTGTGGTCGTGCTCGACGCCGTGGTGGTGGTCGTCGTCTGGTTGGTCGTGGTGGTCGTCGTGTTGTTCGCCGACGTGGTCGTCGTGGTGACCACCGGAGGCGGTTCCTCGGTCGTGACCGTCGTCGTGGTGCCGTCGGGGCGCGTGATGGTGGTGACGCGCGTCGGCTTCTTCGTCGTCGTGGTGGTCGAGGACGTCGTCGTCTCGGTGGTCGTAGACGTCTGCTCGGCGGTGGACGACGGCGCGGAGGTCGGCACGATGCTCAGGGCGTCGCGCACGGCCTCCTTGCGGGGCGGCTGTGTCGCCGGGGACTCGGACGCGGTGTCCGAGCCCGCCGCGAAGGACGCGACGGCGGCGAAGACGGTCGCCAGCACGACGCCTGAGGCGGCGAGCACTACCTGCGGTGCACCTCGGAAGAAGCGCGAGCGCGAGTCCGGTTCCGGGCTCTCGTACACGAAGTTTCCCCTGTTAGAACGGTCAGCGGCCGAAGTTCTGGGTCCAGTAGTTGCCGCGGGTGTCGAGCCCGATGCCCATCGTGGTGAAGCTGCAGTTCTCGATGTTCTCGCGGTGGCCGGTCGACTTCATCCAGCCGTCCACGACGGCGGCGGCGTTCGGGTAGCCCATCGCGATGTTCTCGCCGCCCGGCTTCGGGTAGCCGGCCTCGCGCATGCGGACGTCGAACGTGCGGCCGTCCTTCGAGGTGTGCGAGAAGTAGTTCTTGGTCGCCATGTCCGTGCTGTGGGCCTGCGCGGCGGTCGTGATGCGGTCGTCGATCACGAGGGCCTTGCATCCGGCGGCGGCACGGGCGTCGTTGGTGAGTGCGAGCACGGCCTGCTCGGGGGTCTGGCCGGTCGGCGGCTTCGTCTGAGCGGGCGGCTTCGGGGCCTCGGGTGGCGGCGTCGTGGTGGACGGGGCCGCGGGCGTCGAAGGCGTGGAGGAGGGCGTCTCGGACGTCGTCGAGGTGGCGGGCACCGAGGAGGACGTCTGGGGCGCGGGGGCTCCGGTGTCGGCGTTGCCGCCGTCGGAGGGCTGTCTGTTGCCGTTGGGTGCGGCGGCGTTGCCCGTTCCGAACTGGTTCGCCGCGTCGGTGGTCTCCTGCTGCGCGGCATTGGTGAAGTTGATGCCGAGAGGGGAGGTGCCGGTGACGACGAGACCGCCGATACCGGTTGCACCGATCAGCAGGCCGAGTAAGAGGCTGCGGGCACTCACGGGTCGGGACCGTACCACTAATGGGTGACAACCCCAGCGTGCGTCTTTGGTCACCTGGCGTGACTACGCAACCATTCGGAGGTGGACGTGCGACTGAACGCGTGGGTGCGGGGCAGGGTGCAGGGTGTTGGTTTCCGCTGGTGGACGCGAGCCCGGGCACTGGAACTGGGCCTGGTCGGAAGTGCTTCGAACCGGCCGGACGGACGGGTCGAGGTGGTTGCCGAGGGTTCGCGCGAGAACTGTGAACAACTGCTGAATGCTCTCCGTTCGGGTGACACCCCCGGACAGGTCGACTCGGTCGGTGAGCAGTGGTCGGACGCCAGGGGTGATCTGACCGGGTTCATCGAGCGCTGAACCGTTTTCAGGGACACGGCGTAGTAGGGGATCGTGGACTCCTCGGAAGACGTCCTCATCCAGCTGTACGAGCGCTGGAGAGGCCCGCTGCTGCACTACGTGCTGCGGCTGGTCGACGGCGACTACCAGCAGGCGGAGGACGTCGTGCAGGAGACATTGCTCCGCGCGTGGCGGAACTACGAGGATCTGACACCGGACGACGCGGCACCGTGGCTCTACACGGTCGCGAAGAACCTGGTGATCTCCGGTTACCGCCGCCGCAACGCACGCGCGACCGAGGTGCCGCTCGAACCGGTGGACCTCCCACCGGTGAGCGACCAGGTCGACCACGTGCTGCAGACGTGGCAGATCGCGTCGGCGCTGCGGGCGCTCACGCCTGAGCACCGGACGGTCGTCATCGAGCTGTACTACCGCCGCCGCACCGTCGCGGAGGCCGCCAGGACGCTCGGCATCCCGCCGGGCACGGTCAAGTCGCGCTGCTTCTACGCACTGCGGGCGCTGCGCGACGCACTGGAGGAGAGAGGGGTGACCGAGGCGTGAGCTGCCAGCACACCGTCGACGTCGGCGCCTACCTCTTCGGCTCGCTCGACCTCGAGGAACGAGCCGTGTTCGAACGTCATCTCGGCGACTGCGACTGCTGTCAGGCCGAGATGCTGCGGCTGGCCCCGCTGCCGGGGCTGCTCGGCCGCCTGACCCTGGAGGACGTCGAGAACCTCGACGACATCCCGGCCCGTCCACCCGTTCCGGGACACAACCAGCGCCGCGTGCTGATCGCCTGCGCGGCGGTCCTCGTGCTGTTCGCGCTCGCCGGAGGCCTCTTCTTCCTGCAGCCGGTGCCGAAGCCGCCCGACGCGGCACCGGCCACGTCGTCGCCGTCCCTCCCGCCCACCTGGACCTCGAAGGACGCGGCCACCGGCGTGAACGGCCAGGCCGAGATGGTCTCGAAGTCCTGGGGCACCGAGATGTGGTTCAAGCTCGGCGAGGTCAGGCCCGGTGCGCGGTGCAAGGTCATCGTGTTCGACCGCAGAGGACAGCGGGAGGTCGGCGGCTGGTGGGGCTCCGACCACGCGCCTGACGAGCGCATTCCCGGCTCCACGTCGTTCCGGGTCGATCAGATCGAACGGTTGGAGGTCTCCGACGAGAGCGGGCTGTTGGTTACTCTCCGTCCCTAGACGCGCAGGTCAAGGCCCGCCTCCCGCATCACCCGCAAGCGCTTGGGTACTCTGCCCGGCGTGCATCTCAAGAGCCTGACGCTGAAGGGCTTCAAGTCCTTCGCCTCGGCTACCACGCTGCGCTTCGAGCCCGGCATCACCTGTGTGGTCGGCCCCAACGGGTCCGGCAAGTCCAACGTGCTCGACGCGCTGCGCTGGGTGATGGGCACGCAGGGTGCCAAGGACCTGCGCGGCGGCAAGATGGAGGACGTCATCTTCGCCGGCACGTCCGGCCGCGCGCCGCTCGGCCGCGCCGAGGTGACGCTGACGATCGACAACGCCGACGGCATCCTGCCGATCGAGTACACCGAGGTGTCGATCACTCGCCGCATGTTCCGCGAGGGCGGCACCGAGTACGAGATCAACGGCAACTCGTGCCGCCTGATGGACATCCAGGAACTGCTGTCCGACTCCGGCATCGGCCGCGAGATGCACGTGATCGTCGGTCAGGGCCAGCTCGCCGCGATCCTCGAGTCCAAACCGGAGGAACGCCGCGCCTTCATCGAAGAGGCCGCCGGCGTCCTGAAGCACCGCAAGCGCAAGGAAAAGGCGCTGCGCAAGCTCGAGGCGATGCAGGCGAACCTGACGCGCCTGACCGACCTCACCGCCGAGCTGCGCCGCCAGCTCAAGCCCCTGGGCAAGCAGGCCGAGATCGCCCGCCGCGCGCAGGTCGTCCAGTCCGAGCTGCGGGACAGCAAGCTCCGCCTGCTCGCCGACGACCTCGTGACGCAGCGCGAGACGATCGCGCAGGAGGAGCACGACGAGGCGAAGGCCCGCGTGCGCCGCGCCGAGGTCGAGAAGTCCCTGCAGGCCGCGCAGTACCAGCAGAACGAGCTGGAGGAGCGGGTCGCCGCCGACTCGCCGAAGCTGCAGGCCGCGCAGGACACCTGGTACCGGCTGTCCGCTTTGGAGGAACGCCTGCGCGGCACGGTCCGGCTCGCCGCCGAACGCGCGCGGCACCTGTCCGACGTCGTGGACGCGCCCAGCCGCGGCCGTGACCCCGACGACCTCGACCGCGAGGCCAAGGAGACCGCCGAGATGGAGCTGGAGCTCCAGGAAGGCGTCACCGAGGCCCGGATCGCCCTGGCGGAGGCCGTCGAGACGCGGGCCGAGCTGGAGCGCATGGTCTCGCAGGCGGAGAAGGCGCACATCGCCGCCGTCCGCGCGATCGCCGACCGCCGGGAGGGCCTCGCGCGCCTCTCCGGTCAGGTGGAAGCGTTGCGCAGCAAGACGAACGCCACCGCCGAGGAGATCGAACGCCTCTCGGTCACGGTGACCGAGGCCTCCGAACGCGTCGAGTTCGCCTCGATGGAGCTCGCTGAGGCCCGCGAGATCACCGGCACCGAGGACGAGGACGACCACGGCCTCGACGAACGCCTCCACCAGGCCGTGCAGTCCAACGACGCGGCACGCCAGCGCGTCGAGGAACTGGTGAAGGCCGAACGCACCGCCGAACGCGACATCGCGTCGTGGCGCGCTCGCGTCGACGCTCTCTCGCTGGGGCTCACGCGCAAGGACGGTGCGGGCGCGCTGCTCGCGTCGGACGTGCCGGGCCTGCTGGGGTCCGTCGCCGCGCTGCTGACCGTCGAACCCGGCTACGAGGTCGCGCTCGCCGCGGCCCTCGGCCCGATCGCCGACGCCGTCGCGGTGTCGTCCGGTGACGGCGCGCTCGCCGCCCTGAAGCTGTTGAAGGAGAAGGACGCCGGCCGCGCAGGTGTGCTGATCGGCTCGTACGGGTCCACTGTGGACACGGCGCAGTGGGGTCACCTGCCGCACGGCGCACGGTGGGCGATCGACGTCGTCCACGCCCCCGAGGCGTTGCGCCCGGCGTTGGCCCGCGCGCTCGATCGCCTTGCGGTGGTGGAGGACCTGGACTCCGCGGCCAGGCTGAACTGCCGCGCGGTGACCAGGGAGGGCGACCTCTTCGGCACGGACTGGGCCATCGGCGGCTCGGGTGCCCAGGGGCAGAGCGTCATCGAGGTGCAGGCCGCCGTCGACGAGGCGCAGGAGCAGCTCGCGACCGCGGAGCGGGCGCTGGAGCACGCGACGGCCGCGCTCGAAGGTGCCCGCGCCGAGCAGCAGGCCCGCCGCAAGGTGCTCGACGCGGTCAAGGAGGCCGTGCAGGAGGCCAAGGTCCGCCAGGCCCGCTCCGGCGAGCGGCTGAACCGGATGGTCGCCGCGGTCCGGTCCGCGGAGGCCGAGGTCAGCCGCATCAGCGAGCAGCGCGCCAAGGTCGAGCGGTCGCGCGAGGAAGCCCTGATGAAGCTGGGCGAGCTCGAAGAGCGGCTGCTGATGGCCGAAGAAGAGCAGACCATGGACGACGAGCCCGACACCGAGCAGCGCGACGCGTTGTCCGCGGAGCTGGCTCAGGCGCGTCAGGGCGAGATGGACGCACGTCTGGTGCAGCGCACCGCGGAAGAGCGCGCACGGGCCGTGCAGGGCAAGGCAGAGGGCCTGCGTCGTGCCGCCCGCGCTGAGCGTGAGGCTCGCGAACGCCATGCCCGCGCGACGGCGCACCGTGCGCGCGGCGCCGTGGTCGCGAAGGCCGTCGCCCACGGCGGCGAGCAGGCGTTGGAACGCATCGAGATCTCGCTGTCCCGCGCGGCCCGCGAACGCGACCAGGCCCAGGAACGCCGTCAGCAGCACGAGCTCCTGCTGACCCAGGTGCGCAACGTCGTCCGTGAGATGTCCGGCGAGCTGGAGAAGCTCGTCGACGCCGTGCACCGCGACGAGGTCCTGCGCGCCGAGCAGCGTCTGCGCATCGAGCAGCTGGAGACCAAGATCGCCGAGGACTTCGGCATCGGCCTCGACGACCTGATCAACGAGTACGGCCCCGACGTCATGGTGCCCGCCTCCGCCGCCGAGCTGCACGAGTACCAGTCCGCCAAGGAACGCGGCGAGCAGGTCTCCGAGCCGCAGCCGATGCCGTACGACCGCGACACCCAGGCCCGCCGCGCCAAGCGCGCCGAACGCGACCTCTCGTTGCTGGGCAAGGTGAACCCGCTCGCGCTGGAGGAGTTCGCGGCTCTGGAGGAGCGCTACAAGTTCCTCTCGACGCAGCTCGAGGACATCAAGGACACCCGCCGCGACCTGCTCACCGTCGTGAAGGAGGTCGACGACAAGATCCTCGAGGTCTTCACGCTGGCCTACGAGGACGTGGCGCGCGAGTTCGAGATCGTCTTCAAGGTCCTGTTCCCGGGCGGCGACGGCCGCCTCGTGCTGACCGAGCCCGACGACATGCTGACCACCGGCATCGAGCTGGAGGCCCGCCCGCCCGGCAAGAAGGTCAAGCGCCTGTCGCTGCTCTCCGGTGGCGAGAAGTCGCTGGCCGCCGTGGCGATGCTGGTCGCTATCTTCCGCGCCCGCCCCTCACCGTTCTACGTGATGGACGAGGTCGAGGCGGCGCTGGACGACACGAACCTGCACCGGCTGATCGGCCTGTTCCAGCAGCTTCGCGACCGCTCGCAGCTGCTGATCATCACGCACCAGAAGCCGACCATGGAGATCGCGGACGCGCTGTACGGCGTCTCGATGCGCGGTGACGGCATCTCGCAGGTGATCTCGCAGCGGCTGCGCACGTCCGCCGACGAACCGGCCCGTGCGGTCAAGGCTGCCGAGCCCGTGGAGACCGCGGAAGTGCCCGCTGACCCTGCGCCTGAAGCGGCGGAGCCGGAGTCCTGAGAGGGCGGCCAGAGCTGGTGCCTGGGGGGCTTGAACCTGCTCCGGCCGCGGCCTCTGCAAGAGCTGCGTCAGCGCGGTGACCTTCCTCTTGGGAGAGGAAAGCCCCCTTCACCGTGCGGACGCCGCCAGGCACCTGCAGGGGTGAGATCCCCCAGATCCACCTCACCACTCCAGGTGCGCACCGCCACAATGCCGGACGGCGCTTGTGAAAACCTTGTATCGCCAGGTCAGAGGCTGATCTCGGGCGTCAGCTCCCGCGCTGGTGCGGCGCGCAGGCAGCGCGGCACGGCCGGCAGCCGCTCGCCCGGTGGCGACCGGACGGCCATCTCACCGGGCAGGCGGAACCCGCGTCACGCGCCGCGGGTGTCCAGCGTGGCGGCCTCTTCGGGGGTGGGGGCGGTGCCGCCGAGGTGTGCCGGTGCCCACCAGGCGCCGGGCTCGGTGGGGTAGCGGGCCTGCGCGGTGTCCAGCAGGTCCTGCATCCGCTTGCGCAGCAGGCCGTCGCCGGAGTCACCGGGGGCGGCCTCGAACGGCTCGCCGATCAGGATGGTGACGGGGACGTGCCGCTGGGTCAGGTCCTTGGGCCGGCCCTTGGTCCACAGGCGCTGGGTGCCCCACAGCGCGACTGGGACGAGCGGGACGCCGGCCTCGTGCGCCAGGCGGTTCGCGCCGGACTTGATGTCCTTGACCGTGAACGATCGGCTGATCGTGGCCTCGGGGAAGATCCCGACGACCTCGCCGGTGCGGAGCGCGGACAGGGCCTGCTGGTAGGAGGCCTGGCCCGCGCTCCGGTCGACGGGGATGTGGTGCATGCCGCGCATGAGCGGGCCTGCGATCTTGTTGGCGAAGATCTCGTGCTTCGCCATGAACCGCGTGAGGCGCCCCGAGAGATGCGCGCCGTAGCCCGCGAAGATGAAGTCGAGGTAGCTGACGTGGTTCGACGCCAGCACAGCTCCACCCGTGCGCGGGACGTGGTGCGCCCCCTCCACGGTGATCTGCAGGTCGAGCACCTTGAACATGAGCTTCGCTGCGGCGATCACCGGGGGATAAACGCGATCCGACATGCTTCCGAACGGTAGCCTAGGAAAGCTACTGGCCGGTAGGGGCCCCTTCGTGTTCTCGCATGACCTTGGGCACGCCCGCCAGATCCTCGTCGTTGCACAGCAGCTTGAGGTCGTAGTACGGGTTGCCGTGGGTGTCGTCGTAGTCGAGATGGACTGCGATCACGTCCACGGGTTCGCCCAGCCAGTCCTGGGTCTGCCGCAACCAGGCGGCAGCGCGTTCCAGAGCTGACGGAAGATCATCGTCTCGGAATTCGACCGGCCGATACGGAACTCCCTGGACACCGTCCCGGATGTTCGGCGGCAAGGGCAGGTCGACGGCCACCCCGGATTCGTTGAGATCGAGTTGGATCGTTTCCTCACTCACCGTAGAAGAGTCCCCCACCCTCACCTGCCCTGCAAGCCCGAATCTGGGTGTCGTGCCTGCGACGTCGGTGTTCGTGATGCGGCATACCAGTGTCACGCAGTGCGCCGGTGTGAGTGTTGTCTCCCGCGTCAGGGGGAACGCTTGAGGAACGCGATGTCGCGCTTGACCTTCGTGATCCGGTCGTGCGTGGGCAGGAGCACCCGCGACAACGCCGCCTGGAGCTGCTCCAGCTCCTCCGCGGCGCCCTCGGAGTCACCTGTCCTGTACCTCAGGTTGGCGAGCAGCTGGCGGGTCTCCAGGACGGCCTCGTGCTCCGGGCCGAGGACCCGAACCTGGTCGCGCAGCAGCGGTTCGCAGACGCCGACGGCCTTGCTGAACTGCTTCGCGGTGCCGAGCACGCGCGCCAGGCTCAGCCGGACGGTGAGGGTCTGGAGATCATCCGCGCCGGCCGCCGCCACGTGTTCCTTCACGAGCGCGCTGAGCTCGGAGGCCGCCGACCTGAAGTCCCCGGCGTGGGCCTTGGCCTCGGCCGCGGCGGTCCGGACGGCCAGTTCTTCGGACGACATCCTCGTCATTTTACCGGGCCGCGCGTCCGTGACCTGGGACCGCCGAAAACTCCCTCGCTTCGAACGGCCGTGCGAGTGACCATTCCTCCTATGTACGACATCCGTTTCGCCGAACCTGGCGACCTCGGCGCCACGATGGCGCTGCTGGTCCGGCTCCAGGCCGACAACGCGCACCACATCGGGTACCTCGGTGAGACAGTCGAAGAGCTCCGCGCGGAGCTCGGTGAGTTCGAGCCCACCTGGGCGGACTGCACGGTGGTGGCCGTCGACGCCGACGACAACATCACCGGCATGCTCAGCGTGGAGGTCGATGCCGAGCTCGGCCGTGCGTGGCTGCACGGACCGTTCGTCGACGTACCGGTCAACCACCCCGCGGGCAGCCGCATCTGGGACCAGACCGCCGACGCGCTGTTCCGCCGCGCCACCGAGCTCCTCACCGGCATCACCGATCTCGAGCTCTACGGTCACACGGCTCACCGGCGGCTGGCGGCGTTCGCCGAACGGCACGCCTTCAGCGCCGGCAAGGCCAGTGCCATCCACGTACTCGACAACGGGGACCTGCGCACGTTGCTGCTGCGGGACGCGAAATGTCCCAGCAGCCGCGAGATGCGCGTCCTCCCGACCGACGAGTTCGTGCACGAGGCCGTCGCCGTCCTGCACGAACGATGTTTCCCGCACACGTACTTGTCCGGCAAACAACTCGTCGAGTCCGACCCCGCCAAACGCACGGTCGTCGTCGCCATGGACGGCCAGCGCGTGCTGGGCTACGCCGCGGGCAAGGCCCAGCCCGAGGAGTACTACATCGACTTCGTGGCCGTCGAACCCGATGTTCGCGGTCAGGGCGTGGGCGCTGCCCTCGTCACCGAACTGCTGTGGAAGCTCGCGGCGGACCACGGTGCACGACCGCAGGCCGCCGCGTCGATCCACGCGGGCAACGAGTCGTCGCAGAACATGTTCGCCCGCCTAGGATTCCGCCTTCACGTCGAGCTCGTCGCGTACCGCCACACCGCCTGAATGCCGCAATGACAGCAAGCCACCCACGAGCAAGGTGACCGCCACCCCCAGGGGCGTGTTCCACCAGCCGGTCAAGGACTTCAGGTCGGCCGTCGCCTTCCCGAAGTAGATCGTCGGCGTGCTGCCGGCGAACTTGACGCCGAGAATCACGAAACCGACGACCAGCACCGTCGACACGAACGCGACGATCGCGTCCACCTGCGTGGCGCGCTGGAAGATGAGGCCGAGGAGGAAGGCCCCGAGCAGCGCGCCGTAGGTGTAGCCGGCGATGCCGAGCGCCTGCACCACGATCGGATCCGCCGTGGTCTTGTTCGAGGAGGCGAACAGGCCCGCGCACACGATCAGCAGACCCGCCCACACCAGGGTCCAGATCCGGCCGTGGCGCAGGCGTTCCTCGTCGGTCATCGGGGTCTTGCGGATGCGTTCGTAGACGTCGGTGACGGTGCTGGAGGCCAAGGCGCCCAGCGACGACGAGAGCGCGGCGGCGAGGATGCCGGCGATCACGAAGCCGGACAGGCCCGACGGCAGCGAGGTGACGATGAAGTACCCGAAGAGCTCGTCCTTGTTGCCGAGCTTCAGGTCTTTCACCGGGTCGACGCCGTTGTAGAAGGCCCACATCATCACGCCGATGAACAGGAAGAACGCGAACTGCAGGAACACCACGAAACCGGAGGCGATCAACGCCTTCTGCGCGGACTTCACGTCCTTCGTGGACATGAGCCGCTGCACGATCAGCTGGTCCGCGCCGTGCGAGGCCATCGACAGCAGCGCACCGCCGAAGAACGCCGCGACGAACGGGTACGCGCCCGTCAGCGGTGACGAGGTGAAGTCGAAGATCTGGAACTTGTTGACGTCGACGGCCTTCGCGAACCAGCCGTCCTGGAGCTGACCGGACAGCCACCAGATGACGATCACGCCGCCGAGCACGTACCAGAGCATCTGGATGGCGTCGACCCACACGACCGCGCGCACGCCGCCGAAGAAGCTGTAGAACACCATGGCGACGCCGAGCGCGAGGATGATCGTCCAGTAGTTCGCGTTGATCCCGTACTGGCCGAGCACCAGCTTGATCGGGATCGCCGTGGCGAAGAGCCGGATGCCGTCCGCGAGCAGGCGCGTGAAGAGGAACGTCACGGACGCCGTGGCGCGCATGCCGTTGCCGTACCGCTTGCCCAGGAACGCGTACGCCGTCACGAGGTCACCGGCGATGTAGCGCGGCAGCAGCACGAAGCTCACGATGATGCGGCCGACGATGTACCCGAGCGCCAGCGTCAGGTACGTCATGCCGCCTTGCGCGGGCGTCGCCATGTACGCGATCACCGGCACGCTCAGCACCGTGAGCGTCGACGTCTCCGCGGACACGACCGACAGACACACGACCCACCACGAGATGCGCTTCTCGCTGACGAAGTAGTCGGTGGCCGACTTCTGCCTGCCGCCGATCCACATGCCGAGCAACGGCATTCCGACGAGGAACAGGACGATGATCGCGAGATCTAGTCCGCGCACTTCGGGTCCCCCACATTCAGCTTGGTCACGGCGGTGGTGACGGGCTCGGGCATGCGGAGCGGTCCGCTGCCGGGCGTGATGCTGCCGAGCAGCCGCGGCCCGGACGCACCGGTCGCGGACGGCGTGTTGCCCGGAACACCGTGCCACGTCAGGAACCCGAGCAGCGCGGCCAGGTAGGCCTCCTTGCCGTCGCGCGGCAGGCCCAGCGAGTCGCTGATCTTCAACGGGATGGGGTCGAGCGCCTTCTCGAGCGCCTCGACCAGCACCGGGTTGCGCATGCCGCCGCCGGACGCGACGACGGTGCTCGCGTCGTGCGCGCGGCAGGCGTCCGCGATGGTGCGGGCGGTGAGCTCGGCGAGCGTGCGGAGCATGTCCTCGGCCTGGACCGTGGGAAAGCCCTGGAGGTACTCGGCGTTGAAGTGCTCCTTGCCCGTCGACTTCGGCCACGGCTTGGCGTAGTACGGGTCGGCGAGGAGCTTCTTGAGGACGTCCTCCCGGACGCTGCCCCTGCTCGCGAACTCGCCGTTCGTGTCCTGCCGCCGTTCGCCGTGGGACAGGACCTCCATCACGGCGTCCATCAGCGCGTTGCCGGGGCCGGTGTCGTAGGCGACCGGCGCGCTGCCGGGGCTGACGACGGTGATGTTCGCGATGCCGCCGATGTTGAGGGCGACTGCGTTCTTACCCATGCCGGCGAGCCACAACGCGTCGAGCGTGCTCGCCAGGGGTGCGCCGTGGCCTCCCGCGGCGACGTCCCTCACCCGGAGGTCGGCGACCACCGGCAGGCCGGTGCGTTCGGCGATCCAGGCGGGCTGGCCGAGCTGCAGGGTGCCGAGGCAGTCGCCGTCCTGCACCTCGTGGTGCACGGTCTGCCCGAGCGAGGAGATCAGGTCGGCCGGCAGGTACCCGGCGGCGACTTCGCCGAAAGCCTGCCCCAGCGACGTGTCGAAGGCGCACACTTCAGCCAGGTCCCGCGGTTTCTCCAGCAGGTCCTTCGGGAACGGGTGTTCGGCGCACTGCACCGGCACGAGCTCGACCACGTCACCGTTGATCGACAGGTCGGCGACGGCGACGTCGATGCCGTCCATCGACGTGCCGGAAATCAGTCCGATCACCCTCACGACGTGTGGTCTATTCCACAGTGTGGCGCCGCGCAAGGGCTTTGGTGAAATCTTCGCCTAAATGAGCAATACCTAGTTGACAGGTAACATGCGGGTCTGTGAAACCATGAGCCCGTGTCGACGTCCTCCCTTGTCCTGATCCTCGTCGTCGTGGCGGTCGTGCTGATCGCTGCGCTGGTGACCGGTGTGGTGCTGACGCGTCGCCGTCGCATCAGCCTGACCCAGAAGGAGGAAACGCCGAGGCCTGGCGGATACCAGGCGTCGGCGTCGGGGATCTCGCTCGCCCCGGCCGCCCCCGCCGCCGACGCCGTGGTCGACTCCGTGGTCGTGCCGCCGGTGGAACAGCCGGTCGAGCACCCCGTCGCCGACCGCACCGAGGTGGACGGGCAGCCCGGGGTGGGCGACGACGCCTCCGTGCCGCGAGACTCCGTGAAACGCGGCTTCGTCGAGGTCGACCTGCCGGTCGAGGCCTCCGAGGTCGAGGAGATCGAACCGACCGCGGGCCGGTTGGAGCGGTTGCGAGGCAAGCTCTCGAAGTCGCGCAACGCGTTCGGGACCTCGCTGCTCGGGCTGCTCGGCGCGGGTGACCTGGACGAGGACTCGTGGCAGGACGTCGAGGACACGCTGCTGATCGCGGACCTCGGTGCGGCGCTCACCACGGAGATCGTGGAGACGCTGCGGTCGAAGATCGCCGGGTCCGGCATCCGGACCGAGGCCGAGGCGCAGGCGTTGGTGCGCACCGTCCTGATCGACGCGCTCGGGCCGAAGATGGACCGGTCCCTGAAGGCGCTGCCGCACGCCGGCAAGCCCGCTGTGCTGCTCGTCGTCGGCGTCAACGGCGTGGGCAAGACCACGACGACCGGCAAGCTCGCCCGCGTGCTCGTCGCGGACGGCCGCACGGTGCTGCTGGGAGCCGCGGACACGTTCCGCGCCGCCGCTGCCGACCAGCTGGAGACGTGGGGCAAGCGAGTCGGTGCGGAGACCGTGCGCGGGCCGGAGGGCGGGGACCCGGCCTCGGTGGCGTTCGAGTCGGTGAAGCGCGGGGTGGACACCGGGGTCGACACGGTGCTGATCGACACCGCGGGCCGGCTGCACACCAAGAAGGGCCTGATGGACGAGCTCGGCAAGGTCAAGCGAGTCGTCGAGAAGCAGGCCGTGGTGGACGAGGTCCTGCTGGTGCTGGACGCCACGACCGGCCAGAACGGCCTGACCCAGGCGCGGGTGTTCGCCGAGCAGGTCGACATCACCGGCATCGTGCTGACCAAGCTCGACGGCACGGCCAAGGGCGGCATCGTGTTCCAGGTGCAGCGCGAGCTCGGCGTGCCGGTGAAGCTCGTCGGCCTCGGTGAGGGCGCCGACCACCTGGCCCCGTTCGAGCCCGGCGCGTTCGTCGACGCCCTGCTCGGCTAGGCCGTCGCGGCCTGGTCCGCGAGCCTCTTCGCCACCGCCAGCACCTCGGGAAGGATGCGGTTCACCGCGTCCTTCGTGAGCCTGCCTTCGGGACCCGACACCGACACCGCCGCCAGGGTCGGCCCGCCCACCACAGGCACCGCGATGCAGCGCACGCCCAGTTCCTGCTCGGACTCGTCCAGCGCGAACCCGCGTTCGGCGATCTCGTCGAGCGAGTCCAGCAGCTCGGACGCGTCGGTGATCGTGTTCGACGTGTACGCGGGCAGGCCCGTGCGTTCCAGCAGCGCGCGCACGTCGGAACGCGGCAGCTGCGACAGCATCGCCTTGCCGACTCCCGTGCCGTGCGGCAGCAGGCGGCGGCCCACCTCCGTGAACATGCGCATCGAGTGCTTCGAGGGCACCTGCGCCACGTAGACGACCTCGTCGCCGTCCAGGACCGCGAGGTTCGCCGTCTCCTCCACCGAGTCGACCAGCTGCGAGAGCAACGGCCGCGCCCAGGTGCCGTACTGGCGTGAGGCGGTCTCGCCCAGACGGATCAGGCGTGAGCCGAGGGTGTAGCGGCGGTTGCTGTTCTGGCGCACATAGCCCAGCGTGACAAGGGTGCGGATCAGGCGGTGGATCGTGGGGAGCGGTAGGCCCGATGTCGCGGCCAGCTCCGACAGCGAGGCTTCGCCACCGGCGTCTGCCAGGCGTTCTAGCAGGTCGAACGCCCTTTGCAGGGACTGCACGCCACCTGTGGACACGTGCGGCTCCTCCCGTTGCAGTTCCGCAATGCAAAAACTATAGTCCACACAGCAAAACCGAGAGAGGTGGATTCTGGTGCAGGTCCTGACCGAAGAGGCTCTTGAGTTCGTCGCGAAGCTGCACGAGGCGCACGCCGCCCGCAGGGACGAGTTGCTCGCCCTTCGCAAGGAGCGCCGGCCCCTCGGGTTTCTGCCCGGGACGCAGGACGTGCGGGACGGGGAGTGGCAGGTCGCCGAGGCTCCCGAGGCGTTGCGGGACCGGCGGGTCGAGATCACCGGGCCCACCGAGCGCAAGATGACGATCAACGCGCTCAACTCCGGTGCGAAGGTGTGGCTCGCGGATCTCGAGGACGCGAACACGCCGCACTGGGACAACGTCGTGCAGGGCCAGGTGAACCTGTACGAGGCGGAGCGCCGCACGATCGCGTTCACCTCGCCCGAGGGCAAGGAGTACTCGCTCAAGGGCGGGCCGTACCCGACGATCGTCGTCCGGCCGCGCGGCTGGCACCTCGACGAGCGGAACCTGCAGTTCGGCGGGAAGAACGCCGTCGGTGCGCTGGTGGACTTCGGGTTGCACTTCTTCCACAACGCCGAGCTCGGCCGCCCGTACTACTACCTGCCGAAGATGGAGTCGCATCTCGAAGCACGGCTGTGGAACGACGTTTTCACGACGGCACAGCAGTTGTTGAAGGTGCCGCACGGCACGATTCGCGCGACGGTGCTCATCGAGACGATTCCGGCCGCGTTCCAGATGGAGGAGATCCTCTACGAACTGCGCGACCACGCGTCGGGGCTCAACGCCGGTCGGTGGGACTACCTGTTCAGCGTCATCAAGTACTTCCGCGATGCGGGTGCGGACTACGTGCTGCCGGACCGCAACAGCGTGACGATGACGGCGCCGTTCATGCGCGCGTACACCGAGCTTCTGGTGAAGACGTGCCACAAGCGCGGGGCGTTCGCCATGGGCGGCATGGCGGCGTTCATTCCGAACAGGCGTGATCCCGAGGTCACCGAGACCGCGTTGCGCAAGGTCCGCGAGGACAAGACGCGCGAGGCGAACGATGGTTTCGACGGGTCGTGGGTGGCGCATCCTGATCTCGTGCCGATTTGCCGTGAGATCTTCGACGGGGTGCTGGGCGACCGGCCCAACCAGATCGACAAGCAGCGTCCGGAGGTCAGCGTCACCGCCGAGCAGTTGCTGGACTTCAAGTCCGCGGGCGGTTCCGCCACGCGAGCAGGCCTCGAGGCCGCGGTCGACGTCGGCGTGCGCTACATCGCGTCCTGGCTGGGCGGCAACGGGGCCGCGGCGATCCACAACCTGATGGAGGACGCGGCCACCGCGGAGATCAGCAGGTCGCAGATCTGGCAGTGGATCAACAACAAGGTCGTGCTCGACGACGGCACGCAGGTCACCGCCGACGCCGTGCGGTCCGTGCTGGCGCGGGTCGGGAGTGAGCTCGAAGGGCCGCACGTCGCGGCCGCCGTCGAGCTGTTCGAACAGGTCGCGCTGTCCGAGGACTTCGTGGACTTCCTGACACTGCCCGCGTACGAGCGCATCTGATGTACGAGACATCGCTGTCCCCTGGGGACGTCGCGCGCCTCACCGCACGGCTGTCCACTGTGGAACGCAGTTGGCCGGTGGGCCGTCAGCCCGTGCACACGTGCTACGTGCCCGCCGGACGCATCATCGGGTCCACGATCGCCGACTGGGGGCGCGAGGCCCTGGAGTCGATCGAGCCCGACCTGCTCCCGGAGTTGCCGGAAGGCGTGCTGGAGCGCGTCGAGGCGAAGCTCCGCCGGGAGCCGATCGAGGACCTGCGGATCGACTTCGAGGACGGCTACGGCGCGCCCGAGGACGACGTCGAGGACATGGACGCCGAGAGCACGGCGATCCTGCTCTCGCGCTGGGTCGCCGACGGCACCGCGCCTCCGTCGTTCGGTCTGCGCATCAAGTCGTTCGACACGCCCGAACTGCGCGAGCGCGGACTGCGCACGCTGGACATCTTCCTGACGGCGCTGGGCGAGGTGCCGCCGGAGTTCGTGATCACGTTCCCGAAGGTGACCTCGGTCGAGCAGGTCGAGGTCTTCGGTGAGGTGCTCGACCTCTTCGGCAAGGAGCTGAGGTTCGAGATCCAGGTCGAGACCGCGCGGTCCGTTGTGGACGGTGAGGGGCGCCTCGCGATCCCGCGGTTCATCGCGGCGGGACGTGGCCGGGTGACCGGTCTGCACTTCGGAACCTACGACTACACGGCGGACTGCGGGTTGTCCGCCGCACAGCAGCACCTGGCGCATGGCGCGTGCGACTTCGCCCGGCACGTCATGCAGGTGTCCGCGGCCGGCACGGGTGTGCGGCTCTCGGACGGCTCCACCAACGTGCTCCCGGTGGGCGACCAGAAGCAGTTCGGCTGGGACACGCACTACCGGCTGGCGCGCCGTTCGCTGGAGCACGGTTTCTACCAGGGCTGGGACCTGCACCCGGCACAACTGGTGACACGATATGCGGCTGTTTACGGTTTCTACCGCGAAGGTCTGGCCGCGGACGCGGCGCGGTTGAAGGCCTACGTGGAGCACGTCTCGGGAGGCGTGCTGGACGAGCCGGCGACCGCCCAGGCCCTCTCCGCGTTCTTCCTCCGCGCGGTGGACTGCGGTGCGCTCGATCCGGTGGAGGTGGAGGCCGCCACGGGTCTGGACGAGTCAGCACTCCGGGGCCTCGTAACCCGATCGAGCTGATCGGGGCATCACCCGTTCGTGTGGTTCTGTCCATGGGTGTCGAATGTTCCCGGTAGTTGGGTGCAGGGTGGCTCGCATGAGCATGCGAGCCGGCCTCTGGACCGGGTTACCCGACCTCGACTCCGCGGAGCACAAGTACCAGGTCGTCGCGTGTGATGCGGACGTGGACACCCTGATCCGGCTGCTCAGCCGGCCCGAGTGCAACGACGGGTCGCTCGACCACTTCGGCCGCGAGCTCACCGCCGACGGGGAACCTGACCACAACGTCGTGCTCGCCGTGCGCGGCGCGTGGGGCTACATGTACTACGTCGACAACCGCTTCATGGGCTGGCCGAAGGGGTTCGCGGAAGCGCCGTACGTGAACGAGAAGTACACGGACTTCCCGCCCGGCACCGGTGTTCCGCTCGACCTGTACCGGCAGCTGCTGATCGAGTTCATGATCTCCGGCGAACGGCCGACGGGCGTCGACTGGTACTGCGAGGCGGACCTGTTCCACTCGTGGCGCGACCAGCAGATGTCGTTGCGCGCGACCGAGAACCACTGACTCTCAGCGGGCCGCTGGTTCAATGGCCCCATGAAGGCCGTGGTGATGGGTGGGGGAATCGCCGGCTTGCTCGCCGCTCGGGTGCTCACCGAGACGTGCGACGAGGTCGTGGTCCTGGAACGTGACGAACTGACGGACGAGCCCGAGTACCGCGCGGGCGTGCCGCAGGGCCGGCACACGCACGGGTTGCTGGTGCGCGGCGGAGAATTGCTGGAGGAGCTGTTCCCCGGCCTGCGCGACGAGCTCGTGGCGCAGGGCGCGGTGCTCGCCGACGCGGGCGACATGCAGATCCTCAACCCGCTCGGCTGGCTCGCCAAGACGCATCTGGGCATGCCGCTGCTGTCGTTGAGCCGTCCCCTGCTGGAGACCTGCATCCGGCGGCGGGTCACGGCGGAGATCGTGGGCGGCGTCCACGTCATCGGGCTGTCGTTGCGCGACGGGGTCGTCGTCGGCGTGCTCACCCGCGATGGCAGGGTCGACGCGGATCTGGTCGTCGACGCGTCCGGCCGGTCGTCGAAGCTGCCCGCGTGGCTCGCCGCCGCGGGGATCACCACGCCGGAACCCGAGGTGGTCGACTCCGGCACGGGCTATGCGACCCGGCTCTACACCGCGCCGGCGGACTTTCCCGTGGTGTACGCGGAAAGCCTGTCCGCGCCGGACCTCCCGCGCGGGGTCGCGGCGATGCGCGTCGAGGGTGACCGGCTCATGGTCACCGCGCAGGGCGCCGTCGGTGATCACCCGCCGCGCGACCTCGACGGCTACCAGGAGTTCCTGGACTCGTTGCGGGTGCCGATCTCGGAGATGCTCGCCGACGCCGAACCGCTGACGCCGGTCTACCTGTTCGCCCGCACGGCCAGTCGCCGCAACGCCTTCGAGGACGTGCCGAACTGGCCCGGCGGGCTGGTGGCGGTGGGCGACGCCGTGTGCGCGTTCAACCCCGTCTACGGGCAGGGGATCACCGTGGCCGCGATGGAGGCTCTGCTGTTCCGGCGGCACCAGGACTTCAGCGCCAGGGGCTGCCGGCGGTTCCAGCGCAGGGTCGCGCGGACCTCGCAGGCGTCGTGGGCGATGTCGAGCAACGCCGACCGCAACTGGGTGGAGGAGAAGCGCGGCGGGCTGCTCGGCTGGTACCTGAAGAAGTGGCAGGCCGGGATCGTGCACGACCCCGACCTGTTCCGCCGCTTCGTGCGGGTCGTGCACATGGTCGCCTCGCCGGCGACGCTGCTCAACCCGGTGGTGTTCAGAAGGCTGGCAAGGTACTCCAGGCAAGACCCGCGTCCGGAGCGTCGTCCCGCAGGATCGACCCCTCGATGAGCCCGTACGGGCGGTCCGCGGCGTAGAACACCTCGTTGTCGTTCTCCAGGCCGAACGCGCTGAGGTCCACGAGGAAGTGGTGCTTGTTCGGCATGGAGAGCCGTACCTCGGCGACCTCGGGCCGTGACTGGAGAACGGCCTCGCCCATCGCGTACAGCGTCTGCTGCAGCGAAAGGGAGTGCTTGTCCGCGAACGTCTTCAGCATCACGGACCGGATCTCCGCGAACGACTTCGCCCAGTCGACGTCCGTGCCGGCGTAGCGCCAGCGGGCCGTCACCGACGTCGCCAGGATGCGGTCGTCCGTCTCCTTCAACGTCGTGTACGGGTCCTTCGGGTAGCCGTGGAACTCCGACCCCGTCGACTTCAGCACCACCATGTCCCGCACGCCCGACACGACCCACGCCTGCGAGCCCTCGATCGTCACGGCGGTGGTGCGCTTCTCGTTCGAGCCCTGGACGAACGAGTGGTCGTGGCCGTCGATGCGGTCCCACGAGTGCTCGTCGATCAGGATGCGCGCGCCCGTGATCGGTTCCTGCGAGCCGACGTAGTGCCGGCCGAGGCGCAGCGCGAAGTCCTCGATCTCCCCGACCGGCGCCTCCTTGGCGAAGGCGTACACGGTGTTCTTCTGCGTGTCGGTGGCCAGCACCTTCGCGTTGTCGCCTGTGAGGTGCGTGTCGGCGAGGTCTCCGCGCAGCGAGGTGCTGACGGTCAGGTCTTTGATCGTGTGCACGGACCCGTTGCGCGACACCGTGACGAGGCGGTTCTCCGCCTTCCCGTACTGGTTGGGGCCCAGGACGATGGCCATGAAATCAGCTCCCGATCAGCTTCTGCAGCCGCAAGGCGGCGATCTTCGCGAGTTCGTCGTTGACGACGCGGAGCTCGGCATCCGGCGGGTTGTCCATCCTGCTGGACAGGTTGCCGAGCATCTCCGCACCGCTCAGGCCGGTCGCGCACACCAGGTAGATGTGCCCGAACCGATCCTCGTACGCGGCGTTGGCCTCCGCCAGGCGATCAGCCTGGGAGGCGTCCACACCGGACTGTTCGGACCGCGACCACCTCGCCGACACCCCACCTGTCTTCTGTCGTTCGCCGATGCGCGGGTGCCCGGCGATGGCGCCGAGCACCTCCTCGTCGGAAAGTCCTTGTGCGGCAACCGAAGAAGCCGCGAGGAGAGCATCCATCGACGCGTAGGGCCTGCCCGCCACCATCGCGTCGATCCAGCGGGGTACCGCGAGGCACTCGGCGAGCAGTGGACGGAGTTCGGCCTCGGGGGCGCTGTTGAAGCTGTCCACGGTTCTCCAAGTTTCTACATCGCGGAATTGAACTTCCACATTCTTGACCCGGGCCGCGCGAGATGTCTAGTGTCTCCGTAGTACGAAATCCAACTTCCGCAATGTGGAAGGAACCGCCCGAGGTGTTCGACGCAAACCTGTCCATGCTCTTCACCGAGCTGCCGTTGCTGGAGCGTCCGGCCGCGGCACGCGCCGCCGGGTTCGACGCGGTCGAGATCTGGTGGCCGTTCGCGGACGCCGTACCGGAGACGCGCGAGATCGAGGCGTTCGAGAACGCGATCGTCGACGCGCAGGTGCGCCTCGTCGGCCTGAACCTCTACGCGGGCGACATGCCCGCGGGAGACAGGGGACTGACGAGCTGGCCCGGCCGCGAGACGGAGTTCCGCACGAACGTCGAGATCACCGCGGCCATCGCGGCCCGGCTCGGCTGCCGCACGCTCAACGCGCTGCACGGCAACTTCGAGACCACGGCGCAGACCGTCTCCAACTATCGCTTCGCCGCCGACGTCGCGGCCGAGATCGGCGCCCAGCTCGTGATCGAACCGCTGAGCGGCGCCCCGAAGTACCCGATCAGGACCGCCCACCAGGCGTTCGAGCTGATCGACGAGATCGACCGCGGCAACGTGAAGCTGCTCGCGGACCTCTACCACCTCGCCACGAACGGCGACGACCTCGACCTCCTCGCCGACCACGTCGACCGCATCGGTCACGTGCAGATCGCCGACGCCCCCGGACGCGGGGAGCCCGGCACCGGCGAGCTCGACCTCTTCGGGCATCTCGCGAAGCTCCGCGCCAACGGCTACACGGGCTTCGTCGGCGCCGAGTACAAGCCCGTCACCCACTCCTTCGCTTGGAGGGACAACGCATGACCCGCCCCAAGGGATCCACTGTCGGTTTCATCGGCCTCGGCATCATGGGCGGCCCGATGGCGGCCCACCTCGTAGCCGCCGGGCACGACGTGACGGGCTTCGACCTCAGCTCGGCCTCGCTCGACAAGCTCGTCGCGGACGGGGGCAAGGCCGCGTCGTCGGCGCAGGAAGCCGTCTCAGGCGCCGAGGTCGTCATCACGATGCTGCCGAACCACCCGCAGGTCGAGGCGGTGATCGACGAGGTCGTGTTCGACGACGGCACGCTGCTGATCGACATGAGCACGATCCGCCCGTCGACCTCGATCGACATCGCGAAGAAGCTGACGAACGTCCGCGTGCTGGACGCGCCGGTCAGCGGCGGCCAGACCGGTGCCGTCCAGGCGTCGCTGAGCATCATGGTCGGCGGCACCGAGGCCGACTTCGCCGCCGCCAGGCCGTTCCTGGAGGTCGTCGGCAAGACGATCGTCCACGTCGGGCCGCACGGCGCGGGCCAGGTCGTGAAGGCCGCGAACCAGCTGATGGTCGGCGGCATCTACGCGCTGGTCGCCGAGTCGATCGTGCTGCTGGAAGCCAGCGGCGTCGACCCGAAGGCGGGCCTCGACGTGCTCGCCGGCGGACTCGCCGCGAACCGGATCCTCGACCTCAAGCGCGAGTCCATGATCGCGCGCGAGTTCCAGCCCGGCTTCCGGATCGACCTGCACCACAAGGACATGGGCATCGCACTGGACGCGGCACGCGCCGCCGACGTCGCACTGCCGGTCACCAACCAGATCGCCGCACTGGTCGCGGCGGCACGCGCGCAGGGGTACGGGTCGCTCGACCACTCCGCGCTGCTCAAGGTCATCGAGAACTTCGCGGGAAGGGCCTGAAATGCCGAAGATCCCAGTCATGCAGGCGGTCGTCGAGGTCCTCAAGTCCGAGGGCATCGACGTCGTGTTCGGCTGCCCCGGCGCCGCGATCCTCCCGCTGTACAAGGCGATGGAGGCTGACGGCTCGATCGAGCACCTGATCGTCCGGCACGAGGAGGGCGCCACGCACATGGCGGACGGCTGGTCGCGCACGACCGGCAACGTCGGCGTCGCGATCGGCACCTCCGGCCCGGCCGGCACGAACATGATCACCGGCCTCTACACCGCGCAGGCCGACTCCGTGCCGATCCTGTGCATCACCGGCCAGGCCGCGGTCTCCAAGCTGCACCAGGAGGCGTTCCAGGCCGTCGACATCGTGTCGATCGCCGCTCCCGTCACGAAGTGGGCGGTGCAGGTCAAGGAAGCCGCGCAGATGCCGTGGATCTTCCGCGAGGCGTTCCGGATCGCCCGCTCCGGCCGTCCCGGCCCGGTCCTCATCGACCTGCCGATCGACGTGCAGAAGCAGGAGATCGAGTGGGACTCCACGATCGACGAACCGTTGCCGGTGGTGAAAAGCGTTCCGAGTGACGCACGGGTCGAGCGCGCGCTGGACATGCTGCTCGCCGCAGAGCGTCCGCTGCTGCTCGCCGGTGGCGGTGTCATCCTCGGCGAGGCGTCCTCCGAGCTGCTGGACCTGGCTGAGCACCTGCAGATCCCCGTCCAGGCCACGCTGATGGGCAAGGGCGCGATCGACGAGGACCACCCGCTCTACGCGGGCATGACCGGCATCCAGACCTCGCAGCGCTACGGCAACGCGTCGTTCCTGGAGTCGGACCTGGTGCTGGCACTGGGTGCGCGCTTCGGCGACCGGCACACCGGTGACCTCGCGACCTACCGCGGCGACCGGAAGTTCATCCACGTCGACGTCGAGCCCACGCAGATCGGCAAGGTCTTCGGACCGGACCTCGGCATCGTCGCGGACACCAAGGTGTTCCTGCGGGCGATCCTCGAGAAGGCCCGTGCGCGCGGCGCTCGCGAGGCGGGAGCCTGGGTGGAGCGCTGCCAGGAGCTCAAGCGGACGCTTCTCAGGCGTGAGGACTTCGACACCGTGCCGGTCAAGGCGCCGCGGGTGTTCAAGGAGATCAACGAGTTCTACGGCCCGGACACCTACTTCGTCACGGCCATCGGGCTCTACCAGATCTGGTCCGGCCAGCACCAGAAGGCGCACAAGCCGCGGCACTACCAGGTCTGCGGCCAGGCCGGACCGCTCGGCTGGGAGATCCCGGCGGCGATCGGCGTGAAGAAGGCCCGGCCGGACGCCGAGGTCGTCGGTGTCGTCGGCGACTACTCGTTCCAGTTCCTCGTGGAGGAGCTCGCGGTCGGCGCCCAGTACGACGTGCCGTTCGTGCTGATCATGCTGAACAACGAGTACCTCGGCCTGATCCGGATGGCCGAGGACCACGGTGGCTACGACATGAAGTACGAGGTCGACATCCACTACGACACCACGGGCTCGGACAACGTGAAGATCATGGAGGCCTACGGCTGCTCCGGCGTCCGGGTCGCCGATCCGGGCGAGATCCGCACGTCGCTCGAGTGGGCGCGCAAGGAGGCCGACAGGACGTCGCGGCCGGTGCTCGTGGAGATCATGATCGAACGCGAGGGCAACACCGCGAACGGCACGTCGATCGCCGCGATGAGGGAATTCGAGCCGCTGCCGTGACGAAGGTGATCGTCGCGCCGGACAAGTTCAAGGGATCGCTCACCGCCCCGCAGGTCGCCGCCGCCGTCGCGCGCGGCCTGCGGGAGGCGGTCCCGGACGTGGACGTGCGCTGCCTCCCGGTGGCGGACGGTGGCGACGGGACCGTCGACGCCGCCGTCGCCGCCGGGTTCGTGAAGGTGGGGCGCTGGGTCACCGGGCCGGTCGGCAGGCCGGTGCCCGCGTCCTTCGCCGTGCGGGGCACGACCGCCGTGGTCGAGGTGGCCTCGGCGGCCGGGCTCACGTTGCTGGAGCGGCCCGCGCCGCTCGACGCCACCAGCCACGGCGTCGGTGAGCTGCTGAAAGCCGCGCTGGACGTCGGCTGCACCACGATCGTGCTCGGGCTGGGCGGCAGCGCGTGCACGGACGGCGGCGCGGGGATGCTGGAGGCGCTCGGCCGGTCGTCGTTCGGCGCTGTCGACCTGGTACTGGCCTCGGACGTGGACAACCCGCTGCTCGGGCCGTCCGGCGCGGCGGCGGTCTACGGGCCGCAGAAGGGCGCCTCACCCGAGCAGGTGGAGATCCTCGAGGAACGGCTCAGCGCGTTCGCCGGCCGCGTCGGACCGGAGCACGCGTCGCGGCCCGGTGCGGGTGCGGCCGGCGGGATCGGGTTCGCCGCACTGGCGGTGCTCGGCGCCCGGTTCCGGCCGGGCATCGAGGTGGTGCTGGAGCTGGCCGGGTTCGCCGAGGCCGTGCGGGACGCGTCGCTGGTGGTCACGGGCGAGGGCTCGCTCGACGCCCAGACCCGGCACGGCAAGGCGCCGTACGGGGTCGTGAAGGCCTCGGGCGACGTACCGGTGGTCGCGGTGGCGGGGCAGTGCTCGGTCGAACCCGGTGACCTGGGGTTGAAGGCCGCCTACGCGCTGGTGGACGTCGAACCGGACGTCAGCCGGTGCATGGCCCGGGCCGAGACGCTGCTGGTTGATCTCGGCGGTCGCATCGCCCGCGACTGGGTGTCACAGTGAGGGACATGGACCTGGTCTTCCGCGCCCGCAGGGTCGTGACCCCGCAGGGTGAGATCGCGTGTGACGTCGGTGTGACCGACGGCAGGATCGTCGCCGTCGAACCGCGCATCGACTCGCCGAACGTCGTGCAGCTGGCGGACGACGAGGTGTTGCTGCCAGGCCTGGTCGACACGCACGTGCACGTCAACGACCCAGGTCGCAGTGAGTGGGAGGGCTTCGAGACCGCGACCCGTGCCGCGGCCGCCGGGGGCGTCACGACGATCATCGACATGCCGCTCAACAGCATCCCGCCCACGGTCGAGGTCGCCGCGCTGGCGATCAAGCGCAAGGCCGCGGCGGCGGTCTCGGTCGACGTCGGGTTCTGGGGCGGCATCGTCCCCGGCAACCTCGCCGACCTGAAACCGCTGCACGAGGCCGGCGTCTTCGGCTTCAAGTGCTTCCTGCTGCACTCGGGGGTGGACGAGTTCCCCGCCGTCACCACCGACGAACTGGAAGCGGCACTCAGACAGTTGGCGACGCTCGACGCGTTGACGATCGTGCACGCCGAGGACGCGCACACAGTCCGTGACTCCGAACCGGACTACCCGGGGTTCCTGGCCTCACGGCCGCGCGAAGCCGAGAACAAGGCGATCAGCGACGTCGTGGCGTTGACCCGCAAGACCGGCGCACGGACGCACATCCTGCACCTCTCGTCGTCGGACGCGCTCTCGATCCTGGAGGCCGCGAAGCGCGAGAGCCTGCCGATCAGCGCCGAGACCTGCCCGCACTACCTCACGTTCACCGCCGAGGAGATCCGCGACGGGCAGACGGAGTTCAAGTGCTGCCCGCCGATCCGGGAGGCGGAGAACCGCGAGGCGCTGTGGCAGGGCCTGCGCGACGGCGTGATCGACCTGGTCGTCAGCGACCACTCACCGAGCACGGTGGAGCTGAAGGAAGGCGACTTCGCGACGGCGTGGGGCGGCATCGCGTCGCTGCAACTGGGACTACCCGCGGTGTGGACGGGCGCGCGCGAACGCGGCTTCCAGCTCACCGACGTCGTCCGCTGGATGTCCACCCATCCCGCGCGCCAGGTCGGGCTGGAGACCAAGGGCGCCATCGAGGCGGGCAAGGACGCGGACCTCGTGGTCTTCGCGCCCGACGAGACCTTCGTGGTGGACAGGGACAAGCTGCACCACCGCAACCCCGTGACGCCGTACCACGGTCGTGAGCTGCACGGCGTGGTCAGGCAGACCTGGTTGCGGGGCAAGGAAACCGGTACGACGCAAGGAAAGTTGCTCAGAAGAGGAGAAGCATGACCGAGTGGACCCGGCTTCCCGACCTCGCCTCGCGCGCGGCCGGCGGTGGTGTGGTGTGGGCGAACGACGAGCTGTTCGCCGAGCGGGAGAACCTGATCAAGCCCGCCGAGCCGGTCTACCAGACCTACACCTTCGGTCACAAAGGCCAGGTCTACGACGGCTGGGAGACGCGGCGGCGGCGTGAGGAGGGCGTCGACCAGGCCGTGGTCCGGCTCGGCATGCCCGGTGTCGTGCGCGGGATCGTCGTCGACACGGCGTTCTTCAAGGGCAACTACCCGCCGTTCTGCTGGGTCGAGGGCGCCCAGGTCGACGGCTACCCGTCCGCCGAGGAGATCACCGAGTGGTTCCCGCTCGTCGAGCGCACGGCGTTGAAGGGCGACGAGAAGCACTTCTTCGACGTGAGTGAAGGCCGTCGCGTCACGCACGTACGGCTGACCATCGACCCGGACGGCGGTGTGGCCCGTCTGCGCGTGCACGGTGAACCGCTCGCGGACCCGCGTCTGCTCGTGGGCGGGGTCGACCTCGCCGCGCTGGAGAACGGCGCTGTCGTCACCGGCTGCAGCAACATGTTCTACAGCTCGCCCAACAACCTCATCGCGCCTGGTCAGGCCACGGTCATGGGGGAGGGCTGGGAGACCGCGCGGCGCCGTGACGACGGCAACGACTGGGTGTCGCTCCGGCTCGCCGCACCCGGCGTCGTGCGGCTCGTCGAGCTCGACACCAGTCACTTCAAGGGCAACGCGCCGGGCTGGGCGTCCGTCCGCGGCTGCGACGAGCGCGCGGACCCGGACGCGTGGTTCGACCTGCTCCCGCGCACCCGGCTGCAGCCCGACACGCGGCACCGGTTCGTCGTGGAGGCGAAGGAGGCGACGGCCGTGCGCCTGGACATCTACCCGGACGGCGGCATGGCACGCCTGCGCGTCCTCGGCACGCTCACGGACGACGGCGTATCACACCTTGAGAAGATCTGGACCGACGCGACGAGGTGATGTCACGGTCTCCTCCCTTGCAAGATCGTTTCCATTGGGAGGAGATCCATGCGGCTGCGTGTTCTCGTCGTTGCGACGGCCGTGGTGGCGGGGGCGGTGCAGCCCGCGCTCGCGGCCCCGGACGGACAACCGGAGTACGGAGCCGGCTCGATCGCCTGGACGCCCTGTGCGGAGGCTCCGGCGATCGAGTGCGGCTTCCTGGAGTTACCCGTCGACCACGCGAAGCCGCGTGGGGAGAAGTTCCGGCTCGCGGTGTCACGCCGCAAGGCGACCGATCCGTCCCGGCGGATCGGCGCGATGGTGATCAACCCCGGTGGGCCGGGCGGGTCGGGCGTCGAGTTCTCCTTCGTCGCCGAGAGGATCTTCAGCAAGGAGATCACCGACCGGTTCGACGTCATCGGGTTCGACCCGCGCGGTGTCGCCCGCAGTGCGCCCATCAAGTGCTCGGCGGACGTGCTGGCGCGGCAGCCGTCGCTCTACCCGAAGAGCAGGGCCGAGTTCGACGCCGTGGTCGCGTACAACAGGGAACTGCGCGCGGACTGCCGCAAGAACACCGGCGCGCTCTTCGACCACGTGTCGACGACGGACGTCGCGCACGACATCGACGCCCTCCGTCGCGCGCTGGGCGAGAAGAAGATCAACTACTTCGGCGTCTCGTACGGCACGTTCATGGGCCAGCAGTACGCGGAGCTGTACGGCAGGAACATTCGCGCGATGGTCCAGGACTCCACCGTGGACCACAGCCTCGGCACGTGGAGGTTCATCGAGACCCTGTCGCGCGGGGTGGCCGGGGTCTTCGACGAGTGGGTGAGGTGGAGCGACCGCACGCCCTCCTCGCCGTTCTACGGCAAGGACCTCCGCGGGATCTGGAAGGGCCTGCTCGCGAGGGCCGACCGCGGTGAGCTGAAGGACGCGCGGGGCGACGTCGTGACGGCCGAGGCGCTCGGCGCGACCGTTCAGGGCATGGGCTACCTCCCGGAGTGGAAGTGGTTCGCCGACCACGTCGCCGCGCTGGAACAGGGCAACCCGATGCCGGCGAGGGCGTTCGCCGAGGCCGAGCTGGTCGAGTTCCCGGCCGTGGCCATCTTCTGCGACGACTGGAACCTGCGCGTCGGCTCGTGGGGTGAGTACCAGGCCGTCAACGCCATGGACGTCCGCCTCTCGCCCAACACCCGCGGCAACGTGCTCGGCCACACGTTCCTCGTGGCGTGCGCCGGCCTCCCGAAGGCCTCGAACCCGCAGCGGTCGCTGAACATCAGGAACGCGCCGAAGATCCTCATGACCAACTCGAGGTACGACCCGGCGACGGTCTACGAGTGGGCGGTCAACGCACACCGCCAGTCCCGCGACACCACGGTCTTCGTGACCTACGAGGGGTGGGGCCACGTCGTCTACGAACGCAGCGAGTGCACGAGGAAGATCAACGACGACTACCTGCTGTCGCTGAAGCTGCCGCGTGACGGCACGAGGTGCGCCGCGGTCGAGCCACCACTTGAGACGGCTCTGATGTGGGACGAAACGACTGACCGACGGTGGTTGTCCGACTACGGGCTGATTCGGATCCCTACCTAGGACGGTTGTCTGCGTCACACGATCGGTGGAAGCGTTCCTCCCGCAAGATCGGGGATCTAGGGAGGAAATCCATGCAACCGATGGTGCGCGTCTTCGGTGCCGCGCTCGCGAGTTCTGCATTGGTTCTAGGTGCGAGTCAGGTCGCGGTCGCGGCTCCGGAAGGGCAGCGGGAGTACGAGGTCGGCACGGTCGACTGGAAGCCGTGCGAGGAGAAGCCGACGGTCGAGTGCGGCTTCCTCGAACTGCCCATCGACTACAACAAGCCCAACGGTGAGAAGTTCAAGCTGGCCGTGTCGCGCCTGAAGGCGGCCGACCCGTCCCAGCGCATCGGCGCGATGGTGATCAACCCCGGAGGGCCGGGCGGGTCGGGCGTGAACTTCTCGTTCGGCGCCGACGGGTACTTCAGCAAGGAGATCATCGACAAGTTCGACGTCATCGGGTTCGACCCGCGTGGTGTCGCCCGCAGTGCGCCGATCAAGTGCTCCGCGGACGTGCTGCAGAAGCAGCCGTCGGTCTACCCGAAGACCAGGGCCGAGTTCGACGCGCTGGTCGTCTACAACAAGGCGCTGCGCGAGGACTGCCGCAAGCAGTCCGGTGCGATCTTCGACAACGCCTCCACCGCCGAGGTGGCGCAGGACATCGACTCCATCCGGCGCGCGCTGGGTGAGAAGAAGATCAACTACTACGGCATCTCGTACGGCACGATCATGGGTCAGCACTACGCGGAGCGCTTCGGCAAGAACATCCGCGCCATGATCATCGACTCCAACATGGACCACAGCCTCGGCACGAAGCAGTTCCTCGACTCCGAGGCGCGCACCGCCGAGGACTCGTTCAACGAGTGGGTCAAGTGGAACGACCGCGACGCCACGTCGCCGTTCCACGGCCAGGACCTCCGCAAGATCTGGAAGGACCTGCTCGCCAAGGCGGAGCGCGGCGAGGTGCCCGCACCCTGGGACCCGAACGCCAAGCTGACGCCGGAGGACCTCGGCGGTGGCGTGGTCAGCATGGCCTACGGGCCTGCCTGGAAGGGCTTCGCCGACCAGATCAAGCAGATCATCGACGGCTCCCAGGCGCCGAAGTCGGCGTTCTCGGCCTTCGCGGCCGAGGAGACCTTCCCGAACCCGTTCCCCGGCATCTTCTGCAACGACTACAACCTCCGCGTGAGCTCGTGGGGCGAGTACCAGTCGCTGACGAAGTCGGAGTACCGGATCGCGCCGAACACGCGTGGTTCGTCGCTCGGCCACGGCGCCATGATGGGCTGCGTCGGGTTCCCGAAGGCCACGAACCCGCAGCGCACGCTGAAGATCAAGGGTGCGCCGAAGATCCTGCTCACCAACGCCAAGCACGACCCGGCGACGGCGTACGAGTGGGCCGTCAACGCGCACCGTCAGTCCCGTGACACCACCGTCTTCGTCACCTACGAAGGCTGGGGCCACGGCGTCTACGACCGCAGCGAGTGCACGCTGAAGATCAACAACGAGTACCTCGTCTCGCTGAAGCTCCCGCGCAACGGCACGTCGTGTGCCGCCGTCGAGCCGCCGGCCGAGGCGTCGATCATGTCCGCGAAGCCGCGGATCCCGGTGGGCCCCTTTTCGGTCGCCTAACCGCAGGTTGACAGCTATACCCCCGGTGTGTGCGCCGGGGGTATGGCGCTGCGCCGTGACCGTTGGTGTCACGGCGTTGATGCTCTGCCTCACAGCCCAAAGCGCGCTGCAGGGCGCGCTGGTGTTCGCGGCCTCCGCGGCGACGTACCTGAGCGAGGCCGTCGCCGCCCCGCGCGCGATCATCAACACCCGTCGCGAGTTCGTGCTGCGCGAGCAACGGCTCTGGGACGACGTCGAGTCCGCCGTCCACTTCGCCGTCGTGGTCGTCGTGGTGGTGGCGGGCTGCGGGCTCGCGGCCGGAGCGGTCGGGGGCGTGCTCGAACGGCGCCGCTCGTTCGCGTTGCTGCGGGCGACCGGTACGACGCTCGGTCAGCTGCGCCGCGTGGTGCTGCTGGAGACCGGGGTGCCGCTGGTGGCGATGACCGGGCTCGGCGTGGTGCTGGGCGTGCTCACCCTGGTCGCGACGAAGGGACCGCTGCCGACCCCCGGGTTCGCCGCCGTGGTCGCGTCCGGCCTGGCTGTGGCGCTGCTGATCGCCTCCACACCGGTGGTCGTGCTGCGGCGGTCGAGCGGGGGAACGGCGATCATGGGCCGGTGAGCGGGGGAGCGGACGGGCTCGGCACGGGTCATCGGCACGCGGAGCCGTCGCGCAAGGCGTGGTCGCACCAGACGACGTGCCCGGCGACGTCGGCGGGCAACGGCTCGGTGACCAGTGGTCCGGAGTCCTCGCCCTTGGAGACCACCTGCGTCACCGGCACGCCGTCGAGGGTCATGTCCGCCTCGACCTGCCAGGTCGCCGTCCGCGTGCCGGTCACCTCGACCGCGATGTCCTGGCGGAGACCGTTCGGCGACACCCGTTGCGAGGCCGTTCCGGTGTCCACGACCTCTCCCTCGCGGCCCTCCGCACGCACGAGCAGGGGCCGGTGGTCGCCCGTGCCCGGACAGTGGACGAGGTGGTGCGGCGCGGGCTGGGCGGGCGCGGTGCTCACGAACCGGACGCGCACGGCGGTGAGGACGACCTCCTGGCCGGCCCCCGGGACCACCTTCAGCGTCACGGTGCTGCGCCCGGCGTCCGTCACCGTCGGGAGTGCGAAGCGGCGGTGAGCCTCGGCGCACGACGCCGGACCGCCCTCGTCCCGTGGTCGCCAGGACATGAGCAAGGTCCACCCGCTCTGTTCCGCGCGGGAGACCTTCAGGTCGTACGGGGAAGGCTTCGGTGGCGCCGTGGAAGGTGCTTCCACGCCCCGCTGCTCGGGGAAGGCGTGCAGGAGCTTGTAACCGATCACGCTGAGTGCCGCGAACACCAGACTGGCGAGGGCCACCACCACGATCGCGAACGTCCGCATCAGCCCACGGTAACCACGCCACTCCTGTGAGGTGGCCGAATCGGGGCGTTGAACGCCGTGAAACGCGGACGTAACAACGTCGGGCCCACAGTTCACCTCCGCGAAACGTTCCACGCGGCCCGGTGAAACAGGACATCTCGATGCTCCCTGCAACCGACGTGCAGTGGAGGTCGAAGTGGATACAGGGGACACCGCCTGGGTGCTCACCAGCGCCGCATTGGTGCTGCTGATGACGCCGGGCCTTGCCTTCTTCTACGGAGGCATGGTCCGTTCGAAGAGCGTGCTCAACATGATGATGATGAGCCTGGGCGCGATGGCCGTGGTCGGTGTCCTGTGGGTGCTGTTCGGGTACTCGACGGCATTCGGCGCGGACGTCGGCGGAGGCCTGCTGGGCAAACCGTTCGAGTTCTTCGGCCTTGACGGGCTGCTGGCCGCCGACTCGTTGTTCGGCAAGATCCCCAGCACGGTGTTCGTCGCGTTCCAGGCGATGTTCGCGATCATCACGGTCGCGCTGATCTCCGGTGCCATCGCCGACCGCGCCCGCTTCGGCCCGTGGCTGCTGTTCGCCGGCCTGTGGGCCACGATCGTCTACTTCCCGGTCGCGCACTGGGTGTTCGACTTCGACGGCAAGGACGAGGCCGGCAACGTCATCGACCCCGGTGGCTGGATCGCCAACAAGCTCCTCGCGATCGACTTCGCCGGCGGCACCGCGGTGCACATCAACGCCGGTGCGGCGGGTCTCGCGCTCGCGATCGTGCTCGGCAAGCGCGTCGGCTGGCCGAAGGAGCCGATGAAGCCGCACAGCCTGCCGCTGGTCGTGCTCGGCGCCGGTCTGCTGTGGTTCGGCTGGTTCGGGTTCAACGCCGGTTCCGCCCTGGGCGCCAACGGCACCGCGGGTGTCACGTTCGTCAACACCATCGTCGCCACCTGTGCCGCGATGCTCGGCTGGCTGCTGATCGAGCGCATCCGCGACGGCAAGGCCACCACACTCGGTGCCGCGTCGGGTGTCATCGCCGGTCTGGTCGCCATCACGCCCGCCTGTTCCGCCGTCACCCCGATCGGTGCCATCGCGATCGGCGCCATCACCGGTGTCCTCTGTGCGCTGGCCGTGTCGCTGAAGTACCGCTTCGGTTTCGACGACTCGCTCGACGTCGTCGGCGTGCACCTCGTCGGTGGTCTCGCCGGCACCATCCTGATCGGCTTCTTCGCCAGCGACGCCGCGCCCGCCAAGGTCAACGGCCTCTTCTACGGCGGTGGCTTCGACCAGCTGTGGCGCCAGGCCGTCGGTGCGTTCGCGGTGCTCGGCTACTCGTTCGTCCTGAGCCTCGCGCTCGGTTACCTGGTGAAGTTCACCGTCGGGTTCCGCGCCACGGAAGAGGCCGAGGTCGCGAGCATCGACGAGTCCGAGCACGCTGAGCGCGCCTACGAGTACGGCAGCCTCACCAGTGCTCGTGGTACCGGCAAGCCGAGCGTGGCCGCGGGCGCGACCGCGCTCCTCGAGGGGAGCAACAAGAAATGAAGCTGGTCACCGCGATCATCAAGCCGTTCACGCTCGACGACGTGAAGAGCTCCCTGGAACAGCTCGGGGTGCTGGGCATGACCGTCAGCGAAGTGCAGGGCTACGGCCGCCAGAAGGGCCACACCGAGGTCTACCGCGGCGCCGAGTACTCGGTGGACTTCGTGCCCAAGATCAAGATCGAGGTCGTCATCGACGACGCCGCCGTCGACAAGGTGCTGGAAGCGGTCGTCGAGGCCGCCCGCACCGGCAAGATCGGCGACGGGAAGGTCTGGGTCACTCCGGTCGAGACAGTCGTTCGTGTGCGCACGGGCGAACGAGGATCGGACGCGCTTTAAAACTCAAGGAGACGGTCCGTGGAGAACAACGAAACGGCCGTCGTCACGGCTGACGACCTGGTGCGAGCACGCGAAAGGCTGCTCGTGCCAGGTCGTCGTCGCTTGACCGCCGAACCGCTGCGCGAGGCACTCGTGGACCTGCACGAGTTCTGGCTCACCAAACACGCGGGGGGAGCGGGGGTATCCGGATCGGGTATCGCGCTCGTGGCGGTCGGCGGGCTGGGGCGGCGCGAGCTCGTGCCCTACTCAGACCTCGACCTGGTCCTGGTGCACAGCGGCGTCAAGAACGTCGATGAGATCGCTGAGAAGCTCTGGTACCCCCTGTGGAACTCCGGCATCGGCCTCGACCACTCCGTCCGCACGGTCGGGGAGGCGCTGAGGGTCGCCGCCGGTGATCTGCGAACAGCGCTGGGACTGCTGGACGTCCGGCACATCTCGGGTGATCCCGAGATCACGCAGAAGCTCGCGGACGGCGCGCGGCAGGCGTGGCGCGGCAACGTCCGCAACCGGCTCGACGAGATCGCCGAGTCGTCGCAGAAGCGCTGGGCCCGCAGCGGTGAGATCGCGCACCGCGTCGAACCCGACCTCAAGCACGGCCGGGGAGGTCTGCGGGACCTCACGATCCTGGACGCGCTGTCGCTCGCGCAGCTGGTGGACCGGCCGTCCGCCGACGTCGGCGAGGCACGCCGGTTGCTGCTCGACGTGCGCACCGAACTCCGCCGTGTGGCGCGGAAACCTCGTGACGTGCTGCGGGCGCAGGACGGTGACGAGGTGGCCTCCGCTCTGGGGCTGGCCGACCGCTTCGCTTTGGCCCGTTCGCTCTCTTCCGCCGCACGCACGGTCGTCTACGCGTTCGACGTGGCCATGCGCGCCGCCCGTGCCGCCGCGCCCAAACGCGGACTCGGCGCGTTCCTCCGAGGGCAGCCGCCGCGCAGGCCGTTGGACGAAGGCGTTGTGCTGCACGGGTCTGAGGTGTCGCTCGCTCGTGACGCGATACCCAGCCGTGATCCGGCGTTGTTGTTGCGTGTCGCGACGGCGGCTGCACGCAGCAAGCACCCGATCGCGAACGGGACGCTGACCCGGCTCGCCGACTCCGCACCGGAGCTGCGCCAGCCGTGGCCGCGGGAGGCCCGCGAGGAGCTGCTGGCGTTGCTGGGCAGCGGCAGCGGGCTCGTGGACGTCGTGGAAGCGCTGGACCGCACGGGTCTGTGGGGCCGGCTGTTCCCCGAGTGGGGCGCGGTGCGGGACCTGCCGCCGCGCGACGCCGCGCACATGTGGACCGTGGACCGGCATCTCGTGCAGACGGTCGCGCACGCGGCCCGGCTCGCGACCACCGTGGCGCGGCCCGACCTGTTGCTGCTCGGCGCGTTGATCCACGACATCGGCAAGGGACGCCAGCAGGACCACTCCGAGGTGGGAGCCGCGCTGGCGACCCAGATCGGTGAGCGGATCGGGTTGTGGCCGCAGGACGTCGAGACGTTGTCCGCGATGGTCCGCCACCACCTGCTGCTGCCGCACACCGCGACCCGCCGCGACGTCGAGGACGAGGCGACGGTGCACCGGGTCGTCGAGACGCTAGGCGGCGACGCGGTCCTGCTCGAACTGCTGCACGCGCTGGCGGAGTCGGACTCCATCGCGACCGGGCCGGGCGTGTGGACGGACTGGAAGGCCGCGCTGATGGCCGACCTGGTCGCCTGCTGCCGCACGGCGATGGCCGGGGAGGCGCTGCCCAAACCGGAACCGCTCGACCCGGTGCACGTGGCGTTGGCGGAACGTGTCGCGGCGTCGGGGAAACCGGACGTGCTGCTGGAGAAGCAGGACCACGCCGCGATCGTGACGGTGATCGCTCCGGACCGTCCGGGCCTGCTGTCCAAGGCCGCCGGGGTGCTCGCGCTGAACTCGCTGGAGGTGCACGCGGCGACGTTGCACTCACACGGCGGTGCGACGGTGGACGCGTTCACGGTGTCGCCGCGGTTCGGGTCGTTGCCGGACGCGACGTTGTTGCGCGAGCAGCTCTCCAGGGCGATCGAGGGGTCGTTGCCGCTGGCGGACAAGCTCGCCGCGAAGGAACGCGACTACGGCGGCCCGCCGCTCGACCCGCCGCCCGCGCGCGTGCTGTGGTTCGACGACGAGGCGACCGGCGCGGTGGTGCTGGAACTGCGCGCCGCCGACCGGATCGGGCTGCTGCACCGCGTCGCGGGCGCGCTGGAGCAGTGCGGCGCAGACGTGCAGTGGGCGCGGGTGTCCACGTTGGGCGCGACGGTCGTCGACTCGTTCAGCATCGCGGGCGCCGACCTCGACCGGCGCCGGATCGAACGGGCGGTGCTCGGCGCGGCCAGGTAGAGGTTGAGTAGCTCTACGCACAACCTCTCCGGGTGCTCACGCTCCTGCCCGGATCCGAGAACCGGCAGTGTTCGTGGTGTCCGGAAAGCCTCCTCGAGGGGTGGACGGTTTCCCGGACAGGCAGAGGCGGTGGTGCGAGGTGACGGCGCCGGGGGAGGTACCGGGCACCCGCACCACCGCCGATTCCCTTGCCTGACAACGAGACAGGTTCCTGGACAAGCTCCGGAGGGCCTGGGCAGGGTCGAGTTCTCGTTGTTCTGACTGGGGAGGAAGAACGTTGAGAATCGTCATGGTGGCCGCGGTCGTCGCGGCCCTGTTCGTTCCCGGCACCGCTCACGCCGCCCCGCTCGCAGTGGAGGACCTCGGCACGCTGCCGGGTGATCTGCGGAGCGCCGCGGCCGACATCAACGACTCCGGCACCATCGCCGGCGTCTCCTACGGCACGGGCACCACCCAGCACGCCGTCCGGTGGGACCGGTGGGACGGCATCAGCAAGCTCGCGGACCTCGGGTTCGACTCGTGGGCGGCGGCGATCAACCGCGACAACGTTGTCGTCGGTTATGCCGTGACCTCCGCGGGCGCGACCCAGGCCGTGAAGTGGAACTCGTCCGGAGCGCTCGTGCAGCTCACCGTGGCGGGTGCGACGAGCTCGGTCGCGTACGACGTCAACGACTCGGGCACCGTCGTCGGCACCGCCACGATCAACGGCGTCAGCCAGGCGGTGCGGTGGGCGTCCTGGGGCGAGGCGACGATCCTGGGCGCGGGCACCGCGCACCACGTGGCCAACGGTGACACGACCATCGGCAAGAGCGGCGACGACGTCGTCCGGTGGAGCTCCTCGGGCGTGAGGACCGTGCTCGGCGCGGGCACGTTCACCGGGGCCAACCAGCTCGGCGACGCGGTCGGCACCACGGCCGTCGGCGGCGCGTTGTGGCTGCGCAGCGGCACGACCCAGCTGGGAGCGACCGCACGGCCGTCCGACATCAACGACAACGGCGCCGCAGTCGGGGACCTGTCGTCGCAGGCGACCCGATGGGACTACTTCGGCGGTGGGGTGGAAACGCTGGCACCGGCGCCGTCGAGCGCCTCCGAGGTGAACAACTCCTGGGTCGTCGCCGGCACCGTCGGCACCTCGGCCGCGACGTGGGACATGGGCGGCACGCAGACCGTCCTGCCCTCGCTCTCGGGTGCCGCACGTCACTCGGTGACCGGTCTGAGCGAGGTCGGCCAGGTCATCGGCGTCGCGACCTTCTCCGGCGGCACGTTCCGCGCGGTCGTGTGGCGCTGAACCCCGTGCATTTCATCTGAAATCGGACCAAACTGAACGAGAAGGATGGTCAAGACGTCTTCTAGGACATGACCGCCGTGTTGAACACGCAGATCGCCACCGTCCGAGTGAAGCCGCGCTCGCTCGTCGTCCTCGCCGGGATCCCCGGCGCGGGCAAGACGACGCTGCTCACCCGTCTGGACGCGGACGAACCGGTCACCGTCCTCGACTCCGACCAGGTGCGCACGTGGCTCGAGCCGCGAGTGCCCCTGCCGTACAAGTACTGGCGCGTGTTCGTGCACCTCACGCACCGTCTGCGCGTGTTCTGGGCAGCGCTGTTCTGCACTGGCCTGCTGGTGGTGCACGAGCCGTCCACCAGGCCCGGCACGCGCTTCATGCTGGTGCTCGCCGGTCTGCTGTCGGGGCGCTCCCGCCAGTTCCTGTGGCTGGACGCCTCGGCGGCCCAGGCCCTCGACGGCCAGATCGCCCGCAAGCGCGTCGTCCGCACTCACGCTTTCGAGCGACACGTTCGCCGCGGCGACTCGATGCGTTCCCAGTTCGAGGCGGGTTGGGTGCCGTTCGGCTTCGCCGGCGTGACGCTCCTCACCCGTGCGGGGACCTCGGGTGGTCTGCGCATCATGGTGTCGTGATCAAGGCTGTCCTCTTCGACTTCGCGGGCACCCTGTTCGGGCGTCCGACCTACGAGTGGCTCGCGCCGCGGCATCTCTCCGTGCTGCGCGCACCGGCGCCATATGTGGCGCGGATGAACGCCGCGGAGCGTGCGGTGTGGGACGCCCGCGACCTCACCGCGCTGGCGAACCGTTCCGCGCACTGGATCCTGTTCCGCCTGGCGGGGCTTCCGTTCAACGACGAGTTGTTCCAGCGCCTGCACAACCCGGCGTTCTGGCTGCCGTACGCCGACACGGCCGCCGCACTGCAGGCCGTACGCCCGTTGAAGGTCGGGGTGCTGAGCAACGTCTCGTGGGACATCAGGCGGGTGTTCGCCCGTGAGTCGCTGACCGTGGACGCCTTCGCGCTGTCGTTCGAGCTCGGCGTCTCGAAGCCGTCCGCGAGGGCCTTCGACGCGGCCTGCGTCCGTCTCGACGTGGAGCCGTCCGAGTGCCTGTACGTGGGCGACGACCCGGTCGCGGACGGTGCCGCGGTCGCCGCCGGGTTGCGCTTCGCGCAGATCTCCACTGCTCCGGTCGGACGCCGTGAGCCGGTGCTCCTGGAGGCCCTGGCGAGCCACGGGATCGGGTGAACGTTCCGTTAGCTAGTCTGGAAGGCGTGTTCTCCACGCTTTCCGACCGGCTGACCACGGTTCTCCAGGGCCTTCGCGGCAAGGGCCGGCTCAGCGACGCCGACATCGACGCGACCGCCCGCGAGATCAGGGTCGCCCTGCTCGAGGCCGACGTCGCGCTGCCCGTTGTGCGCAACTTCATCGCCAAGGTGAAGGAGCGCGCCAAGGGCTCCGAGGTCCACCAGGCGCTGAACCCGGCGCAGCAGGTCGTGAAGATCGTCAACGAGGAGCTCGTCAACGTCCTCGGTGGCGAGACGCGGCGGCTGAACCTCGCCAAGAACCCTCCGTCGGTGATCATGCTGGCGGGTCTGCAGGGTGCCGGTAAGACGACGCTCGCGGGCAAGCTGGCCAAGTGGCTGAAGGGCCAGGGCCACACGCCGCTGCTCGTCGCGGCCGACCTCCAGCGCCCGAACGCCGTCACGCAGCTCCAGGTCGTCGGTGAGCGCGCGGGCGTGCCCGTCTTCGCTCCCGAGCCCGGCAACGGCGTGGGCAACCCCGTCGAGGTCTCGCGTCTCGGCATCGCCGAGGCCAAGGCCAAGCAGCACGACATCGTCCTCGTCGACACGGCCGGCCGGCTCGGTGTCGACGAGGAGATGATGAAGCAGGCCATCGACATCCGGGCCGCGGTCGACCCGGACGAGGTCCTGTTCGTCGTCGACGCCATGGTCGGTCAGGACGCGATCAACACCGCGACGGCCTTCCGCGACGGCGTCGGCTTCACCGGTGTCGTGCTCACGAAGCTCGACGGCGACGCCCGCGGTGGTGCCGCGCTGTCGGTCCGCGAGGTCACCGGCCAGCCGATCCTCTTCGCGTCCAACGGTGAGAAGCTCGAGGACTTCGACGTCTTCCACCCGGACCGGATGGCGTCGCGCATCCTCGGCATGGGTGACGTCCTCACCCTGATCGAGCAGGCCGAGCAGCACTTCGACCAGGAGCAGGCCGAGAAGGCCGCCGCGAAGCTGCACACCGGCCAGCTGACGCTGGAGGACTTCCTCGAGCAGATGCTCGCCATCCGCAAGATGGGGCCCATCGCGAACCTGCTCGGCATGCTGCCCGGCGCCGGTCAGATGAAGGACCAGCTCGGCATGCTGGACGAGAAGCACCTCGACCGCATCCAGGCGATCATCCGCGGCATGACCCCGGCCGAGCGCGACGACCCCAAGATGATCAACGGGTCCCGCCGCCTGCGCATCGCGAACGGCTCGGGCGTCAAGGTCAGCGACGTCAACGACCTGGTCAACCGCTTCTTCGAGGCCCGCAAGATGATGGCGTCGATGGCCGGCCGGATGGGCTTCGGCGGCGGTGGCGGCAGCAAGACGCGCAAGGGCAAGAAGGGGAAGAAGGGCAAGGGCGGACGCGGCCCGACGCCTCCCAAGATGAAGGGCGGCTTCCCGCCCGGGATGTTCCCCGGCGGAATGCCCGGTGGCATGCCCGGCATGCCTCCCGGTGGGATGCCCGACCTCTCCGCGCTCGGCGGCGGCATGAACGAGCTCCCGCCCGGCTTCGACCCGTCGAAGTTCAAGTTCGACGGGGACGACAAGAAGAAGTGACCATGCACCTGCGCGGCGTCGTCCTGCCGGACGGCGAACCGCGAGACCTGTGGGTCGTCAACGGCCGTGTCCGCACCAAGCCGGTGCCGGGCGCGCAGACCGTGGTCGACGGCGGGTTCCTCGTCCCGGGCCTGGTCGACGCGCACTGCCACGTCGGCCTGGGCCCGAAGGGCGGCGTCGAGCTGCCCGAGGCCGTCGAGCAGGCGATCACCGACCGCGACGCGGGCACGTTGCTGATCCGCGACTGCGGTTCGCCGATCGACACGCGGCCGTTGCAGGAGCGCCTCGACCTGCCGCGGATCATCCGCGCGGGCAAGCACATCGCCCGGCCGAAGCGCTACATCCCGTACATCAGCGTGGAGGTCGAGACCGACCTGGTGAGCGCCGTGGCCGAGCAGGCCGCGTACGGCGACGGCTGGGTCAAGCTCGTCGGAGACTGGATCGACCGCGACGCGGGCGACCTCGCTCCACTGTGGACGGACGACGAGCTGGCGCAGGCCATCAAGGTCGCCCACGACGCCGGAGCCAAGGTGACCGCCCACGTGTTCGGCGAGGACGCGCTGCCTGGTCTGGTCAACGCGGGCATCGACTGCATCGAGCACGGCACCGGGCTGACGGACGACACGATCTCGCTGATGGCCTCACGCGGCACCGCGCTCGTGCCCACCCTGATCAACATCGAGACGTTCCCCGGCATCGCCGAGAAGGCCGGCAAGTACCCGAAGTACGCGAACCACATGCGTGACCTGCACGCCGGCGTCTCCGCCACGGTCGCGTCCGCGATCGAGGCGGGCGTCCCGGTCTACGCGGGCACCGACGCGGGCGGTGGCATCGCACACGGCCGCATCGTCGACGAGATCGTCGCGCTGCACGGCGTGGGGATGAGCGCTGTGGACGCCATCGGCGCCGCGTCGTGGGGTGCCCGCGAGTGGCTCGGCTTCCCGTCGCTGACCGAGGGCGCGGCCGCGGACATCGTCGTCTACGACGAGGACCCGCGGGAGAACCTGGAGGTCCTCCGGTCGCCGCGCATGGTCATGCTCCGGGGCCGCATCCACTAGTCGATGGCCTGGGCGAGCGCGCCCACCTGGTACGAACCGCCCTTCTGCCGCGTGATGACGGCCATCCGGTTGGCGGCGTTGATCAGCCCGAGCAGGCAGACCAGCGCCGCGACCTGCTCGTCGTCGAAGTGCTTCCGCACGTTGCCCCAGGTCTCGTCGCTCACGCCGTCCCGCGTGAGCACCGTGCCCTCCTCGGTGAACGCCAGCGCGGCCTGCTCGGCCTCGGTGAACACCGTGGTCTCGCGCCAGCCGGCCACCAGGTGCAGCCGCAACGGGTCCTCACCCGCCGCGATGGCCTCCTTGACGTGCATGTCGAGGCAGAAGCCGCAGCCGTTCAGCTGGCTCGCACGCAGGCTCACCAGCTCGGCCGTGGTGGCGGGCAACGACGTCTGGTGCACGGCCTGCCCGAGTCCCGCGAACCGCTTCGCGATCTTGCTGCCGGTCTCGGTGCCGAAGAGGTTGAAACGCGGTTCCATGGTCTTGTCCTCCCTCGTGGACTTGCTTGACGACCACGAGATGCCGGAGCCCCTCCTCGTGTGACTGTGATCCAGCCCACTGTCACAAAGCCCGATCGGGTGGTGTCTTGTGTCCATGGACGCCGCGACCGACACGTTCGTCAGCCACCGCAACCTGCTCTTCACGATCGCCTACGAGATGCTCGGCTCCGCCGCCGACGCCGAGGACGTGCTGCAGGAGACGTGGCTGCGCTGGGTCGGCGTCGAGCACTCCACCGTCGAGAACCACCGCGCCTACCTGGTCCGCATCGTCACCCGCCAGGCCCTCGGCCGCCTGCGCACCCTGGGCCGCCGCAAGGAGTCCTACGTCGGCTCGTGGCTCCCGGAACCCCTGCTGACCACCCCGGACGTCGCCGAGGACGTCGAGCTGGCCGACAGCGTCTCGATGGCGATGATGCTGGTCCTCGAAACCCTCACCCCGACCGAACGCGCGGTCTTCGTCCTGCGCGAGGTCTTCGACGTGGACTACGACGAGATCGCGACGGCTCTGGACAAGAACCCGGCGGCGGTCCGCCAGATCGCCCACCGAGCCCGTTCCCACGTGGCGGCCCGCCGCCCGCGCGAGGTGGTCACCCAGGCGGCGTCCCGCGAGGCACTGGCCGCGTTCCGGCGCGCCACCGAGACCGGCGACCTCCAGGCCTTGCTCGACCTGCTCGCTCCGGACGTCGTGTTCCTCGGCGACGGCGGTGGTGTGAAGCAGGCCGTCCCGCGTCCCGTCGTGGGCTCCTCGAAGGTCGCGCGGCTGCTGCTCGGCGGCCTGCTGAAGGTGACCGGCTGGTCGATGGAACCGGCGCAGGTCAACGGCTACCCGGCGCTCGTCGTGCGCTTCGGCGGCGAGCTCGACACCGTGATCGCGGTGCGGGTGGAGGACGGGCGGATCAGCGGCCTGTACGCGGTGCGCAACCCGGCCAAGCTGTCGCACATGACGGAGGAGACGACGCTGCGCCGTTGATCAGCGGGCGACGAACCGCGCGACTCCCGCGCCGGCCGCGACGTGCCAGTGCAGGTGCTTGTTGTGCTGCTCGTCGCCCAGGGTCGTGAGGACCTGGCAGCCGCCGTGCAGCTCGATCACCAGCGCCGCCACCCGCTTCACCGCGGCCAGCAGCTCGACGGCCAGTTCGTCGTCCAGTTCCAGCAACGAGGACACGTGCCGGGTGGGGATCACGATGACGTGGTCGGCGCCGAAGCCGGGGACCGGCGGGCGGAACGCGAGCGTGTTCGCGGTGCGCGCGAGCACCTCCACCTGCACGTTGCCCGGTATGACGTCGTCGCAGTACCAGTCCGGCCCCATGCCACGACGTTAGTGGCGAGGGGTTTAGTAGCAGCGTTTGTACGCCGATCCAACCATCAGGAGTTGGGACATTCGGCGGGGACCCGATCTGACCATCTTTTGGCCAGGTGCTTGGCCCGGTTTCCGTCAATGCCGCACAGTAGCCTCGGATTCTGGGGCCGGCGGCGTCGATCGCGAGGTGGGCTGATCTATGAGAGTGCCATTGCCTGCTGCTGCACCGCTGGTGGCCGCGGCGTGACTAAATTGCAGAGCGTGAGTGAGCCGGATGCCCTGAAGCCGAAACGCGGTTTCCTCGAGAGCGTGCGGGACATCAGCCGCAACCCGGAACCGGAGCGGGTCGGCCAGCGCTGGGGCTTCGGCGCGTTCCTCCTGGTGGAGGCCGTGTTCATCCTCAGCGCCGTGTTCATCACGGCCGTGGGCGCGAGCTTCGGCGCGACCCTGGAGACGTCGACCACGCTCGTGCTGGTCGGCTCGCTGGTGCCGATCATGCTCGCGGCGGCGCTCGCCGTCGTGATCACGTACGTGCGCGGCAACGGTCCCGTCGTCGACCTGAGACTCAGTCTCACCAAGGCCGACGTCGTCTTCGGCCTCAAGATCGGCGTCATCGGCCTGGTCTTCACCTACGCCGCCGCCACGGTCTGGGCGAAGATCGTCGGCAAGGAGAACGCCACCAGTGCCGTCGGCGAGCTCTTCAGCCAGGCGAACCTCCCGTTGTCCGCGGCCATCACGATGTTCGTCTACATGAGCTTCATCGGCCCGATCTGCGAGGAGATCATCTTCCGCGGGCTGCTCTGGGGCGCGGTCGAGCGGCAGGGCTGGAGCCGGTGGGCGGCGTTCGTGCTGACCACGGTGATCTTCGCGGTCAGCCACCTCGAACCTCAGCGCACGTGGCTGCTCCTGGTGATCGCGATCCCCATCGGCGTGGCCCGGTTGATCACCCGCAGCCTCGGGGCGAGCATGGTGGCGCACGTGCTGAACAACTTCCTCCCCGGCCTGTCCCTCCTGCTCCTGTCGGCCGGTGTCATCTGATGGACCTGAACAGCGACCTCGGCGAGGGCTTCGGCATCTGGAAGCTCGGCGACGACACCGCCCTGCTCACCGTCATCACCAGTGCGAACGTCGCGTGTGGCTTCCACGCGGGCGATCCGTCCACGATGCGCAGGGTCTGCGAGGAGGCGGCGAAGAACGGCGTGAAGATCGGCGCCCAGGTGAGCTACCGCGACCTCGCCGGGTTCGGGCGCCGGTTCATCGACGCCGACCCGGTCGAACTCGCCGACGAGGTGCTCTATCAGATCGGCGCGCTCGATGCGTGCGCACGAGCAGCAGGCACCGAGGTCGTCTACGTGAAGCCGCACGGCGCGCTCTACAACGCGACGGTGCATCACGAGAAGCAGGCCGAAGCCGTCGTGAACGGCACCAAGGCGTTCAAGGACCTGCCGATCCTGGGCCTGCCCGGCTCCCAGCTGCTCGCCAAGGCGGAGCGAGCCGGCCTGAGGCCCGTCCAGGAGGCGTTCGCCGACCGCGGCTACACGCCGGAGGGCACGCTGGTGCCGCGCAGCCGGCCGGACGCCCTGCTCACCGACACCGCGCAGATCGTCGAACGGGCGACGCGGCTGCTGGACGGCGAGCTCGTCGCTGTCGACGGCACGGTCATCAAGACCGCCGCGGAGTCGTTGTGCGTGCACGGCGACACGCCGGGAGCGGTCGCGCACGCCCGTGCGGTGAGAGAAGCGCTCGGCACCGTGACGCCGTTCGCCTAGGACCCGATTCGGATCCACCGGCCCCCATCTGGCACAATTGCCCGCTGTCCGTCGTGGTCGGCCCCTCTGCCCGGGCCATGACTGTGCGAGTCACCAACACAGAGTTCGAGGAGTACCAGGCCAATGGCCGTCAAGATCAAGCTTCAGCGTCTCGGCAAGATCCGCCAGCCGTACTACCGCATCGTGGTCGCCGACGCGCGCACCCGTCGCGACGGCAAGGCCATCGAGACGATCGGCAAGTACCACCCCAAGGAAGAGCCGTCGTTCATCGCGGTCGACTCCGAGCGCGCGCAGTACTGGCTGGGTGTCGGCGCGCAGCCGACCGAGTCCGTCCAGCGCCTGCTGGAGATCACCGGTGACTGGCAGAAGTTCAAGGGCCTGCCGGGCGCCGAGGGCACGCTGAAGGTCAAGGAGCCGAAGACTCCGAAGGCCGAGCTGTTCGCCGCCGCGCTCGCCGCCGCGAACTCGGAGCCGATGACCGACGCCACCACGCCGAAGGCCAAGAAGGCGAAGAAGGCCGACGACGCGCCCAAGGCTGACGCCGAGGCGCCCAAGGACGAGGCGTGAGTTTGTTGGCTGACGCCCTCGAACACCTCGTTCGCGGCATCGTCGACCACCCGGACGACGTCCGGGTGAACCTCGTCACGACCCGCCGCGGCCGCACCCTCGAGGTCCACGTCCACCCGGACGACCTCGGCAAGGTGATCGGTCGTGGCGGTCGCACCGCGACGGCTCTGCGCACCGTGATGGCCGGTATCGGCGGTCGCGGTGTCCGGGTCGACGTCGTCGACACCGACCGCTGAGAACGAACTTCAAGGGCAAATGGACGTCGTTGTCGGCCGTGTGGCCAAGGCGCACGGGATCACCGGCGAACTAGCCGTTGACGTGCGCACGGACTCTCCCGAACTGCGATTCGTGGTCGGGAAGACGATGCAAGCCAAACTGCGTGACGGCACGTCCCGAAGCCTCACCGTGTCAGCCGCCCGGCCTCATGCCGGGCGGCTGCTCGTGCGTTTCGAGGAAGTTCTCACGCGGGACGTCGCGGAGGCGTTGCGCGGCACGTTGCTGCTGGGCAGCACCGACGACCTGCCGGAGATCGACGACCCGGACGAGTTCTACGACCACCAGCTCGAAGGGCTCGCGGCCGAACTCGTCGACGGCACGAAGATCGGCACGGTCAAGGAGGTCCTGCACGGGCCGGGCGGTGAGCTGCTCGTCGTCATCCGTGACAAGGGCGAGGCGCTGATCCCGTTCGTGCGCGAGATCGTGCCCACTGTGGACGTTCGCGGCGGCCGTGTCGTGATCGACCCGCCAGAGGGCCTGCTCGATGCAGATTGACGTCGTCACGATCTTCCCCGAGTACCTCGCGCCGCTGCGCGCGGCGTTGCTCGGCAAGGCGATCGACAAGGGCCTGATCAGCGTCGGCGTGCACGATCTGCGTGACTGGACCCAGGACGTGCACAAGGCCGTCGACGACAGCCCGTACGGCGGTGGGCCCGGCATGGTCATGAAGGCCGACATCTGGGGCCCCGCCCTCGATGACGTCTGCACGGACGAGACGCGTCTCATCGTGCCGACGCCGGCCGGACGTCCGTTCACGCAGGCGGTCGCGCACGAGTACGCGGAGGAGTCCCACCTCGTGTTCGCGTGCGGTCGCTACGAAGGCATTGACCAGCGTGTGGTCGATGACGCCCGACGGCGCGTGCGCGTCGACGAGGTGTCCATCGGGGACTACGTGCTGGTCGGTGGCGAGGTGGCGGTGCTCGCGATCGTGGAAGCGGTCGCGCGGTTGCTGCCCGGCGTGCTCGGGAACCCGAAGTCGCACGCCGAGGACTCGTTCCAGGACGGGCTGCTCGAAGGGCCGAGCTACACGCGGCCGCTCGTGTGGCGCGACCTGGAGGTGCCGGACGTCCTGCGTTCCGGCAACCACCGGCTGATCGACCGCTGGCGGCGTGACCAGTCACTCGCCCGCACCTTCGCAAGGCGTCCCGACCTGCTGGAATCCCTGCCGGCGGACGCGTTCGACAAGCACGACCGAGCCCTGCTCACGCGCCTGCGCGAGGGCGGGGAGTAGCCCGATTTCATTCCGGAGTGCCTGGTCTGGCACACTGGAACAGTTGCCGCAGCCGGTGCGATTCCGGCGTGCGCACACAAGCCGACCCCCATCATGTCGTGCACAGCCATGGAGCATGCTCTGGGGAGTTCAAGACACGTGAGGAACACCGATGAACATCCTGGACGCACTCGACGCCCAGTCGCTGCGCACCGACATCCCGGCGTTCCGCGCCGGTGACACGCTGAAGGTCCACGTCCGCGTCATCGAGGGCTCGCGCGAGCGCGTCCAGGTGTTCCAGGGCGTCGTGATCCGTCGCCAGGGTGGCGGCATCCGCGAGACCTTCACCGTCCGCAAGGTCTCGTTCGGCGTCGGCGTCGAGCGCACCTTCCCGGTGCACTCCCCGAACATCGCCGAGATCGAGGTCGCCATCCGCGGTGACGTCCGTCGCGCCAAGCTGTACTACCTGCGCGACCTGCGCGGCAAGGCCGCCAAGATCAAGGAGAAGCGCGAGGCCCGTCCGGTCTCCTGACCGGTGGCTTCGAGCCCAGAAGACTCAGAGGACGCCTCCGCACCGGATGAACCGGAGCGGGGGCGTACCCCTGTTTGGAGAGATGTTCTCTACGTCGTCGTGACGGCCGTCGTGCTGACGGTGCTGATCCAGGCGTTCGTGGCGCGGGTCTACGTGATCCCCTCGGCGTCGATGGAGAGCACGCTGCACGGCTGCACCGGTTGCGAGAACGACCGGGTGCTGGTCGACAAGATCACCTACCGCTTCGGCGACATCGAGCCGGGCGAGGTGGTCGTCTTCCGCGGCCCCGAGGCGTGGACCTCCACCGACTTCCGCAACCCGCGGTCGACCAACCCGGTCGCGGGGTTCGTGCAGAACATCGGTTCGCTGCTGGGCATCGCGCCCGCGAACGAGCGCGACTTCGTGAAGCGCGTGATCGCGTTGCCGGGCCAGACGGTGATGTGTTGCGACGAGCAGCACCGTGTCGTTGTGGACGGCAAACCGCTCGACGAGCCGTATGTGCATTGGCAGGCCGGGACTTCGCCCGCGGACCACGAACCGTTCGCGCCGTTCCGCGTGCCGGATGGACGGTTGTTCGTGATGGGGGACAACCGGATGAACTCCACCGACTCGCGCAAACAGGGCGGCGGGGGCGTAGCGGGCACCGTGCCGGTCGAGAACGTCATCGGGAAAGCCCGGTACGTCGTTTTCCCGAAAGATCGGTGGAGTGTTGTGTCGGATCACAACCCCCAGCCCCTAGGCTGATCTCGTGGTCGACGACGCTCCAGAGCAGAACCCGTCCGGTGACGAGCCCAGTTCGGACGCTTCGGACAAGCCCGCGAAGAAGAAGAAAAAGGGCAACTTCTGGAAGGAACTGCCTGTCCTCATCCTGGTCGCGTTCGGCCTCGCGATAGGCATCCAGATCTTCCTCGGCCGCGTCTACATGATCCCGTCGGAGTCGATGGAGACGACGCTGCACGGGTGCACCGACTGCTACGGCGACCGGGTGCTCGTCGACAAGGTCACCTTCCGCTTCACCGATCCGGCGCCGGGCGACGTGATCGTGTTCCGCGGGCCGCCGTCGTGGCAGAACGACTTCGTCTCCGACGAGCCGGCCAACCCGGTCTCGCAGGGGCTGTCGTGGCTCGGGTCGCTGATCGGGCTGCCGTCGGCGAACGAGGAGGACTTCGTCAAGCGCGTGATCGCCGTCGGCGGGCAGACCGTGAAGTGCTGCGACGAGCAGAACCGCGTGACGGTGGACGGCAAACCGCTCGACGAGCCGTACAAGCACTTCGACGAGGGCACGCCGGCCGAGCAGGAGTCGTTCGAGGAGCTCAAGATCCCGGACGGGATGCTGTTCGTGCTCGGCGACAACCGCAACCACTCGTGTGACTCGCGCTGCCAGGGGCAGGGCGGGCTCAACGGGCTCGTGCCGGTGAGCGACGTGATCGGCAAGGCGCGCGTGATCGTGCTGCCTCCGTCGAGGTGGGGCGGGGTGTCGGACCACGATCCGCAGACCGTGTCGATGGGTGCACCGGGATGGCAGCAGAACGTCCCGCTGGGCCTGGGTATCGTCGCGGCGTGGCCGCTTCTGCTGCTCGGGCGTCGAGTGCGAGACCGATTCCGCCGATGACCATGCTGATGCCGCCCCGCGCGGTGGTGCGGGGCTCGGCCGGGAACTGGGCGTTGCAGAGCACGCTGGAGCGCCGGGGCCTCGGTCCTGTCGCCGGCGTCGACGAGGCCGGGCGCGGACCGTGCGCCGGGCCGTTGGTGATCGCCGCGTGTGTCCTTCGACCGGGTGATGCTTCGCGGTTCGAAGGGCTGAACGACTCGAAGCTGATGACGGCGGCGGCTCGTGATCGGATGTACGACCTGGTGCTCAAGCGTGCGCTGGATCACTCGATCGTGGTCGTTTCGCCCGCCGACATCGACTGGCTGGGCATCCACGTCATGAACATCGAGGGCATGAGGCGGGCGGTGGCGCAGATGGCGACGCACCCCGGTTACGTGCTCACGGACGGTTTCAAGGTGCCGGGGATGCCCGCGCCGAACGTGGCGGTGCTCAAGGGGGACCAGGCCGCGGCGTGCGTCGCGGCGGCATCGGTGCTGGCCAAGGTCACGCGGGACCGGATCATGGCGGATCTGCATGATCGTCATCCCGAGTACGGGTTCAACGTGCACAAGGGGTACTGCACGCCCGACCACACGGCCGCGTTGATGGAGCACGGCCCGTGTGCAGAGCATCGCTGGTCGTATGTAAATGTGGCAGCAGCGGCCGCCAAGCACGGTCTCGCCGCGCCACACAGGGTGGCGCGCGCCACGACCGCGGCGGCCGTGGTCCAGAATGAGGCAGCCCCGGCTGATGCCGGGGAGCTCGCGACGAGGGAGGGCGCGGAGCAGATGACCCGCGCGGAGGCGTAATGAGTGCAGAGGATCTCGAGAAGTACGAGACCGAGATGGAACTGTCGCTGTACAAGGAGTACCGCGACATAGTCAGCCAGTTCTCGTTCGTCGTGGAGACCGAACGGCGTTTCTACCTGGCCAACTCGGTGGACGTGCAGGTGCGCAACGCCGACGGCGAGGTGTACTTCGAGGTGCGCATGTCGGACGCGTGGGTGTGGGACATGTACCGCCCCGCGAGGTTCGTGAAGAACGTTCGTGTCATCACGTTCAAGGACGTGAACGTAGAGGAGCTGGACAAGCCGGACCTGCGCCTGCCGGAAAGCGGGCCGTTCCCCAGCTGATGGAGGGGTGACCCGGAACAGGTGTTTCGGGCCACGCTCCTAGCACACCCCACCGACGTTTTCGCCGTTTCAAGATCTACAACGGCCGAGTTGTCCACAGCCGCCGAGTTGTCCACAGATTCCCCACGGCCCGGCCATCCCCCTCGCCCCGCCCTGCAAGGTCGTGTCCAACGACCCGCAGGGAGGCGAGGGCAGTGGTGGCACAGGCACTGGTCGAGACCAGGCAGCAGGAGAAGGGCCGTCGGGGCGAGGACCTGGCGTGCAGGTACCTGGAGGGGCAGGGCCTGGTCGTCCTGTCGCGGAACTGGACGTGCCGCGACGGTGAGCTCGACGTCGTGGCCGTGGAGGGCGACCGCCTGGTCGTCGTCGAGGTCAAGACCAGATCCGGCCCGGCCTGGGGCCGTCCGGACGAGGCCGTGGACCAGCGCAAGCTCTCGCGCCTGCGTCGCACGGCCCTGCGCTGGCTGGCGTCGCACCACGTCGGCTGGTGCAACGTCCGCGTCGACCTGATCTCGGTCACCTGGCCCGCCTCGGGCGAAGCACGCCTAGAGCACCTGCGGGGAGCCTGAGATGGGCTTGGCGCAGGCCTGGTCCGTCGCGCTCTACGGCGTCGACGGCCTGGCGGTCGAGATCGAGGCCGACGTGGGCGTGGGCCAGCCCCGCACCCACCTCCTGGGCCTGCCCGACGCGTCGCTGCACGAGTCGAAGGAACGCGTGAAGGCCGCTGTCCGCAACAGCGAGGAGGAGTGGCCGAAGCAGCGCATCGTCCTGGGCCTGTCCCCGGCGAACCTGCCCAAGGGCGGCAGCAGCTACGACGTGGCGATCGCCTGCGCCACCCTCGCCGCGGCCGGCTCGGTCCCGTGCGACCGCCTCGCCACCACGGCCCTGCTGGGCGAGCTGGCCCTGGACGGCCGGGTCCGCACGATCCGAGGCGTCCTGCCGTCCCTGCTGGCCGCCCGCAGAGCAGGCCTCACGACAGCGATCGTCCCGGTGGACGCCCTGCCCGAGGCAGCCCTGGTGGACGGCATCACCGTGCACGGAGCCCAGACCCTCGCCGAGGTCCTGGCCTGGCTCCGAGGCGAGCCCGTGCAGCTGCAAGAGCCACCCGAGCCAGCGGACCCGCCACTCCCAGCAGTCCCGGACCTGGCCGACGTGGTGGGCCAGCCAGAAGCCCGCTGGGCCCTGGAGGTAGCCGCGGCAGGAGCCCACCACCTGCTCCTGACAGGCCCGCCGGGCACAGGCAAGACGATGCTGGCCGAACGCCTCCCCGGCCTCCTGCCGCCCCTGAGCCGCCAGGAGTCCCTGGCAGTGACAGCAGTCCACTCGGTGGCGGGAGTCCTCTCCTCCGGCTGCCCCCTGGTAGCCAGCCCGCCGTTCGTGAACGTGCACCACACGACGTCGATGGCGGCCCTGATAGGCGGCGGCAGCGGCATGGCCAAACCAGGCGCGGCCTCCAGAGCCCACAAGGGTGTCCTGTTCCTCGACGAGGCCTGCGAGTTCGGCCAGAAGACGATCGACACCCTCCGCACAGCCCTGGAAGAGGGCGAGATCCGCATCCCGCGCCGAGACGGCATAGCCCGCTACCCGGCCCGCTTCCAGCTGATCCTCGCCACCAACCCCTGCCCCTGCGCCCCGCCGAAGGAGACCGACTGCATCTGCACGGCCACAGTCCGCCGCCGCTACCAGTCCCGCCTCTCGGGTCCACTCCTCGACCGCGTCGACCTGAGGGTCCGCATGAGGGCGACAACGGCCATGGCCAACGCGGACGCCGCCCCGCCAGAACCAACCGCAGTGGTGAGAGCCAGAGTCCTCAAAGCCAGGGCGAGGGCAGCTACCCGCTGGTCGGCCCACGGCCACACCTGGCAGTCGAACGCCCTGGTCCCAGGCCCAGCCCTGCGCAGAGAGTTCGCCCTGCCAAGGCCGACAACGGCCCTGCTGGACCGAGCCCTCGCCGTAGGCGCCCTGACGGGCCGAGGGGCCGACCGTTGCCTCCGAGTCGCCTGGACCCTCGCCGATCTGGCGGAGGCAGACAGCCCAACCCCGGACCACGTGGCCGCAGCACTCCAGTTCCGAGAACGAAGAGCCCACACCTGACCCGCCAGCCGCACTGCTCACATCCAGCAACGCGGCTGACCCCCAGCAGCCGGTCGCGGAGCTCAACGCCCCGACTCCGCGCCCGGCGCCTAACCGAGCGGGCGCTCGTCCCCCGCGAGCGCCGCTCACCCTCCCCAACCCGGCGCGCGACCCCAGGCCGCCCCATGCCGCCGGGCGCGAAGCCCCACTCCCGCTTCGCGCCCGGCACCCACCCCCAGACGTTCGGAGGCCTGTCCCAACCCAGGCCTCCGAGCCACCGGACGCGAGCCCCAAGCCTCAACTCGCGTCCACCCGAGCGGGTCGCCAGCCTTCCCCGACGGGCGACCCGCTCACCTGGGCACCCGCTCACCTAGGCACCCGCCCACGCCGCCCGGCTCTCTTCACCGCTGGGGATCTCGCTGAGCCCACCTCCACGCACCTACTCGTCTCGCTCACCACCACACCTGGCCTCACCTCTGAACTTCCCTCGACCTCCCAGACCTCTCGACCTCGCGACCTCGCGACCTCGCGTCCCCACACGCCTTGACCCCGCCTCCCGTCCCGCGCCCCATCGACTACCGCCCCTCGACTACCGCCCCTCGACTACCGCCCCTCGACCAAGGAGCCCAGCCATGACCCCACTCCTCATCCCCGCGCTCCCCATCCCCATCCCCATCCCCGTCCCCGCAGTGGCCGCGACCCCCATCACCACAGCCGCGGCCGCCGTGCCCGCACTTCTCCAGCTGCACTGCACGGTCCGCAGGCGCACCTCCGGTGCCAGCCCACCGAACCCGTGGCGCCCCGGCCCCTGGCAGCGCTGGCTGCCCTGGTGGTGGTTCCGATGACCGCGCCGAAGACCAAGACGGCGCCGAAGACCAAAACGGCCAGCGAGGCCGTCCGCCTGGCCAGGGCCTACCTGTCCCGCGTCGCGGAGCCGTATCCGGGTGCGCTCGCGGGGCTGGTCGCCGAAGTCGGGCCGGTCCAGGCCGCGGAGATGGTGCGTATCGGCGAAGTTTCGCCATCGGTGGCCAGCCAGACGTCCGCGCGGCGGGCTGCTGACCGTGCCCACGCGGACCTCGAGTTCATCGACGGGCGGGGTGGGCGGCTGGTCGTTCCCGAGGACGACGAGTGGCCTCGCTGGCCGTTGCTCGGGCTCGGGAACGTGGCTGCTCGGCGGTGTGGAGGTGAGCCGCTCGCGCTGTGGGTGCGGGGTCCGCACTTTCTCGCCGACGTGGTCGACAAGGCCGTGGCCGTGGTCGGGTCCCGGGCTGCCAGCGCGTACGGCGAGCACGTTGCCGGCGAGTTCGCCTTCGGGTTGGCGGCGGCCGGGATGACCGTTGTCTCCGGGGCCGCGTACGGGATCGACGGTGCTGCTCACCGCGGTGCGCTCGGAGGTCGCGGGGTGACGATCGCGGTGCTGGCGTGCGGCGCGGACATCGCTTACCCCGGTGGTCACCAGGGCTTGCTCGGTCGTGTCGCGCGAGAGGGCCTGATCGTCAGCGAGTACCCGCCCGGAGTGACACCCGCGCGGCATCGGTTCCTCACCCGCAACCGGCTCATCGCCGGCTTGGGCGGCGGCACGGTCGTCGTGGAGGCCGGGCGTCGTAGTGGGGCCAAGAACACGGCCGCGATCACGCTTGCCCTGGGGCGGCCGTTGATGGTGGTGCCGGGGCCTGTTACGTCCGTGAGCTCGGTCGGCTGTCACGAGTTGTTGCGGGACGGGCAGGCCGTGTCGGTGAGTTCGGTGGCCGAGATCGTCGAGTCGGTCGGACGGTTCGGCGACGACCTCGCCACGCAGCCCGCCGAGAAGGAGAGCGACCTCGGCGCTCCCCAGAGCGAGGCCATGCGCGTGTACGAGGCACTGGGGAAGCGGAACGGTGTCTGCGACGAGGCCGTCTCGGTCGAGTCCGGGGTGCCGTTGGACCGGGTGCGGGCGTTGTTGCCAGAACTGGAACTCGCCGGGCTCGCATTGCAAGTGGACGAAGGCTGGCAGAAGCTGGAGGTGGGTTGACGTTCGTCCATTATGGACGGTAATCGATCGCTGAGCTGCTGCTAAGACTGAACTTGGACTTGCTACTCGCCAGTACGGCGCATGTGATTCCTGGTGGGCCAGGGCCTTTCTGTACCGGGAAAGCGACCGTGCCGAACGAGGCGACATCACCACGCTGATCAGGTCTGAACTGCCGGTGGCGAGTCAGGCGGCGGTGTGGAGGGCGCCGTGGACGGTCGCGACTACTCCGAAAGGTGATCTGTGGGTGCCGATGAAGCCCGACTGGTCACAGGGAGTTGAAACGTTATCGTCTTCCTGATCATGAGAGCGCTCCCAAATGGCGCGAGGGTGTGGCGATACTTGACCAAACGCCCCGACTGGCGCAGCGTCTTGGCCTATGTCCCCGCCGCCGCATGGTCGGACACGTCGTGTCGATCTCGTTCGCCTGCGCGAAAATCTGCCGGCGACGGTGGAAGACGTGTTGCGGCAGTACGAGCGGCACCTGATGTTGGAGCGTGATCTGTCGCCGCACACGGTGCGCGCCTACATCGGTGATGCGGTGGCATTGCTTGGACACGTCGCCGGGAATATCCCGGGAAATGCGGACGTCGAGCGCATCGACCTCACGAATCTGAGGTCATGGCTTGCCGCGCAACGCGCCGCAGGTGCGAGCCGCACGACGCTCGCGCGGCGTGCCGCGGCTGCGCGCGCGTTCACCGCGTGGGCCCACAGAGCAGGGCGTTTGGCCTCGGATCCGGGTCCGAAGCTGGCTGCTCCGCGGCCTCATCGGACGCTGCCCTCGGTGTTGCGCGAAGACCAGGCGAAGGACGCGATGAGGGCCGTATCCTCTGGCGCGTCCCAAGGTGATCCGGTTGCGCTGCGTGATCAGGCCGTGGTGGAGTTGCTGTACGCCACAGGTATCCGCGTGGCTGAACTCTGTGGTCTTGATCTCGACGACGTGGACTACTCCCTAAGGGTGATTCGAGTTCTGGGCAAAGGTGGACGCGAGCGCAGCACGCCGTTCGGCGTGCCGGCCGAGCGTGCGCTGCGGCGGTGGGTGGACGAGGGGCGAAACGCCCTGGTAGCACCGGATTCGCCACCGGCCCTGTTCCTCGGCGCCCGCGGCGGCCGGCTGAACCAGCGGGCTGTTCGCACCCTGGTGCACGAGGTCGTCGCCGTGGTACCGGATGCACCGGACATCGGGCCGCACGGGTTGCGCCACTCCGCTGCGACCCATTTGCTGGAAGGAGGAGCGGACCTGCGCACCGTCCAAGAACTGCTTGGTCACGCTACGCTCGCAACGACTCAGCTTTACACACACGTCACTGTCGAACGGCTGAAGGCGATCCATGACCGAACCCACCCCCGTTCCTGACGCCGCAGGGGGAGGATCGCGTACGGCGACCGTGCCCCCTGAACCCGTCCTGCCCGCACCAGTGTCGAAGCAGGCGAGCAACGGGCACCGTCAGAACGGCGCGCCACGCACCGAGGCGACCCCCGAGCCCGGTGCCAACACGCATGTCAACGGCACGCCAGCGGCCGTTCCGACTGCGGTGACGCGCGCGGACGTGCGGTCCGGTGACGACGTCGAGGCCGGCATCGTCGCCCTGTGGCGCAGCTACGGCGAGTCCCGCGAGCAGAGCCAGCGCGACCGCCTGGTGCTGCACTACGCGCCGCTGGTCAAATACGTCGCCGGCCGCGTCGGCACGGGCCTGCCCGCGCACGTGGACGTGGCCGACCTGATCCAGTCCGGCATCTTCGGCCTGGTCGACGCGATCGAGAAGTTCGAGCCGGAACGCGGCCTCAAGTTCGAGACCTACGCCATGCAGCGCATCCGCGGCGCGATCCTCGACGACCTGCGCTCCCAGGACTGGGTGCCGCGCTCGGTCCGCAGTCGCGCCCGCGACGTCGAACGAGCCCTCGAACGCCTCGGCGCCAAGCTGCAGCGCACGCCCACCGACCGCGAGCTCGCCGCAGAGCTCAAGATCGGTCTGGCCGAGCTCCGCGAGCTCTACGGCCAGCTGCAGCTCACCAGCGTCGTCGCCCTCGACGAGCTGATCGCCCCGAACAAGGGCGGCTCCTCCCTCGCGGAGTCGCTGCCCGACGACGCCGCCGAAGACCCGGTGGCGAGCCTCGTCGACCAGGACAGCCGCCGTCAGCTGGCCGACGCGATCGCCCAGCTCGCAGAACGCGACCGCGTGGTCGTGACCCTGTACTACTTCGAGAACCTGACGCTCGCCGAGATCGGCAAGGTCCTCGGCGTCACCGAGTCCAGGGTCTGCCAGCTGCACACCCGAGCCGTGCTGCGCCTGCGCACGAAGCTCAACGAGCAGTCCGAGGCCTGACCGCACCTCGAACCACCAGCAGCCAGGCCGATGAGCCGGCTGTCGAACACCCGTACCGGGAAGCTTCGCAACACTCACAAAGGGCCTAAAACCCCCTTTCCGCCCGTTGCCAGGCCTAATTCACTCGAACGGGTGGCACTTGTAGCCGCTCCAAGCACGCCGAGTGCCCACTCGGGCATTCCGCCGAACGTCCGAACCACGACTCGGGCGACCGCCAGTCGAACGAGCCGAGCGCCGCACCGACGCCAGGCGGCCGGAGCCGCCGTCGCGCGGTCGCGAACCGCGTGCGCCGCAGGGTGAGCACCTGGTGAGCGCCTGAGCCCGCAGGTGTCGAACGACGAACGGCCTCAGCTGGAACCGGTCAGCCGACGGACACGGATGCCAGAAGTCGGGCGGTTGGCGGCCGCCCACCTGGGTGGGTGCCCCCGGAACCAGTAGGTCGAGGTGTTCGCGACCAGGTGCGCGGGGGAGCCGATGTGCTGGCGGGTGCCTTGAGGTCGGGACGGGTGGGCTTGCTGTCGTCTGCTGGTGATGTGGGCCGATGCCGATGCCGATGCCGATGCCGATGCCGATGCCGATGCCGATGCCTGTGCCTGGTGCTGGTGGTGATGGCTGGTGTGGCGCACCGCGTGGGTCGAGCAGGGGTGGGTCTTGCGCGTGGATGGCGAGCCACCGCGGGGGAGTCGGTCGCCGGAACCGGCAGGCGGTCGTGAAGAGGCGTTGCCTTGGCCGTGAGCGGTGCGGTGGTGACATCGCGTTTGGCACGACCCCGTGCTGGCTGACCCGTGCTGGTCGACCCGTGCTGGTCGACCCTGGGAGAACCAGACCGATGCGGGCCGGAAGCGGGACCAGGTGGGACCGGATCGGTGGGGGCAGGTCAGGCGTGGGGCCGGCCGCACTGGGGAGCGGATCGGGTGTGAGTCAGGTGGGCCGGGAGGCGGCGAGGTGAGGGGTGGCCGCCTCCCGGCACCTGACGGGCGCGCTGCGGCGGGATCGGGGTGCGCCGCGCTGTTCCGGCCGTGGGAAGAGGCGGGAAGCGCCCGTCGGAGCGCCGTGCGAGGGGACGTCGCGGCGCTGGCCTGCGGCCTGCCCTAGGTGGGGGCGGTGGGGAGTGGGAGCAGGCGTACCCGGCCCGAGGTGACCAGGCGGAGCGGGTCCAGGTAGGCGGTGCCCCGGCGGGCGCCCCAGTGCAGGCACGGGGACGGGCAGTGGCCCGGTTGGAGGTGGCCGATCACCTCGCCCCGGCGGATGGTGCTGCCCGCCGTGACGGTGGGGGCGATCGGCTCGTAGGTGGTGCGCAGGCCGTTGCGGTGCTGGAGCGACACCAGGGTTCTGGCGGCCACCGCGCCTGCGAAGACCACTGTCGCGTCGGCCGCGGCCAGCACTGCGGTGCCCGCGGGTGAGGCGAGGTCCGCCCCTCGGTGGCCCGGGCCGAACGGGGTGGCCGGGGCTTCGAAGGCGCGCACCACCGGGTGCGGTGGGGGCAGCGGCCAGGCGAAGCGGTCGGGCGGCGGGGCCAGGAGGGCGGTGAGCAGCAGGGCGGTGGGGAGGAGGGGCATGGGTCAACGGTGGGGGCAGGGGCGGGCTGGGACCAGCGGGTATCGGGGATCTGTGGATTACTCGCCGGTTGTGGACAACTACGCCCTGCGAGATGGGGGCGATTCGAAGTTTGTCGGGGATGGGGAGTAGACTTTTGGGCGCGTCCCGTCTGTGCGCGGGGCGACTTCGCGTGCCAACGCAGATCCGACCGGCTGATCCCAGCTGCGTCGAGTCACGACGTCCGACGGTCCCGAGGGTGCAGAGATGCCTCGCGGGTGCGGACGGAGGCGAAGGCACCAGGGCTGAAGGCCGGACCGGCCGGAGGCGACAACCGGATCGACGCGCAAAGGCCAGACCTGGCGCGTCCTACAGATGAGGTGCGAACCGGCCATGGCCGTCGTAACCATGAGGCAGCTGCTCGACAGCGGCGTGCACTTCGGGCATCAGACCAGGCGCTGGAACCCGAAGATGAAGCGCTACATCTTCACCGAGCGCAACGGCATCTACATCATCGACCTGCAGCAGACGCTGACCTACATCGACCGGGCTTTCGAGTTCGTCAAGGAGACGGTCGCGCACGGCGGGTCGATCCTGTTCATCGGCACGAAGAAGCAGGCGCAGGAGGCCATCGCCAACGAGGCGCTCCGCGTCGGCATGCCCTACGTGAACCAGCGCTGGCTGGGCGGCATGCTCACCAACTTCTCGACGGTCCACAAGAGGCTTCAGCGCCTCAAGGAGCTCGAGTCGATGGAGCAGACCGGCGGTTTCCAGGGTTTCACCAAGAAGGAAATCCTGATGATGAACCGCGAGAAGGACAAGCTGGAGCGCACGCTCGGCGGTATCCGCGACATGTCCAAGGTGCCCAGCGCCGTGTGGATCGTGGACACCAAGAAGGAGCACATCGCGGTCGGTGAGGCTCGCAAGCTGAACATCCCGATCGTGGCGATCCTCGACACGAACTGCGACCCGGACGAGGTCGACTACCCGATTCCGGGTAACGACGACGCGATCCGTTCCGCCGCCCTGCTGACCAAGGTCGTGGCCGAGGCCGCCGCCGCCGGTCTCATGCAGCGCTCCGGTGGTCGCCGCGACGCCGCCGACGGCCAGGACAAGCCCCAGGCCGCCGACGAGCCGCTGGCGGAGTGGGAGCAGGAGCTCCTGACCACCAACGCCGCCGTCGCGACCGAGGCCCCGGCTGAGGTTGCGGCCGAGGTTCCGGCCGAGCAGCCCGTCCAGTCCTGATTTCCCCACGAGGTGCCCGCCCACAAGCGGGCACCTCGTGACCTAAGCGCGTACATCGCAGAAGGAAAACGATGGCGAACTACACCACCGCGGACGTCAAGAAGCTCCGCGAGCTGACCGCCGCCGGCATGATGGACTGCAAGAAGGCGCTGGACGAGGCGGACGGCGACTTCGACAAGGCCGTCGAGATCCTGCGCATCAAGGGCGCCAAGGACGTCGGCAAGCGCGCCGAGCGCACCACGTCCAACGGCCTCGTCGCCGTCAAGGACGGCGCGATGGTCGAGCTGCGCTGCGAGACCGACTTCGTGGCCAAGAACGCCGACTTCATCGCCCTGGCCGACGACATCGTCGCGCTCGCCAAGGCGAACAAGGTCGCCGACGTCGAGGCCCTCAAGGCCGTCGAGGTCGACGGCAAGACCGTGGACGCGCTGGTCCAGGAGTTCTCCGCCAAGATCGGCGAGAAGCTCGAGCTGGCCAAGGCCGTCGACTACGACGGCACCGTCTCGGTCTACCTGCACAAGCGCGCTGCCGACCTGCCGCCCGCCGTCGGCGTGCTCGTCGAGTACACCGGCGACAACGCCGAGGTCGCCAAGGGTGCCGCGATGCAGATCGCCGCGATGCGCCCGAAGTACGTCACCCGTGACGAGGTTCCCGAGGAGCTCGTCGCCAACGAGCGTCGCATCGCCGAGGAGACCGCTCGCGAGGAGGGCAAGCCCGAGGGCGCGCTCCCCAAGATCGTCGAGGGTCGCGTCAACGGCTTCTTCAAGGACGTCGTGCTCACCGAGCAGGCTTCCGTGACGGACAGCAAGAAGACGGTCAAGGCTCTTCTGGACGAGGCCGGCGTGACGGTGACCCGTTTCGCTCGGTTCGAGGTCGGCCAGAGCTGATTCGCACGAGGGCGGGGTTGCGGGTACCAGCGACCCCGCCCTTGGCGTGTCACAAGAAGTTCCCCGGGGCCAAAGGAGAGGACCTGTGAGCGAAGAAGGTAGCCACGGCTACAGCCGGGTGATGCTCAAGCTCGGTGGCGAGATGTTCGGCGGCGGTGGCGTCGGCGTTGATCCCGACGTCGTCCAGACAGTCGCCCGCCAGATCGCGGCCGTCCACAAGTCCGGCGTGCAGGTGGCCGTCGTGATCGGTGGTGGCAACTTCTTCCGCGGGTCCGAGCTCCAGCAGCGCGGCATGGACCGCTCGCGGGCCGACTACATGGGCATGCTCGGCACGGTCATGAACTGCCTGGCGCTGCAGGACTTCCTCGAGCGCGAGCACGGCATCGACACGCGCGTGCAGACCTCCATCCAGATGACGCAGGTCGCCGAGTCCTACATCCCGCGCCGCGCGATGCGCCACCTCGAGAAGAAGCGCGTCGTCATCTTCGGTGGCGGCGCCGGCCTGCCGTACTTCTCCACGGACACCACGGCCGCCCAGCGCGCGCTGGAGATCGGCTGCGAGATCGTCCTGATGGCCAAGGCCGTCGACGGTGTCTACACGGCCGACCCCAAGATCGACCCGGACGCGCTGATGTTCGACAACATCACCCACCGCGAGGTGCTGGAGCGCGGCCTCAACGTCGCCGACGCGACGGCGTTCAGCCTCTGCATGGACAACAACATGCCGATCCTCGTCTTCAACCTCCTCACCGAGGGGAACATCGCTCGCGCGGTGCGTGGTGAGAAGATCGGCACTCTGGTCAGCACCCCCGGTGGCCGTCCGGCCTTCTAGACCTGGTGGGATCTCTCCAGGACCGGGAATTGGGCACGAACACGCAGAGCAAGGAGCAGTCGTGATCGACGAGACCCTCCTCGACGCCGAGGAGAAGATGGAAAAGGCGGTTTCGGTCGCGAAGGAGAACCTCTCCTCCGTCCGAACCGGTCGTGCGACTCCCTCGATGTTCAACCGCATCCACATCGACTACTACGGCTCGATGACGCCGCTGAACCAGATGGCGAGCATCACCGTCCCCGAGGCCCGCATGGCCGTCGTCAAGCCGTACGACGCGGGCCAGCTGAACGCCATCGAGAAGGCGATCCGGGACTCCGACCTGGGCGTCAACCCGAGCAACGACGGCTCGATCATCCGCATCGTCATCCCGCAGCTCTCCGAGGAGCGCCGCCGGGACATGGTGAAGGTCGCCAAGTCGAAGGGCGAGGACGCCAAGGTCTCCCTGCGCGGCGTTCGTCGCAAGGCGAAGGAAGAGATCGACAAGCTCGTCAAGGACGGCGAGGTCGGCGAGGACGACGGCGCGCGTGGTGAGAAGGAGCTCGAGGCTCTGACCCACCGCTACGTGGCGCAGGTCGAAGAGCTCGTGAAGCACAAGGAAGCCGAACTCCTCGAAGTCTGATGTTCCACTGATGGTTCGCCCGGCCGAGTCGCCGCAGGCGTGATTGCCCAGGCCGGGCGGAGGTCTTGATGGGAGCACAGGTGGCAGGCGGTCCCGCGGACGTGCCGACGTCGAAGCCGTCGCGCGCGGGCCGCGACCTGCGGGCGGCGATCCTGGTCGGAGTCGGTCTCGGCGCGATGATCATCGTGTCGTTGCTGACCGTCAAGGAGACCTTCATCGGCATCGTCGCGGCCGCCGCGGCGGTGTCGACGTGGGAGATCGCCAACGCCTTCAAGAAGAGCGGCATCAACGTCGCCCTCTGGCCCGCGCTGATCGGCGGGCAGGCGATCATCTGGCTGTCGTGGCCGCTGGAACGCTCCGGCATGATGACCGCGTTCGTGGTCACCGTGCTGGTGTGCATGATCTGGCGGTTCCGCGGCGGTTCGGACGGCTACCTGCGCGACCTCAGCGCGTCGGTGTTCACCGTCGCGTACATCCCTTTGTTCGCCGCGTTCGCGGCCATGCTCGTCGTCCCGGAGGATGGTGCGGGCCGTGCGTTCGCGTTCATCATCGGTGTCGTGCTGTCGGACGTCGGCGGTTACGCGGCGGGCGTCTTCCTCGGCAAGCACCCGATGGCGCCGACGATCAGCCCGAAGAAGTCCTGGGAGGGCTTCGCCGGCTCGTTGACCGCAGGTGCGGTCGGCGGCGCGATCACGGTGACGACGCTGCTCGACGGCCAGTGGTGGCAGGGCGCGCTGTTCGGTGCCGTGCTCGTCGTCACGGCCACCGCGGGCGACCTGGTCGAGTCGCTGATCAAGCGCGACCTCGGCATCAAGGACATGGGCACGCTGCTGCCCGGGCACGGCGGCCTGATGGACCGGATGGACTCGCTCCTCCCGTCCGCCGTCGCCTCCTGGCTGCTGCTGCACCTCTTCGTGCAGTAGCCCGCTAGTCGTCGAACGGGTCGTCCACCTCGGTGCGCGGCTCGGCCTCGATCACGCGCGACGGGTCGATCACGGAGAACGCCATCCCCGCGTGGTCCTCGACCACGGTGATGCGTCCGAACGGGGTGTCGTAGGGCTCGACGGTCACCCGCCCGCCGAGCTCCAGCACCCGGTACGCCACCGAGTCGATCCCGATCTCGGGCGCGGCGTTGAAGTACACCATCCAGTGGGAGCGCTCCGCGTACGGGAACTCGCGCCCCATCTTCTGCCGGCCGATCACCTCGGTGCCCTCGACGGACCACGACGCGTAGTCCAGCCGATGGCCGTCGCCGATCTGCATGATGTCGTAGTGGCACAGCTCGCCGAAGAACTCGTCGGCCGCCGCGCCGTCACGGGTGTTCAGCTCGGCCCACGCGTAGGAACCGTGGCCTCCCATGCCGAAACGCCAGTCCGGCGGCACGTGCCGGAACCCGACGACGGCGCCGGTCGGGTCGGCGATCACCGTGCTCTGGGTGTGGTCGGCCGCGTCCTCGGGGTTGCGCAGCACCGACCCGCCGAGGTGGAAAGCCTTCTCCGCAGTGGCGCGCGCATGGGGTGTGACCAGGTACAACCGCCAAGCGTCGGGCTCTCCCTGGGGCAGTCCGGCGACGGGGATGCCGTCGACCATCGCCACCGTGTAGCCGGCGTCGTCGGCGTAGTGCCAGCCGAACAGGCCGGTGTAGAACTCGATCGCGCCTTTGAGGTCGTCGACGGTTCTCTCGACCCAGCACGGACTTCCGGACAACAACGGCGCGAGCTTGGGCGTGTTGGGCGCGATCGACACTGCCGCCTCCTGCAGGAAAGAGATGCCAACACGCTACGCCGTGAATGGACGAATTCGAACGGTCGCAGGCAAATGGAGGTCTTACAGTGTCTTCGTGAGGGGATTCGTGCGGGCGGCGTTGAACGCGGTGCGTCCGGTAGATGTCGTGCCGAGCCCGAACATCTGGCACTGGCCCGACGTCTACGAGGTCGAGAACCGTGCCCAGGACGTCAACGGCGCGATTTGGGCGGCGTTAAGCGAAGAATGTCCGTTTGCGGACCGCGATGTCGTGGACGTCGGCTGCGGAGACGGCTTCCACCTGCCGCTGTTCGCGGAGACCGCGAAGTCCGTCACGGGCGTGGAACCGCACCCGCCGCTGGTTGTGCGCGCGAAACACCGAATTGCTTCGATGTCCAATGCACGCGTCGTTTCCGGTCCCGCGCAACGGCTGCCGCTCGACGACGCCTCCGCGGATCTCGTGCACGCTCGCACGGCGTATTTCTTCGGTCCTGGATGTGAACCGGGACTGCGCGAGGCGGACCGGGTGCTGCGGCCGGGTGGCGCGCTCGCGATCGTCGATTTGGACGGCGCGGCCGAGCCGTACGGGCCTTGGTTGCGTGCCGACGAACCTCGTTATGACCCGGCGGTGGTCGAGAAGTTCTTCTCGGACAACGGGTTTTCGTTGCGGCGGGTTGTTGCTGAGTGGCGGTTCGAGAAGCGCGAGGACTTGGAAGCCGTGCTGCGCATCGAGTTCTCCGCGAAGGTGGCCGAACGGGCGATCGCCTCGGTGACCGGATTGAGCTTTCCGGTCGGCTATCGGCTGCACGTCCGGCGCAAGCCGAAAGGGCTGATCCTCTGAATTCGCACTAGGCTCGGTTCGTGGAGAAGCGAATCGCAGGCAGGTTGAACCGCCAGGTCGGCGTCGTCGGGCTGGGTTGCTGGCAGCTCGGCGCCGACTGGGGCGAGGTGGACGAGAGCGACGCCCTCGCGTTGCTGCACGCCGCGGCCGACACGGGGGTCGACTTCTTCGACACCGCCGACGTGTACGGCGACGGCCGCAGCGAGACGTTGGTCGGGCGGTTCCTGAAGGAGCGCAAGGACGACGGGATCTTCGTCGCCACGAAGATGGGGCGGCGGCTGCCGGCTCAGGTCGCAGAGGGGTACAGCCGGGAGAACTTCCTCGCGTGGAACGACCGGAGCCGCCGCAACCTCGGTGTCGACACGTTGGACCTCGTGCAGCTGCATTGTCCGCCCACCGCTGTTTACAGCCGTGACGAGGTGTATGACACCTTGGACGAAATGGTTGAGCAGCAACGGATTGCTGCTTATGGCGTGTCTGTGGAGAAGGTCGAGGAGGCGTTGGAGGCGATCAGGCGTCCGCACGTGGCCAGCGTGCAGATCATCCTGAACGCGTTCCGGCTCAAGCCCCTCGAGGAGGTGCTGCCGAAGGCGGCGGAGGCCGGAGTCGCGATCATCGCGCGGGTGCCGCTCGCTTCCGGGCTGTTGACCGGGAAGTACGACAAGGCCACGACGTTCGGTGCGGACGACCACCGCAACTACAACCGCAACGGTGAGGCCTTCGACGTCGGCGAGACGTTCTCCGGGGTGCCCTACGAGGTGGGCCTGGAGGCCGTGGAACGACTCCGGCCGCTGGTGCCGGAGGGGGCCACGATGGCGCAGTTCGCGCTTCGGTGGATCGTGGACCAGCCTGGCGTCACGGTGGTGATTCCCGGTGCTCGCAACGTCGAGCAGGCGCGGGGCAACTCGCAGGCCGCCGCGCTCGAACCGGTGGACGGCAAGGCTGTCGCCGAGGTGTACGACGAGTTGATCCGGCCGCACGTGCACGACCGGTGGTAGGTCACTCCTCGGCGAGGATGGCGTAGAGCTTGCGCCGCAGTTCGTTGTAGAGCTCGATGGTGCGGGTCTTCTGCTCGGGTGTGCCCGCGTGGGAGATCTGCTCCATCGCGGCGCCCAGCAGACGGACCGCCGTGCGCAGTTCGCCGTCGACCGGGTCCAGCTGGATCTCGATGTCGCGCCACGGTGTGGCCGTGTGCTCCGACCTGCCGTGGTCGGTCACGGTGAACAGCTTCTTGCCTCCTTCTTCGGTCGCGGAGACGAGGCCTTCGTCGGCGAGCATCTGCAGCGTCGGGTAGACCGAGCCGGGGCTCGGGCTCCACACGCCGCCGGTGCGCCTGGCGATCTCCTGGATGATCTCGTAGCCGTGCATCGGCCGTTCTGCCAGCAAGGACAGAACCGCCGCCCGGACGTTGCCGCGCCTCTGGCGGCCGCCCCTGCCGCCGCCCCCGAAGGGACCGCGGCGATGCCTGTGGTGGTGCTCTCTGTGGTGTGGTTTCATCATCATTTCGCTAACGATATATCGGAACCTATCGCGATGCAACGGTCTTGTGTTGGTGAAGTTCGTGGGACACTAGATGTGCTATGACCTCGCTTCCCCTTGTCTTCGACGCGCCCAAGCGCGGCCTGCCGCCGCGCCACCTGGTCGACCTCTCTCCCGCCCAACGCGCGGAAGCCGTTGCGGCCCTTGGTGAGAAGCCGTTCCGGGCCAAGCAGCTGTCGAACCACTACTTCAGCCGCCTGACCGTCGACCCGGCCGAGATGACCGACATCCCGGCGGAGTCGCGCGACAAGCTCGTCGCCGACCTGATGCCGCCGTTGTTCACGGTCGTGCGCAAGGTCACGGCCGACGAGGGCACCACGGCGAAGACGCTGCTCCGCGCGCACGACGGCACGCTCATCGAGTCCGTGCTCATGCGCTACCCGGACCGCGCGACGCTGTGCATCTCGTCGCAGGCCGGCTGCGGCATGGCGTGCCCGTTCTGCGCGACCGGCCAGGGCGGTCTGCAGCGCAACCTGTCGACGGCGGAGATCGTCGACCAGGTGCGCCTCGGCGCCGCCGCCATGCGTGACGGCGACCTGCCGGGTGGTCCCGGCCGCCTGTCGAACATCGTCTTCATGGGCATGGGCGAGCCGCTCGCGAACTACAAGCGCATCCTCGAGGCTGTCCACCGCATCTGCGACCCGGCGCCGGACGGCCTGGGCATCTCGCAGCGCCACGTGACGGTGTCGACGGTCGGCCTCGTGCCCGCGATCAAGAAGCTGACCGAGGAGAACCTGCAGGTCAGGCTCGCGGTGTCGCTGCACACGCCGGACGATGAGCTGCGCGACACGCTGGTGCCGGTCAACACGAAGTGGAACGTCGCCGAGGTCCTGGAGGCGGCCCGCGGGTACGCGGACAAGACCGGGCGGCGCGTCAGCATCGAGTACGCGCTCATCCGCGACATCAACGACCAGGGCTGGCGGGCGGACCTGCTCGGCAAGAAGCTGCGCAAGCACCTCGGGCAGCTCGTGCACGTGAACCTGATCCCGCTGAACCCGACTCCTGGGTCGAAGTGGGACGCGTCGCCGAAGCCGGTCGAGCGGGAGTTCGTGCGGCGGGTGCGCGAGCAGGGTGTCGAGTGCACCGTGCGGGACACGCGTGGCCAGGAGATCGCGGCCGCCTGCGGCCAGCTCGCCGCCGAGGGCTGAAATCAGTCGCTGAGAAGCCCCCGGGCTTCTACCGTTCCCTCTCGATGAGACTCGAGGGGGAACGCTGGCGCACGCTCGTCAGCACGGTGAGGCTGGGCAAGGACGAGTACCGCGTGGTGCAGCCTGCCCGGCCGCTGAAGCACGCGCCGCTGTACGAGGGGTACATGGGCGTCGAGGCGTGCGTGACCAAGGCGTCGGCGCTCGAGATCAGCATGGCCTGGGCGTTCGCGATGCGGTCGCCGCGCACGCTGGTGTACCTGCCGTTGCGGCAGAGCGACTGCGAGTGCCGCAGCACCGACGGCGCCGCGCTGGACCTCGTGCTCCTGCACCACGGTCTCGGGTTTCGCCTGTCGAAGTGGAAGGACGTGCGCGCCAAGATCCGGCAGCCACGGCCGCACACCGTTGTGTGCCAAGGGATGCCGCGCGAACGGCCGGTGCCCCGGTGGAAGCAGGGGCTGCCGCGCGGCGAGATCTTCGAGAGCACCGTGTTCGTCGTGGGGGACAGGCCCTCGTTCCAGGCGGGCGGGGAGGCGTTTCGGCAGTTGGTCGAGGACTGTCCACGGCACATGCACGAGGCGCCCGGTACGCACTGCTGCGCCGAGGTCATGGCCAAAGACCAGCATTGGAACTGGCTGCACGTGGTCTACTGCGACGAACATCGCGTGCACGCCTGAGGGGGCCTCGGATCATGGGTGTCCTGTACGACTACTTCGCCGCGCCGTCCGACGAGCTCGCGGCCACCGCGATCGACGGTGGGCCGGTGGGGGTGTTCCCGACGGTCGAGACCAAGTCGCTCGATCCCGCCGTGGTCATGGGCGAGCTGGAGGAGTTGCTCACCGGACGGCCCTACGACGACGTCTCCGAGGACCCGAGGTGGGGCCACGACGTCGCGATGGAACTGGACGGTGAGGTGCTGGTCCTCACCGTCACCGACGGGCTGCGGGACGGGCTCGCGGCGGCGGACGACCTGGCCGGGACCGCGGTGGCCTGGGCGCGGATCGAGGAGCTCGACGGGTTCGACCCCGTGGTGCTCGCGGACATCCTGGGGAACCTCCGAGCCCTTGCCGTGGAAGCGAAGAAGAACGGCGAACGGCTCTACTGCTGGGCCTCGCTCTAGGGCTTCACCTCGGTCAGCACGCCGGTCGCCACGTCGAAGACGAAGCCGCGCACCGAGTCCTTGACCGGCACGAACGGGTTGCCGGTGATGCGGCCGATCGACTGGCGCACGTCCTCCTCCAGGTCGCCGAACGCCTCGGCGGACCATGAGGGCTTCACGCCGGTCTCGTCCTGGATCGAGCGCTTGAACTCGTCGTCGGTGAACGTCAGCATGCCGCAGTCGGTGTGGTGGATGAGGATGATCTCGCGCGTGCCGAGCAGGCGCTGGCTGATGGCGAGCGAACGGATCTCGTCCTCGGTCACGACGCCGCCGGCGTTGCGGATGACGTGCGCCTCGCCCTCGTTCAACCCCAGCACGCGGTACACGTCTATGCGGGCGTCCATGCAGGCCACGACGGCCACGTGCTTGGCCGGGGGCAGGGGGAGCGGGCCCGAGAACTGGGCGGCGTAGGTGGCGTTGTTCGCGAGCAGTTCGTCCGTGACCGACATGATGCGAAGTCCTCTCACCGGGATGTACAGGTGAGCAAACTGTCGTATGCGCATACCTGCAACAGCGCCCGAAAGGTGAGAAAGGCCCCCACTCAGACACAAGCGGGGGCCGACACGTCTACAGCTGCCAGTTCTGGTTCGCGCCGCCCGTGCACGTCCAGATGTTCAGCCTCGTGCCGTCAGCCGATGAGTTGCCGGCGGCGTCCAGACACTTGCCGGACTGCGGGTTGCGCAACGTGTTCCCGACGCGGGACCACACCTGGGCGCCGGTGCCGTTGCACGTCCACAACTGCACGACCGTGCCGTCGGCGACCCCGGAACCGTTGACGTCCATGCACTTTCCCAAGGCGCGCAACGTGTCCCCGCTGCGCGTCCACTGCTGGGCGCCGGTGCTGTTGCACCCCCAGCGCTGGATCACGGTGCCGTCCGCGGTACCGGAGTTGCTGACGTCGACGCACTTTCCGCCTATACCGACGATCGCGCCGGAGGCCGGACCGGACGACGTGAGGAACTGGCTGCGCGCCACGTTCCAGTGCGTCGCCAGGTAGGAACCCGAAGCGGGGTTGGTGTGGAAGTAGTCGTCACCACCGCAGTCGAGCTGGTTCTCGGGGGCTCCCGGGCAGACGTTCACCAGGCCACCGGGCGGGTTGGGGATGCCGCCGTCGTCGTAACACATGATGTCCTGGTCGTCCCAGCAGTGGCCGTGCGCCGTGGAGTGCGGTGCCGAACGCTGCACGGCGCCCAGTGTGTGCAGCAGTTCGTGGCCGCTGGCCTGCCACGTCCAGCAGCCCGTTCCCACTGCGGCGTAAGAAGGTCCGGAGTTGTAGCCGTTGTCGGCGCCGGGACGGTCGTCGCCCGGCGCTCCCCACGCCACACCGCAGCCGCCGGAGTCGTGCCAGAACAGGTACTTGCGATCGGTGCGGTTGTAGCCGCGCGCCGCCAGTTGGTCCGCGACAGCAGAAGGGGACGACATCGCCGACTGGGGCACGACAACGTTGTCCACCTTCGCGCGGCAGTCGGCCTGCGTCACGAAACGCACGTGCCGAACGCCGCCGCCCAGACGTGAAGCCGCCTCGACGAACAAGGTGTCGATCTGGTCGGCGAACGTCTGGAACTGGCCCACGAGCTGCGGATACCGGTCCGCGGACTGGTCGCCGCGCACGTACACGGCCTGGACGCGCTTGCCGCTCACACCGTCGCCGTCACACACGACGGACTGGACGGACACGGCGGACGAAGGCTGTCGGAACTCGTCCGGCAGGTCGTCCACGATCGGACTGAGCAGGGACAACGCCACGAGCAACACGACAGAAGACATGAGCAGACCGCCTTCAACGCGATGACAGGGAAGCGGTCTAGACCATCTCGAACGGTAGCGAAACCGGCACGGACTGTCAGCGGACAGAACAGGACAGGAAACCAGCCGATACGACCGTGCGGCTACCATGCGGCGTCGTGGGGGATGAGACAAGGCTGGTCGCGGGCAGATACGCGATGCTCAGAGAGCTCGGCCGGGGCGGCATGGGGGTCGTCTGGCTCGCCGAGGACAGGGTCATCGGCCGGCAGGTCGCGCTCAAGGAGCTGCGGACCACCGAGACCGAGCGGGTGCTGCGGGAAGCTCGCACGGCAGGCCGCCTGAACAGCCCGAACGTCGTCGGCATCTACGACGTCCTCGTCGAGCACGGCGCGACGTACCTGGTCATGGAGCTCGTCGAGGCGCCGACGCTCTCCGAGGTCATGACGCGCAGGCGGCTCACCGAGGACGAGGTCGCGGACATCGGCCTGCAGACGCTCAACGCGCTGGAAGCGGCGCACGCGGCGGGCATCGTGCACCGGGACGTCAAGCCCAGCAACATCATGGTGCTGGGCGACGGACGGGTGAAGCTCGCCGACTTCGGCATCGCCCGCGCGATGGACGATCCGGGGCTGACGGCGACCGGCGGCATCATGGGGTCGCCGGGGTACATGGCGCCGGAACTGTTCGCCGGCAAGCAACCTTCACCGGCGAGCGACCTGTGGGCGTTGGGCGCCACCATGTTCCACGCCGTCGAAGGCCGTTCTCCGTTCCAGCGCGACACGACCGCGGCCACCATGCACGCGATCATGTACGAGGAGCCGGTCCTGCAACGGACCCGGGGCCCGCTCGCCGACACGATCATGGCGTTGCTGTCCCAGGACGACAGCCGCCGGCTCACGGCGGCACAGCTGCGGGAACGGCTCAGCGGCGCCACAACGGTGGTCAAGCCGCTCACGCCGTCCGAGCAGACCGTCGTCATCGAACCCGTCACCGGCTACGTGACACCGCAGACGACGAGGGACGACTGGAACGACGGGAAGCCCCAGTCCCGCAAGAAGATCGGGCTGTTCGCCGGTGCCGCGGCGGTCGTCGTGGTGATCGCGCTCGCCGCGGTGTTCCTGGTCAAGCCGGACACGCGGCGGGGGGAGGCGGCCGCCGCACAGCAGGGGCCGGCCTCCGAGCAGCCGTCGTCCACGACGAGCAGTGCGCCGTCCAGCACGGCCTCCAGCAGCAGCGCCGCACCGAGCAGCAGCAGCGCGGCGCCCTCGTCCACCCAGACCTCGAAACCCGCTCAGACGACGACGCAGCCCGCGCAGCAGACCACGCAACCGAAGCCGCCGCGCGACAGCCTCGCGTTCTCCCGCTATCGCAACGGAAAAGGCTGGCACTACAGCGGAACGCCGAACCTCGGCGTCCCGGCCGGGTTCACCGTCGAGAACACCGGCGGCCTCGGCAAGCTCCTCGCGAAGGAGGAGCCGAACACGAAGCCGCTGTACAGCTGCGTGATCAACAACTCCGAGGACCGGATGACGTCGTCCTCCGCGACCTGCGAGGGGCAGACCCGCTACGGCGGCGTCCTCGGGTACGTCTTCACCGCGAAGCCCAGTGACGTCACCACCCTGCCGCTCTACCGCTGCAACCTCGGCGGGCACCACTTCGACTCCGTGACGGAGAACTGCGAGGGCTACCAGCGGGAGTTCCTGCAGGGCTGGGTGCTCACCGGCTAGTCGCGGGCTCCAGGCCGACGGGCTCGGCGCTGTCGAACGTCTCGCGCGCCTCGGCCACGGACTCGTAGTTCCGCTGCGCCCACAGCCGCAGCGCGGCCAGCGGCTCCGTGACGCTGCGCCCGAGCTCGGTCAGCTCGTACTCGACGCGCAACGGCACCGAGGGGTACACAGTGCGCGTGACGAGCCCATCGCGTTCCAGCGTGCGCAACGTCTGCGTGAGCATCTTCTGGCTGACGCCTTCCAACCGGCGCTTCAGCTCACCGAACCGCCTGGGCCCGTCTTCGAGGTCGCCGATCACCAGCGCCGTCCACTTCGAGGCGACCATGTCCAGCAGGTCGCGGCACGGGCACATCTTGAGGTAAACGTCCCTGATCACGGCTAGTTTCTACCAGGTACCTAGTGCACAAGATAGTGCCTGATTGCGGAAAGTGACCTGCTCTCCCAAGCTTGTACGCATGCGAGCGATCATCCAGAACGAGTTCGGCGGCCCCCTCACCCTCACCGACGTGCCCAAGCCTGCGCCACTCCCGACGGAGGTGCTGGTCAGGGTGCACGCGGCCGGCGTCAACCCCGTCGACTGGAAGACCCGCGCGGGCAGTGGCATGGCCGGGATGCAGACCTTCCCGTTCATCAACGGCTGGGACGTCTCCGGGGTGGTCGAGGAGGTCGGCTTCGGCGTCACGACCCTCAAGCCCGGCGACGAGGTCTACGGCATGCCGTGGTTCCCGCGGGCCGCGAGCGCTTACGCCGAGTACGTCACAGCGCCGTCCCGCCACTTCGCGAAGAAGCCGAAGAGCCTCACCCACGTCGAGGCGGCCGCCCTGCCGCTGGCCGCGCTCACCGCCCACCAGGTCCTCATCGACACCGCTGACCTGCAGAAGGGGCAGAAGGTGCTGATCACGGCCGCGGCGGGTGGTGTCGGGCATCTCGCGGTGCAGATCGCGAAGGCCCACGGCGCGTACGTCATCGGCACCGCGCGCGAGCCCAAGCACGCGTTCCTGAAGGACATCGGCGCGGACGAGGTGATCGACTACACGCGGGGCGACTACACGGGCGACGACGTCGACGTGCTCGTCGACCTGGTCGGCGGTGCGTCACCGGCCCCGGTGCGGCCCGGCGGGTTGTTCGTCGGCGTGCCGTCCGGAGTGGACAGGCCGATCCGCGACGACATCAGGACCAGCCCGATCCTGGTCGAGCCCGACCGCGCGGGCCTGGAGGCGATCGCGGCGCTGGTCGAGTCGGGTGAGCTCAGGGTGCACGTCGACGCGACGTTCCCGCTGGAGGACGCCGCACAAGCGCATGCCCTGGGCGAGACGGGTCGCACCCAGGGCAAGATCGTGCTCGAGACGCTCTAGCGGCGCCAGGGCTTCTTGCGGCGCGCGGCGTCCCACAGGAGCAGCGCGATGATCGTGACACCGGAGAGCACGAGCCAGATGTTCTCGGTCTGACCGTGGTGGTTGCCGATCAGCATCAGGAAGCAGAAGATCGCGGAGAGCCAGCCGGCGATGCGCGTGCCCTTGGGCAGCTGGCCGTGCCAGCCCCACTCGTGCGACGGCTCCTCGTGAGGGTCGACGGCAGGACGCTTGTCCAGTTCCGAGGACGTAGCCACGGTTTCCTCCACTGCTCATCCGGATTACGAGGTCATCGTCGCACATGTGAGTGAGCACGGATGTGTGAGGTCGCGCGCGCACGGCTGACCGGCGGGGTCGCGCCGGTCTACGCTCAGCGCGGCCACACCCGTCCGACCTTGTGAAGGCGCCTCGACTTGACCGGCTTCTCTCCCGCCGAGGCCTCCGCCCCGGACACGTTCGCCCCCGTCGAGATCGGTCTCCACGGTGTGCGCAAGCGCTTCTCCGACCAGGTGGCGGTCGACGGCGTCTCGCTCGACGTCCACGAGGGCGAGTTCTTCTCGGTGCTCGGCCCGTCCGGCTGCGGCAAGACCACGGTCCTGCGCATGATCGCCGGGTTCGTCGACCCCGACGAGGGCCGCATCGAGCTCGACGGCAACGACATGGTGGGCGTCCCTCCGTACAAGCGGGACGTCAACACCGTCTTCCAGTCGTACGCGCTGTTCCCTCACATGTCCGTGTGGGACAACGTCGCGTACGGCCTCAAGCGCAAGAAGATCCGCGGCGACGAGCTGAAGAAGCGCGTCGGCGAGCACCTCGAACTGGTGCGGCTGTCGCAGTTCGCCAAGCGCAGGCCCGCGCAGCTCTCCGGCGGTCAGCAGCAGCGCGTCGCCATCGCCCGTGCGCTCGCCGCCGGTCCGCAGCTCCTCCTGCTCGACGAACCACTGGGCGCGCTCGACGCGAAGCTGCGCAAGGAACTGCAGATCGAGCTGATGCGCATCCAGCGCGAGGTCGGTACGACGTTCCTCTACGTCACGCACGACCAGGAGGAGGCGCTGGTCCTCTCGCACCGCATCGCGGTGATGAACGCGGGCAGGATCGAGCAGGTCGGCTACCCCGAGGACGTCTACGAACGGCCCGCGACCCGGTTCGTCGCCGGGTTCATCGGCACGTCCAACATCCTCGACGCCGAGGTGTCCGGTGTGGACGGTGGACTGGTCTCGCTGACGGCTCCGGGCGCCTCGAACCTGCGCGCCAGGTTCTCGGGCGGCGTCAGCCACGGCCGCAAGGTCGCCGCGACCGTGCGGCCGGAGAAGGTGCACCTGTTCAACACCTCCGCCGAGCCGCCGACGGGCTGGTGCGTGCTGGCCGGCGTGGTGCAGGACGTCGTCTACACGGGCGTCTCCACGCAGTTCGTGGTCGGGACCCCGGCCGGCGTGCTGACGGCGTTCGTGCAGAACGCCCAGCGCATCGACGACGCGGGCGCGCCCGGCCAGCCCGTGCGGATGGCCTGGGACCCGGAGTTCACCGTGCTGCTGGAGTCCTCGGATGGCTGAGCTGCGGATCGCCCGGCTGTGGGACGTCGACAGCCCGCGGGTGACCCGGCGCACGATGCTGGGCTCGATGGCGTTCTTCGCGCTCGCCGCGTGCGCGGTCGGCCCGGCGCCGGCGAACTCCGGCGGTCCGAGCGCGGGCAAGGCCGTGAACCTGACCGACGAGCCGAAGCTCAACTTCTACAACTGGACCGACTACATCGCGCCGGAGACGTTGCCGGGCTTCACTTCCGTGACCGGTGTCGAGGTCACGTACGACAACTTCTCGACCAACGACGAGATGGAAGCCAAGATCGCGTCCGGCCAGGCCGGCTACGACCTCGTGGTGCCGAGCGACAACTTCCTGCGGAGGTTCCTGCGTTCCGGCCTGCTGCAACCGCTCGACCACGACGCGATCCCGAACCTGCGCAACCTGGAGCCGCGGTTCGTGGAGGCCGAGTACGACCCCGGCAACCGGTTCTCGGTGCCGTGGGCCTGGGGGACAACGGGTCTGGCGTTCTCGAGGTCGCAGATCGGCGGCGACGTCACCGGGTTCGACGCCTACGACCTGCCGGACGCCCAGGGGCGCAGCTCGATCCTCGACGAGGCCCGTGACGGCATGGCGATCGGACTGCTGAAGCTCGGCCACGACCCGAACACCACCGACGCGCGGCAGATCGACGACGCGGCGAACTTCCTGCTGTCGTTGAAGAAGAAGCTCGGCCAGATCACCTCGGACGTGATCGAACCGCTGACGTCCGGCCAGGTGCGGCTCGCGCAGTCGTACTCCGGTGACGCGTTCCAGGCCCGTGCCACCAACGACGACATCGGGTACGCCATCCCCGTCGAGGGCGGACTGTCCTACGTGGACCTGCTCGTCATCCCGAAGGACGCTCCGCACGCCGCGAACGCGCACCGGTTCCTCGACTACGTCCTGGGTGCGGAAGCGGGCGCCGCGCTGTCCAACGCCGTCCGGTACGGCAGCCCCAACGCCGCCGCGAAGCCGTTGATCGACAAGGAGCTGCTGAACGACCCGGTGGTCTACCCGCCGGACGACCAGCTCGCGAAGCTCCCGTTCACCAAGGACCTCGGCGGCGACGCGGAAGCGCTCTACGCGGACGCCTGGACGAAGGTCAAGACCGGCTGACGGGGAAGCTCCTCATCCCCCTGATCACCACCGAGTCGCGGAACCTCGCGGGTCCGGCCTGCTTCAGCTCGGGCATGCGGCGGGCCAGCGCGCGCAGCGCCACGTCGCCTTCCATGCGCGCGAGCGTCGCACCCAGGCAGTAGTGGATGCCGCTGGAGAACGCGAGGTGCTCCGGCTTGTGCACGCGCATCACGTCGAACTTGTGCGCCTCCGGGTAGACCTCGGGGTCGCGGTTCGCGGCACCGATCAGCACGGTCACCCACTCGTCCTTGTCGATCCCGTCGACCGGCTCGTGCGCGACACGGCTGGTCAGCTGCACCGGCGGCGCCCACCGCAGTGTCTCCTCGACGACCGCCGGTGCGAGATCGGGGTTGGCCTTGAAGAGCCTCCACTGCGACGGGTGGTCGAGCAGTGCCCGCGTGGCGTTGCCGATCAGGTTCACGGTGGTCTCGAAGCCCGCGACCAGCAGCAGCACCAACGTGCCGAGCATCTCCTGGGCCGTCAGCCTCCGCTCGGCCTCCGCGGCGACCAGCGAGCTGATCACGTCGTCGCCGGGCGTCCTGCGCCGCTGCGCGATGAGCCGGTCGAACAGCGCGAGCACCTTGTCGTTGGCGTTGGCCATCTCCGCGGTGACGCCCGAGTCGAACGACGCGGCGACGAGCGCGCCGTAGTCGGCGAACTCGGCGGTGTCGGAGTCGGGGATGCCGAGCAGGTCGCTGATCACCGAGATCGGCAGCGGCGCCGCGAAGTCCGTGATCAGGTCGAACTCGTCGTGGTCGAGCAGGGCGTCGGCGACCTTCTCGACCCGCGCCCGGTACTCGTCGATCTTCTTCGGGCTGAACGCCGGCATCGCGAGCCTGCGCAGCCGCGTGTGGTCCGGCGGGTCGAGCTCCAGGAACGACTCGGGCAGCAGGCTCCCGTTGGCCGGATAGCTGCCGTCGGTGAACCTGACGCCGAACCGGCGGTCGCGCAGGATCTTGTTGGCCAGCGGGTGGCTCGTCGTCAGCCACATGCCGTTGTCGCGCGTCAGCGGGCCGTGCGCGCGTAGCCGTTCATAGATCGGATGCGGGTCTTCATGTCCGGTCAGTTGCTCCAGCATTGCCTACCCCCTCGAACACCGTGGACAGCACGAACCGGGGAGCGTCCAACGGCGCGAGACGGCCGTAACTGATCGCTTCCCAGGCGTTGAAGAGCCCGGCGTAGAGGGTGTGCAGGATCCACCACGCGGGCAGGTCGCGGCGCAGCCTGGTGCCCTGCAGCCGGGTGATCAGGTCGAGCACGGGCCGGTCCATCGCCTCGATGCGAGCCCTCAGCTCCCCGTCGCGTTCGAGGCCGGGGAAGCGGAGCAGGAACTCCACCCTTGGGCCGAGCGCGACCAGGCGCGTCATCAGGTCCTCGAGCGCGTCGTCGCGGTCGAAGTCCACCTGGCAGGCCACCGAGTCGATCAGGTCGAGCGCGTCGTTCGCGACGGCACGGACCAGGTCCGTCCGGGTCGGGAAGCGCTTGTGGAGTGTGGTCCTGCCGACACCGGCCGCCCGCGCCACGTCGCCGAGGGACGCCGTCGGGTCCTTGAGCAGGACGGACGTCGCCGTCTGCAGCAGGTGAACACTCATGTTCACAACGGTACATCAGTGTTCAGCACCTAGGATGCCGTTCCGTGCTCCGACGCTGGCTGAAGGCCAACGCCCTCCTCGCCCCGACCGGCCTCTGGCTGGGGTTCTTCCTGATCGCACCCCTCGTCGTGGTCGTCGAGTTCAGCTTCGCGACGCGCCACACCGGTGTCGCCCGCGCCGTGCTGCCGTGGACGGTCCAGGCGTACCGGACGGCGCTGGACCCGGCGTTCCTGCCGATCTTCGGGCGGACCCTGCTGTACGCGGGCGCCACGACCGTCGCGTGCCTGCTGCTCGGGTTCCCGCTGGCGTGGTTCATCGCGCGGTACGGCGGGCGCTACCGGACGGCGCTGCTCGCGGCGGTGCTGATCCCGTTCTGGTCGAGCTACCTCGCGCGGATCTACGCGTGGAAGGCGCTGCTGGACGGCGAGGGGCTCGTGAACACCGTGCTCGGGTGGGCCGGGCTCGACCGCGACGGCGGGTTCCTGCTCAGCGACGGTGCCGTCGTGCTCGGCCTGACGTACGGGTTCCTGCCGTTCATGGTGTTGCCGCTGTACGTGGCGTGCGAACGGTTCGACGTGCGGTTGATGGAGGCGTCGTACGACCTCGGGCACGGCCGCGTGTCGACGTTCTTCCGCGTGGTGCTGCCGGGGGTCATGAGCGGTGTGCTGGCCGGGTCGCTGCTGGTGCTGGTGCCCGCGGCGGGGGACTTCGTGACGCCGAAGCTGCTCGGCGGGGTGGAGCAGTCGACGTTCGGGTCGGTGATCGACGACCAGTTCCGCGGGGGCAACAACTGGCCGCTCGGGTCCGCGATGGCGGTGTTGCTGCTCGTGCTGGTGGTCTTCGTGCTCGTGGTGCGCGGACGGCGTGGGGAGGACGTGCTGTGAACCGTCGTCCGTGGGTGCTCGGCGCCGTGGTGTGCCTGGTCTTCCTGTTCTTGTACGCACCGATCGCGTGGCTCGCCATCGCGTCGTTCAACTCGTCCCGGTCGTTGTCGCGGATCAGCGGGTTCTCGCTGCAGTGGTACGCGGAGCTTGCCGACGACACGCGCGTGTTCGCGTCCTTGCAGCTCACGTTGCAGTTGGCGTTGGCGTCGGCGGTGATCTCGACGGTCATCGGGACGTTGGCGGCTTTCGGTCTGCGGCGGGCGTTTCCCGGTCGTGGGCTGTGGACCGTCTTGCTGTCGTTGCCTCTCGTGGTGCCCGAGGTCGTCATGGGTGTGGCGATGCTCGGGTTCTTCGTGAAGCTCGTCGGGGTGCCGTTGGGGTTCGGTGCGTTGCTGTGCGCGCACGTGGCGTTCTCGCTGAGCTTCGTGGTCGTCGTGGTGCGGTCGCGGGTGTCCGGGATGGACGTCCGGATGGAGGAGGCCGCGGCCGATCTCGGGGCGTCGCCGTTCGTGGCGTTCCGGACCGTGACGCTGCCGCTGGTGGCGCCCGCGGTGGCGGCCGGCGCGGCGTTCGCGTTCCTGCTGTCGTTCGACGACGTGGTGATCTCGTCGTACCTGACCGGGGTGGGGTCGACGACGCTGCCGGTGTTCGTCTACGCGCAGGCCTCGAAGCGCGGGATCTCGCCGGAGATCGTGGCGCTGTCGACGTTGATGGTGGCGGCCACGGCCCTGCTGCTGATCGTCGGAGTGGTGATCGCGTCGTGGCGGGCGCGCAGGTCCGGATCAGCCGCGAAGCTGGCGCTCTAGTCAACTTTCGTCGCGCGTTCTCGATACTCCAGCGTGCCGCGCGGAAGGTGGGACGTCTCGTAGCTTGAGAGCGTGATTACTGCTGTGCGGACCAGGGCGGAGGCGTTCCGCGCCGACACCCTGGCCCGGTTCCGCGGGCTGACCGTCGTGCGGCTCGTCGGCGACCTGATCGTGATGGTCGCCGCGGTCCTGCTGGACGTGTGGCCGGGGCCGTGGGCCGAGACGAAGGCGTCGGGCTGGGCGCTCGTGGCGATCGCCGCGCTCTACGTGGTGCTGCTCCCGTTGCGGCACCTGCTGCCGGCGACGGTGATGATCGGCAGCGCGGCGATCCCGTTCGTCGGGCCCGCGATGATGGTCCTGGTGAGCTACACGGCCGGCCGCCGGGTCGAGTCGTGGGTCAAGGCGGTGGCGTCGACCGGGGTCACTTTCGTCATCGTGGTGCTGGTGTGGGACTGGGACCAGCGCCCGCTCGAGATCGAGCCCGTCTACGGGATGCTGATCCTGGTCACGATCTTCGGTGTGGGCGTGGCACTGCCGTTCCTCGTCGGGCGGTACCTGGCGCAACGCGAGGCGCTGATCCAGGCGATGCAGGACCGCGAGGCGCGCATGCGCGGTGAGCACAAGATGCTGTCGAGGCAGGTCCGGTTGCGCGAACGCAGCCGCATCGCCCAGGACATGCACGACAGCCTCGGCCACCGGCTGTCGCTGATCTCCGTGCACGCCGGCGCGCTGGCGCTGGACCCGTCGCTGGGGGACAAGCAGCGCGAGGCGATCGGGGTGCTGCGCTCGGCCGCGTTGACCGGCATGGGGGAGCTGCGGTCGATCATCGGCGTGCTGCGGGCGGAGGACGGTCCCGACGACGACCCGGCGACACGGACCGCGGAGTCCATCGACTCGTTGGTGAGCGACGCGCGCAAGGCCGGTGTTCTGGTCAGTCTGGTTCGCGGCGGGCAAGCCCACCCGTTGCCGTCCCGTGTCTCTCACGCGGCCTATCGCGTCGCGCAAGAGGGCCTCACCAACGCCGCGAAGCACGCACCGGGCGCCGCCGTGCAGGTGACGGTGAAGTACGAACCGGACGCCCTCGTCGTTGAGGTGCGCAACAACCCGTCACGCAACGGTTCTTCCGACGGTGCACCGGGCGTGGGTCTCATCGGCCTCACCGAACGCGTGCGCGTGGCGGGCGGCATCCTGCACGTGGGCGGCCTGCCGTCCGGCGGCTTCCGCATCGCCGCTGTGCTGCCGTACGAGGAAACACCGCTCCCCGACGAACCAGAGGACGAGCAGGACGAGACCGAGTCCCCGCGCGGCATCCGCAAGTGGGCGGGCGTCGGCTCCATCGCGGGCGCGTCCCTGGTCATGACGGTCATCATCGGCGGCTTCACCTACCTGGGCGCGCAGCCGGTGACCGAGGTCGTCTCCCAGGAGAACCTCGACCGGATCCAGGAGGGCCAGTCCGAGGCCGACGTGCTCCGGCTGCTCCCGGCGGGCGACGAACCGCTGGTGGCCGACGGCGAACGCACGTCCCAGGCCAGCCCCGAACCGCCGGGCGCACGGTGCGTCTACCACATCACCGACGAGCAGTCGTACCTCGCGAAGGGCACCCGAGTGGTGCGTTTCTGCTTCCGAGACGGCAAGCTGGTCGAGAAGAAGATCCACGTGCAGAGGACAGGTCAATGATCCGGGTGCTCATCGCCGACGACGAGCCGCTGATGCGTGCGGGCATCAAGGCCATCCTCGGCACCGCCGACGACATCGAGCTCGTGGCGGAGGCAGGCGACGGCCGCGAGGCGGTGCAGATCGTCCGCGAGCGCAGGGTGGACGTGGCCGTGCTCGACATCCGCATGCCGCGCATGGACGGCCTGGCGTGCGCCAAGGAACTGCGGGTGGTGGCACCCTCCGTGCGGGTCGTGATGCTCACGACGTTCGGCGAGGACGACAACATCGTGCGCGCGCTGTCCGACGGTGCGGCTGGGTTCCTGTTGAAGGACTCCGCACCCGAGGAGCTGCTGCGGGCCGTGCGTGCTGTGCACAACGGTGAGGCGTATCTGTCGCCGATGGTCACGTCGCGCGTGGTCGGGATGGTGGCGACCTCCGGGCAGCCGAAGCGGCAGGAGGCGCAGAAGGCCGTCGAGGGCCTGACCGATCGCGAGGTCGAGGTGCTCGCGCTGCTCGGGCAGGGGATGTCGAACGCCGACGTGGGCGCGAAGCTGCACATGTCCGAGGCGACGGTGAAGACGTACGTGTCGCGGTTGCTGGCGAAGCTGGGGCTGACGAACCGGGTGCAGGCGGCGTTGCTGGCGCGGGACGCGGGGATCGCGAACTGACCGGACCTGCTCCGATAAGCCACGATCAGCTTCCCGGCGAACGAGCCGGAGTCTGCGGAGCAGCGACCGAAAACACGAGAGGCCGTCCGGGTGACACCCGGACGGCCTCCAACGTCTGTGCGCCTAAGCGTGGGTTCGACGGCCCGTCACCAGGCGATAGATGCCCAGCAGGACCAACGATCCGACGATGGCCAGCAGCCACGTCCGGATTTCGAAGAACGAGCCCAGATCGGTCCCGAAGATGGCAGATCCGATGAATCCGCCCAGGATCGCGCCAACGATGCCGATCAGCATCGTGATGATGATTCCGCCCGGGTCTTTGCCCGGCATGATCGCCTTGGCGATTGCTCCGGCCAACAGGCCGAGCACGATCCATCCGAGGATGCCCACCGAGAGTCTCCTTCCAACGACTTGACGAAGCTGGAATGCCCTCGATCTGGCGACTTCACACCTCCAAAACCACTCCGTTATCAAAGTAACGGGCTGTGCCGAGGCTCTCAGGCACTCTCCGGAACAATGAGGGGCGATGAGTACTCCACGCACTGTCCTGGTCCTGGGGTCGACCGGCTCGGTCGGCACCCAGGCGCTCGACGTCATCCGGCGCAACCGCGACCGCTTCCAGGTCGTCGGGCTCGGCGCCGGCGGTCGTCAGCTGGACCTGTTGAAACAGCAGGCAGCAGAGTTCGACGTGAAGACGGTCGCGGTCGCCAACGGCGCCGACGTGCCCGGTGTCAGGACGCTGACCAGCATGGTCGACCTGATCGAGGCGTGTCCGGCGGACGTCGTCCTCAACGGCATGGACGGGTCCAGGGGGCTGGAGCCGTCGCTCAAGGCGCTCGAGTCGGGGGCGACGCTCGCGCTCGCGAACAAGGAGTCGCTCATCGCGGGCGGGCCGCTCGTGCTGAAGGCGGCCAAGCCCGACCAGATCGTGCCGGTCGACTCCGAGCACTCGGCGCTCGCGCAGTGTCTGCGCGGGGGCACCGAGAACGAGGTCCACAAACTGGTTCTCACCGCGTCCGGTGGCCCTTTCCGGGGCAAAACGCGCAAAGAGCTCGAATCGGTCACCGTGCAGCAGGCGATGGCGCACCCGACGTGGTCCATGGGGCAGGTCGTCACCATCAACTCGGCGAACCTCGTCAACAAGGGCCTGGAGCTGATCGAGGCGCACCTGTTGTTCGGGGTCCCGTACGACCGCGTCGACGTCGTGGTGCACCCTCAGTCCATCATTCACTCGATGGTCACCTTCACGGACGGCTCGACGCTCGCGCAGGCGTCGCCCCCGGACATGCGGCTGCCCATCTCACTGGGGCTGGGCTGGCCCGAGCGCGTCGCGGGGGCGGCCGCCGCCTGTACCTTTGACACCGCCACCTCGTGGACGTTCGAACCGCTGGACAGCGTCACGTTCCCAGCGGTCGAGCTCGCGCGGCAGGCCGGCACCGCTGGCGGTTGCCTTCCTGCCATCTACAACGCCGCGAACGAGGAGGCACTCGCCTCCTTCGTCGCCGGCCACACGTCGTTCCTGTCGATCGTGGACACCATCGGCCAGGTTCTCGGCGAGTCGAACGAATGGCATCACGACCCCGCGGACGTCGCGGAGGTCCTGGCCGCCGAGGACTGGGCACGCGCACGTGCCCGCGAGCTGGTTGGAAGGAACTGAACTTTCCGTGAACACATTCATCAACATCCTCGGGGTGCTGTTGTTCGCGTTCGGCATCGCGGTCTCGATCGCGCTGCACGAGTTCGGGCACCTGCTGACGGCGAAGTTCTACGGCATGAAGGTCACCCGGTACTTCATCGGTTTCGGCCCGAAGCTCTTCTCGTTCCGCAAGGGCGAGACCGAGTACGGCCTGAAGGCGATCCCGGCCGGTGGCTTCTGCGAGATCACCGGCATGACGGCGCTGGAGGACGTGCACCCGGACGACCGCAAGCGCGCCTTCTACAACCAGAAGGTGTGGAAGCGCGTCGTCGTGCTGTCCGCCGGTTCGATCACGCACTTCATCCTCGGTTTCATCATCCTGCTGATCCTCGCGATGTCGCTCGGCCTGCCGAACAACAAGGACCTGCCGGTCCTCGCCGAGATCACGCCCTGCGTGCAGGACCACACCGTCGGCCTCACCGCGCCGTGCCAGCCCGGCGCCCCGGCCCCGGCCAAGGACGCGGGCCTGCAGCCCGGCGACGAGGTCACGTCGATCGCGGGCAAGCCGATCAAGACGTGGTCCGAGATGCTCGAGATCACCCGCGCGCTCAGCGGACCGACCGAGTTCAAGGTCCTGCGCGACGGCAAGGAGATCGCTCTCGACGTGAACGTGCCGCAGGTCACCCGCGAGGTGCTCGACGGCAAGGGCGGCCGCGAGGTCAAGGAGGTCGGCGCCATCGGCGTCACCTGGCAGCAGAACTTCGAGTACAGCCCGCTCGCGGCGGTCCCGGCCTCCATCGCGTTCACCGGCGACATGTTCGTGAACACCTGGAAGGGCCTCATGCGCTTCCCGGAGCGCATTCCGGCGGTGGTGAAGGCCATCGGTGGCGGAGAGCGCGACCTGGACACGCCCATCTCGGTGGTTGGTGCTTCACGGCTGGGTGGTGACGCGGCCGAGCGCGGTCTGTGGGCGTTCTTCATCCTTATGCTCGCGGGGCTGAACTTCTTCGTAGGTGTGTTCAACCTCCTGCCGTTGCTCCCGCTTGACGGTGGTCACATCGCCGTCAACCTCTACGAACGGGTGCGAGACTGGGTGAGGAAGCTGCGCGGGAAGCCCGCCGGAGCCCCGGTCAACTACATGCGTCTGCTGCCCCTCACCTACGTGGTCATCTTCATCGGCGGCGCCATCACGCTGCTGACCGTGACCGCCGACATCGTCAACCCGATCAGGTTGCAATAAGTGATCCACGGAAAGGTGCACAACCCATGAGTGACGGCGTGATGCTCGGAATGCCGGCACTGCCGCCGCCGGTGCTGTCGGAACGACGCAAGACCAGGCAGTTGATGGTCGGCAACGTCGGTGTCGGCAGCGAGTTCCCCGTCTCCGTCCAGTCGATGACGACGACTCTCACGTCGGACGTCAACGCGACGTTGCAGCAGATCGCGGAACTCACCGCGTCCGGCTGCGACATCGTCCGGGTCGCCTGCCCCTCGCAGGACGACGCGGACGCGCTGCCGGCGATCGCCAAGAAGTCCCAGATCCCCGTGATCGCCGACATCCACTTCCAGCCGAAGTACGTCTTCGCCGCCATCGAGGCTGGTTGTGCCGCAGTCCGGGTGAACCCCGGCAACATCCGCAAGTTCGACGACCAGGTGAAGGAGATCGCGGCCGCCGCCAAGGACCACGGCACCCCGATCCGGATCGGCGTCAACGCCGGTTCGCTCGACCCGCGCCTGCTCGCCAAGTACGGCAAGGCCACGCCCGAGGCGCTGGCCGAGTCGGCGATGTGGGAGGCGTCGCTCTTCGCGGAGCACGACTTCCACGACATCAAGATCTCCGTCAAGCACAACGACCCCGTCGTCATGGTGCGCGCGTACGAACTGCTGGCCGAGCAGTGCGACTACCCGCTGCACCTGGGCGTCACGGAGGCCGGCCCCGCCTTCCAGGGCACCATCAAGTCGGCCGTCGCGTTCGGCGCGCTGCTGCGCCAGGGCATCGGCGACACCATCCGGGTGTCGCTCTCCGCCCCGCCGGTCGAGGAGATCAAGGTCGGCCACCAGATCCTCCAGTCGCTCAACCTGCGCCCGCGCAAGCTGGAGATCGTCTCCTGCCCGTCGTGCGGCCGCGCCCAGGTCGACGTGTACACGCTCGCCGAGCAGGTCACGGCGGGTCTGGAGGGCATGGAGGTGCCGCTGCGCGTCGCCGTCATGGGCTGCGTCGTGAACGGCCCCGGTGAGGCCCGCGAGGCCGACCTGGGTGTCGCGTCCGGCAACGGCAAGGGCCAGATCTTCGTGAAGGGCAAGGTCATCAAGACCGTGCCCGAGCACGCGATCGTGGAGACGCTGATCGAGGAGGCCATGCGCCTCGCCGAGGAGATGGAACCGGTCGAGGGCGAGTCCCCGGCCGTCACCGTCGGCTAGGTCCACACGAACGACCGGAGGGCCCCTTCCCACTTCGCGGGAAGGGGCCCTCACCGTGTGTCCAGGCACAGAGCACTGTTGGCTGATGCGACACACACGGTCCATCTGGCACGCTAGGTGACGTGCTGAGGCTTGCCGGAGCGCGCGTTCTCGACGAGCGCGACCTGATCGACGTGCGCGGGGTCTTCGACAACGACCCCGTGGCCGCGTGCATGGTCGCCGCACGCGTCGAGGTCGCCGGCCTGGACCCGTGGCGCCTGGGCGGCGAGATGTGGGGCTCCGACTCCAAGCCGATCCGGGGCAAGGTCGAGGGCCTCTGCTTCTCCGGTCCGAACCTCATCCCGCTCAAGGGCAGCGCGGCGGCCATGCGCATGTTCGCCGACCGCGCCCGCCGCCGCGGCCGGATGTGCTCCAGCCTCGTCGGCCCCGCCGAGCAGGTCCTGACGCTGTGGGACGAGCTCCAGCCCGACTGGGGGCCCGCCCGCGAGGTGCGCGGCGACCAGCCGCTGATGGCCCTCTCGACGGCGCCGAAGATCACTCCGGACCCGACGGTCCGCCAGGTCCGCCCGAGCGAGCTCGGCCGCTACCTCCCCGCCGCCATCTCGATGTTCATCGAGGAGGTCGGCATCGACCCGTGCGCCGAGGACGGTGGCGCGGGCTACCGGGCGCGGGTGTCGGAGCTGATCGCCGCGGGCAGGGCGTTCGCGAGGTTCGAGCACGGCGAGGTCGTCTTCAAGGCCGAGATCGGCGCGATGTCGAGCAAGGTCGGACAGATCCAGGGCGTCTGGGTGCGCCCGGACCGCCGTGGCGAGGGCATCGGCACGGCGGGCACGGCGGCGGTCGCCGACCGGCTGACCAGGGTGCTCAACCGCACGGCGAGCCTCTACGTCAACGGGTACAACCACGTGGCGCAGGCCGCCTACCGCCGAATCGGATTCGAACAAGTCGGGCAATACGCCACCGTGCTCTTCTGAACGGGCATACTCGCGCGGGTGCGCCTTCTCGCGACGATCACGGTGGTGCTGGTGACGGTGAGCGGCTGTGGGCTGTTCGAGTCGGAACCAGGTCCGCCGGAGATCACCAACGACTTCCTGGCCAAGCTCGCCTCCGGTGACGTGCAGGGTGCCGCCGGGATGACCGACAACCCGAACGACGCCAAGGAGACACTCGAGAAGTTCCGGGGAGCGCTCAAGCCGGAGGGCCTGAGCACCAAGGTCGACCAGATCCGCAAGAACGGTGAGCTGGCCTCCGAGGCGTCCGTCACGTTCGACTGGAAACTCGGCAAGAACCGCCACTGGACGTACCCGACCAAGTTCGACGTGCGCCAGGAAGGCGACACGTGGAAGGTCCACTGGGCGCCGTCGGTGGCGCACCCGAAGCTCACGCCGCAGCAGTCCGTCAAGCTCACCGAGCTCACCCCGGACCCAGCGCCGGTGCTGGACCGCGACGGCACGCCGTTGCTCGCCCCCGAACGCGTCGTGTCGGTCCTGCTCGTCGCGAAGGAGGCCGGTGACGTCGGAGCCGTCTCCAAGGCCCTCGCGGACGCGCTGGGCCCGCTCGACAAGGCCATCACCCAGCAGACGATCACCGACGGCGTGGGCAAGACCCCGGAGGGCCAGGCCTACCAGGTCGCGGCGCTGCGCGACGCGGACTACCAGTCCGTGAAGCCGAAGATCTACGAGCTGCCCGGCGTGCGGTTCAGCTCGCAGACGTCGTTGCTGGCGCCGAGCCGCAACTTCGGCACCCAGGTGCTGCCCGCCGTGCGCAAGCTCATGGAGAACGACATCGCCGGCAACGCGGGCTTCCGCGTCAGCACGGTCGACGCGCAGGGCACCGAGGTCGAGGAGCTGCACTCGAAGGCCCCCGAGCCCGCCAAGGCCGTGAACATCGCGTTGTCGCGGGCGATCCAGGCCGCCGCCGAGGACGCCGTCGAGCCGCTCACCCAGCCCACGATCCTGGTGGCCATCCAGCCGTCGACGGGCGACATCCTCGCCGTCGCGCAGAACGACCCGGCCGACGCCCAGGGCGCTCTGGCGCTGACCGGCCGCTTCCCGCCGGGGTCCACGATGAAGGCCGTCTCGGCGCTGGCCGCGATCCAGTCCGGCAAGGTCACCGCGGACACCCCGCTGCCGTGCCCCGGCAAGACCACCATCGACGGACGGCGGATCGTGCCGAACTCCAGCGAGTTCGACAAGGGCACGATCCCGCTGCGCTCGGCGTTCGCGTTCTCCTGCAACACGACGTTCGCGCAGCTCGCCGTCGACATGCCGCCGAACCTGCTGCCGGACGCCGCGCTGTCGCTGGGCCTCGGCGTCGACTTCGACATCGCGGGGCTCACCACCATCACCGGTTCTGTCCCGCCCGCGACCGACGTCGTGGAACGGGCCGAGGACGCGTTCGGTCAGGGCAAGGTGCTGGCCTCGCCGTTCGGCATGGCACTCGTCTCGGCGGCCATCGCGAAGGGCTCGATGCCGGTGCCGCAACTGGTGCGGGGCAAGGAGACCAAAGCGGACAAACAGCCGACCGCACCGCCCGCGGCCTCGCTCGAACCGGTGCGCGCGATGATGCGCGAGGTCGTCGAGTCCGGCACTGCACCGCAACTCAAGCCGTACGGAGACACGAGGGGCAAGACTGGCACCGCACAGTTCGGTGACGGCGTGCACTCACACGGGTGGTTCATGGGCTACCGCGGCGATCTCGCGTTCGCGACCTTGGTGCTCAGCGGAGAAACTTCGACTCCGGCCGTGGAGGTGGCGGCGAGGTTCCTCAAGGCGGTGCCGTGATGAGCAAGACCAGAGAACTGACCATGCGTGAACGCCTGATCCGGGCGGGCATCCTGTTGCCCGTCCCTCGGGTGCCGGAGCCTCGTGCGGAGGACCAGGTTCCTGGTGGTGCGCGCGCGGGCGGCTAATCTGGAGGGCATGGCTGTTCGTGCTGCGCTGCAACCCGGTGTGCAATCTCCGCGGCGTCAGGTGCCCTCGCGCATCGTGCGTCCCGAGTACGTTGGCAAGCCCGCGCCGACGCGCGGGACCGACCCGTGGGTGCAGACGCCGGAGATCATCGAGGCCATGCGGATCGCCGGCCGCCTCGCCGCCCAGGCGTTGCAGGAGGCAGGCAAGGTCGTCGTGCCCGGCGTGACGACGGACGAGATCGACGCGGTGGCGCACGAGTTCCTGTGCGACAACGGCGCGTACCCGTCGACGCTGGGCTACCGCGGCTTCCCGAAGTCGTGCTGCACCTCGCTCAACGAGGTCATCTGCCACGGCATCCCGGACAGCACCGTCGTCGAGGACGGCGACATCGTGAACATCGACGTGACGGCGTTCATCGGCGGCGTGCACGGCGACACGAACGCGACGTTCCTCGCGGGCACCGTCTCCGAGGAGGTCAAGCTCCTCGTCGAGCGCACGCACGAGGCCACGATGCGGTCCATCAAGGCCGTGAAGCCCGGCCGCGAGCTCAACGTCGTCGGCCGCGTCATCGAGGCGTACGCGAACCGGTTCGGCTACGGCGTCGTGCGCGACTTCACCGGCCACGGCATCGGCCGCACGTTCCACAGCGGGCTCGTCGTGCTGCACTACGACGAGCCGTCGGTGAAGACGGTGCTGGAGCCCGGCATGACGTTCACGATCGAGCCGATGATCACGCTCGGGGACTACGAGGGCGAGATGTGGGACGACGGCTGGACCGTCACCACGAAGGACAAGAGCTGGACCGCCCAGTTCGAGCACACGATCGTCGTGACCGAGACGGGCGCGGAGATCCTCACAGTCTGCTGAGGACTGACTTCAGCGCGGCCGCGACCGCCGAGGGCGACGTCGCGGCCGCCAGGTGGTGCGACTCGACGCGCTCGACCGGCCAGCCCAGCTCCTCGGCCTTCTGAGCGGCGTTCTCGTAGACCGGCGAGAGCAGCACGTACCCGCACGCCCCGGACCACTCGACGCTCGGGCGCTGTTCCTTCAGGAACTCCCACGGCACCTCTGGTGCCTCGTCGCGCATCTCCTCGCGCAGCCCCGCCGGCACGAGCCGCAGCGGGTCGGAGTCGAACCAGCGGTCCCAGCGCGGCAGCTTGCCGTCCCGCACCGACGCCTTGACCTGGCTCACGAGGGCGGGGTCGACGGTCTCGCGCCACGCCTTGCCCGGCGTCGGCAGGTCGGAGTCGAGGAACACCAGGCCGGCCACGTCGAGCTCGAGGGCGTCCGCGAAGGCCGGCAGCAGCGGGCCGGCGCCGCTGTGGCCGACCAGCACGAGCGGTCCGGTGACGCCGGCGTCCTCCAGGGCGTCGGCGAACGCGCCGATCAGCCGCTGGTGCACCGGGGCCTCGTTGATCGTCATCTGCAGGTCGGCCAGCAGGACGGTCACCCCGTCGGAGGCCAGTTCGTCGGCGAGCGGTCGCATGCTCGACGGGCCGAGGAACGGGCTGTGCATGAGCACGACGGAGACCATGGGGGTGATGATGGCAGCATTGGCGTCCATGCGGGGCGCGATGTTGATCTGTGGGACGACCTCGGACGCGGGCAAGAGCGTCCTGGTGGCCGGTCTGTGCCGCTTTCTGGCACGCCAGGGCGTCGACGTCGTGCCGTTCAAGGCGCAGAACATGTCCAACAACTCGTTCGTCACACTCGACGGTGGGGAGATCGGGCGTGCTCAGGCGTTCCAGGCGCGGGCCGCGTTCAAGGAACCGAGCGTCCGGTTCAACCCGGTGCTGCTCAAGCCCGGCAGCGATCGCACGTCCCAGGTGGTCGTGCTCGGCCAGGCGGTCGGGGAGGTCTCCGCGCTGAGCTACCGCGAACGCAAGCAGCAGCTGCTCGGCACCGTGCTGTCCACTTTGGACGGGCTGCGGCGCGACCACGAGGTCGTCGTCTGCGAGGGCGCGGGGTCGCCGGCCGAGATCAACCTGCGCGCCAACGACATCGCGAACATGGGTCTGGCGGTCCGGGCGAACCTGCCGGTGCTCGTCGTCGGCGACATCGACCGCGGTGGGGTGTTCGCGCACCTCTTCGGCACGGTCGCGGTGTTGGACGCGGCGGACCAGGCGTTGGTGTCGGGCTTCGTCGTCAACAAGTTCCGCGGTGACGAGCGTCTGCTCGAACCGGGGCTCAGGCAGCTCGAGACCCTGACCGGACGGCCGGTGCTCGGAGTGCTGCCGTGGCGCGAGGAACTCTGGCTCGACGCAGAGGACTCGTTGTCCTACAACGCGGACGGCGTCGTCGGTCGGTCGCAGCCGCCCGTGAAGGACTGGCTGCGGGTCGCCGTGATCCGGTTGCCGCGCATCTCGAACGCCACCGACGTCGAGGCGCTGGCCTGCGAGCCCGGCGTCTCCGTGCGGTTCGTGACGGAGCCGTCCCGGCTGGCCGACGCTGATCTGGTCGTGCTGCCCGGTTCCAAGGCCACCGTCTCCGACCTCGCCTGGTTGCGGGAAACCGGCCTGGCACAGGCGATCCAGCGCTTCGACGGTCCGGTGCTCGGCATCTGCGGCGGGTTCCAGATGCTGTCGAGGCACATCGAGGACGACGTGGAGTCGGGCAGCGGCGCGGTCGACGGCCTCGGCCTGCTCGACGTGGACATCCGCTTCGAGGCACGAAAGACGCTGGCCACGCCGTCGGACGTGGCGTGGGGAGAGCCCGTCACCGGCTACGAGATCCACCACGGCCAGGTCGTGCGCAACGCCGAACGGCCGTTGGTCGGCGAGGAGGGCGCCCAGACCGACCGCGTGCTCGGCACCCACTGGCACGGACTGCTGGAGAACGACGCGTTCCGCCGGAGGTTCCTGAGCTGGGCCGCCGAGTGCGCGGGCCGCGACTTCGAACCGGGCGAGGTGAGCTTCCAGGCCGCCCGCGAGGCCCAGCTGGACCTGCTGGGCGACCTGGTCGCCGACCACCTCGACGCGAAGGCGGTCATCGACCTGCTGGAACGAGGGGCTCCGGCAGGACTTCCGTTCGTACCGCCCGGCGCCCCAGCAGTTGCGGAATAGCGAGCCCCACCAGCACCAGCCCACCGGCGACGGCCTGCAGCGCGGTCAGGTCCTCGCCGAGGAACACCCACGCCGAGAGCATCCCGAACACGGGCACCAGCAAGGAGAACGGCGCCACGACCGATGACTCGTACTGGCGCAGCAGGAACCCCCAGATGCCGAACCCGAGCAGCGTCGAGATCCACGCGACGTACCCGATCGCGCCCACGCCGGACCAGTCGAGGCGGCCGAGCGCGCTCATGTCCTCCGTGAGCGCGGACAGTGCGAAGAGCGGAACCACCGCGACGGCGCTGACCCACACCATGAACCGCACCATGTCCACGGGCCGTGCGTACCGCATCAGCACGTTCGACACGCCCCAGCACGCCGCCGCCGCGACCAGCAGCGCGAACCCCAGCAGCGGCGAGCTCAGCCCGTAGTCCCACGCGATCACGCCGATGCCCACGACCGCCAGCGCGATGCCGGTGACCTGCACGGGCCTCGGCCGTTCGCGCAGCACGACGGCGGCGAACAGCGTCGTGAAGATCACCTGGCTCTGCAGCACCAGCGACCCCAGGCCCGCCGGCATGCCCGCCTCGAGTCCGATGAACAGGAAGCTGAACTTCGCGACGCCCAGCACCAGCCCGACCGCGATGACCCAGCGCCACGCCACCGACGGCCGTCCGATGAAGAACACCGCGGGCACCGCCGCCGCGAGGAACCGCAGCGCGGAGAACAGGATCGGGGGGAACTCGTCCAGACCGACCTTGAGCACGACGAAGTTGAAGCCCCAGATGGCGGCGACGAGAACGGCGAGCAGCACGTGACGGGGACTCATGCCGTCAAGCTTGCGCGCGCTAACTATTTAGCACCAGTTCCGCTTTCTAAGGTGATGAGTTTAGCATCGCTACATGCTTGATCTGGGAAGGCTGAAGGCGCTGCACGCCATCGCCGTGCACGGCACGGTGGGTGCCGCCGCCGACGTGCTCGGCTACACGCCGTCCGCGGTCTCGCAGCAGATCGCCAAGCTCGAACGCGAGACCCGCACCACGCTGCTGGAACGCAACGGCAGGGGTGTGCGCCTCACCGACGCCGCCCGCCTGCTCGCCGAGACCGCGAGCCAGGTGCTGAAGCTCGTCGAGGAGGCGGAGGTCGCGCTGGAGGAACAGCGCGGCGCCGCCATCGGCCGCCTGTGCCTCGGAGCGTTCGCGACGGCCTCCCGAGGCCTGCTGCCCGACGTCCTGGTCGGACTGACCGAGCAACACCCGGCCCTCGACGTTCGCTTGACGGAGATCGACCCGCCGTACGCCACCGAGGCCGTCGCCCGCGGCGAGCTCGACATGGCGATCGTGCACGACTGGGCGAACACACCCCTGCCCGTGCCGGAGTCGCTGTCGCGCGTGTTCATCGGCGACGACGTGGCCGAGGTGCTGATCCCGGCCACGAACCCGTTGTCGCGCAGGGAGTTCCTCGAACCGGTGGACCTCGCCGGTGAGCGGTGGATCTGCCAGACCGAAGGGTCGATCTGCTTCGACTGGCTGGAGCGGACGTTCCACGGCGCGGGCATCGAACCCGTTGTGGCGTACCGGATCAGCGAGTACCGGACGCAGATGGCCCTGCTGGCCAAGGGGATCGGGGTGGCGCTGATCCCGCGGCTCGGCCGGGAGGAGGTGCCGGACGGGGTCGTGGCGGTGCCGTTGCGGCCCACGCCGACGCGGCGCCTGTACGCGGTGTGGCGGACGCAGGCGTCGCGGCGCCCGGCGATCACGGCGACGCTCGAGGTGATCAAGCAGGTCGTGGGTTAGGCCTTGCCCTCACCTCGGCCGCGGAACTTCGTGCCCACCTTGAAGTTGTTCGGTTCCGGGTTGTCGCCGCCCTTGCCCGAGTTGCAGGGGCCGCACATCGCCACGAGCGTCGAACCCCCGGGCCCGCCGTTGTACCAGGTGTTGCGTTCGTCGAAGCTCATGTTGTTGCCGCCGTGGGACATCCAGTGGTTCACGACCGACGGGTTGTGGTCGAACGTGAGCATCTGGTGGTCCTTGTGGTTGATGCGGACCTGGTTGCAGTGCGGGCAGAAGTAGGCCTTGCGATCGCTCAGGGCGGGGGAACCCGCCGGGATGAGAGCGCGCAACCGGTCGAAGGCGTCCTTGCGGTTCTTGCCGCGGGTGGCGTTGTCCTTGTTCCAGCCGCCGTAGACCTGGGGCCGGAAGCTCAGACCGCGGTAGGGGCCCTTGAGCTCCTGTTCGGCGGTCACCCACTCCGATCCGTGCACGAGGTGTTCGAGGCTCTTCATCTTGTACCTGCGTCCGATGTCGACCAGCAGGCCGGCGGCCTCGACGACGTACTCGTTGATGCGCCGATCCAGGTCGGCGGTGTTCTTGCCACCCGGCTGGAACTGCGAGTAGTAGAGGTTCTCCGCCAGGGCGAGGGGACGCTCCACACCGTCGAGCGCCTTGCTCAGGCCCTTGCGGGGCAGGTCCTGCTCGTTGCGTTCGGCCAGTTCGGCACGTGCCCTCGTGAGCAGCTTCCCCATCTCCTCGCGACGGGACGCCATCTCGATCACGAGCTTGGGGCCCGAGGACTTCGCGAAGATCGTGTGGCCGGCGCCGTCCATGTCGACGGGCTTCGAGATGTCGATCGCGGCCGCCGGGGCCTTCTCGCCGCCGGTCAGCTTGCCCTTCACCCACGCCTTGCCGGCGGCGACCTTCGCCTTCACCTTGCCGCTGATCCCCTTGGCGGCCCTGATGAGCGGCCCGGCCAGTGTCAGCCCCTTCTTGATCACCCAGTCCAGCGCCTTGTTCACCGGTTTCTGCAGCGTCTCGATGATCGACCGGATCTTCGCGCCGATGCCGCCGAGCCCGATGGCGCTCGCGAGGAAGCCGATGATGAGCGGGACCATCTGACCGAGCACGTCGTTGATCTTGTTGACGACGCCGCTCACGTTGCCTCGCACGATGTCCGCGACGGAGTCGATCACGGTGTTGACGAACTTCATGATGCGGCTGCCGTTGTTCACGAAGAACATCACGACGTCGTAGATCAGCTTGCAGGCCTTGATGAACGCGGCGGCGGGGTTCAGCAGGCCGATGAGCCAGGTGATGCCCGCGGTGATGATCTTCGTGACCACGAAGTCCTTGACCTGGGCGAGGATCGTCTCCTTGATGTCGCCGAGCTTGTCCATCAGCATCTGCCAGAGTCCGGCGACGCCCTGGGACGTCAGGACCTGGAAGATCTCGACGCCCTTCTCGGCCGCCGACATGGCTTTCTCGCCGATCTGGCGAACCAGGCGGGAGCGGATGTTCGACCAGGTCAGGCCGAAGATCGACGCGAGCAGCCTGACGATGCCGCGCACGTCGAACTTCTCGGGGAGCTCGATGCCCGCCTCGGCCAGCGCGCCGAAGAGCCAGCCCATCAGGCCCTTGCGCAGGTGGTCGAGGATGTTGTCCTTGAACTTGAGGATGCCGCCCTTCACACCGGCGATCAGGTTGCCGAGGAACTCGACGGGCTTCTTGACGATGTCGCCGACCACCCCGGCGGCGCGGGACAGGACGTCGCGCAGCATGGCGGCCAGCTCGCGGATCGTGGTGATCACGCCCTTGACGGCGTCGATCGCGGCGTCGACGAAACCCTTGTTCTCCGCCTGCAGGGCTTCGACGCGTTCGTCGAGTCCTTGGCGCGCCTCGACGTACTTGCTGGCGAGGGTGTCCACGACGGCGTTCTGCTTGTCCGTGACGTCGCTTTCCAGCTGCGAGAACCTGTCGCCGATCTCGGCGGAGGCCTCGGCGCCCACCTTCCGCAGGTCGGGGGAGAGGGTCTTCACGAACGCGGCGATCTCCGCCTTGCCGGACGCGATCCGCTGCTTGGCGAGGGAGAGGTCGCCGCCCACGACGTCGGCGACGTGTGAGATCACGCCGTCCATCTGCTTGAGGTAGAGCTCGCGGCCGGCGGTGTAGAACTCGTTCACCTTGTCCGGCATGCCGAGCAGCTTGTCCTTCGCCCAGCGGAACCCGCCGAGCCAGCCGCTGTAGCGGTCCTGCTTGTAGGCGCCGACCTTGGCCGTGACGAACGACTCGAACGCCTGTCTCGCCTGCGCCTCGCCTTTGGTGAACGCCTCCTCGACCTTGGGGTCGATGCCGTCGAGGATCTTCTTCACGGCGGTCTCGGTGGCCGCGAAGATGCTCTGCACACGGGTCGTGACCTCGGCGCGCTTGGCCTCGTCCTTGGTCTTCGTCTTCCCCTTGTCCGCCACCAGGCCCGCGAGCGCCGCGCCCTTCGCGCCCTGCATTCCCGCCACTCCCGCTGCGGTGACGGCCCCGGCGTCGGCCTTGGCCTGGCCGAGCACCTGCTGTTCCTGCTCGCGGAACTGGCCCGGCGCGGTGTCGGCGTGCGCGGCGGCGGTCTGCTTCGCGTCCAGTGCCTGCTGGAACTGTGGTTCGTTCGAGTGCTGGAGCTGCTCGTCGGTGACGTCGCCCTGCTCCTGCGCGACCTGCTGCCTGCCCGCGCTCAGGTCGGTCCGGGCCGGCGTCGCGGGCTTCGGAACGGCTCCGGCGGCCGGGATCGGCGGTGCCGTGCCGGGGTTCTCCGGTGCCATCGGGGTGACGGGCTTCGGCACGGCCTTCGACTGGTCCGGAGGCGCTTCGGTGGCGGCCTCGACGTCCTTGGTCTGGCCATCCTTGCCCTGCGAGACCATGCCCTTCACCTCGGCGCCGACGCCGTCCGCCTTGCCCTGCGGTGAGGTGGCCTCCTGCAACGTCTTGGGCGACTTGGCCTCGATCGCGGTCTTCACCGCCGCGATGAACGCCTGCTTGTCGAACGACCCCGCCTGCTGCGCGTCCATCGTGTCGACCTTGGACGCCTTCGCCTGGCCCGCCAGGTCGTCGGACGGGGCCTGCGCGGCGTCCTGCGCCTCCTTGGCCTTCGCCGACGCGGGCGGGTGCGCCTTCTTGGCCGCGGCGAAGCCCTTGACCTTCTCGGTCACCTGCAGGAACGCCGGATCGGCCGCGGCGACGGCCGGAACCGCCGGTGCCGCACCGGGTCGCGCCCCCGCGGAACCGGCCGGGGAGGCAGGCCGGGCGCCCGCCTTGCCCAGCTTCGACTGCGCGGGCACGGGTTTCGCGGGAGGCGTGGGCTTCTTGGGCGCGACCGCGTTCGGGCCGAACCCCGTCGTCGTCACGGCGAGCGCGGACGCCGGTGGCTTGGGGCCTTCCAGCGTGACCGGCACCCCGGCCGTCTGCGCCGCCTTCAACCCCTTCTCGACGGTGTCGATCTCCGGCTCGTCGCGGCGGACCTCCTTCAGCGCCGCGTCGATCGCGCTCTCGTCGGGCTGCTTCTGCTTGGCCGCCATGAGTGCGCCCACGGCGGCGTTGCCCGCGTCGCGTTGCAACGCGAGCAGGGCGTGCGGGCTCCCGGAAACGCGGACGGCCTGACGCCTGCCGTCAGCGAGAGCCTCCGTGACCTCGGCTTCCCGGCGTGCGGAGACCATGTCCCGAGCCTGACTCGCGAGGGCACTTCGCGGACCTGGCCGTCAGACACCCCGAAGGGCGGGAAACACCGCCCTAAGGGGCAATGACGACGTGCGGCTTCTTGGGAGCCATCACCTTCAGCACCGCCTTGGCCTCGCGGACGACGCCGGCCATGTCCCTCTTCGTGGTCTTGAAGTACGGCTCGATCGTCAACGTCGCCGCGTCCTTGTTCTCCACCACGTTCCAGGTGCCGCGCAGGAACCCGTCCACGAGGAACGTCGGCGGGAACACGCCGTTGCGCACCGCGCCCCACCGCGACCGCGCGTCCTCGCTCATGATCCGCTTGCGGTCCGCGTGCCCCAGCAGCACGTTGTCGAACGCGGGCAACAACCGCGCGGGCGCCGGGACGTCCTCCGACACGATCACGCCGTCCGGCACGTCCAGCAGCACCTTGCCGTCCTCGTTCCGGTACTCCACCAGGTCGAGGTCCGCCGCGTGCGCCTTCAGCCCGATCAACCGCGACCAGGCCTGCATGTCCGCGAGCGTCGCCGGACCGAACGCCCGCAGGTACCGCTGGATCAGCTCCGGTACCGCAGCCTTCTCGGGGAGGTCGCGCCCGAGCCACGTGGCCATCGCGACGTTCTGCGGCACCCCGCCCACACCCCAGATCCCGCGCGGCGGCACCTGGATCATCGGCACCAGCATCTGCGCCTGCGTCGACATCTCCCGAGCCTTGGCCTCCGGGAAGTGCTCCTCCAGGTGCGCGCCGATCTCCGCGACCGTCCGCGGTTCGGCGTCGATGTACTCCCGCGTGATGCGCGCCAGCTTGTCGAGATCGATCTCGACGCGGGTGGCGGGCGGCATCACGATCTTGGCCCACTTGTTGAGCTCCGGCTGCAACGCCGTCCGCATCAGGTACACGTCGTTGGCCGAGATCAGGTGCAACGTGCCGCGCCACAACGTCATCCGCACCAGCGAACGGTCGATGATGAGCTTGCTCAGCGCGTCGACCTTGTACGGCTTGAGCCGCGTCCACAGCGCGAGGTACGGCGGTATCGGTGCCTGCGCCTGCAGGCCGCCGAGGTGTTCGACGGCCTCCACGATCGGCATGGACGTCCGCTCCAACAGCAGCTGCCGCGCGAGCAGGGTCCGGTTGAGGGTGCGGTTCGAAAGTGTTGTGCTCACAGCGATCCGAAGAACTTCCTGATGTCTTGGACCAACAGGTCCGGCTCCTCCATCGCGGCGAAGTGGCCGCCGCGGTCGAACTCCGTCCAGTGCACGATCGACGGGATCATCTTCTCCGCCAGCGACCGCACCGGCAGGCTGAGGTCGTGCGGGAAGACCGCGACACCGGTCGGCACGGTCGAAGGCTGCTGGTTGCCCCAGTTCGCCGACTGCTCCTTGTAGAGCGCCGCCGACGAGCCCGCCGTGCCGGTGAACCAGTAGACCGACACGTTCGTCAGCATCTGGTCGCGGTCCACCGCGTCCTCGGGCGCACCCTCGTTGTCCGTCCAGTCGTGGAACTTCTCCGCGATCCACGCGAGCTGCCCGACGGCGCTGTCCGTCAGCGCGTACGACAGCGTGCGCGGCCGGCTGCGCTGCAGGTGCATGTAGCCGGAGAGCTCCTTCTGGTAGTGGTCGAGCGACTCCAGCGCGCGCATCTCCTCGTCGCTCAGGTCGTTGACGCCCTGCGGACGGAAGGTCTGCAGCATGTTCACGTGCACGCCGATGACCTGCTCCGGGAACACCCGGCCGATCTCCTGCGCGATGCCCGAGCCCCAGTCGCCGCCCTGCGTGCCGTAGCGGTCGTAACCCAGGCCCTCCATGAGCTTCGCGAACGCCCACGAGACGCGCAGGACGTTCCAGCCGGGCTTCTTGGTCGGGCCGGAGAAGCCGAAGCCGGGGATCGACGGGATGACCAGGTGGAAGTCCTGGGACAGCGGCTCGATCACGTTCAGGAACTCGACGAACGAGCCGGGCCAGCCGTGGATCAGCAGCAACGGCGTCGCGTCCGGGTTCTGCGAGCGCACGTGCAGGAAGTGGATGCGCTGCCCGCTGATCTCGGTCGTGAACTGCGGGTAGGAGTTGAGCCGCTCCTCCTGCACACGCCAGTCGAACCCGTCGCGCCAGTACTCGGCCAGCGGGCGCAGGTAGCTCAGCGGGATGCCGTAGGACCAGCCGACACCGGGCGGGTCGTCCTCCGGCCAGCGCGTGCCGGCCAGACGCGAGCGGAGGTCGTCGACGTCGGTCTGCGGGATCTCGATGCGGAACGGCGTGATCTCCATGGCCCCCACGCTATGAGCTCGTGCGGACAGCCGTTGTCCGCGATTTGGCGTCGTGTCCACAATCTTTGCCAGGTCTATTTCGCGCCCAGGAGGGCGCCTCACGGCACCGCCCCCACGCCCCGATATGCCCGATATCGAGACGTGGGGGCGGCACCGCGATGCACCCGCCTGGCCCCGAAATAGGCCGACAAAGGTTGTGGACACGCCACCTAGCAGAACTTCTCGATCAGCTCCTCGAAGAAACCGCCTGCCTCGATCGCCGCCTTCTCCTGGTCACCGTCCCGGACCGCGTGCAGCAGCCCGGTGTGCGACACCTGGTCCTGACCAGGCTGGCTGGTGTCGACAGAGGCCGCCACCGAAGCTTTGACCGCCTCGGTCAAGCCCTGGTAGAGCTCGGCTAGAAGCGTGTTGTGCGAGCACTGCACGAGCAGCACGTGGAACGCGGTGTCGTGCTCGATCACCTCGGCCCACTGCTCGCCCTCCATCGCCGCGTCGCGCTTCTGCAGCAACTCGGTGAGGCGCGCAAGTTCGGCGTCCGTGCGATGCTTCGCGGCCAGGCGCGCCCCCTCCATCTCGAGGGTGCGGCGGACCTGGAGCACCTCCTTGAGCTCCGTCCCGCACATGCGGCGGACCGCGCCGGAGATCTCGCTGGTCGCGCGGACGAACGTGCCGTCGCCCTGCCGCACCTCCAGCAGTCCGGCGTGGGAGAGCGCGCGCACGGCCTCGCGGACCGTGTTCCGCCCCACCCCGAGCGCGGTGACCAGCTCGGGCTCGGGCGGGATGCGCTGCCCGACGGGCCATTCACCAGTCGTGATCGCGCCGCGCATCTGCTCGATCACCTGGTCGACGAGGCCCGCCCGTCGGGTAGTGGCCAACGGCACAGCGTCATCCTTTCATCCGAACATCCTACGTCTGCGATAGTGAAGCGCGTGACGATGAAGCAGACGACTCTTGCCGCACAGACTGCCACCGATCGAGGTCGCAGGGTGACGGTCGTCATGAATCGTCACGTTCCGCTGGTCGGGTCCGCGTTGCTCGCGATCGGGGTCGCCCTCGCTGCCGCGAATCTCCGTCCTGCGGTGACCAGTCTGGCCTCGGTGCTCGGTGATGTCCGCGCCGCCCTTGGGGTTTCCGCCGCTTGGACCAGTGCGCTGACGGCCGTTCCGGCGCTGTGCTTCGGCTTCGCCGCGTTCGCGGCCCCGTGGCTGGGTCGCCGCCTCGGCATGGCTCGTGCGATCGGACTGTCACTAGGGGTGCTCACGCTCGGCCTGGTGCTGCGCGTGATCGACGGTCCGTGGGTCGTGCTGGGCGGCACCTTCATCGCGTGTGCTGGCATCGCGGTGTCCAACGTGCTGATCCCGGTGGTGGTGAAGGCGTCCTTCCCGTCCAAGGTCGGCCTGATCACCGGTGTGTACACGGGCGCGCTGTCCGCCGGTGCCGCTCTGGCCGCCGCGCTGACGCCGCGGCTGGAGGACTGGCTCGGCTCGTGGCGGCTGGCCGTCGGCGCGTGGGCGTTGCTGTCACTGGGCGCGGTCGTCGTGTGGAGCGCCGCGGCACGGCACGGCGCCGCGGCCTCGGTGGTGCGGTCTGTCGCCCCGGCGGAGAAGCGGTCGATGCTGCGCAGCCCGCTGGCGTGGGTCATCACCGTGTTCTTCGGGCTGCAGTCGCTGTTCGCCTACACCGTCATGGGCTGGCTGCCCGCGATGCTCGTCGACTCCGGCGTCGACCGGAACACCGCCGGCATGCTGCTCGCCGTCTCGATGCTGCTGAGCGTTCCGGTCAGCCTGTTCGTGCCGCCGATCGCCGCCCGGTTCTCCAGCCAGGCGCCGATGGTGCTGGCGCTGGGCGTGCTGTCGTTCGCCGGGATCCTGGGCATGCTGGTGGCACCCGCCGCCGCTCCCGGGCTGTGGGTCGTGCTGATCGGGTTCGGCATGGGCATGTTCCCGCTGGCGCTGCTGGTGATGTCGCTGCGCACCAAGTCCACTTCGGACACCGCGCGGCTGTCGGCCATGGCGCAGAGCCTCGGGTACCTGATCGCGGCCTCCGGGCCGTTCGCGTTCGGGGTGCTGCGGGAGGCCACCGGGACGTGGACGGCGTCGCTGACGTTGCAGCTCGTGCTGCTGGCCGCGCTCACCGTGCTCGGCGTGCTCGCCGGGCGTCCGCGGTACGTCTAGCCAGTCGGCCGGTGCACGCGGGCCGGCTGGTCAGGAATCGAGAAGCGATGCGTTCGCGCTGGTCCTAGCGTTGTCGGCATGGACATCAGCATTCACGCCACGTTCCTCCCGACCACCGACCCCGACGCCTCGCTCGCGTTCTACCGCGACCTGCTCGGCTGGGAGGTCCGGGCCGACGTCGGCAAGGGCAAGATGCGCTGGATCACGGTCGCACCCGTCGGGTCCGCGTCCTCGGTCGTGCTGGAGCCACCTGCCATGGCCGAAGGGCTCAGCGACTCGCAGCGCACCGCTATCGCCGAGATGATCGAGAACGGCTCGTTCGCGTTCATCACCCTGGCGACGCCCGATCTCGATGCCGCTTTCGACAAGCTGCAGGCGGGCGGAGCGGACGTCGTGCAGGAACCGACGTCGCAGCCGTGGGGTGCGCGTGACTGCGTGTTCCGCGACCCCGCCGGCAACACCGTGCGGATCCAGCAGGCCTGACGTCCTCAGTTCGAGACGAAACCGCGGTGCAGCACCGTGAGCTGGTCGGCGAGGTAACGGGCCCAGGCCTTCGCGCGGTCCCAGTCCGGTGCCGCGCCGCCGAAGCTGACCGGACCGACGGCACCGAGCTTGCGGACCATGCGCGTGACGTCGTTCGGCACCGGGGGCGTGCCGCGGTGGAACAACCACATGGGCGTGTACTTGAGGGAAACCCTGTGCCGCGCTACGAACCGTTGCGCATCACGGGTCGCCGCGTCCCCCATGATCACGGCACCGAACCCGTGCAGCGATTCGGCCGCGGCGACCGAGAGCACGGTGACTCTCAGCCCGCAGCCCGCGAGTTCGGTGCCGATGATCCCGGCTATCTCGTCGGTGGCAGCGATTTTCGACGTGTAAGCGACCAGGACTCTGTCTGTCATCGCTGCATCGTGGTCGGTGCGGCGGATTTTCAACAGCGGCGGAAGTCCCTGTCACTCAAGGCATTCAGTCCAGAGGAAGGTTCAGGAGCGCGTTCTCGACCAGTTCGGGCATGGCCGGATGGATCCAGTACTGCCCCCGTGCCATGGACTTCGCGTCCAGACCGAAGCTCATCGCCTGGATCAGAGGCTGGATCACCGTCGACGCCTGCGGGCCGATGATGTGCGCGCCGAGCAGCTGCCCGGTGGCCGGGTCGGCGATCAGCTTCGCGAAGCCGGTCGTGTCCTCCATCGCCCAGCCGTACGCGATGGACGCGTAGGCCTGGCTGGAGGTGACGTACCGGATGCCCTTCGCCTTCGCCTCCTCCTCGGTGAGACCGACGCTCGCGATCTGCGGGCTGGAGAAGACGGCGGCCGGGACGAAGCGGTGGTCGCTCTTGATCTGGTCGTCCGGGTTCACCAGGTTGTGCTGGACGACCTTCGCCTCGTGGTTCGCGACGTGCTTGAGCTGGTAGTCCGAGCTGATGTCGCCCAGGGCGAAGATGTGCGGCTGGCTCGTGCGCTGGTACTCGTCGACCTTGACGCGGCCGTCCTCGTGCTGGTCGATGCCGGCGTTGCCGACCTGGAGCAGGTCGCTGTTCGGCTGCCTGCCGACCGCGATGAGGAGCTGTTGCGCCTCAACGGTTTCCTCGCCGTTGGGGCCTTCGAGGTGGAGCCTCACGCCGGTGTCGGTCTTCTCGGCGCGGGTGGTCTTGCGGTTGAGCTTGACGTCCCACTTGTCCTTGGCGATGTTCGTGAAGCGCTCCGCGATATCCAGGTCCTCGTGGCGGAGGAGGAGGTTCGAGCGGGCGATCATCGTGACCTTGACGCCGAAGCTGCTGAAGACGTGGGCGAACTCCGAGGCGATGAAACCGCTGCCCACGATGATCAGGCTTTCGGGGAGCTCGTCCAGGCGCATGATGGTGTCGCTGGTGTGGAAACCCGTGGTGTCCAGGTCCGCGATCGCCGGGATGGTGGGACGGCTGCCTGCCGCGATCACGACCCGGTCGGTGGTGATCGTCTCGCCGGTGCCGGTGTCGATCGTGTGGGCGTCGATGAAGTGGGCCGTGCCCTCGTAGACCGTGACGTTCGCGTTCTCGTTGGCCCGCCAGTTGCGGCCGCCCTCGGCGATCGGGTCGATCCTGTTGAAGATCCGGTCTCGGATCTCCGGCCAGTGAACCGCGTCCGTGTGCGCGTCCACGCCCAGCTTCTTGGCGTTCGCAGGGGCTGCGGCCTGGTCTGCTGTGTGGACGAACATCTTGGTGGGGATGCAGCCCACGTTCAGGCAGGTGCCGCCGAAGGTGCCTTTTTCCAGGATGGCGATCTGCCAGCCTGCCGTGGCTTCCGTCGGGATGCTGTTGCCGGAGCCGGTGCCGATGATGACCAGGTCGAAGTGCCTCACGTGTGGATCCAACCATTTTGGGGGGATGGGTGTTCCCCTTTGTGGGGTTACGTGGGGCTTACGGGGTTGGTGGGGGCTGGCGCTTGTGTGGGCTGGCCGTTGTGTGTGGGCTGACCGTTTGTGGGGCCAGCTTGCGTGGGGCGAGCTGTGTGTGGGGCGAGCTGTGTGGGGCGAGCTGTGTGGGGCGAGCTAAGACGGTGGTCACCTTGAGGGCGGCCAGGTCACCTTGCGTGCTTTCCCTGGGGCTCTGCCCCAGACCCCGGCAATCTGATCAGGGGGCCAGCGCCATGCGTGGGTAGATGGCACGCCTGTTGCTTAGAGCGGCTGCCTGTTTCGTAGTTTGGTTGCGTTGGCGGTGGGGTCCCATCACAAGCCGAGCCAAGAGCGGGCCACATGCCTGGAGGGGTGTCAAGCGGACGAAAAGCGTGTCCGCTTGACACCCCTCCAGGCATGCAGCAAGAGCTATGGCGCGACTCGTGATGGAACCCCACCGCCCAGCTCTTATGGAAAGACGGCTCGCCTTCGGCATCGCGGTTGATCCGGCGCGTCAGGCGGGTCAGGCGGGTGGGTGTGTCAGGCGCGTTAGTGCTGGTAGGTCGGGGTGATGATGGCCCTGGCCAGGGTGTGGAAGGCCAGGTTGAAGCTCACCACTGCTGCTGAGGCGTTCTCGTCCACGTCCAGTTTGTCCACGTCTACCGCGTGCACCACGAAGTAGTAGCGGTGGGGGTGGTCGCCCTTCGGTGGGGCCGCGCCTCCGAAGGCTCGGGTGCTGTAGTCCGAGCGGACGTGGAACGCGTCGCCTGGGAGCGTGTCGTCTGAGGCGCCTGCGCCTGTGGCCAGTTCGGTGGTGGTGGCCGGGAGGTTCACGGCCACCCAGTGCCAGAAGCCCGAGGGGGTCGGGGCGTCCGGGTCGTAGCAGGTCACCACGAAGCTGCGGGTTTCCTCCGGGAAGCCCGACCAGGTCAGGTGCGGGGAGGTGTTGCCGCCCTCGAAGACCTGGGCGTCGGGGAGCTGTTCGCCGTCGCGCACGTCCGTCGAGGTGACGGTGAAGGTGCCGACCTGCGGTAGCAGCTGGTAGGGGTCGGGAGCGACTGGGCGCTCGAGGCTCATGGGAGTCCTCCTTTTGTGATCACCTCGACCCTAGCCCCGTGCAACCATGAGGGCCTGCGCGACGTCTTTCGCGTGGAGGGGGATTTTCATGTCCAGACTGCGGCTTCTTGCTGCCTTTTTGCTGGTTGCGGGTGTGGTGTCGTGTGCGGACGCGGCCGACTCGCAGTCCGGTGGGCCCGTGCTCACCACTTCTGCCGCGCCGGTCACGACGACGACCACCACGCCACGGCCCGCACGGATGTTCGAGCCGCCCTATCCATATGGGACGGTGCAGGCCAAGGCGCCTGCTGTTGTCGACGGGATGGTGCCCGTTCTCACGCGGATCGAGACGGACAAGCCGTACGTGTTCATCACCATCGATGACGGGGCCGTGCAGCATCCGAAGGCCCGGGAGCTGATGATCTCGGCCGGGGTGTGGCCGTCGGTCTTCCTGAACACGAAGTACGCCGAGGGGCACAAGGACTACTTCAAGCAGCTGCCGGTGACCGTGCACAGCCACACGACCAACCACCCGAACCTCATGGGGAAGGGGTTGGAGTTCCAGAAGAACGAGATCTGCGGGAACGCGGACTTCCTGGCCTCCGAGTACGGGAAGCGGCCCACGTTGTTCCGGCCGCCGTTCGGGAACTACGACTCGACGACCCGGCACGCTGCTGCCAGTTGTGGGTTCAAGGCGCTGGTCAACTGGACCGCCGCCGTCAACGACGGGCGGGTGCAGTTCCAGCAGGGGGACAGGCTCAACCGCGGGGACATCGTGCTCATGCACTTCCGCACGACGTTCGTCGAGGACTTCACGGCCTTCTTGAACCGGGCGAAGCAGGACGGGCTCACGCCGGTGCCGCTGGAGGACTTCCTGGGGTAGCGGGCAACCCGGGGGCGTCGTTGCGCGTGTCGTGCGCGGGCGGCCTTTCCGGGGAAGAGGGGGAGAGATGAAGCGAATCGCTGTCAGCTGACGAACATCCGGACCGGCAAGCACGACGGGGTCGAACTGCGCTTCGGGCAACCCCGTTGCCGTGTCGGGGAACGAGATCATCGAGACGATGTTCCACGGTGCCGCGTCGTACGACGAGAACTTCGACCCGACCTGCACCGGGCCGCGCAACTTCGTGCTGACCAATCCAGACCGAGTCGTCATCGACGTCTGCTCGCACTGACGCAACTGTGGCCTGGGTCACACGTCCTGTAGACATCACAGAGCCCTGGAGAGGGGGCCGAAGATGAACAAACGTCTTGCCGCGCTGCTCGTGGCGGTGCTGGCCGTGTTCACACTGGCGCCGGTGGCGTCGGCGCAGAGCACGCCCACGCTGTCGAACATCCGGACCGGGCAGAACGTCGGGTTCAGCCGCGTGGTGCTGGACCTGACCGGGCTGCCGACGGAGCACCGGGTCAGCGAGGTCACCAGCGTGTCGCAGTGCGCGTCCGGGAACCCGATCACCGTTGCCGGGCCTGGGATCAACGAGATCCTGTCGGTCACGCTGATCGGCGCGGCCGCGCACGACGACAACGGGAACCTGACGTACACGGGGTCGCAGAACTTCGCGACGCCCGGCCTCAGCCACATCCGCGGGGTCGCGCTCACGTGCGACTTCGAGGCCACGCTCGGTGTCGCCGTCGGCTACACCAATCCCTACTCGTGGCACCGGGTCTTCACGCTGACGAGCCCGAACCGGCTCGTCATCGACGTCGGCCTGTAGACAGCGAAAAGCCTCGTGGGGGCAGCAGTCGCCGCTACTGCCCCCACGAGGGGTCTGTTCGTCACGCCGCAACGGTCGCGACGCTCTCCTTCGAGAGTGCGTGCTCCAGCACCTGGGCCACGTCCGAGACGAAGTGCACCGTCAGCTGCTCACGCACCGACTCGGGCACGTCCTCCAGGTCCGGCTCGTTGCGCTGGGGCAGCAGCACGGTCGTGATGCCCGCACGGTGAGCGGCCAGCAGCTTCTGCTTCACGCCACCGATCGGCAACACCCGGCCGGTCAACGAGATCTCGCCCGTCATCGCCACGTCGGAGCGCACCGGGCGGCCCGAGAGCAGCGACGCCAGCGCCGTCGTCATCGTGACGCCCGCGGACGGTCCGTCCTTCGGCACCGCACCCGCCGGGACGTGGATGTGCACTCCCCGGTCGGCCAGTGACGCGGCCTTCTCGTCGTGCGACCGCAGGTACGACAACGCGATCTGCGCGGACTCCTTCATCACGTCGCCCAGCTGGCCGGTCAGCGTGACGCCGGACGCGCCGGTGTCCTTCGGGGCCAGCGAGGCCTCGATGAACAGCACGTCGCCACCGACCCCCGTCACGGCCAGACCCGTTGCCACGCCGGGAACAGAGGTGCGCTCCGCTGACTCGGGCGTGTTCTTCGGGCTGCCGATGTAGGACTTCAGCGACGGCTGGTCGACCGTGATCGGGAACTCCGCCTCGCCCAGTGCCACCTTCGCGGTCGCCTTGCGCAGGATGCGCGCGAGGGCCCGTTCCAGCTGCCGCACACCGGCTTCCCGCGTGTACTCGCTCGCGAGCTGGTGCAGCGCGGGCTTGTCGAAGGTGACGTCCTCGGGCGTGAGGCCGGCGCGTTCGATCTGGCGGGGGAGCAGGTGACCGCTGGCGATCGTCACCTTCTCGTCCTCGGTGTAGCCGTCGAGCTGGACGAGCTCCATGCGGTCGAGCAACGGCGCCGGGATGGACTCCAGCACGTTCGCGGTCGCGAGGAACACCACGTCCGACAGGTCGAGCTCGACCTCCAGGTAGTGGTCGCGGAACGTGTGGTTCTGCGCCGGGTCCAGCACCTCGAGCAACGCCGCCGTCGGGTCGCCGCGGTAGTCCGAGCCGACCTTGTCGATCTCGTCGAGCAGCACGACCGGGTTCATCGAACCGGCCTCGCTGATCGCGCGGACGATCCGGCCCGGCAGCGCACCGACGTACGTGCGGCGGTGACCGCGGATCTCGGCCTCGTCGCGCACGCCACCCAGGGCGACGCGGACGAACTTGCGGCCCATCGCCCGTGCCACGGACTCACCGAGCGACGTCTTGCCGACGCCGGGAGGGCCCGTCAGCGCGAGCACGGCGCCGGAACGACGGCCGCCCACCACGCCCAGGCCTCGGTCGGCACGGCGCTTGCGCACGGCCAGGTACTCCGTGATGCGCTGCTTCACGTCGTCGAGGCCCGCGTGGTCGGCGTCGAGGATCTCGCGCGCCGCCTTGATGTCGTAGGAGTCCTCGGTCCGGGAGTTCCAGGGCATCTCGAGAACCGTGTCGAGCCACGTCCGGATCCAGCCCACCTCGGGCGACTGCTCGGAGGTGCGCTCCAGCTTGTCGACCTCGGCCAGCGCGGCCTTCGCGACCTTCTCCGGCAGGTCCGCCGCCTCCACGCGGGCGCGGTAGTCGTCCTGCTCGGTCGCGGGCTTGCCGTCGAGCTCGGCCAGCTCCTTGCGGATCGCGGCCATCTGCTGGCGCAGCAGGAACTCCCGCTGCTGCTTCTCGACGCCTTCCTTGACGTCCTTCGCGATCGTCTCGTTGACGTCGAGCTCGGTCAGGTGCGCCTGGCCCCACTCGACCAGCTTCTCCAGCCGCTCAGTGACGTCACTGGTCTCCAGCAGCCAGATCTTCTGCTTCTCGTCGAGGTACGAGGCGTAGCCCGCGAGGTCGGCCAGCGCCGACGGGTCGCTGATCTGCTGCACCGAGTCGACCATCTGCCACGCACCGCGCGTCTGCAGGATGTTCGTCACGAGAGCGCGGTACTGCTTCGCGAGCTCTCGCGTGCGGTCGGTGACCACGGAGTCGTCGGCGATCGTCGCGTTGACCCACAGGGCCGCGCCCGGACCCGTGGTGCCCGTGCCGATGCGGACGCGCTTGGTGCCGCGCACGACGGCAGCGCGTTCGCCACCGGGCAGGCGGCCGACCTGTTCGATCTCGGCCAGCGTGCCCACGGCCGCGTACTTCCCGTCCAGCCGTGGGACGAGCAGCACTTGATGATTCGCCGCGGTCGTGGCCGCGTCTACGGCCGCGCGGGCCTCGGCGCTCGCGTCCGCACCGGAGATGCGGATCGGCACCACCATGCCGGGCAGCACCACGACGTCGTCCAGCGGCAGTACCGGCAGGGCCAGGGTTTCGCCCATCTCGTCATCCTCCAAAGTTGAGTCTGTACCGCTCAACCAACTGGAGTCTGCCGGTGTTCCCCTGTCGTGTTCGCTGTCAGCGAGCAGTGGCCCGAAGGCGTCTGACCAGCGCGATCTCGCCGGTCACACGGGCGAGCGCGGTGCTCGTGGGGCACGCCGACAGCACGCCCACGGGCTTGCGCCGCAGGTCGAGGCGGTCGCCGCCGGGAAATCTCACCGAGCACCGGTTGGCCGCCGCGACGAAGGGCAGGACCACCTCGCCTGCCTCGACCGTACGCCCGCTCAGCACGAGTGGGCCGGGCGTCCGGCGGGCGGGGGCGACGGGGATCGGGGTGTCGTAGCGGAGGAGCTCCTCGACGGCGTCCCGGGCGAGCTCCGGGGTGTTCCTGAGCAGGTCGGCCTGAGCGGGATGGTCGTGCAACGCGCGCAGGGCGTTGGTCAGGAACGCCTGCGTGGTCGCGAGAGCGGTGGCGGCGAACGCCTCCACGCCGCGCGCGAGCGCGAACGCCTCCGCCGCCGTGGCCGCGACCGACTGCGCGAAGGTGGTGTCGTCGGCGTCGAGCATCTCGAGGGTGCTCAGGGTGATCACCGGCCGGGCGAGCTTCACGGCGCGGGCGATCGTCCGTTCGGGTAACGGCTCCGGGGCACCGGAATCGATGCCGAGCACTGTGAGTACGTCGTCGTAACGCGTGATGCACCAGCCACCGATAGCGGCGTCGAAGTGCACCGGCGAGCGTTCCCTGAGAAGGCGGAACCTCGCGTGGCGTGCAGCGGTGCTGGAGTGCATGGTTCCTCACACGTGGCCGAAACCGCCCTGGTTCGGATGTGTGGCGGTGGACACCCGTGCGGCGACAACGGAGGATGCGCACGTGATGGAAGAGCTGAAGTGGGTCCCGTCCACGGTCGACGTCACGCGCCCGAGCGTGGCGCGGATGTACGACTACTACCTGGGCGGCTCGCACAACTTCGAAGCCGACCGTGCCGCCGCCAAGCAGGTGGAGCAGATCTTCCCCGGCGTCGCCCAGAGCGCGCAGGCGAACCGCTCGTTCCTGCGCCGGGTCGTCCGCCACCTGATGACGCAGGGCGTCGACCAGTTCCTCGACCTGGGGTCGGGCATCCCGACCGTGGGCAACGTCCACGAGATCGCGCAGCACGACAACCCGGACGCGCGCGTGGTCTACGTCGACTTCGAGCCCGTGGCCGTGTCGCACAGCAACGCGCTGCTCGCCGACAACCCCCACGCGAACGCGATCCTGGCCGACCTGCGCGCCACCTCCACGGTGCTGGCCGGCGCCCGCGAGACGCTCGACTTCTCCCGCCCGGTCGGTGTGCTGGTCATCGCCGCACTGCACTTCGTCTCGGACACCGACAGCCCGTACGAGGCCATCGCCCAGTACATGGCGGACCTGCCGGCCGGCTCGTACCTCGCCATCACCCACGCCACCTGGGACACGCTGTCCGAGGAGGAGCTCGCCGAGGCCCGTGAGGTCGCCAAGATCTACAGCAACTCGGACAACAAGCTCACCATGCGCACACACGCCGAGGTGACGCGGTTCTTCGACGGCATGGAGGTGCTGGAGCCGGGCGTCGTCGCGGTCAACGACTGGCGCCCGGACTCCTTCGACGATGCCCACGTGGGCATCTACGGTGCCGTCGGCCGCAAGCTCTGAAGCAGCCTGTCCCTGATCTCGTTCGTCTCGCGGTCGGTGAGGGTGCGTTCCGGCGCCCTCATCGTCACGCGGATGAGCACGTTCTTCTGACCGGGCAGGGCTTCCAGCCTCGCTCGGACGTGTCCGGGAAGATCCTCCGTCCTGGTCTCGCCGAGGATCTCGATCTCCTCGACCACGTCCTCGGGCACCAGCGCGCGGATGCGGTCGCCGAGCGTCTCGACGTCCTCGTCGCCGCCCGCCATGATCGAGATGTCCCTGATCGCGGCCGGGTGCCGGGAGATCGGCCGGTACTCGGTGAGGTCCAGCATCTGCGCCGCGATGCGCTCGTCGGCGTTGCGCAGCAGGCGGATGTCCGGGATTCCCTTGCGCAGCATGAGAATCCTGTCCAGCCCCATACCCAGCGCGAGGCCGTGCGGGTGGTCTTTGAGCACGTGCCGCGCGGCGCGTCCGCACTCGGCTATCTCCACCCACTCACCGTCGTGCTCGACGTCGATCTGCTTGCCGTGCGTGGTGTACGGGTGCTCGGCATCCGTTGTGCGGTAACGCTTGCCGGGGAGCAACGTCGTGACGACGCGGTGGATGAGGTCGTCGAGCGACTCCTCGTTCCTGCTGATCCGCCAGACGTCGAGCTGGTGCGGGGTGCCGGTGTGCAGGCGGTCGACCGTGTCGCGGCGGTAGACGAGGCCGGGGCAGACGAGCGTCACGTCCGGGGTCGCGTCCCTGAGCGCGGGCGGGATCATCGCCGAGGTGTGGCTGCGCAGCATGCACGTCTCGCTGACGTACCTGGTGTAGCGGGCCTCGCGGGTGATGGCGTCCCTCGGGTAGCCGAGGTGTTCGTAGTTGTGCTCGATCGGCACGAGCGGGTGGTGGCGGACCTCCCGCGGGTCGTCCAGCACGGCTTCGAGGTCGGCGATTAGGAGCTGGAGCGCGTGCGGGCCCTGGGCGGGATCGGTGAGATCGCGGACGTTCAGGGCGTGCACGAGTTCTTCGGTGCGGTACATGGGGATTCCCGTTCTGCTGGTCGGTGTGGGGTGCGGAGTCCCCCGACCAACGGGAATTTCAGGCGCGCGCCACCCACGCGGGTCGGGGGTGGCTAAATCGCGTCACGGGACCAGGCTAGCCGGTCTACTCGGGTGGCGTCAGCCGCAAATCGGGATCCACCGGCGGCACCCCGTCGAACGGCCCGTCGTCCTTCAGCCGTCCGACGTGGTCGAGCGCGACCTCGATCCCGTCCCGGAACGGATCACCGTCGGCCGGCGGGGTGCGGAACCACTCGTGCAGCTCGGCGGGGATCTCGAACCGCGCGAGCACGTCGTCGTACAGCGCGTCCCGTTCGGCGGCCTGCACCCCGAGCTCCTGGTACTCGCGCAACGCCATGCGGAGCCGGATCCAGCGGTAGCGGTCGGTGTTGTGCCGCTGCTGGAACCGTTCGCGCAGCATGTCGCCGGCCTTCTGCCCGCGCAGGGCCAGCCGCTCGATCGTGTCCGGCGGCATGAACAGGTTCGAGCCGCCCTCGTCCTCGGACTGCCGCACGTGCGCGATCCTGCCCCGGTAGCCGGGCAGCGCGGACTGCATGGTGTCGCGCCAGTCCAGGAACGTGTCCAGGATGGACATCAGGAACCGCGGCACCGAGCTCAGCGTCGCGTACGGCGTGCCGGAGGCCGCCGCGTCCTGCTCCGGCAGCCACACGTCGTTCTTGTCGCCGTTCGGGTAGGGCTGGATGGTGAGGCCGAACGTGGGCCAGCGCGGCAGCAGCGCGTCGAAGAAGTGGATGGGGAAGTTGCTGGTGATGCCGCCGTCGGAGAACCAGTGCACGCGCCCGTCCCGGCACAGCGGCACGGCGGCGAACAGGCCGGGGAACGACAACGACATCCGCACGGCTAGCACGACCGGGAGATCTTCCTTCGGCGGCAACGTGCACAACGGCATGTGCTCGTGCAGCGGGCACTTCAAGGCGGTCTCAGCACCGTTCAGCTGCTCCACGACCCGTTGCGGCAACACGTAGCGAAGGCACTCCTCGCAGTACTGCCACTCCTCCTTGAACGGCAACCGGTACGGCCGCCCCTCGGACAGGTCGGTCGTCATCAGCACGAGGTTGATGTCACCGAGGTCGCCGAACGTCAGCGCCTGGGAGGTGCCGGCGATGTCGTCGAGCTGGTCGGCGATCCAGTCGGCCAGCGGCGGCACTCCGGTCGACTTCGGCACCCCGGCCAGCCGGTCGAGCCACGACGGCGTGAAGTCGCCCGTGCCCGGCACGAGTCCGAAGTGGATGGACCGCGCGTTGTTCTTCAGGAACCGCTGCATCGCGTACCCGTACGTGACGATCAGCGCGCTGACGGCCGCCAGCGACAGCACCAGCCACACCAGGAGCACGATCGCCGCGGTGGCGTAGTGCCGCGAGAACGCCAGCCCGAGCACCAACGGCACCGCCGCGACGACCCAGACGGGCCACGGCAGAACCGACCGCAACGGCCACAGCACGATCACCAGGCACGCCAGCGCCACCACCGAGACCGTCACCGCGAGCCAGCCCGGATAGGCCGACGGCGCGAGCCACGCCGAGTACAGCACCGGCCCGCCCAGCCACAGCGACGCCATCAGCGCCAGCACGCCCTTGGCACGCCACCCGACCGCCCCGAGCAACGCGAAGAGAAGACACGAGATCGCACTGCGCCCGGTCGTCTCGCGCTTCTGCATGGACGCCACGACGATCCGGTACAGCGCCCGCGTCTTCTCGGCGGGCTGGAACAGCTGCGCCATCCGCCACCGCTCGGCACCCGACCCGGACGTGAACCACGTGATCAGCCCGGCCAGCTTGTCGAACCCGCCGGACGCACGCCCGCGTTCGGCCGCGGCCGTGAACCCGGCGGCGATCGCCCCGGCGGACGCGCCACCGATCTGCTTGAACTCGTAGTGGCGGGCCAGCGAGGCGACCGCGAGCGGGTACACGACTCCGCTGGTCGTGCCGCCCCGCATGGTCAGGTCGCAGTAGCGGTCGTACTCCATGTGCCGATGATCGCGCGGTCAGGGCGGCGCGATCAAGGAGTTCACTCGGACGCCGCAGGTTCGATCGGCATGCGTTCCACCGTCAGCCACCACGAGATCACGTCCTGCGCCACCTCGGCCACGGGCTGGTCGGCGGACACCACGTAGTCCTCGATCCACGAGTCCGCGAAGAGCATCTCCAGCTCCTCGGCCCGGTTGAGGTGCCACCGCAGGTCGGCCTCGGCGTGGTGCCGCCGCACGAGTCGCTCGTGGACGACGGACAGGTCCGCCTTCAGCCGGCAGACGTTGAGCTTCGCGCCGACGACCTCGGCGTACCGCTCGCGGTCGGCGCGGCTCTCGACCACGCCCGCGAGCACGATGCGCTGCACCCCGGCTTCGACGTAGTTGCGCACCACGGCCCGCAGGTTCCGCAGTTGCAGCTCGAAGTGGAACGGGTCGTCGGCGGGCGCGGGCCAGCAGGACGACAGCCAGTCGAGGTCGATCAACGCGTGCGGGACCTTCGCCTCGGCGAGGCGCGAGCCGACCTCCTCGGCCACGGTCGTCTTGCCCACCCCGACCGGACCGGTGATCAGCAGCGCCTTCACTTCGCCACCTCGGCGAGCTCGGCCGGCGTGCCGGACATGATCACGCGGACGTGCTCGGTCACCTTCTCGACCGGCCAGTCCCACCACGCGACGTGTTCCAGCAGTGCGATGTCCTCGTCGCTGTAGCGCTTCTTGATCAGGCCGGCGGGGTTGCCGCCCACGACGCCGTACGCCGGGACGTCCGACACCACGACCGAGCCGGCGGCGATGATCGCGCCGTTGCCGATCCGCACGCCCGGCATGATCAGGGAGTTGTAGCCGATCCAGACGTCGTTGCCCACCACCGTGTCGCCCCGTGAGGGCGCACCGAGGGCGATGTCCAGGGTCTTCTCGCCCCAGACGCCTCCGAAGATGGTGAACGGGAAGGTCGACACGCCCGCCATGCTGTGGTTCGCGCCGGACATGATGAACCGCACGCCCTCGGCCAGCGCGCAGTAACGGCCGATGACCAGCTTCTCGGTGCCGTAGTTGTAGAGCACGTTGCGCTGCTCGAACTCCGTGGCGTGGTGCGGATCGTCGTAGTAGGTGTACTCGCCCACCTCGATCTGCGGGTTCTTCACCAACGGCTTCAAAAGCACCGTGCGCGCGTAGTCCGGCAACGGGTAGAGGTTGTCGGGCGAGGGGATGGTCACGGTGCTCCGATCGGCTCTTCGCTGAACTGAGTGCGGTACAGCTTGGCGTAGTGGCCTTCCAACGCCAGCAACGCCTCATGCGTACCACGTTCGACGATCTGCCCGCTGTCCACGACGAGGATCTGGTCGGCCGCCCGGATGGTCGAGAGGCGATGCGCGATCACCAGTGACGTGCGGCCCGCCAGCGCCTCGACCAACGCCTCCTGCACGGCGGCCTCCGAGCGCGAGTCCAGGTGTGCGGTCGCCTCGTCCAGGATCACCACGCGGGGCTTGGCGAGCAGCAGTCGCGCGATCGTGAGCCGCTGCCGTTCGCCACCGGAGAGACGGTAACCGCGTTCGCCGACGACGGTGTCCAACTGGTCCGGCAGCGACGCCACCAGGTCCGCGAGGCGGGCGCGGGTCAGCGCGTCCCAGATCTCCTCGTCGGTGGCGGTGGGCGCGGCGAGCCGGAGGTTGGCGCCGATCGACTCGTGGAACAGGTGCCCGTCCTGCGTCACCATGCCGACGGTCTCGCGGATCGCGTCGAACGACAGGTCGCGGACGTCCACACCGGACAGCCGGACGGACCCGGAGTCCGCGTCGTACAGGCGGGGCAGCAGGGAGGCGATCGTCGACTTGCCCGCACCCGACGCGCCGACCAGCGCGATCAGCGACCCCGGCGCGGCGACGAACGAGATCCCGCCGAGGATCTCCTCACCGCCGCGGGTGTCGAGCGACGCGACCTCCTCCAGCGAGGCGAGGGAGACCTTGTCCGCGGACGGGTAGGCGAACTTCACGTCCGAGAACTCGACCTCCACCGGGCCGTCGGGGACGACGGCGGGCGCAGGCTTCTCCTTGATCAACGGCGGCAGGTCCAGGACCTCGAAGACCCGCTCGAACGACACCAGCGCCGTCATCACGTCCACCCGTGCGCCGGCCAACGCCGTCAACGGCGCGTACAGGCGGGTCAGCAGCAGCGCCAACGTCACGATCGTGCCCGGTGCCATCTGCCCGGCGAACACGAAGTACCCGCCCAGCCCGTAGACCAGTGCCAACGCCAACGACGACACGAGCGTCAACGCGACGAGGAACAGCCACTGCGCCACGGCCGTCCGCACGCCGATGTCCCGCACACGCCGCGCACGAGAGCCGAACTCCGCGCTCTCGATGGAGGGCCGGCCGAACAGCTTGATCAACGTCGCGCCCGGCGCGGAGAACCGCTCGGTCATCTGCGTCGTCATCGCCGAGTCGAGGTTCGCGGCCTCGCGGTGCATCGAAGCCAAACGCTTGCCCATCCGCCTCGCGGGCAGCAGGAAGATCGGCAGCAGCACCATCGCGAGCACCGTGACCTGCCACGACAGCGTCAGCATCACGACCAGGGTCAGCGCCAGCGCGATCACGTTCGTGACGACCCCGGAGATCGTCTCGGAGAACGCCCGCTGCGCCGCGATCACGTCGTTGTTCAGCCGCGACACCAGCGCACCGGTGCGCGTGCGGGTGAAGAACGCGATCGGCATCCGTTGCACGTGGTCGAAGACGGCCTGCCGCAGCCGCAGGATCAGGTCTTCGCCGACCCGCGACGACTGCCAGCGCTCGAGCAGCGAGAACCCGGCCTCCAGCACCGCCACCCCGGCGATCGCCAGCGCGAGCCACACGACCAGTCCGTAGTCCCGGCCACCGATGATGGTGTCGACGACCCGTCCGGCCAGCACGGGGGAGACCACCGCGAGCACCGCGGCGACCGACGAGGTGGCGAGCAACGCGTACACCGCACGGCGCTGCGGGTGGGCGAACCGGGCGACACGCTTCAACGTCGCCCGGCTCACGCGACGGCTTTTCTCGTCCTGCATCGCGCTTTCGAGCGCGTACCAGGCGTTGAAGTCGATGTTCATGACGACCAGTCTCGAACCTCGACCTACAACGAGGTCAAGCCGTTTTCAGGAACTCGTCGACCTCGGCGAGAGCCGCCGCACGCACGGGCTCGGGCGACAGGAACAGGTCGTGCATGCCTGCCTTGATCTCCACGACCTTCACCGACGTGCCGAGCTTGGGGCCCCACTTGCGCATGCCCTCGACGTCGAGCACGGCGTCCGCCTTGGACACGTCCTCGCTCCACGCCTTGGCGTTCAACATGCTCCTGTCGGAGTGCAGCACCAGCACCGGCACGCGCACGTCGAGTCCGTTGTGGACCTTCTCCTGCGCGATCAGCACCGCCCGGATCCACCCGGCGAGCACCGGGAAGCCCGCCAGGGGCTTCCACTTCAGGTCGAAGTCCCACTCGCCGTTGCGGGAGTTGTGGATCGCCGCCCCGTACGCCTCACCGAGGTTCGCGCGGATCTTCACCTTCGGCGCGATCCCGCCGATCAGCTTCACGACCTGCCGCACCAACGGCGGTTCGACGACGTCGAGCCACGGGCTGTTGAGCACCAACGCGTCGATGAGGTCGCTGGAACGTCGTTCGTGTGCCCACAACGACGTCGTCAGGCCGCCCGTCGAGTGGCCCATGAGGACCACGCGCGAGTGTTCTTCGCGAACGACGGCGATCGCGGCGTCGATCTCCTCGAAGTACACCGCGATGTCGGTCGTGTAGTTCGGCAGTTCGCCGTCGCGCAGCGAGCGGCCGTACCCGCGCAGGTCGACGGCGTAGAAGTCGTAGCCCTGGGCTGTGTAGTGCTCGGCCACGTGCTCCTGGAAGAAGTAGTCCGCGAAGCCGTGCACGTAGAGGATCGCGCCGCGGTCGTTGGCCACCGCACGGCGGCGGACCAGGGTCGCTGAGGCGCCGCCGCGCAAGGGCAGGACCGTGGTGTCTTCGTCGGTGCTCACCGCGCAAGTTTGCAACGGTCTGACGCCGATTCCGTGCAGCCTTGTCCGGATCGTGTCTAACCTGGGGACATGACGGGGGACATCGAACAGTCATCCAGGGTGCGGTTCCCGGGCATCAGCTCGCGCGCCTACGAACATCCGGCCGACCGTGGTGCCCTCGCGGTGCTGCGCGCCGTGCCCGCCGTGGGACCGGTCATCAAGGCGGTCGCGGCGGCGTTCTCCGAGCGCGGGGAGCGCCTGGTCCAGGTCGCGTCGTCGGTCCGCGTCGGCCCGAAGCAGTTCCCGGACCTGCACCGGCTGCAGAACGAGGTCGCGGCCACGTTCGACCTGCAGGAGGTGCCCGAGATCTTCGTGCGGCACTCCCCGCTGGTCAACGCCTACACCCGCGGCATCGACAAGCCCTTCATCGTGCTGAACTCCGCGCTGGTCGACAGGTTCGACCGGGAGCAGCTGCGCTTCGCCATCGGCCACGAGATGGGCCACGCGATGTCCGGCCACGGGCTCTACAACACGATCCTCGCCCGTCTGCTGGGCCTGCGGCACACGCTCGGCTGGAACGCCGCCGGCACGTTCGCCATGCGCGCGGTGATCGCGGCGCTGTACGAGTGGCAGCGCAAGACCGAGCTGTCGTGCGACCGGGCGGGCCTGCTCGCGGGCCAGAACCCGCAGGCGGCGCTGCGCGTGCACCTCGCCTTCGCGGGCGACACCGGCGACCAGGTCGACATCGCGTCGTTCCTGGAGCAGGCCAAGGAGTACGAGGGCGAGGACATCCGCGACAGCATCCTGAAGCTGCTCGACCTCGAGGACCGCACCCACCCGCTGGCCGTCGTGCGCGCGGCGGAGCTGCAGCGCTGGGCCGCGAGCGAGGAGTACCGCGAGATCCTCACCGGCACGTACCCCCGCCGCGAGGACGACCACCCGACGGGCAACCTGACCGACGACATCAAGAGCGCGGCCCGCTCCTACAAGGAGTCGATGAGCGAGTCCGCCGACCCGTTGATCAAGACGATCAACGACATCGGCGGGACGCTGGTTGGCGCCGCCGGCAAGATGTGGAGCAAGGTTGCTCCGAACGGCTCAGCGGAGTAGCTACCATCTGGAGTCATGAGACGACTCCTGGTGTTGGTTCTCTCCGCTTTGCTCGCGTCGACAGGCACCGCCGCCGCCAACGAGCAGGTCGTTGGCGGTGAGCGGGCGTCCATCAAGGCCAACCCCTGGGTCGTCTACCTGGTCGACGACCGGGGCGCCCAGTTCTGCGGCGGCACGGTCGTCGCGCCGACGAAGGTGCTCACCGCCGCCCACTGCGCGCTGGGCCGCGGTCCGCGGGACGTGCAGGTCGTCGCCGGTCGCGAGGACAAGCAGGACCGCAGGGCCGGGGTGACGGCCGCCGTCACGAAGATCTGGATCCACAAGCAGTACGTCTCGGCTGACGAGGGCGAGGACGTCGCCGTCCTGACGCTCGCGGACGCCCTGCCCTACGAACCGCTGCCGCTCGCCGAACTGTCCGATCGGGCGCTCTACGAGCCCGGCACGGCGCTGCGCGCGCTCGGCTGGGGGCGCACCGCCGAGAACGGCAAGACCTCGCGCTTCCTCATGCAGGCCACCGTTCCGGTGCTGCCGGACGCGTTCTGCGTCGACACCTACCCGCAGTTCGTCAAGGCGGACATGTTCTGCGCGGGCTACGAGGGCGGCAAGGTCGACACCTGCCAGGGCGACTCGGGCGGCCCGATCGTGGTGGACGGCAAGCTCGTCGGCGTCACGTCGTGGGGTGAGGGCTGCGCGCGCAAGAACAAGCCGGGCGTGTACGTCCGGATCTCCCGTTACGCCAAGGACCTTCACGCGGTCGTGGACGCTCCGCCCGTGGTCGTCGACCCGTAGAGGTCTGCGCACCGATGGGAATCACACGCGTGTTGCCGGCGATTCTGGCTCTGCTCGTGATCACGGCGACCCCGGTTCACGCGACACCCAGGATCGTCGGCGGCGTCGTGGTGGACGACGCCGCCGAGGTGCCGTGGATGGTCGCCCTGACGACGCCCTCGGGCCTGCAGTTCTGCGGCGGAGCGCTCCTCGGGCCGCGTGAGGTGGCCACGGCGGCGCACTGCGTCCACGGCCGCATGCCCGCCTCGATCAGCGTTGTCGGCGGCCGGCTCGACCTGCGCACCGACGGCGGTTCGACCTCGCTGGTGGCGTCCTTCCGCCTGGTCGACGGCTACACGACGCCGTCCAGCGGCAAGGACCTCGCCGTGCTGACGCTCACCGAGCCGATGCCGTACCCGCCGCTGCCGATCGCCGCGTCCACCGCGTACATGGGCGGCAGCGTCGGCGTCGTGTACGGCTGGGGGCAGCAGGCCGAGCACGACACGAACAAGAGTCCGTTGCTGCACAAGGCCTACATCCCGATCGTGCCGGACGAGCAGTGCGCCGCGGCCCATGCCCGCTACGACGCCGAGGCCATGTTCTGCGCGGGATATCCCGACGGCGGCATCGACGCGTGCCTCGACGACTCCGGCGGCCCGTTCGTGATCGACGGACGGTTGGCGGGCATCGTCTCGTGGGGCACGGGCTGCGCTCGTCCGCACTCGCCCGGCGTCTACACGCGAGTGGCGACGTACCTGGGTTAGAGGACGAGCCCGACGGACATCGTCAGGAAGACGGCCGCGCACACCGCGTCCAGCGCGGTCGTCACGCCGGGGCGCTTGAGCTTGCCCGCGACGCGGGACGCCGCCAGCACGATCATCAGCTCCCAGACCGCCGCGAGTCCGAGGAACACGACCGCGAGCATCGTGAGCTGCGGTGCCGGTTCACCCGATCCGATGAACTGCGGCAGGAAAGCCAGCGAGAACAGGATCATCTTCGGGTTCGTGATGTTGGTCAGGAAGCCCTGCCGGAACGGTCGCGCGCTCATGGCCTCCTCCGGCTCGCCACCGGTGCGCCTGATCAGCCCGCGCGTGATGGAAACCGCGAGGTAGAGCAGGTAGCCCGCACCGATCCAGCGCAACGCGGTGAGCGCCATCGGGTACCGCGCGAGCACCACGCCGAGGCCCGAGATGACCAGCGCGACCTGGACCGCCGCGGCCGTGTGGATGCCGCCCAGCGCGAGCAGTCCCGCGCGGGTGCCGGAGCGCAGTGACGTGCGCAGGAGCAGGAACGCGTCCACGCCGGGGGTCACGATGACGACCGCACACGCGATGAGGAAGGCCGGAACCTGGCCGAAGTCGAACAACACCGTACATACCCCCGTGATCTATGACACAGGCCGCAAAATCTCCGGCCTAACGGGACATTAGCACGAGAATCTTCGGTTTTGACGCCGTCCTAGCGCGATCGCTACCGTTGGTGACCGGTCGTCCACCTGGCGCAACGAGGAGTGGTCCGTGAGGGGTAAGCGGTTGGCCGTGCTGGTAGCGGTTGTCGCGCTGGTCAGCGGCGGTACGTCGGCTGATGCGATCGTCGGGGGGACACCCGCGCGGGTGGCGGACACCCCGTGGGTTGTGGCGATCACCACCACGGACGGTCAGCTGATCTGCGGCGGCGCGCTCGTCGCCCCGGACAAGGTCATGACGGCCGCGCACTGCGTGACGCTCAAGGGCGTCCTCGGCAAGAACCAGCGCCCCGCCGAGCAGCTGCGCGTGGTCGCCGGCCGCACCGACCTGCGGCAGAAGGGCGAGGGCGTCGAGTCGGCCGTCGCGAGCGTGTGGCGCCACCCCGACTACGTCGAGGTCACCAAGGGCGACGACGTGGCGGTCCTGACGCTGGCCCAGCAGGTGCCGTACCGGACGATCGCGCTCGGCGAGGTCGGTGACGACGGGACGGTGCTCGGCTGGGGCCGCACCGCCGAGAACACCCCGCCCGCGATGTCGCTGCGCAAGGTGACGGTGCCGATCCTGTCCGACTCCGAGTGCCTGCTGAAGGAACCGGACTACCGGCCGGGCGCGATGCTGTGCGCCGGGCGCGGTGGCCGGGACGCCTGCACGGGCGACTCGGGCGGTCCGCTCGTGGTGCGCGGCAGGCTCGCGGGCGTCGTGTCGTTCGGCCGGGGCTGCGCTCGCCCGGACGAACCCGGTGTCTACACCCGGCTCGCGAACTACCGGCAGACGCTGGGCTTCTGATATCCACGACCAGGTGCGAACCACACAGTTTCCCGCCACCCTGCGCCGGCAGTGGGGGCTCGACCTGAGCCCCGCCCAGCTCTACGCGATCCTGCGGCTGCGTCAGGAAGTCTTCGTCGTCGAGCAGAACTGCGTCTACGCGGACGCGGACGGCCGAGATCTCGAGCAGGGCACACGGCACTTCTGGCTGGAGGCCGAGGGATCGCACGATCCGGTCGCCTACCTGCGGTTGCTCGAGGAACCCGACGGCACGTTCCGCGTCGGCCGCGTCGCCACCGCGCGCATGGCCCGCGGCCGCGGCTACAGCCGTCGCCTGATGCAGGCCGCGCTCGTGGACATCGGCACCACACCGTCAGTGCTCGACGCGCAGACGTACGTCGCCGACTTCTACGCGTCGTTCGGGTTCGTCGCCGAGGGCGACGAGTTCATGGACGACGGGATCCCACACCTGCGGATGCGGCGCTCTCGCTGATCACGCGCACCGCGCGCTCGATGTCGGCCTCGGTCAGATCGGCGCGCGCGGTGAGCCGCAGCCTGCTGATCTGGTCCGGCACCGACGGCGGCCGGAAGCAGCCGACGACCACACCGCTCGTGCGGCAGGTCTCGGCCCACTGGAACGCCTGCTCGGGGCTGGGCGCGCGCACGCTCACGACGGCGGCCGTCGGCGTGCTGACCTGGAAGCCGGCCTCCTTCAGGCGGTGGCTCAGGTCGTGCGCCACGGTCAGCGCCCGCTCGGGACGGTCCGGCTCCTCGCGCAGGATCTTGATCGCCGCGAGGGCCGCCGCCGCGCTGCTGGGCGCGAGGCCGGTGTCGAAGATGAACGGGCGCGCGGTGTCGATCAGGTGCTTGATCACCCGGCTCGGGCCGAGGACCGCACCGCCCTGCGCGCCCAGCGACTTGCTCAGCGTCAGCGTGGTGATCACGTCCGGCGCCTTGATGATGCCCGCCGCGGCCACCGCGCCCCGGCCACCGGGCCCGACCACGCCGAGTCCGTGCGCGTCGTCCACGACGAGCGCGGCGCCCGTCGCGCGGCAGACCTCGTGCAGCTCGTTCAGCGGGGCGATGTCGCCGTCGACGCTGAACACCGAGTCCGTGACGACGATCGCGCGCCGCTTGCCGCGGGTCTCGAGCGCGTGCCTGACCTTGCCGACGTCGCAGTGGTCCGCGACGACGACGTCGGCCTTCGACAACCGCGTGCCGTCGATCAGCGACGCGTGGATGTGCTGGTCGGCGACGATCGCCGTGCCGGGGCCCGTCAGCGCCGTGACCGCGGCGAGGTTCGCCATGTACCCGCTGCTGAACACCAGCGCCGACTGCGAGCCGCAGAAGTTCGCGAGCTCGAACTCCAGCTCCGCGTGCAGCTCCGTCGAGCCCGTGACCAGGCGCGACCCCGTGGACCCCGCGCCCCACTTCAGCGTGGCGGCGGCCGCGGCACCCGCGACCCGCTTGTCCTTGGCGAGGCCGAGGTAGTCGTTGCTCGCGAGGTCGAGGTCCGTCGAGTCCGACGTCCGGGGCCGCAGCCGCCGGGTCAGACCCGCCTTGGCTCGCGCTTCAGAGCGGACGTCGATCCAGTCGAACGTCGACTCACCACCACTGGAAATCGCCTCAGTTGTGCTCACGGTCACCGCCTGAGTCTCCCATCCGCCCGCTAGCGTGCCGCTCGTGGACCTGTTCACCTTCACGCGCGCCGAACTCACCTCGCCGGTGCAGTTCCTCGGCGGACGCTGGGTGGTGTCCTCGTATGACGACGTGCGTGCGGTTCTGGCCGATCCGGTCACATACCTGCCCGACAACGCGCTGACCGCCGTGACACCGGTGGCGCCGGCGGCGTTGCGGTCACTGGTCCGCGCCCGCTTCTCCCTGCCGCCGACGCTCGCGAACAACGGGTCCTCGTCCCACGCGGAGCTGCGGCGGCTGGTCGCGTCGTTCTTCACGCCCGCGCGCGTCGCCGCTGCGGAGCCTCGCATCCGGTCCCTGGTTTTGGAACGCCTGGGTGGCGCGGATCTCGTGCGGTCGCTCGCGTGGGACCTGCCCGCGATCGTGCTGATGGAGCTGCTCGAATGTCAGAACGTCGACATTCCGACGTTGAAGCGGTGGAGCACCGGTTCGCTGGAGTTCTTCTGGGGTGACATCACCCGTGAACGGCAGCTGGAGCTGGTCGACGACGTCGGCGACTTCCACCAGTGGCTGATCAAGCGCTACCACGCCCGCGACGGCGAGCTGTTCTGCGCGCTGGCCGATGCCGGAGTGTCCGCGGAGGACTCCGCCGGTCTCTGCTACTTCCTGTTGATCGCGGGCCAGGAGACGACGACCCAGCTGTTGTCGACGGCGTTGCGCCGTGCGTTGCAGGACCGCGCGGTGTGGGCGCGGCTGCCCGAACCCGGTGTGGCCGAGGCGTTCGTCGAGGACGTGCTGCGGACCGAGACGCCCGTGGTGACGTGGCGGCGGCTGACCGCGCGTGAGGTCGTGTTGTCCGGTGTGCGTGTGCCTGCCGGCGCGGAGCTCGTGTTGTTGTTGAGCGGTAAGGAAACCGATCCCCGGCATCTCGCGTTCGGGTACGGCCGCCACTTCTGCCTCGGCGCGGGACTGGCTCGGCTGGAGGCCGCCGTGACGTTGCGGACGGTGGCCGAGCACGAGCCGTCGTTGCACCTCGTCGGGCCGGACCCGGAGTGGCTGAACCTGCTGTCGTTCCGCGCGCCCAAGGCGGTCACGGTCGCGCGATGAGCTTGCCCCGCGTGGTGCGGGCCTCGAGCGCCCGGTGCGCGTCGGCGATCTCGTCGAGCCGGTAGACGTCGCCGAGCACGGGGTCGAGGTCCAGCGCGAACACCTCCTCCGGGGTGGTGCCGTGGGGGAGACCCATGACCGCGACGCCCTTGCGGAAGACGTCGCTCGCCGTCACGTCCAGCGGCTCACCACTGGCGCAGCCGAAGACCACCATCCTGCCGGCGCCGTCCCTGAGCAGCTCGAACGCGCGCTTCCCGACCTCACCGCCGATCGACTCGAACACGACGTCGACCGGGTCGAGGCCGGTCCAGTCGTAGCCGATCCCGCCCTTGCTGGACGCGGCGAGCACGATCGCGCCCGCCCGTTCCGCAAGCTGCACGAGCAGGCTGCCCACGCCCCCGGACGCCGCCTCGACCAGCACCCGGTCGCCGGGCCGGATGCGCGCCGCCTTGGCCGCCGCGACCGCCGTGGTGCCCTGCAGGAGCAGGGCGAGCGCCTCGTGGTCGCCCACGCCGTCGGGGACGTCGATCGGGTGCTCGACGACGGCCTTCGTGGCGTAGGCGCCGTCGCGCGGCACGCCCATCACCCGGCGGCCGTCCTTCGTGGTGCCCACGACCTCGGAACCCAGCACGACGGGCAGCGCCGGTCCGGGATACCAGGGGAACAGCTCCTTCCCCTTGCCCCGGCGGATGACCGTCTCGCCGTAGTTGAGCCCGATCGCGGTGACGTCGACGAGCGTGTCGCCGGCCGGGTCCGGCACCTCCTCGACCCGCAGCACGTCGGGCGCGCCGAACTCGTGGAACCGCACTGCCTTCATCCCCGAACCTCCCCGATAAGCGGACCGTCGGTCCGGTTGCTACTATACGGACCGACAGTCCGCTTGTGTCAAGGGAGAAGCCCGTGGAACGCGCCGACGCAGCCCGCAACCGAGCCGCGATCCTCGCCGCCGCCACCCGGCTGATCAGCGAACGCGGCATCGAGGCCGTGTCCGTGGAGGACGTGGCCACGGCGGCGGGCGTCGGCAAGGGCACCGTGTTCCGCCGCTTCGGCGACAAGGCGGGTCTGGTCCGGGCCGTGGTCGACGAGACGGCGGCGTCGTGGATCCAGACCGCGTCGCTGGAGTGCCGGACCGCGGGGGAGTTCGCCGGCACGCTGTTCGACCACGTGCTGGAGTCGTTGCCGCTGGTCATCGCGGTGGAACGGACGACGGCGCGCAGCTGCGAGGGCAACTTCCGGATCACCGTCGAGCGGCTCGCCCGGCTCGTCGGCTCGACCTTCGCGGCGCACACCGTGCTGGCAGTGCTCCGGGGTGAGCACATCGAGTTCCTGCTGGCCCAGGGCATGACGGCCGGCGAGATCCGAGCGGGCGTCATTTCGCTCGCCGACACGCTCGCCGCTGGGGTTTGATGCGGGGGTGTTGAACCGTCAGCTCTCCGGAGTCCGCAAGAAGACGTTGCTGGAGACGCTCGGCCCCGTGCCGGACGTCGACCCCGACCGCTACGGCGACGGCGGCCCGGTGGGAGCGCTGGAGACGCGGGTGGCGGAGCTCCTGGGCACCGAGGCCGCGCTGTTCGTGCCGACCGGGACGATGGCGCAGCAGATCGCGTTGAAGTGCTGGGCCGACCGCACGCACAACCCGATCGTCGCGATGCACCCGCAGGCGCACCCGCTGCACCACGAGGACGACGCGCTGACCGTGCTGTCCGGGCTCCGCCCGATCAAGGTGCGCAACTCCGACGTCAGCTCGTGCCCCGAACCGTTCGGCACGCTCCTGCTGGAGGTGCCGGACCGCGAGGCCGGGTTCGTCCTGCCGACCTGGGACGAGCTGACCTCGCTGGTCGACGCCGCCCGGGAACGCGACGCGGTCGTGCACCTCGACGGCGCGCGGCTGTGGGAGAGCACGTTCGGCCTGGGCAAGCCGCTGACCGAGATCGCGGGACTGTTCGACTCGGTCTACGTGTCGTTCTACAAGTCCCTCGAAGGCATCTCCGGCGCGGCGCTCGCGGGCACTCAGGACTTCGTCGACCAGGCACGGGTCTGGCGGCACCGGTACGGCGGCATGCTGTTCCAGCAGTGGCCCGCGGCGCTCTCCGCGCTGCACGGCCTCGACACGGTGCTGCCCCGCCTGGGCGCCCAGGTCGAGCACGCCAAGGTCGTGGCCGCCGCCATGGACCTGCCCGAACCGCACACCCACCAGTTCGCGCTGCACCTGCCCGGTGACCCCGCGCGGCTCAAGGAGATCGGCGGGAAGTTCCTCGGCGGGTTCTGGCGCGACGGGACGCTCGCGAAGACCGAGATCACGATCGCGGAGCCCGCGCTCGAGTGGACGGCGGACGAGGTCGGGGAGGCCTGGGCGGAGTTCCGGAGCCTGATCTAGGGCGTGTGCCGGAGTCTGGTCCGCGACAGCCGGGCCGGACTCCGGCACAGGCCCAAAGGCGACGTCGCTCACCTGGCTGTTACACCCGGCCGTGCGAAATGCGACGATGCCGGGGCTGTGAGGGGAGTGCGAGGAAGCCGGTGTGACTCCGGCGCCGTCCCGCGACTGTGACCGACCGCGAGTCGGGAGTCAGGAACTCGTCCCCCTCTTCACCCTGACCGCGGGCGTGGACACCCGAGGAAGGACTTCGCCGAGCATGTTCCCCTTTTCGGCTGTCGTCGGCCACGACGACCTCCGGCTGGCCCTGCTGCTGAACGCCGTGCACCCCGGCATCGGCGGCGTTCTCGTCCGCGGCGAGAAGGGGACCGCGAAGTCGACCATCGTGCGTGCCCTCGCCGCGTTGCTGCCGGAGCTCGACGTCTCGGCGGGCTGCCGGTTCGGCTGCCTGCCCGGCACCACCGACTGCCCCGACGCGCCGCACGACGGTGTCGACCGGCGGCCGGCCCGGCTCGTGGAGCTGCCCGTCGGCGCCACCGAGGACCGGCTGGTCGGCTCGCTCGACCTGGAGAAGGCGCTGACCGAGGGCGTGCGGGCGTTCCAGCCCGGCCTGCTGGCCGCGGCGCACCGGGGCGTCCTCTACGTCGACGAGGTCAACCTGCTGCACGACCACCTGGTCGACCTGCTGCTCGACGCCGCCGCCATGGGGCGCGCGCACGTCGAGCGCGAGGGCGTCTCGGTCTCGCACCCGTCGCAGTTCCTGCTGGTCGGCACCATGAACCCGGAGGAGGGCGAGCTGCGGCCGCAGCTGCTCGACCGGTTCGGGCTGACCGTGGCGGTGAAGGCCGCGCGGGACGTCGGGGTGCGCACCGAGGTCATCCGGCGCCGGCTCGCCTACGAGGCCGACCCCGTGACGTTCGCGGCGAAGTGGGCCGGCGAGGACGCCCAGCTCAAGCAGCGGATCACCGAGGCTCGGTCGAAGCTCGCCGGTGTGTCCCTTCCGGACGGTGAGCTGCGCCGGATCGCCGCCGTCTGCGCGGCTTTCGAGGTCGACGGCATGCGCGCGGACCTCGTCGTCGCCCGTGCCGCCACCGCCCACGCGGCGTGGCGGGGTGCCTCCGAGGTCGAGGAGCAGGACGTCGAGACCGCCGTCCGGCTCGCGCTGCCGCACCGGCGCCGCCGTGACCCGTTCGACGAGCCCGGCATCGAGGAGCAGCAGCTCGAGGACGCGATGAAGCAGGCGGCCGAGCACGCCGCGGAGCCCGACGAGGGCCCGGACGAGGGTCCGGACGACGACGGCCCCGGCGGCGGCGAGCTGCCCGAACCGCAGGAAGGCCCCAAGGGCAACGGGAACGCGCCGCAGGACCGTCCGGCACCGGAGCCCTCGCCCGCGTTCAAGGCGCGGCTGCTGGAGGTGCCCGGAGTCGGAGAAGGCGCGCCCGGCAAGCGTTCCCGGGCCCGTGCCCGCACCGGCCGGATCGTTCGTTCGTCCACAGTGGATGGAAGTGGGCTGCACCTGGTCGACACCCTGACCAACGCCGCGCCGCACCAGACGGCGCGGGGCCGCAGCGGACCAGGACTGCTGCTGACCGCCGCCGACCTGCGCAAGGCCGTGCGGGAGGGCAAGGAGTCGAACCTCGTCCTGTTCGTCGTCGACGCCTCGGGCTCGATGGCGGCGCAGAAGCGGATGGCGGCGGTCAGCGGTGCGGTGATCTCGTTGCTGCGCGACGCCTACCAGCGCCGCGACAAGGTCGGCGTGGTGACGTTCCGCGGCCAGACCGCCGAGGTCGCGCTGCCCCCGACCACGTCCGTCGACGCGGCGGCCGCGCGCCTGAAGAAGATGCGCACCGGCGGCCGCACCCCGCTCGCGGACGGCCTGCTCAAGGCCCACCGCGTGCTGGAGATCGAACGGCTGCGCGACCCGCGGAAGCGGCCCCTGGTGGTGCTGCTGACCGACGGCCGCGCGACGTCGTCCGGCCTCGGGGGAGACCCGACCAAGGACGCGCTCAAGGCCGCGGGCCTGCTCGAACAGACCGCCGTCGTGGTCGTGGACTGCGAACAGGGCCACGTCCGCCTCGGCCTCGCCCAGAAGATCGCCGAAGCGCTGCAGGGCACCTGTGTCCGCCTCGAGCAGCTGTCCGCCGACCACCTCGCCGGCGTCGTCCGGGCCGCATAAGGAGATCGTTGTGCCTCAAGGACAACCCACCGAGGTGCCGAAGGACGGCCTGACCACCCGCCAGCGCCGCAACCGGCCGTTGCTGATGCTGCACACCGGCGAGATGAAGGGGAAGTCGACGTCGGCGTTCGGCATGGCGCTGCGCGGCTGGAACCAGGGCTGGGACATCGGTGTGTTCCAGTTCGTGAAGTCCGCCAAGTGGAAGGTGGGCGAGGAGTCCGCGTTCAAGGCGCTCGGCCGGCTGCACGACGAGACCGGCGAGGGCGGCGCCGTCGAGTGGCACAAGATGGGCGAGGGCTGGTCCTGGACCCGCAAGCAGGGCACCGAGGACGACCACGCCTCGGCCGCTCTCGAGGGCTGGCACGAGATCCAGCGCCGGATCAACACCGAACGCCACGGCTTCTACGTGCTCGACGAGTTCACGTACCCGCTGCACTGGGGGTGGATCGACGTCGACGAGGTCGTGGAGACGCTCGCGAACAGGCCCGGCCACCAGCACGTCGTGATCACCGGCAGGTACGCGCCGCAGAAGCTGGCCGACGCCGCCGACCTCGTGGTGGAGATGACCAAGGTCAAGCACCCGATGGACGCCGGTCAGAAGGGCCAGCGGGGGATCGAGTGGTGACCGGATGGTGAACAGGCTGGTCGTCGCCGCCCCCGCCTCGGGCAGCGGCAAGACCACCGTCGCGACGGGCCTGATGGCGGCGCTGCGCCGGGCCGGGTCGCGGGTGGCGCCGTTCAAGGTCGGCCCCGACTACATCGACCCCGGCTACCACTCGCTCGCCACGGACCGCCCCGGTCGCAACCTCGACCCCGTCATGGTCGGCGAGCACCGCGTCCCGGGGCTCTTCGCGCACGGTGCCAAGGGCTGCGACATCGCCGTGGTCGAGGGCGTGATGGGGCTGTTCGACGGCCGCATCGACACCGCAGGCATCGGCTCGACCGCGCACGTCGCCAAGCTGATCAACGCGCCCGTGCTGTTCGTCGTGGACGCTCGCGGGCAGAGCCGGTCGCTCGCCGCGCTGCTGCACGGGTTCCGCGGCTACGACCCGACGGTCCGGCTCGGCGGCGTGATCCTCAACCAGGTCGGGTCGGAACGGCACGAGCAGGTGCTGCGGTCGGCGTGCGACGAGGTGGGCCTCGACGTGCTCGGCGTGCTGCCACGCGATCCGCAGTTCTCCCTGCCCTCACGGCACCTGGGGCTCGTGACGGCGGCCGAGCACGGGCCGGAGGCCGTCGCCGCGGTGGACGCGATCGCCGCCGCCGTGGCCAGGCACGTCGACCTCGACGCGGTCCGCAGGCTGGCGCAGTCGGTGCCCGCGATGGCCGTCGCCGCGTGGGAGCCGCAGGTCGAGCGCGTGGCGGACGAACCGGTGGTCGCCGTCGCGGGCGGAGCGGCGTTCACGTTCGGCTACGCCGAGCACGTCGAGGTGCTGAAGGCGGCGGGCGCGGCGGTGGCCGTCCTCGATCCGCTGCACGACGAGGAGCTTCCGGAAGGAACCTCCGGGCTCGTCCTCCCGGGCGGATTTCCCGAGCAGCACGCGGAAGCGCTGTCGGGCAACGTGAAGTTGCGCGAGGCGGTGGCCCGGTTCGCTCGATCGGGTGCGCCGGTCCACGCCGAATGCGGAGGGTTGCTGTACCTCGCGCGCTCGCTCGACGGGCACCCGATGTGCGGCGTGCTCGACGCCGAGGGGTTCATGACCCCGAAGCTGACCCTGGGCTACCGGGACGCGGTGGCGTCCGCGGGCTCGCCGCTGCACCCGCCGGGCAGCCGCGTGACCGGCCACGAGTTCCATCGGACCCAGCTGTCCACACCGCACTCGACGCCGCCCGCGTGGCACTGGCGCGGCGTCGACTCACGGCCCGTCGCCGAAGGTTTCGTGGTGGGCGGCGTGCACGCGTCGTACCTCCACACGCACCCGGCCGGTGATCCGGAAGCGGTGGCCCGGTTCGTGCGGGCCTGCCACCCGTTCGTGGCCGGAGTGGCAGACGGTACGGTCTTCGCTTAAGCCTCTCTCCCCCAAACCCCCTGTGGAGCTGTCGTGACGACGACCGGTCGGGTCACCTTCGTCGGCGCCGGTCCCGGTGCCGCCGACCTCATCACCCTGCGAGGCGCGCGCCGCATCGCCGAAGCCGACGTCGTCATCTGGGCGCCCACGGCGGTGGACGCGGAGTGCGTCCGCGAGCACGCCCGCGCCGACGCCGACCTGGTCGACTTCTCGCGCGTCTCGCCGGAGGAGATCACGGACCTGTACCGCCGCGCCGCCGCGTCGCGCCAGGTCGTCGTGCGCCTGCACTCGGGCGACGCCGCGACCGGTGGGGGCGTTCAGGAGCAGCACGACCTGTGCGTGCGCCTCGGCCTCGAGGTCGAGGTCGTGCCGGGTGTGTCCGTCGTCGCCGCCGCGGCCGCCAAGATCGGCCGCGAGCTCACGCAGACCGAGGCGTTCTCCACGGTGCTGATCTCGCCGGAGAGCAGCGAACGCGTCAGCGAGTTCGCCGCGCTGCAGACCACGATGGCCGCCACGGTCTCGGGCGCGCGCACCGGCCAGTTCGTGGAGAAGCTGCTGCAGGGCGGGTACTCCGAGGCCACGCCGGTCGTCGTCGCGTACAAGGTGAGCCAGGCCGACGAGCTGGTCGTGCACACCACGGTCGGCGAGCTGGAGTCGGTCGTGAAGAAGCACAAGCTCTACCGCCCGACGCTGTTCCTCGTCGGTGCGGCCGTGAAGGCGCCGACGCGCCGGGTGTCGACCTCGGCGACGACGTCGGTCGACGAGCCGTTGCGCGCCGCCCGCCCGACGAAGTGGTCGCGCCGTGCCGCCTCGCGCATCGCGACGCGCGTGGACGAGCCGATCCCGGCACGTCCGGACGAGCCCATCCCCGCCGCCCCTGCCACGGCCGCCGTCGCCGAGCCGAACCCGGCGTGGACGGCGGTGGAGGAAATACAGCAGTCGATGCGCAAGCCCGCCGAGGAGCCCGCGCCGAAGCCGAAGCTGACGGTGGTCGCCGCCGAGATGCCGAAGCCGCCGACGGTCAACGTCTCGACGTCCGCGTCGCGCAAGAAGCCGGTCCGCAAGCCCAAGCGGTCCGCTAACTGATGCCGGTCGAGAAGCTGCTGGAGGCAGCGGGCCGCCCCGTCGAGATCGTCGACGCGGCGGACGGCCTGCGCCCCGCGCTGAACGTGTGCCGAGCCCACTCCGCCGTGATCGTCAGGCTGGCCGAGGGCATCGGCCCCGCGGAGATCGGCGCGGGCCTGGCGGGCTGGCGCCGCACGCTGACGGTGCAGGACTCCGGCGAGCTGGTCCCGGTCGACCCGCGTGACGCGGTGACCCGCCGCTGGACTGCCCCGGACGCCGTGTTGTGCCTGGCGGACAACGAGTTCCTCCGTTCCAACGACGGCTGGGCGCTCCCGGACGACGCCTTCGCGAGCCGCGCCCACGTGCTCGGCGCCGAGGTGCGCGCGTTCGTGCTGGCCCGTCTCGCCCCGCGCCCCGGCGTGCTGGTGTGGGACGTGCTCGCGGGTTCCGGCGCGGTCGGCGTGGAGTGCGCCCGGCTCGGTGCCGCGGTGATCGCGGTCGAGCCCGATCCGGTGCAGTGCGTGCGGATCATCGCGAACGCGTCGGCACACGGCGTCGACGTCCGCGTCGAGGAGTCCGAGCTGGACGCGCCCTCGCTGCCGCGCCCGGACGCGGTGTTCGTCGGCCGGGGTGAGCTGAGCGCGGTCAAGGCCTCGGCGGCGGTGTCGGCCCGGCGCGTGGTCGTCGCGACCGAGAGCGTGGACGAGATCGTGCCCGCGCGGGACGCGTTGGCGGCCGCGGGGTACGAGGTGGAGGGCGTGCACTGGACCGCCTCGCGCCTGCTGGACTCGGGGTTCGCTCCGGCGGTCCCGGTGACCTTGTTGTGGGGAAACAAGAAATGATCGGTGTGTTCGCCGGCCCCGCCCAGCGCGGTGACGCCGCCGACCTGGCCGGTCTCCTCGGCGCCGACGCCGTCGTCCCCGACGGCCAGGTCCTGCCCGCCGTCCGCAGCCTCTGGCCCCGTCTCGGTGCCGTGGTGCTCTTCCTCGACGCGGGGTCCGCGGTCCGGCTGGTCGCACCCCTGTTGCGGGACAGGCGATCCGACCCCGCCGTGGTGTGCGTGGACGAGCATTTCGTCGTGGCGCTGGCCGGGGACGCGGACGTCTTCACCCGCCACGTCGCCGACCTGCTGAACCGCACGGCGGTGGTGACGACCGGTCCGACGGTCGACTCGATGCTGGACGAGCTGGTGGAGCAGCTGGACGCCACGGCGGACGGGGACGTCGCGGCCTGCACCGCCGCCATCGAGGCGGGCGAGAAGGTCGTGCTGCGCAACCCGTTGAACTTCCCGTTGCCCGCGTTGCCGCCCAACGTGGTGGCGGGCGGCGAGGACGCGACGTGGGTGATCGTCATCGACGACCGGGCCGCCGCGACGAAGGAGAGCGTGCTGCGGATCGTGCCGCGCACGCTCGTCGTCGGTGTGGGTTCCTCGCGTGGTGCGTCGGCCACGAGCGTTGGTGCCGCACTGTCCGAGTTGGACGCTCAGGGCGGGCTGGACCTGCGGGCCATCAAGGCGTTCGCCACGGCGGACGTCAAGGCGGACGAACCCGGCATCGTGGACGCCGTGGAGGACTGGGGTTTCTGGCACGGCGACACCGCCGACCTGCTCACGTTCCCGACCGAGGAGCTCGCCGAGATCGGCGTGCCGAACCCGAGCTCGGTGGTGCGCAACTCGATGGGCACGGCCAGCGTCGCCGAGGCGGCCGCACTCCGGGGCGCGCGGAGCATCGGGCACGGCGGGCCGGTCGAGCTGGCGGCCGAGAAGTTCAAGCGGGACAACGTGACCGTGGCCGCGGCACGGGTGTTGCCGCGAGGCCGGCTCGCTCTCGTCGGGCTCGGTCCCGGTGCGGCCGAGCAGCGCACACCGCGGGCGGAGGCGGAGATCCGGCGCGCGGCGTTCGTGGTCGGCACGCCCGAGGCGATCGACGCCATCAGCTCGCTTCTGCGCTCTGGCACCGAAGTCCGCCACGAGGGCGCGTGCGATTTGGCCGCTCGGGGTGCGGCGGTCGCGTTCGTCGCTTTCGGAACCGGACCAACGCTGGACAATCCGGTCGAAGCCGACGTAATTGTTGTTCCCGGAGTATGGGAACACTGACGTTTTTCCTTCTTTCGTAGGGTCTCCGCTGAAGTTTTCTTGATTAGCGTCGCCATGCACACGGCCCACCCTGCCCGGGCCCGAAAGCACTGGAGACCGGCATGAGAGCCCGTCGTCTCGTCGCTGTCGCCTGCACCGCCGGCGTCGCACTGTCCCTGCTGACGATCACCGCCCAGGCCGCCGCGCCCAAGGAAGGCCTGCGGCTGCTGACGGTTCGCGACTCGTTGACCGCCACGCACACCTGGTACGAACAGACCTACGACGGAAAACCGGTGCTGGGCGCGTACTACGTCGAGCACGTGGACAAGGCGACCGGTGAGAAGACCGTGGACGACGGCCGCCTGGCGGTCGGTTCGGTCGACGTCACGCCCGCCGTCACGGCCGAGCAGGCCAAGAGCAAGGCCAGTGCGCCCGAAGGCGCGAACCTGAAGGTGCTGCCCGGCACGGGCCTCGTCTACGAGGTGATCTCCGACAACGGCAAGGGATCCGAGCGCACGCTGGTGCACGCGGAGTCCGGTGCGGTCGTGAAGACCGAGAGCCTGGTCAAGCACGCGAACGGCACCGGCAAGGTGTTCAGCCCGAACCCCGTTTCCTCGCAGCAGAACCAGAACCTCAAGGACGCCAACGACGCCGACTCGGCCGTCCCCGCCGCCGCGTACAAGACGGTCACGCTGTCCAACCTGGACGGTTCGGGTTACCTCAAGGGCAACTTCGCCCAGCTGACCGGCGCCAAGAGCAAGCTCGCTTACAACAAGAGCAACAAGTTCGAGTACACGCGGGCCAACGACCTCTTCGAGCAGGTCAACGCCTACTGGGGCGTGACGGAGGCGCAGAGGTACATCCAGAGCCTCGGCTTCACCAACGTCAACAACGAGGCCCAGAAGATCACCACGCTCGGTCTGACCGAGGACAACTCGTTCTACGACCCGAGCAAGGACCAGATCACGTTCGGCACGGGCGGCGTGGACGACGCCGAGGACGTCGAGGTGGTGTGGCACGAGCTCGGCCACGCGATCCAGGACGCCCAGGTCCCCGGCTTCGGCTCCACGGTCGAGGGCGGCTCCATCGGTGAGGGCTTCGGCGACTGGTGGGCGTTGATCATGTCCTCCGCGGACGCCAAGGACACGGCCACGGTCCCGTTGGCGTGCATCATGGACTGGGACGCCACGGCGTACACGACCGAGACGCCGCACTGCCTGCGTCGCACCGACACCGACCTGAAGTACGCCGACCGCAAGGGCGAGGTGCACTTCGACGGCCAGATCTGGTCGCGCGCGTTGTGGGACATCTACAAGAAGTTCGGCCGCGACAAGTCGGCGAAGATCGTCCTGGAGGCGCAGTTCTCCTACTCGCCGTCGACCAACTTCGCGGCGGCGGCCAAGGCGACCGTCGCGGCGGCGAAGAAGCTCTACGGCGACGCCGACGCCGCCTCCGTCCAGGCGGCTTTCACGGCGCGTGGCATCGGCTGAGTCAAAAGTGAAGTCGGACATGTCCGACTAATGGCGGTTACGCCGCCGAATCTCCGCCCTTGACGCTGTGTGTGCCGTGCTTCACACCCTGCACACACAGCGTCATAGGGAAGGACTGGCAACATGGCGAAAACCCTGCATCGCCTGATCGTGTCCGTCGTGGTGTCCGCTCTCGCGAGCATCTTCTTCATCGCTCCTCCGGCCACCGCGGACGACGTCTCGCCGATGATCGTCGGTGGTACGCGGGCGAGCACCTCGACGTACCCGTGGGTCGTCTACCTGGCGTCCACGTCCGGATCGCAGTTCTGCGGTGGAACGCTCGTGAAGGCCAACAAGGTCGTCACGGCCGCTCACTGCGTGTCCGGCCGCTCGGCCTCCAGCACGCGTGTCGTGCACGGACGCGACGACAAGCAGAGCACCGCGGGCACGGTCGCGAGCGTCACCCGGATCTGGGTGCACCCGAGCTACCGCACGGCGACCTCCGGCTACGACGTGGCCGTGCTGACGCTCGACCGCAACATCAGCTCGGCCACCCTGCCGCTGGCCACGCCGGCCGACACCGCGCTCTACGCGGCCGGCAACTCCGCGCTGATCCTCGGGTGGGGCACCACGTCCTCGGGTGGTTCCGCCTCGCGCTACCTGCTCAAGGCGAACGTGCCGCTGACGTCGGACTCGACCTGCAAGACCGCGTACTCGCAGTACAGCAACACCTCCATGGTGTGCGCGGGCTTCCCGCAGGGTGGCGTCGACACCTGCCAGGGTGACTCCGGCGGTCCGCTGGTCTACGGCGGCAAGCTCATCGGTGCCACGTCCTGGGGACGTGGCTGCGCGGGCGCGGGTTACCCCGGTGTGTACGCGCGGATCGCGTCGTACAACTCCGTGATCACCGCTCAGCTGTAAGCCTGTGTTGCAGGGTGCGTGCTCCGGCGCGCACCCTGCACGCATGTCTGATCTGGAAGCTGTACCGGAAGACTGGTCGAGCGCGCTGGTCGTCGTCGCTCACCCCGATGACATGGAGTACGGCGGTGCGGGCGCCATCGCGCGTTGGACCGCCCAAGGCAAGAACATCAAGTACCTGCTCGCGTGCCGTGGCGAGAACGGCATCGACTCGATGGAACCGGCTGCCTGCGCGCCGTTGCGGGTCGAGGAGCAGATCGCGTCCTGTGCGGCCGTCGGCGTCACCGAGGTCGAGTTCCTGGACCACCCGGACGGCACCATCGAGTACGGCATCCCGTTGCGGCGGGACATCGCGGCGGCCATCCGCCGTCACCGCCCGGAGTTCGTCATCACCGGCAACTACCGCGAGACCTGGCCCGGTGGTGGCCTGAACATGGCCGACCACATCGCCGTCGGACGCGCCGCCGTCGACGCGGTCCGGGACGCGGGCAACCGGTGGATCTTCCCGGAGCTCGGGCTGGAGAAGTGGGAAGGCGTGAAGTACGTGGCGGCGGCGTCCTCTCCGTTGGCGACGCACGCCGTGGACATCACCGACTCGTTCGACGCATCCGTGGCGTCTCTACGCGCGCACAAGGCGTACCTGGAGGCGTTGAGCGGCGACATGGCCGATCCCGAGCCGTTCCTCCGTTCGATGGCAGAAGCGGTCGGACAGCGCTTCGGAGGGGTGCTGGCCACGTCTTTCGAGCTGCTGGCCGTGTGACCATGTTCCCTTCGGCTGGACACGGCGTGTCCCGTGTGGATGCTTCTACGCATGCCCTTTGAACAGCACTACCTGGCCGGCCTCGACCTCCGGGGCCGGCGCGTCCTCGTGGTCGGCGGAGGCACGGTCGCGCAGCGCCGTCTTCCTCGCCTGATCGCGTCCGGCGCCGTCGTCGAGCTCGTGTCGCCGTCCGTCACCCCCTCCGTCCAGGGCATGGTCGACGCGGGGGAGCTGACGTGGCACGAGAGGCTGTTCGAGGCCGGTGACGTCGAGGGTGCCTGGTACGTGCTGGCGTGCACGTCCGACGTCGAGGTGAACGCGCAGATCAGCGAAGAGGCTCTCTCGCAGCGTGTGTTCTGCGTGCGCGCGGACATCGCAGTCGAAGGCACGGCTGTTACGCCGGCCAGCGGGATGCACGACGGGATGCTGATTGGTGTGCTGGCCGGGGGAGAGCATCGCCGGTCGGCCTCCGTGCGGGACGGGCTCGTGGCCGCGTTGCGCGACGGACGCATCGCGGATCAGGCCGCACCGCCTGTGGGCGTCGCGCTGGTCGGTGGCGGACCCGGCGACCCCGAGCTGATCACGGTGCAGGGCAAGCGCTTGCTGGCGCACGCGGACGTGGTCGTCGCGGACCGGCTCGCCCCGCGCGAGCTGCTGGAGGAACTGCCCGCGCACGTCGAGGTCGTGGACGCGGCGAAGATCCCCTACGGCCGTGCGGCGACGCAGGAGTTCATCAACCAGACGCTGATCGACCGCGCCAAGGAGGGCAAGTTCGTCGTCCGGCTCAAGGGCGGCGACCCGTACGTCTTCGGGCGCGGCTTCGAGGAGCTGCTGGCGTGCGCCGAGGCCGGGATCCCCGTGACCGTGGTGCCGGGCGTGACGTCGGCGTTCGGTGTGCCCGCATTGGCCGGTGTGCCCGTGACGCACCGAGGCGTGGCGCACGAGGTCGTCGTCGTCTCCGGTCACGTCGCGCCGGACGACCCGCGATCTCTTGTCGACTGGTCCGCGATCGCGCGTCTCAAGGGCACCGTCGTGCTGATGATGGCGGTCGAACGGGCCGGTGCTTTCGCCACGGCGTTGATGGAAGGCCGTCCCGGGTCGACGCCGGTCGCGGTGGTCCAGGAGGGCAGCACCGCATCTCAGCGCGTTCTGCGGTCCACTTTGGACGCTCTGGGCGCGGACGTGAAGGCCCACGAGATCCGTCCTCCGGCGATCATCGTGGTGGGCCCGGTCGCCGACATTGCTTCCGCAAATATTTAGATAAGTTTCTTTACAAAAGCCGCGCAGCCGGTGGACTCTGCTTTCACGCCGCCAAGTCCACCGGTTTTTGCGGAGGCCCGCATGAAACGCGTCCTGTCTCTGGCGGCAGCCATTCTGCTCGCGATGTCCGGTTTGGTCGTTTCGACCCCGGCGAACGCGGCGTCCCACCAGGTCTTCTGGACCTTCTACGGCTGGTACGACAACACGCCGCCCGGTGGTGACATCGCCTATCCCGGCCTGCACGACACGGCCGGCGGAAAGGGCACGTGGTCGGACCCGATCACGTTCGCGACGTCCAGCAAAGAGGCCAAACCGGGCACGAAGATCTATTTCCCGCGGGTCAAGAAGTACTTCGTCATGGAGGACTCCTGCTCCTCCTGTGAGCAGGACTGGAACGGCAACGGCCCCAACGGCGGCCCGAAGCTGTGGCACTTCGACGCGTGGATCGGCGGCAGGGGCGGCAACGCCATGAACGCGATCGACTGCGAGGACGCGCTCACGAACTACCACGACGACGGCAAGCCGGTGATGGAGGAGACCATCCTCAACCCGCCGTCGAACCTGCAGGTGGATCCGACTCCGATCTTCAACACCTCGACCGGCGAGTGCTACGGCGGCGCGAAGCCCAAGACCACCAACGGCGAGTACAAGAACGTCTCGACCGGCAAGTGCCTTCAGGGCGGCTCGTCCGGCGCGCAGCTCACGACGGCCACCTGCAACGGCTCCGAGAAGCAGCAGTTCAAGTTCCACGGCGCGTTCATGGAGCAGGGTTCGCCCCAGCAGTGCACCACGTTGTCCTCGGGCAAGGTGCTGCTGAGGAAATGCGACGGCGGGCCGAACCAGCAATGGTCGATCAACCCGAACAAGACGATTTCGGACATGCAGTACAACACGAAGTGTTATCGGGACGCGTCGGGCAAGGTGACCGCGGCGTCGTGTTCCGGAAGTGCCGCCCAATGGACGTTCAAGGCGGCCGCCGAGAAGTAACCTCGTTCTGCGGCTTCACGACCCACCGTTCAGGCTTCGGTCTGGACGGTGGTTTTTCGTGTTCCTCTCGACCCACAGGAGCTTTCGTGCCGACCCAGCGGACAGCCTCGCCGCCCGGCGGGGACCGGGTGCTCACCCGCCTGCTGACCACCTACCTGCAGCCGTACCGCCGGGAGCTCGGCATCGTCGTCGCGCTGCAGCTCGTCGGCACGATCGCCTCGCTGTACCTGCCGAGCCTCAACGCCGACATCATCGACCACGGCGTCGCGCGCGGGGACACGTCGTACATCGTGGACCAGGGCGTCTGGATGCTCGCCGTCTCGCTGCTGCAGATCGCCTGTTCGGTCGTGGCCGTCCGGTACGGCACGCGCACCGCGATGGCGTTCGGGCGCGACGTGCGGTCAGGGGTGTTCCGCCGCGTCGGCTCGTTCTCGGCGCAGGAGGTCGCGCGGTTCGGGGCCCCGTCGCTGATCACCCGCACGACGAACGACGTGCAGCAGGTGCAGGTGCTCGTGGTGATGCTGACGACGATGTTCGTCGCCGCGCCGATCATGTCCGTCGCCGGCGTGGTCATGGCGCTGCGCGAGGACGTCGGGCTGTCGTGGCTGCTGCTGGTCTGCGTGCCGGTGCTGGCGATCGCGATCGGCATGATCACCGTGCGGATGGTGCCGTTGTTCCGCCGCCAGCAGGAGCGGATCGACCACGTGAACCGAGTGCTGCGCGAACAGCTCACCGGCGTGCGGGTGGTGCGGGCGTTCGTGCGGGAGAAGTCCGAGACCGAGCGCTTCGCCGACGCCAACGCGCAGCTCACCGACATCGCGCTGAGGGCGGGCCGGCTGCAGGCGATGATCTTCCCGACGGTCATGCTGATCTTCAACGTCTCCAGCGTCGCGGTGCTGTGGTTCGGCGCGCACCGGGTGGCGGACGGCGAGATGCAGGTCGGCGCGCTGACCGCGTTCCTCGCCTACCTCCTGCAGATCCTGATGTCGGTGATGATGGCGTCGTTCATCTCCACGATGGTGCCGCGCGCCTCCGTCAGCGCCGGTCGGATCATGGAGGTCATCGAGACCGAACCGTCGGTGCACGCTCCCGCCGAGCCGGTGGCCGCCTCCTCCGGCCGCGGTGAGGTGTCCTTCCGCAGCGCGGAGTTCCGCTATCCCGGTGCCGACGCGCCGGTGCTCAGGAGCACGTCGTTCACCGTGGGCGCGGGGCAGACCACCGCGATCATCGGCAGCACCGGATCCGGCAAGACGACGTTGATGAGCCTCATCCCGCGGCTGATCGACGTGACGGCGGGGGAGGTGCGGGTCGGCGGCGTCGACGTGCGGGCGCAGGACCCCGGGGCGTTGCGGTCGCGGATCGGGCTCGTACCGCAGGTGTCGTACCTGTTCACCGGCACCGTTCGGTCGAACCTGAGCCACGGCGCGCCTGACGCCACCGACGAGCGGATGTGGACGGCGCTGGACATCGCGCAGTCACGGGACTTCGTCACGGCGATGGGCGGTCTCGACGCCAAGATCACGCAGGGAGGTACCAACCTCTCCGGCGGTCAGCGGCAACGGCTCTCCATCGCACGGGCCCTGGTGCGCAGGCCGGACGTGTACCTGTTCGACGACTCGTTCTCCGCTCTCGACCTCGCGACCGACGCGGCGTTGCGCGCGGCGCTGAAGCCGTACACGCGCGATGCCGCCGTGATCGTCGTGGCGCAGCGGGTGTCCACAGTGGCCCAGGCCGACCAGATCCTCGTGCTGGAGAACGGCGAGATCGTCGGCAGGGGCACGCACCGCGAGCTGATGGACAGCTGCCCCACCTACCTGGAGATCGTCCACTCGCAGCTCACGCCGGAGGAGGCGTCATGACCACCACCCGTGAGCAGCCGCGGCCGATGGGCGGCCCCGCCGGACGGTTCGCCATGCAGGCGCCCGTGAGCAAGGCCGCGAACTTCGGCACCTCGGCCCGCCGCGTGGCCGGGCTCATGAGACCCGAACGCGTCACGTTCGTCGCCGTCGTCGGACTCGGCGTGCTCGGTGTCGCGTTCACCGTCCTCGGACCGAAGATCCTCGGCGACGCCACCGACATCATCTTCAACGGCCTGCGCGGCCCGGGCATCGACTTCGGCTCTCTCGCCTCCGTGCTCTCGTTCGCGGCGGGCCTGTACGTGCTGGCCTCGCTGTTCAGCTGGTTGCAGGGGCGGCTGCTGAACGGCGTGGTGCAGCGCGTGGTCTACCGGCTGCGCGAGAGCGTCGAGGAGAAGCTGCACCGGTTGCCGCTCAAGTACTTCGACGGCCAGCCGCGCGGCGAGCTGCTCTCCCGCGTCACCAACGACATCGACAACATCTCGACGACGTTGCAGCAGACGATGAGCCAGCTGCTCACCGCCGTGCTGAGTCTCGTCGGCGTGACCGTGATGATGTTCGTGATCTCACCGCTCCTGGCCGTGGTGATGATGCTCGTCATCCCGATCTCGGTGATCCTGACGGGGGCGATCGGCAAGCGCGCGCAGAAGCAGTTCGTGGCGCAGTGGAAGCACACCGGCGAGCTGAACGCGCACATCGAGGAGGCGTTCAGCGGTCACCAGCTCGTGACCGCGTTCGGCCGGCAGGAGGAGTCGGAGGCGGAGTTCCGGCGCCGCAACGACCAGCTCTACGAGGCGGCCGCGGGCGCGCAGTTCGTGTCCGGCCTGATCATGCCGTCGATGATGTTCCTGTCGAACCTGAGCTACGTGGCCATCGCGGTCATCGGCGGCCTGCGCATCACGTCCGGTGGCATGACCCTGGGCGAGGTGACGGCGTTCATCCAGTACTCGCGCCAGTTCACCCAGCCGCTCACCCAGGCCGCCTCGCTGTCGAACCTGCTGCAGTCCGGCGTGGCCTCGGCGGAGCGCGTGTTCGAACTACTCGACGCCCCCGAGCAGCTCCCGGACCCGGCCGGCGCCGCCACACCCCCGTGGCGCTGCGGCAAGGTCGAGTTCCAGGACGTCTCGTTCTCCTACGAGCCCGACAAGCCGCTGATCGAGAACCTCTCGCTGGTCGCCGAACCCGGCCAGATGATCGCCATCGTCGGCCCGACCGGCGCCGGCAAGACGACCCTGGTCAACCTGATCATGCGGTTCTACGAGCTCAGCGGCGGCCGGATCACCCTCGACGACGTCGACATCACCTCGCTGCGCCGCGAGGACCTGCGCGCACAGGCCAGCATGGTGCTGCAGGAGACGTGGCTGTTCGGCGGCACGATCCGCGACAACATCGCCTACGGCAAGCCAGACGCCACGGAGGAGGAGATCCTCGCAGCAGCCGAGGCGACCTATGTGGACCGTTTCGTGCGATGCCTGCCCGACGGCTACGACACCGTCATCGACGAGGAGGGCTCGAACGTCTCGGCTGGCGAGAAGCAGCTCCTCACCATCGCGCGGGCGTTCCTCTCCGACCCGACGCTGCTGATCCTCGACGAGGCCACCAGCTCCGTGGACACCCGTACGGAGTCGTCGGTGCAGCACGCCATGGCAGCGCTGCGGTCGTCGCGCACGTCGTTCGTCATCGCGCACCGGCTTTCCACGATCCGCGACGCCGACCTGATCCTGGTGATGGAGGCCGGACGCATCGTCGAGCAGGGCACGCACGACGAGCTGCTGGCTAGGGGAGGCGCCTACCACCGGCTGTACTCAGCGCAGTTCGCCGCAGCGATCTCAGGCTGAGCAGCCCCACGACGGTTCGCAGCGCGACCGACACGTACCAAGGAGCAAGCAGTCCGAAGTAGTCAGCGGTGAGTCCGCCCAGCAGCGCGCCGACCGGCTGAACACCCCAGGTGATCAGGGTCTGCGCGCTGCTGACGCGGCCGAGCAGCTCCGTGGGCACCACTCTCTGCCGGAAGCTCGCGGTCGCCACGCCCCACACCGCCGTGCAGAACGAGCTCACGACCGCGAACACCGCGACCGTTGCGAGGTCGTGGGCGAGCGTCGCGATCCCCAGCCACATCAACGGAATCAGCACGACGGTCGCCGTGACCGTGTTGCGGTACCTCGCGAGCAGCCGCTCGGCGAGCAGCCCACCTGCCACCCCGCCGCACGCCAGCGTGGCCAGAAAGGCCCCGAACCCGGCGTTCGTCAGCCCGAGCCTCTGCTGGGCGAACAACACCAGCGTCGCCATCGTCATCGCGATGCACAGGTTCGTTGTCGCGGACACGACCGTGATGGTCCTCAGCGCCTTGTGCGCCACCAGCCACCGCAAGCCTTCGGTCACCTTCGGTCTGGCCGGAGGTTCTCTGCGTTCGGTGCGCATCTTCATGACCAGTCCCGCCGCGATGGCGAACGTCAGCGCGTTGACCCAGAACGGCGCAGGCACCGCGATCGCGAACAGCAGCCCGCCGAGTGGCGGCCCCGCGAACTGCAACGCCACCGCCTGAGACGCGAACAACCGCCCGTTCGCTCTCTCCAGCAGATGGTTCTCCACGGTGGCCTTGATGAGTGGCTGCCCCACGGCTCTGGGGATGTTCTCGGCCGTGCCGATCAGAAACGCCATGCCGTACAGGAACGCGATGTGTGCGCTGTGGGAAGCGGCGAGCAACGCCATGAGCGCGCACTGGACCCACAACGCCGCAAGCAAGAGTTTCCGGCCGTCATACCGGTCCGCGGCCGCTCCGGCAGGGAGCGCGGCCAGCAGCCAGGGGAGTGCTCCGAAGAAGCTGACACCCGCGATCAGCTTCGGATCCTGGGTGAGCGTGGTGGCGAGCAACGGGAGTGCCGCCAGAAAGATGCCGTCCCCCAGCGCTGAGATGGCGCTGCCGCTCCACAGCAGGTACCAGTTCCGCCCCATGCCGCACCGTACACACGACGAAGGCCGCCTCCCCGGAGCGGGAAGGCGGCCTTCAGCCGTTGATCAGATCAAGCTCAATGCTGCGGTGCTGCCCGGCGCGGACGACCCGCGCCGCGCTCGGTCCGCCCGAACGTGCGACCACCCTCGGAACGCTCCGAACGGCGCGGTCCACCGCGGAACTCGCCACCCTCGGTGCGGCGACCGGAGCCACCGCGGTAGCCACCGCCACCGCTGCCGGCGGCGGCAGGAGCACCGAAGCGACGACCACCGGAGCCACCGCTGCGGCGGGCCGGCTTCTCGCGCTCGATGATCGGCTCGCCCGAAGGCGTGCGAGCACCGGTGATGCGGACCAGGTCGTCGTCGCCGGGGCGCACCTTCGTGCTCTCCGGACGGATGCCGGCACGCTGGGCCATGCCCTGGACGGCGCGGCGCTGGTCGTGCGTGACCAGCGTGACGACCGTGCCGGACTGACCTGCGCGAGCCGTGCGGCCCGCGCGGTGCAGGTAGTCCTTCGGGTCGGCCGGCGGGTCGACGTGGACGACCAGGGACACGTCGTCGACGTGGATGCCCCGGGCCGCGACGTCCGTCGCGATCAGGACGGGCGTGGTGCCCTCGCGGAACTCGCCGAGCACGCGGGTGCGGGCGCTCTGCGCCTTGCCGCCGTGCAGGGCGCCCGCGTGGACGCCGACCGAGCGGAGCTTCTTGGCCAGGCGGTCGACGTGGTGCTTGGTGCGCACGAACATGATCGTGCGGCCCTCGCGCGCGGCCACCTCGGTCACCACGTTCTGCTTGTCCTCAGCGGACACGAACAGCAGGTGGTGCTCCATGGTCGTGACGCTCGCGGTGGACGGAGCCACCGAGTGCGTCACCGGGGAGTGCAGGTACTGGCGGACCAGCTTGTCCACGTCGCCGTCGAGCGTCGCGGAGAACAGCAGGCGCTGCCCGTCCTGCGGGGTCAGGTCGAGGATCGCGCGGACCTGGGGCATGAAGCCCATGTCCGCCATCTGGTCGGCCTCGTCCAGCGCGGTGATCTCGACGGAGCCGAGGTCGCACGTGCCCTGGCGGACGTGGTCGGACAGACGGCCGGGCGTCGCGATGAGCAGGTCGACGCCGCGGCGCAGGTGTTCGATCTGGCGCGGGAACGACGTGCCGCCGACGACGACGCGGCACCACAGGCCCAGCGAGCGGGCGTGCGGCATGAGCGCCGTCTCCACCTGCATCGCGAGCTCGCGGGTCGGGACGAGGATCAGGCCGCGCGGCTTGTGCGGCACCGAGCGGCCGCCCGCGAGGCGGGACAGCATCGCGAGACCGAACGCCAGCGTCTTGCCGGAGCCGGTCTGGCCCCGGCCGAGGATGTCCTTGCCCGACATCGCGTCGGGAAGGGTGGCCGCCTGGATGGGGAACGGCTCGGTGATCTCATTGGCGACGAGCGAGCGGATCAGCACGTCGGCCAGGCCGAGCTCAGCGAACGAGGGCAGCGGGCCTTCCGGCAACGTGCTCTCGAAGTGCTCGGCGACGATCGGTTCCTCGACCCGCTGCTGCGGACGCGAGGAGTTGCCCTGGCGACCCGAGCGGCGCCGCGGTGACCTGCGGCTTTGTCCGCGCTCGGAACGACCTTCGGACATTGATGGCAAAACAAACCTCCGGGACATGGCACGTCTCGAGGCTGCCCCGCGTGCTACCGCGGTGCCGATCACAAGGACGGGCCCGACGTGATGGTCACGCCGCTGATGAGTGGGTGGAAACACCGGTCAACGGCCGTCAAGCCTTCATCGGTGTACAGCACAGTCTAGCTGATCAATGAGAACACCTCGCGCGCCCGGCAGTGTCGTTGGACACGGCCGGGCGCGCAACGTGGGTCAGGCCATACCCGCCACGTCCAGCAGCGTCGCCACCAGCGCGGACGGGTCGCCGATCTCCGCGGGCAGGCCGCGCGAGGCGAACCAGCCGCAGATGTTGCGGACGTCGCGGTCGAGGAACTCGACGCCGCGAGGGTTCGCGACGAGGTCGACCACCTGCGGCAGGTCGATCATGACCAGCCTGCCGTCGTGGACCATCAGGTTGTACGCCGAGAGGTCGCCGTGGGTGATGCCCGCCTCGGCGAGCGTCATGAGCGTCGCGACCAGCTGGCGCCACAGGTCGAGCAGCTCGTCCTCGTCGGGACGGGTCTGCGCGAGCCGCGGTGCCGCGTTGCCCTCGGCGTCCCCGATGAACTCCAGCAGCAGCTCGGTGCCGCTGCGCTGCACCGGATACGGCACGGGTGCGCCGATCTGCCACAGCTTGGTGAGCGCCGCGAACTCGGCGACCGTCCACTGTTCCGCGATCAGGTTGCGCCCGAACGCGGTGCGGTTCGCGATCGCCCGCGTCTCACGGGACTTCTTCATGCGACGGCCCTCGAGGTACCCCGCGTCGCGGTGGAACATCCGGTGGTCGTTGCTGCGGTAGCGCTTGGCGGCGAGCAGGCACGCCCGGTCGCCCATCGCGCGTTCCAGCAGGAAGACGTCCGCCTCCTTGCCGGTCTTCACGATGCCGAGCTCGCGGTCGACCGCGGCCAGCTCCGTGATGAGCCAGTTCGGGTGCGGTTTCGGGCCCTGCTCGGCGTCACCCCACGTGGACCAGCGGTCGCCGTCCTCGGGAGTGTCCGCCGCGCTCAGCTGGTCCTCGCGCACACGCGCGACTCGCAGCTTCTCTTCTTCGGTCATGCGGCCGCGACGCGTGGGTTCCGCGTCGTCGGTCCGGCGATTGGTGCGCTTTCCCTTGCGCCGCATGGTGTCGTCGGCGCCGTCGAAAGCAGATTCGTAGCGTTCGAAAAGATCGTGCTCGCGCACGGTGGGGTCTCCCAAGACGATGAAGGGTGACCGCCCTACTGGCGCTCTGCGATCAAACGATGCTGATCAGGCGCGAAGGACGGCTGGACGGGTCGCGAATGCGGTGCCGCGCCCAAAGACAGGCTCTGACATCTCGCACCTCCTCGATCCAGCTCCGTTGTCACGCTTCAGGGAGAAGCCTGCACTGCGGGCTCCGGTGCCCGCAACCGATTTAACCGGTGATCAGGTCCGCGGTCCTCTCGCCCGTCGGCACCATCCTCAGCCCGGCCTTCTGCGCGAGCCTGACCAGTCCTTTCAGGTCCTGTGGCTCCACGCTCGACTTCGTGATGGCGCGGGCGAGCAGGCCCTTGTGCGCCTTGTTGAAGTGGCTGACGACCTTGCCCTCGCTCGTGACCACCCGGACGACGACGGCGTGCGGGATCCGCGCGAGGCTCGAGTACGCGCCGGACCGCAGGTCGACGACGAACTCGTCGGCGTCCTTCAGCACCGGCTCCAGTGCGGGCTTCCACACCGTGCGCAGGCTGCCGTGGGACGGGAGCGTGCTGCCGCCGGACAACCGGTACGCGGGCACCGGATCGCCGCCCTTGAGCGCCCCGAACAGCGCGGACGAGACCGCGAGCCGCTCGTAGGCCCGTTCCTTCTCGACCTTCCTGAGCGACGGGAAGTCGAGGTTGTCGTAGAGCACGCCGGTGTAGCGCAGCAGCGCGGGCGTGGTCTCCGACGTGCGCAGCGAGGCGTTGCGGTGCACCTCGTCGACCTGGCGCTCCGAGATGTCGAGGGCCTTGAGGCTCGCCGGCACGTCGCGCGCGAGGTCGGCCAGCGCCGACACCAGCTTGTCGCGCACGGGGTTGAGCTCGGGGAACGACAGCGCGCCGAGGTCGAGCGGCGAACCCTCGCCGCCGATCGCCTTGGTCTCCGACGGGGGAAGCAGCACCAGCACGGTCCAAAGGGTAGGGCAGCGCCGGAAAACCGCTGGACCTGCGTGGTCTTCTGGGTGCGTGGACGCACTCGACCGCCTGTACCGCTCACTCGACGCCCGGCTTCGCCCGGAGGACGTCGCGGTTCTGGTGGGGGAGGCGCTGCCTGCCTTGACAGACGCTGAGCACCGCGTTCTGGCCGGGGTGTCGGTGCACGCGCGTCGCTGGCACGGGATGTCGGGGATGAGCGACGACTACGGCCGTCCTGTCGGGGCCGGTCGGCAGGTGGCGGCGACGCGGGTGGTGTTCGGGGCCGGGAGCGCTGCTGCCGCTGACGCTGCTGCCGCTGACGCTGCTGCCGCTGCCGCTGCCGCTGCCGCTGCCGCTGCTGGCGCTGACGCTGCTGGCGCTGACGCTGCTGCCGCTGCTGGCGCTGACGCTGCTGCCGCTGCTGGCGCTGACGCTGCTGCCGCTGCTGGCGCTGACGCTGCTGCCGCTGACGCTGCTGCCGCTGACGCTGCTGCCGCTGACGCTGCTGCCGCTGACGCTGCTGCCGCTGACGCTGCTGCCGCTGACGCTGCCGGTGAGGGTTCCGCTGCCGCCGATGCTGCGGGTGAGGGGCCCGGTGTCGCCGCAGCCGCAGCCGCTGCCGCTGCCGCTGCGCCCGGCGGTGCTTTCGATCCTCACGGTCTCGTCGACGTGGACGACCCGGTGTCCGTGCTGGAGTTCGCGTCGTTGGTGGGCGCGGAGATCTCGTGGGACCCGGACCGCACCGACTTCCTCCACGACCGCCTCAACCGCGACGCCCGCGCCACGGCGGGCATCGAACTGTCGAAGCGCCAGTACAACCGTCGCTTCCGGATGCTGCGCCGTCTCGCGGCCAAGGCGGACCGTCTCGACCGCATGATCGTGACTCGCGACGTGACACTGCTGGCCGCTGCGGGCTTCGTCGACGCGATCGACCGTGATCGGTTTCGTGCGGACGTCGACGCGGCCTGCTTCATCGCCTACTACACGGCTCGGCGCAAGAAGCGTCGTGAGTTCACGTTGCAGGGGCGGGACAACGCGTTCGACGAGGTCGCGGCCGCGCTGTTCCGTCGTTGCCGGCTGGCGTCCGGTACGGACTGGGCGATGATCGCCCTGGCTCACCCGACCGAGGAGGTGCTCGGGCACCTCACGCCTGCGGAGCTCGGCGACCTGATCGGGCGGTGGTCCGCCGCCACCCGCGCGGCGGCGACCGTCCTCGGGGACCTCTGGCACGAGAACGACTTCGACCAGGCGAACATGGTGGTCCGTCGTGGGCACGACTCGTCCACCTGGAACACCTTCGCCCGTGCCTACAACGCTGCTCGCGCAGGGTGGATCGCCTGTCTGGACGCCGCCGGCGCGGTCGATCTGCTGGCCGGTGCCTGGCCTGGCAAGGCGATGCGGCTGATGGCGGCCGACCTCGCGTGGTGGCATCGCAACTCTGGTGGTGACCTGCACTCGGACACCGACGTGTGGGCCGCGCTGCCGTTGCCCTGGGACGTCCTCGACGGCAGCGCCACCTGCACTCGGGCCGACGTCGAGCACGCATGCCGCCGGCTCGAGATGGATCCGGCCCGTTCCGGGTGGTCGGCTCCTCCTGCTCGCGGGGCCGTGGCCCGGTCCCGGCCCACACCGGAGCTCGTGCACGGTGTGGCCGTGGCGGATCCGGTGTGGGGCATGGCGTTGCGTCGTGCCGGGGTCTACAGCGGGAAGGCTCCGGTATTCGGTGGACAGGACGCCGTCGGGTGAGCAGGCTGGGCGCTGTTCGGCTGTAGTTCAGTGGTAGAACGCCCGGCTCGACTCTCCGGGTGGACGCCGGTTCGAGCCCGGTCGGCCGAACACCCCTTCTTGCTGTGCAACGGAAGCGACCGCCTCGGAGCAGGCCTGCTGTGGTGAGCTAGGGCACCTGCAGCGTCAGGTAGGCGAGGCCCATCGTGCGTCGCCAGCCGCGCAGGCGGTAGTTGCGCTGGCGGTCCGCCTTCGCCCTGATCTCCTCGGCGTGTTCGGAGTCGGGGTTGGCTCGCAGCCATCGTTCCCAGGCGAGGCCGTGGCCGTTCTCGAAGACGTCCCACTCGTCGAGGCTGGCCTGTTCCACCGCCAGCGGGCGGTAGCCGTGGGACAGGGCCAGGTCCACGAGGTCGGCCAGCGAGCCGTACTGGTCGCGGGGGACCGGCATCGCGGCCAGTTCGGCCTCGGTCGGTTCGCGTTCCCAGAAGCCCTCGCCCAGCAGGAGCCGACCGCCGGGGCGGAGCAGCTCCTTGGCGGCGGTGAGCGTGTTCACCGTGTGGTCCAGCGGGTCTCCGCCGAACACCTGGGTGGCGCCGTTGACGATCACGGCGTCGGCCGGCCGGTCCGGCTGCCACTCGGTCACGTCGGCCACCTGGAGGCTGACGCGGCCGGTCAGGCCTCGGGTGTCGGCGTTGGCCTGGGCGTGGGCGATGTCGACCGCGTTGCGGTCGACGCCCGTGCCGGTGGCGGTGGGGGCGGCTTCCAGCGTGCGCAGCAGGAACTCGGCCCAGCCGCAGCCGAAGTCGACCACGTGGGCGTCGTCTAGCGGCAGCAGTGAGCGGATGAGGCGGGCGGCTCGCTCCTCGGACAACGGTCCGTGGAACGTCACGTCCTCGTACAGCGGTGTGATCTTCGGTGGCGTCATCGCCCGCAAGAATGGCCCTGGTGGTGCGTCTGCGGCAACGCGATATTCGGTTGTCGGGGGTGGCTCCCTTCCGTAGCTTCGGTTGGCGTGGAACTCGTGTGGCGCGCGCTGACGACGGCGGACATCCCGGTGGTCGCCGCGCTCTACAACGCGGGTGAGGCGGTCGACGACACCGGCGAACTGTTGTCCGAAGAGGACTTCGCGCACTCATTCGGCAAGACCGACCTGCCCCGGGGCTCGCTGGCCGTGCTCGCGGACGGAACGCTGGTGGCCTACGGGCTCGTCGCGTTGCGCGACAACCCCGTTGGCACGCACCGGATCCGGCTCGACGGCATGGTGCACCCCGAGTTCCGGCGCGCGGGCATCGGACTGCGGCTCCTGCCCCGCCTCGCCGCGCTCGCGCGAGACCTCCACGTCGCCCGGCATCCGGACATGCCGCTCACCGTGAGCGCCATGGTCGAGAGCACGGCGAAGGGACACCTCGCACTGGTGGAGAAGCTCGGCTTCACCGCCGACCGCCACTTCCACGAACTGGAGGTGGCACTGGGCGAGTCACTCGCCCAGGCGCCGGTCCCGCCCGGCTACGACATCGTGCCGTTCTCCGCCGCCTACGACGACGAGGTCCGCCTGGTCTGCAACGCGGCGTTCGCCCAGCACTGGGGTGCGGTCGACCGCACCCCGGAGGAATGGGCGGCGTCGTTCACCGACAACCGGCGGTTCGTACCGGAGTCCTCCTTCCTGGCGCTCGCGAACAACTCCGTGGTCGGCTTCGTGCTCTCACGGCACTACCCGGTCGTCGAGGAGCTCACGGGCGTCCGCGAGCTGTGGATCGGGGACGTCGGAACCCTGGAGGAGCACCGCGGGCGTGGTGTGGCCTCCGCCTTGCTGAGCCGGACGCTGGCTCAGGGCAAGGCGAAGGGCTACCACCGCGCGGGGCTCTCCGTGGACACGGCCAACTCGACCAGTGCGCTCGGCGTGTACGAGCGCGCCGGGTTCGCGGTGGCGCGGACCTGGATCGACTACGGGAAGCCGGAAGAGCTCTAGAGCTCCTCGCCCGGCTGGCCGACGCAGAACTGGTTGCCGTCCGGGTCGGCCAGCACGGACCACACGAGGCCGGGAACGCTGTGCACCCCCACCTCGGTGGCGCCGAGCGCGACCAGGCGGGCGACCTCGGCCAGGCGGTCCGGCACGTGCGAGTCGAAGTGGACTCTGTTCTTGCCCGGCGTCGCGTCCGGCACCTGCTGGATGCCGAGCGCGACACCGGACTCGGTGGTCGGCGCGAGCACGATGAACTCTCCCCAGTCGTTCTGGATCGTCGTGCCCAGAGCGGCCGTCCAGAACTCCGCGAGCTTGTGCGCGTCGCCCGTGTCGATCGTGATCATGTCAATGGTCAGCGGCATGGGAAGGACGCTACCCAGGGGGTCTGACAATTATTGTCGCCGCAGGTCAGAGCCCACGCGGCGCACCGCGCGCGATTTCGCGGAACGTCCAACCAGTACGCTGTTTCAACTGCCCGTGAACGAGGAGTACCCACCGTGATCACCAGGATGTCGTCGCTGTTCCTGCGCACCCTTCGCGAGGATCCGGCGGACGCCGAAGTGCCCAGCCACAAGCTGCTGGTGCGCGCCGGCTACGTCCGCCGCGTCGCGCCGGGCGGGTACACCTGGCTGCCGCTGGGCCTCAAGGTCCTGCGCAACATCGAGGCCGTCGTCCGCGAGGAGATGGACGCCTTCGGCGCGCAGGAGATCCAGTTCCCCGCGCTGCTGCCCAAGGAGCCCTACGAGGCGACGAACCGGTGGGAGGAGTACGGCCCCAACCTGTTCCGCCTCAAGGACCGCAAGGGCGCGGACTACCTCCTCGGCCCCACGCACGAGGAGATGTTCACCCTCACCGTGAAGGGCGAGTACAGCTCCTACAAGGACTACCCCGTCACGCTGTACCAGATCCAGACCAAGTACCGCGACGAGGCGCGTCCCCGTGCGGGCATCCTGCGCGGCCGCGAGTTCCTGATGAAGGACTCGTACTCGTTCGACCTCACCGACGAGGGCCTGAGCCAGTCGTACAAGGACCACCGCGACGCCTACATCCGCATCTTCGACCGGCTCGGCCTGGAGTACGTGATCGTCTCCGCCACGTCCGGCGCGATGGGCGGGTCGGCGTCCGAGGAGTTCCTCGCCGTCGCCGAGACCGGCGAGGACACGTTCGTGCGCAGCACCGAGTCCGGCTACGCGGCGAACGTCGAGGCCGTCGCCACGCCCGTGCCCGCCGAGCAGTCGATCGACGACAAGCCCGCCGCGCAGGTGCACCACACGCCGAACACGCCCACCATCGAGACGCTGGTGGACTTCCTCAACGCGAACACCGACCGCAAGTTCACCGCGGCCGACACGCTGAAGAACGTCCTCGTGAAGGTCAAGCACCCCGGCAAGGACTGGGAGCTGCTCGCGATCGCCGTCCCCGGTGACCGCGAGGTCGACTTCAAGCGCCTCGAAGCGGCACTGGAGCCCGCCGAGGTCGCGATGCTGGAGGCGGCCGACTTCGCCAAGAACTCGTTCCTGGTCAAGGGGTACATCGGTCCGGGCGCCATCCAGGCCAACGGCATCCGCTTCCTCGCCGACCCCCGCGTCGTCAAGGGCACCGCGTGGGTCACCGGCGCGGACAAGGCCGACCACCACGTCGTCGACCTGGTCGCGGGCCGCGACTTCACCCCCGACGGCGTCATCGACGTCGCCGAGGTCCGCGAGGGCGACGCCTCCCCGGACGGCAAGGGCGTGCTGGTCGCCGCGCGCGGCATCGAGATCGGTCACATCTTCCAGCTCGGCCGCAAGTACGCGGACGCGTTCTCGCTCGACGCCCTCGGCCCGGACTCCAAGCCCGTCCGCATCACCATGGGCTCGTACGGCGTCGGCGTCTCGCGGCTCGTCGCGGTCATCGCGGAGCAGTCGCACGACGAGCGCGGCCTGATCTGGCCCCGCAACGTCGCCCCCGCCGACGTCCACGTCGTGGTCGCCGGCAAGGACGAGACGCTGATGAACGCCGGTGAGGACTTCGCGAAGCAGCTCAGCGCCAAGGGCCTCAACGTCCTGCTGGACGACCGCAAGGCCAGCCCCGGCGTGAAGTTCGCGGACGCCGAGCTCGTCGGCATCCCGACGATCCTGGTGATCGGCCGCGGCCTGAAGGACGGCACGGTCGAGGTCAAGGACCGCCGGTCCGGCGAGCGCGTCGAGGTGCCCGTCGCGGAGGCCGTCGAGCACCTGGTGCAGGTCGTCACCAGCTGAAGCGGACACTGAAACGCCGGGTCGCGCTGAGATGCGCGGCCCGGCGTTCTGCGTTTCAGGGGCGGGACGACGGCCCTACGAGGTCGGCACCAGCGAGTCGACCATCTTCTGCAGGTCCGACTCCTTGGGCAACGGCGGGGTGGTGCCGCCTCCGCCGCCCTCCAGGTCGCCGTTCACGGCCAGCACGTGCAGCTTGTTGCTGCCGTTGAGCACCACGACCTTGACCATGCCCTTGCCGGCCAGGCACTTGTTGCCGGTCTGCGTGACGGTGGCGTCGACCTGCACACCCTCGACGGTGACCTTCGAGCCGTCCTTCTGGGTGTGCTGGAACTTCACCGGCTTCGGCTGCGTCGTCGTGACCTGCGGTTCGCCGCCCGAGGAGTAGTACTGCTTGGCGATGGCCTTGGTGAAGTCGGTGGCCGCCGTGTTGATCTCGCTCTTCGGCAGCAGCGTGCCGCCGTTCGTGCCCTTGGTGTACGACTTGCCCTCGCAGGTGTAGTCGCCGTAGGTGGTGATGCCCGACAGCGAGATGCCCGTGATGCCCTCCACCGGGATCCGCGCGTCCGCGAGGATGTCCCAGTTCTTCGGGACCACGTAGTTGTAGCCCAGCGTCGTCTCCACGCACTGCTGGCCGTCGCTCTTCGGGCAGGGGCCCGCGACCGGCTGCGAGGAGGAGCTGGCCGTGGTGGACGGGCCGGGCTCCGCGGTCGTGCCGCCCGAGCGCGAGAGCAGGAGCCAGGTGAGGCCGCCGCCGACGAGCAGCACGAGGACCACGGCACCGAGCACGAGCCAGAGCGTCTTCTTGTTGTTCTTCGGCGGTTCGCTGTCGAAACCGCCGTACACGCCGAGACCGCCGTACCCGCCGCCGTACGCCTGCTGCGGGAAGCCGCCCTGCTGCTGGTCGGTCCAGCCGCCCTGCTGCGGGAAGCCACCGGTCTGCGGGTAGCCGCCGGTCTGGTAGCCACCGCTCTGGTGGTCACCCTGTTGCTGCTGGCCCCAGCCCTGCTGGTCGTTCCAGCCGCCCTGTCCGCCGCCACCTGGGTAAGTCACGGGGGAACGGTACCTGGTGGGTCCGACAGCGACTTAATTCATCACGCGTTGACTTGCGAGACGGGCGCGGCGTACCGTTCCTGTTAAATTCAACGCTTGATGAACTAAGGGGATCGATGATGCGCACCGTGCTGGTCACCGCCGTCGCAGGTGCTGTGGTGGCGTTTCTCCTGGGGCTGCTGACGTTCGGCGTGCAGGCGACCGTGCACCCGCACGACGTCCCGCTCGCCGTGGTGGCGCCTCCGCCGATGGCGGAACGCGTCGCGAGAGCCGACTCGGCCGAGGTCGACATCAGGGTCGTCGGGGCGGAGGAGGCCCGGAACCTCCTGCGGGACAAGGAGGTCTACGGCGTGCTGGAGATCGCGCCCGGTCAGGCGACGATCCGGCTGAACCCCGCGGTCAACCCGTCCGGCACGCAGGTCGCGCAGCAGGTGCTGACCGGCGTCGCACAGGGCGCCGGGCTGCCGGTGAAGGTCGAGGCCACGACCCCCACCGCCGCCGAACGCACCGCGCCCCTCGCCGCGAGCGCGCTGCTGTGGGTCGGCGGGATGATCGCCGGACTGCTGTTCGTGGTGCTGAAGGGCACCCGTGGACGGTGGTTGTCGGCGCTGACCACGGCCGTCCTCGTCACCGGCTCGACCGTCGGACTGCTGGCGTGGTGGGGCGTCACGCTCACCGCGCAGGCGCTCGCGTTCATGCTCGCCGTCGCCGCGTCGTTCGCGCTGCTGCAGGCCGGGCTGTTCAAGCACCTCGGCATCCGCGCGATGGGCGTCCTCGGCATCCTCTACCTGATGGCACCGGCCGTCGCGGGCCAGGTCCCGGAGCTGCTCAACCCGGTCTACAAGGCGGTCCTGTGGTCGTGGACGCCGTTCAGGTTCTCCGCGGAAGGCCTGCGCAGCCTCATGTACGACAACGCCATCAGCACCGAGTGGTGGGTGTTCGGCGGGATCGCTCTTATCGGGCTCGTGCTGCTGCTAGCCGGCAAGAAAGCTCAGACGGACCGTGCGGACGGGATTGTCGACGTTGGTGTCGACCAGACAGATGGACTGCCACGTGCCGAGCGTCAGCACACCGCCTAGAACGGGGATCGTCGCGTAGGGCGGCACCAGCGCGGGCATCACGTGGTCACGGCCGTGGCCAGGGGTGCCGTGCCGGTGCCGCCACTTCACGTCGCGGGGCAGGATGCGCTCCAACGCGGTCAGCAGGTCGTCGTCACTGCCCGAACCGGTCTCGATGATGGCGACACCCGCGGTCGCGTGCGGCACCCACACGTGCAGCAGGCCGTCGCCGCTCTCGTCCTCGAGGAACCGCTGGCACTCTCGCGTGAGGTCGTGCACGACCTCGTCGGCACCGGTGCGGATCTGGATCTCCTCGCTGCGCATGACCTCAGATCTTACGAACCACCCGCGCGGGGTTGCCGACCGCGAGCACGTGAGCAGGCAGATCACGCGTGACGACACTGCCCGCGCCCACCACCGTGTTGTTGCCGACGGTGACACCGGGGCACACGATCACGCCGCCGCCGAACCACACCTTGTCCCCGATGACGATCGGGGCGGTCGTCTCCCAGCCCGCGATGCGCGCGTCGTGGTCCTCGACGGGGTGCTGCGCCGTCAGCAGCTGCACGTTCGGACCCATCATCACGTGGTCGCCGATGGTCACCGGGCCGCAGTCGAGGATGACGCCGCCGTAGTTCATGAAGCTGTTCGCGCCGATGCGGGTGTTGTAGCCGTACTCGATCTGCAGGCGCTGCATGAACGTCGAGTTCTCGCCGAGCTCCGCCACGAACCCCTTGAGGATGTCGTACATCCCGTCGAGGTCCTCCGGGTCGTGCGCGTTGAACCTGGCCATCTCGCGCCAGCCGCGGCGCCGGTCCGCGTCGAGCTCGGGGTCCGCCGGCAGGTAGGGCCCGCCGTTGATCATCTTCTCCCGGTTGGTTCCCATGGAGACTCAGTATCGTCACGGGCATGCGCGTGCTCTTCGCCAGCATGGCCGCCGTCGGCCACACCTACCCGCTGATCCCGCTGGCGTCGGCCCTGCGCAAAGCGGGGCACGAGGTGCACTTCGCGGTCGGCGAGGACATGCACCCGGTGCTCGGGAAGCTCGGGCTGCGGCCGTTCCGTCCCGGGCTCGTGTTCGGGGAGATCTACGCCGAGGACATCGCGCAGGAGCTCGAACGGCTGCTGCCCGACCTCGTGATCGCCGAGTGGGCGGTGCCGGAGGTCTTCTCCGAGGCACGCCGCCGCGGCTTCCCCGCGCTGTGGCACGGGTTCGGGCGGATGTTCCCCGAGGGCATCGGCCTCGTCCGGCCCACCGGTGGCCGGCACCTCGACATCTGCCCGCCCTCGCTGCAGGATCCCGCGTTCCTGCGGGAGGACCGGATCCCGCTGCGGCCGGTGCCGTTCTCGCCGCCCGGTGACGTGCCGACGCGCACCGCCGGGAAGCTCGTCTACCTCACGCTCGGCACGGCGTTCGGCACGCGCGAGCTGCTCGCCGAGGCGGTTGTCGGGCTCGGCAAGATCCCCGACGCTCAGGTGGTCGTGGCCGCGCCACACGTCGAGCTCGCCCGCCTGCCGCCGAACGTCGCGGTGTACCCGTGGCTGCCCCAGGCCGAGGTGCTCCGGTACGCGGACGTCGCCGTGCACCACGGCGGCAGCGGCACGATGCTGGGCGCGCTCACGGCCGGCGTGCCCCAGGTCGTGCTGCCGCAGGGGGCGGACCAGTTCGGCAACGCGGACGCGCTCGTCTCGGCCGGCGCGGCGCTGCGCCCGGCCGCGTTCAGTGCCGGGCCGATCGCGGACTGTGTGCGGCAGCTGCTCACGGACGCGTCCTACCGCGAAGCCGCTGGTCAGATCGCCCGGGAGATACGTCACACGCCCTCGCCGGAGGAAGTTGCGGACAGTCTGGCGGACGTTGTGTAACACTGTTTTTTATGAAGGCAAGCCGCCTGCGCTTCGGGATGAACCTGTGGCCGCCGTTCCTGTTCGCCGGCATCCGGGTCGAGGAGATCTCCCCGGACTACCGGTACGCGCGAGTGCGGATGCGCCTGCGTCCGTGGAACCGCAACTTCTTCGGCACCCACTTCGGCGGGTCGCTCTTCGCGATGACCGACCCGTTCTGGGTGTTGCTGCTGTTCAACCAGCTCAAAGGTGAGCACGTCGTGTGGGACCAGGCCGGGGAGATCGAGTTCGTCGCGCCCGGACGCGGCACCGTGCGCGCCGAGTTCCGGCTGACCGACGAGCACGTCGAGCAGGTGCTGGAGCAGACGAAGGGCAGTGAGAAGGCTTTGATCTGGTTCGACACGGACGTCGTCGGGCAGGATGGGGCCGTGATCGCACGGGTGAAGAAGCAGGTCTACGCGCGCCGCAAGCGCGATAAGCAGCTCGCGCATGCGTGAGGCCTTCGGAGCGGTTTTCGACGTCGAGCCCGGTTACCTGAACACGGCGTCCATCGGTGTGCCGCCGCGCCACGTCGCCGACGCGGTGATGGCCTCCCACGAACGGTGGCGGCGCGGCCAGGACACGTCGTCCACGTTCAACGAGGTCGTCGAGACCTCGCGTGAGGCGTTCGGACGGCTGGTCGGGGTGCCCGCGACGTCGGTCGCCTGCGGCGCAACGGTTTCGCAGTTCGTCTCCCTGGTTGCGCAGTCACTGCCGGCCAGGTCGAAGGTCTACACCGACCCCGGTGACTTCACGAGCGTCACGCTGCCGTTCGTCGCGGCCGGGCACCGGATCGTGTCCACAGTGGAGGAAGCCGACCTCGTTGCCCTGAGCGTGGTCCAGTCGGCGGACGGGACGATCGCGGACCTCGACGCGCTCCGGGCGAGCGGTACACCGGTGCTGCTCGACGTGTCGCAGGCCGCCGGGTGGCGCCCGTTGTCGTTGGCGTGGGCCGATTTCGTCGTCGGCGTGGCCTACAAGTGGCTGATGGCACCGCGCGGCGCCGCCTGGATGGCCGTGCGGCCGGACCGGATGGAGTCCCTCAAGCCGTTGGCGGCCAACTGGTACAGCACCGGCGAGAACTACGGCACCGAGCTCGTGCTCCGTTCGGACGCACGGCGGTTCGACCTCTCGCCGTCGTGGGTCTCACACGTCGGTGCGGCGGTCGCGCTCCCGTGGGTGGCCTCTTTGGACCTCGAAGCCGTACGCGCGCACTGCGTGAGCCTGACGGATCGCCTCCTGACCGGTCTGGGCCTGCCGCCCAACGGCTCCGCGATCGTGTCGGTCTCAGCATCACCTGTCCAGGGGGTCGTGTCCTCGGTTCGCGCAGGTCGCACGCGGTACGCGTGTCACATGTACAACACGATCGAGGACGTTGACCGGGTGCTCGAAGCGCTCACCTGACTGCCGTCCGTTACCGTGGGTCCTTGTGTCGGAACCACGCCAGTCACCTGAAGAGGTGACCCAGAACCTGCCTCGCTTCCCACCGAGGCCCACCGACACCGCGCCGTTGTACCCGGCCGACGAGCTCGTGAAGCTGCAGTCGATCATGGACAACCGCCAGGGGCAGCTGCCCCCGCCGCCGCCTCCGCCCCAGCGCAAGACGACGTGGGTGGGCAAGGCGCTGGCGCTCGTCGGCGTAGCGGTGATGTCGGGGTTCGTGTGGTGGGTGTTGCAGCCGTCGGACCCGGTGGACAAGCAGGTCGCGCAACCGCAGAAGACCGCGGGGGAGTTCGAGTTCGCCAGCGTGCCGGAGTTGCCGGAGCCTGTGAGGGACAGCGACTGCGCAGCCCACGCGACGAGCCAGACGCAGGCCTTCTTCAAGACCACGCCGTGCATCCAGCTGACGCGTGCCTTCTACACGGCCAAGTTGCCGGACGGCCGCACCGTGTACTCGTCGGTGTCCGTCGTGAAGATGAAGTCGGCGGACGAGGCGCGGCAGCTGCGGGAGCTGACCCAGAAGGACGGCACCGGCAACGTCAAGGACCTGGTGCTGGACAAGGCCATCAGCGTGCCGCCGCTGACCACGCTGGCCAACGGCGGGTACGCCTCGGAGCAACGCGACCAGCTGGTCGTGATCGTGGAGTCGGACTCGCCGACCAAGGGCACGGACGCGCTCGCGCACAACAAGGAGATGAAGAAGGTCTCCAACGACGCGATCAGACTCGCATCCTCCTTCGGTGACTAGTGGCGCGGCCCGGCACCGTTCCGGGCCGTGTCACTAACCGGAGGCGACACCCGGCATCGCGATCGACGCCGGGTTCGACCCGGCCGCCTTGCGCCACCGCGTCGCCCGCACCGCCGCCGTCGTCAACGCCTCCAGCGCCGACGTCCGCAGCGCCGAGTCGTCGGTCCGCTCCAGCACCCCTCGCCACGCGGCACAGGTGTCCTGCTCGACCGCCACCAGCGAGGCGAGCGCCGAAGGCCCGTCGGACACCGGCGACGGCGGCAGGTAGGCCGCTGCGGGCGGGTTCGGCGTCGCACCGTGGTCGCGCAGCCAGCGTTCGGTCGTGTCGCGGCGCGCGCGGTGCAGGTTCGCGCCCTCCGCGACGGCGGCGGCCTGGTCGTTCAGGAACGCCGACACCATGCCGTAGGTCCACAGCGCCGCGTGTTCGGTGCCGAGAGCGGTCTGGACGGACTCGACGCTCATCCGAGCACCTCCCGCAACGAGGCGCAGCCGGCGGCCACCGAGCCGACGAGGCCGGCGCGGTAGGAGGGCAGCGAGGCGACGATCGCCGAGGCCTCGCGGACGGACTCGTCCAGGGCTGTGCGCAGCGCGGCCAGCGGGTCCGGTGGCGTGGGCGGCGAGGTGGGGGCGGGCGGTGCCGTCGACGACAGCGGCGGGCGTTCGCGGTCGACCTCCGCCTGAAGCAACGAGGCGTGCGTCTCACGTGCCTTCGCGATCTCGGCGGCCGCGGGCACCGTCGTCATCGCCTGGGCCAGCTTCACGTCCGCGCGGGCCTGCGCCGCGAGGGCCGAGAGCGGGTCCGGAGGCGGTGGTGGCGGCGGTTCTGCGGTGCACGCGGCGGCGAGCGGTGCGGCGGCCACCGCGAACAGCACACGGCGGCGGCTGACCGATTCGGAGATCACGCGACCCATGTTGCCAGCAGCCGTGCGGCGCGGTGGGAGCCGGGCGAAGGAGATAGTCTGGTCGTCCACGGCCGCCGTAAGTACCGTCGGCCGGGGTTTTCATGCGTTCGAACTGAAGGAGACACCACGTGTCCAGCCCGCCGCGCGGAGAGCTTTCCGCGCAGCTAGCACCCGTTGTGCGGGAAGCTCTCGAAGCCGCCGGCTTCGACCTCGACGCGCTCGACGTGAATCAGGCTGGGCGCCGCCGTCTGGTCAAGGTCGTCGTGGACGGTGAGGACGGCATCGGGCTCGACGAGGTCGCCGAGGCGAGCCGCGTGGTCTCCGCCGCGCTCGACGAGCACGACCACATCATCAACGGGCCCTACACCCTCGAGGTCACCTCGCCGGGTGTCGACCGCCCCCTGACGCGCCCGCGCCACTGGAAGCGCGCTCACCTGCGTCTCGTGAAGGTCAAGCAGCCGGAGAAGGCCGAGTGGTTCGGCCGGGTCGGCGAGTGCGACGAGACCGGTGTCGAGCTGCTGCACAAGGACGAGCTGCGACGCGTGGAGTACCGCCACATCGAACGCGCGGTCATGGAGATCGAGTTCAAGCAGCCGCCGGTCGAGGAACTGGCTCGGCTCACTCGGAAAGCACCGAAGGAGGAGCCGAGGTGAACGTCGACATCGCCGCCCTGAGGGCGATCGAACGTGAAAAGGACATCCCCTTCGAGACGGTCCTGGAGGCGATCGAGTCAGCACTGCTGACCGCCTACAAGCACACCGAAGGACACGCCACGCACTCGCGCGTGGAGATCGACCGCAAGTCCGGCGTCGTGCGCGTGCTCGCGCAGGACCTGGGGCCGGACGGCACGGTCCAGGAGGAGTGGGACGACACTCCCGAAGGCTTCGGCCGCATCGCGGCCACCACGGCGCGCCAGGTCATCCTGCAGCGCCTGCGCGACGCCGAGCACGAGCGCACGTTCGGTGAGTTCGCCGCCAAGGAGGGCGAGATCATCGCGGGTGTCGTCCAGCGCGACGCCCGTGCGAACGCCCGCGGCATGGTCGTCGTCCAGGTGGGCGACACCGAGGGAGTGCTGCCGCCGGCCGAACAGGTGCCGGGCGAGCAGTACAACCACGGCGAGCGCATCAAGTGCTACGTCGTGAGCGTCTCCCGCGGCGCCCGCGGTCCGCAGATCGCCCTCTCGCGGACCCACCCGAACCTCGTGCGGCGGCTGTTCGCCCTCGAGGTCCCGGAGATCGCGGACGGCACCGTGGAGATCCCCGCGGTGGCACGTGAGGCAGGTCACCGTTCGAAGATCGCGGTGAAATCAACGGTTGCCGGAGTGAACGCCAAGGGCGCCTGCATCGGCCCGATGGGTGCCCGTGTGCGCAACGTCATGCACGAGCTCGGTGGCGAGAAGATCGACATCATCGACCACTCGGACGACCCCGCCACTTTCGTCGGGAATGCATTGTCACCAGCGAAGGTTGTGTCCGTACGGGTGCTCGACGAGCGGGCCAAGACGGCCCGTGTCGTGGTGCCGGACTTCCAGCTCTCGCTGGCGATCGGCAAGGAGGGGCAGAACGCCCGCCTGGCCGCCCGTCTGACGGGCTGGCGCATCGACATCCGCAGCGATGCGGAGGCTCCGGCCGCCGGTGCGGTCACATCCGGTTCGGCTGAGTGAGCTCCAGGGGATAGAATTATCAACGGTTCAACGTCGGGATCGGTTTCGCAGCACATCGGCCCTGTTCGTACGTGTATCGGATGCCGTACCCGGACGTTGCCGTCTGAGCTGCTGCGTGTGGTCGCGGTGGACGGTTCGGTGGTTCCGGACGTTCATCGGCGACTTCCTGGTCGGGGTGCTTGGTTGCATTTCGATCTCGAATGTCTCCGCAACGCCGAGCGGCGACGGGCGTTCTCGCGGGCCCTCAAGGTCCAGGGAGCACTCGACGTCGCTTCGCTGCGCGAGCACGTGGAGCAGCAGCAAGGGAACTTGGCCTCGGGACAGCCCCGCGGCCAGCAAGCATCAAGGAAGCAGGTCGACCCGTCATGAGTCAGCCGTGAAGCTGAAGACATGAACGCGCGACGTTAAGACGAGGTCGATGGGACTTGCCCGCCGGCCTCACGACCTAGGAGAGCAGTGGCAGGCAAGGCCCGCGTGCACGAGCTCGCAAAAGAGCTCGGTGTTACGAGCAAGGAAGTTCTCAACAAGCTCGCCGAACAGGGCGAGTACGTGAAGTCCGCGTCGTCCACCGTCGAGGCCCCCGTGGCCCGGCGGCTTCGTGACGCCTACGAAGCCAAGTCCTCGAAGCCGGCTCCCAAGCCGTCCGCTCCGAAGCCGAAGGCACCCGCACCCGCTGCCGCAGCAGCGCCCGCCGCACCGGCGGAGTCGAAGCCTGCGGCCGACAAGCCCGCTGCGCCCAAGGGCATGCCCGGACCCCGTCCGGCCGCCCCTGGCCCGCGCCCGCCGGCTCCGAAGCCCGCCCCGGCAGCTCCTGCCGCGCAGGCCCCGGCAGCCCCCGCGGCGCCCGCACCGGCACCCGCTGCCCAGCCCCAGGCTCCGGCCGCCGCACCGGCTCCCGCCGCGTCGGCTCCGGCAGAGCCCAAGGCCGCCCCGGCTCCCGGCACCAAGCCGGGTGGCGGACCGCGTCCGGGCCCGCGCCCGGCTCCGCAGCAGCAGCCCCAGCAGCCGCAGGCACCCGCCGCGGCCGCCGGTGGTCAGCAGTCCCAGTCCGTGGTCCCGCCGCGCACGCAGGGCGCCAAGCCCGCAGGCCCGCGCGCACCGCGTCCTGGCAACAACCCCTTCGGCGTCGGTGGCGGCAACGCTCCCTCGCCGCGCCCCGGCCCTCGTCCCGGCCCGCGGCCCGAGCAGGGCGGCGACCGCCCCGCAGGCGGCCCGAAGCCCGGCGACCCGCGTCCGGCGAACCCGCGTCCCAGCGGTGCTCCGGGCCAGGGTGGCCCGCGTCCCGCGGCAGCGCAGGGTGGCGGCCGTCCCGGCCCCGGCCAGGGTGGTCCTCGTCCCGGTGGTCCCGGTCAGGGCGGTCCCCGTCCGAACCCGGGCAACATGCCCCCGCGGCCGAACCCCGGCATGATGCCGGGCAACCGTCCGGCCGGTAACCGGCCTGGTCCCGGCGGTGGCGGCGGTGGCCGTCCCGGTGGTGGCGGCGGTGGCGGCGGTCGTCCCGGTGGGGGCGGCGGCGGTGGCGGCGGCTTCCGCGGAGGCGGCGGCGGTGGCGGCGGTGGCGGCTTCCGTCCCGGTGGCGGCGGTGGCGGTGGCGGTGGCTTCCGTCCCGGTGGCGGCGGTGGCGGTGGCGGTGGCTTCCGTCCCGGCGGTGGCGGCGGCGCAGGCGGCGGTGCCCCTGCCGGTGGTGGCGGCGGTTTCCGCGGTCGTCCCGGTGGTGGCGGCGGCGCTGGTCGCGGCGGTACCGCTGGTGCCTTCGGTCGTCCGGGTGGTCCGGCGCGTCGTGGACGCAAGTCCAAGCGGCAGAAGCGCCAGGAGTACATGGACAACATGCAGGCGCCTTCGGTCGGTGGCGTCCGCCTGCCCAAGGGCAGTGGCGAGACGATCCGCCTCCCGCGCGGTGCCTCGCTGACCGACTTCGCCGACAAGATCAACGCCAACCCGGCGTCGCTCGTGCAGGTGCTCTTCCACCTGGGCGAGATGGTCACGGCGACGCAGTCGGTGTCCGACGAGATCTTGGAGCTCCTCGGCACCGAGATGAACTACGTCGTGCAGGTCGTGTCCCCCGAGGAGGAGGACCGCGAGCTGCTGGAGACGTTCGACATCACCTACGGCGAGGACGCCGGTGACGAGGACGACCTCCAGATCCGTCCGCCGGTCGTGACCGTCATGGGTCACGTCGACCACGGTAAGACGCGACTGCTCGACACCATCCGCAAGGCGAAGGTGGCCGAGGGCGAGGCCGGTGGCATCACGCAGCACATCGGTGCGTACCAGGTGCAGACCGAGCTCGAGGGCAACCCGCGCCTCATCACCTTCATCGACACCCCGGGTCACGAGGCGTTCACCGCCATGCGTGCTCGTGGTGCGAACGCGACCGACATCGCGGTCATCGTCGTCGCCGCCGACGACGGCGTGATGCCGCAGACGGTCGAGGCCATCAACCACGCGCAGGCCGCTCAGGCGCCGATCGTGGTCGCGGTCAACAAGATCGACAAGGAGGGTGCGAACCCCTCCAAGATCCGTCAGCAGCTGACGGAGTACGGCCTCGTCGCAGAGGAGTACGGCGGCGACACGATGTTCGTCGACATCTCGGCGAAGCAGGGCATCAACATCGACAGCCTGCTCGACGCGATCCTGCTCACCGCCGACGCCTCGCTGGACCTCCGGGCCAACCCGGACATGGAGGCCCAGGGTGTCGCGATCGAGGCGCACCTCGACCGCGGTCGCGGTCCGGTCGCCACGGTGCTCGTGCAGCGCGGTTCGCTCCGCGTCGGCTCCTCGATCGTCGCGGGTGACGCGTACGGTCGCGTGCGCCGCATGGTCGACGAGCACGGCGATGACGTCACCGTCGCGACCCCGTCGCGTCCGGTGCAGGTCATCGGTCTGACCTCGGTGCCCCGCGCCGGTGACTCGTTCCTCGTCGTCGACGAGGACCGGGTGGCCCGCCAGATCGCCGAGCGTCGTCAGGCCCGCACCCGCAACGCCGCCAACGCGGCGAAGCGCAAGCGCGTCAGCCTGGAAGACCTGGACGCCGCGCTCAAGGAAACCAGCGCTCTCACCTTGATCATCAAGGGTGACAACTCGGGTACCGTCGAGGCCCTCGAGGACGCGCTCATGAAGATCGAGGTCGGCGACGACGTCGAGCTGCGCGTGATCCACCGCGGTGTCGGTGGCATCACCGAAGGCGACATCAACCTCGCCGTGGCCGGTAACGCCATCGTCCTGGGCTTCAACGTCCGGGCCGAGGGCAAGGCGACCGAGCTCGCGAACCGCGAGGGCGTGGACGTCCGTTACTACACGGTCATCTACCAGGCGATCGACGAGATCGAGGCGGCCCTCAAGGGTCTCCTCAAGCCGGAGTACGAAGAGGTCCAGCTCGGCCGCGCCGAGGTCCGCGACGTCTTCAAGTCCTCCAAGGTCGGCACGATCGCGGGTTGCATGGTCCTGTCGGGCGAGATCCGTCGCAACGCCAGGGCTCGCCTGCTCCGTGACGGCAAGGTGATCGCGGAGAACCTCCCGATCAGCTCGCTCAAGCGGTTCAAGGACGACGCCACCGAGGTCCGCGAAGGTTTCGAGTGTGGTCTCACGCTCGGCAACTACAGCGACCTCAAGCTGGAAGACATCATCGAGACCTTCGAGATGCGCGAGAAGCCGCGCGCCTAGTCGGTAGGTGAGGGGTGCGGAGCCGTTTAACCGGTGGCTCCGCACCCTTTTCTTCTGGAGGATCTCGTCCATGTACGTGGGTGCTCTGGAACTGGACGTGCTTCTGGGTGACGTCCACTCGTTGAAGGAGAAGCGCTCGGTGGTGCGGCCCGTCGTGGCCGAACTGCGCAGGCGTTTCGAGGTCGCTGTCTCCGAGGCCGGTCACCTGGACCTGCATCGGCGCAGCTTGATCGGGGTGGCGGCGGTCGCCGCCGACCTGGAGCACGTCAGGGACGTCCTCGCCGGCTGTGAAAGGCTCGTGGCGGGACGGCCCGAACTCGAACTGCTCTCCGCCCGGACGCGATTCGTCGGGCCGGAGGACGACTAGGAAGGGGAGGCTCGTGGCCGACACGGCACGTGCCCGCAAGCTCGCCAAGCGGATCTCGCAGATCGTCGCTTCGGCTTTGGAGCACGAGGTCAAGGATCCGCGGCTGGCTCGGGTCACGATCACCGACACCAGGGTGACCGGCGACCTGCACGACGCGACCGTCTACTACACCGTTCTGGGCGAGCGCCTGGACGTCGAACCCGACTTCGCCGGTGCCGCCGCGGCCCTGGAGAAGGCCAAGGGTGTGCTGCGATCCATGGTCGGAGCGCAGACCGGGGTGCGGTTCACGCCCACGCTCACGTTCATGACCGACACCGTGCCCGACGAGGCCCGGAAGATGGACGAGCTGCTCGCCAAGGCCCAGGCGTCCGACGCCGAGGTGGCCAAGCGCGCGGTGGGGGCCACTCCCGCGGGAGAAGCCGATCCGTACAAGGCGCCTCGCGAGGCCGAGGACGAGGACTGAGTCCTCGTCAGACTCCGCACATGACCAGGGCGGGCACGTTCATCGTGTCCGCCCTTTGGTTTGCGCCGATGGTCCACTTGGCACACTCACGCCGAAATTGGATGGAAACTGTCTTGTCTGAGGGTGCCGCACAGCACTTCGAGACGGTTAGCGGCTAACGTCTCCCTGTGGCAGACGACCTGAGCACCACCATTGCCGAGGCCGCGCGGTTGCTGGCCGGCGCCCGTGATGTGACCTTGCTGAGTCACATCAACCCCGATGCTGACACGCTCGGGAGTGCGCTGGCGGTGGGGCTCGCGTTGCATCGGCGCGGGGTCGCGGTGCGGGTCGCGTTCGGTGAGCCCGAGGCGGTGCCCGAGTCGCTCAAGGCGCTGGACACGGCGGGGTTGCTCGTTCATCGGGACGAGGTGCCGCAGGCGCCGGAACTGCTCGTGGTCATGGACACCGGCAGCTTGGAACGGCTCGGACCGCTCAAGGGGCGTGTCGCCGCCTGCCGTGGGCCCGTCATCGTTGTTGACCACCACGTGTCGAACACCAGATACGGGACGTTGCACTGCATTGACGAGCATGCCGAGGCCACGGCGCTCATCGCGCTCAAGCTGCTGGACGAGATGAACGTTGAAATCGACGAGCCGATCGCGCGGTGCATTTACGCGGGGCTCGTGACCGACACCGGTGGCTTTCGGAAGGCGGGGCCCGAGGCCCACCACACCGCCGCTCGGTTGTTGGAGACCGGTGTGGACGCGTACGCGGTCACACGGCCGTTGATGGATTCACATCCGTTCGCCTATCTCGGGATGTTGTCTCGTGTTCTGGCCAAGGCCGAGCTTGATCAAAAGGCTGCGCACGGGCTGGGGCTCGCTCATGCTGTCGTGAGCATCGAGGACGCTCGTGGCGTTCGTAGTGAAGAGGTGGAGAGCGTCATCGACGTGGTGCGTTCAGCTTCGGAGGCTGAGGTCGCTGCCGTGGTGAAGGAGCTCAAGCCCGGCTTCTGGTCCGTGTCGCTTCGGGCCGTGAGCCAGGTCGACGTTCGTGAGGTGGCGCAGGTCCTCGGGGGTGGTGGGCACCGGCTGGCGGCCGGGTTCACGTTCGACGGGACCTCGGAGCAGGTCGTCGCCGCGCTGAAGGGCGCGTTGGAGCGGGTGGGGTCATGACACGGACAGGGAGCCCGCGGCTGCTGCGGGAGATCAACGACCGGGCCGCCATCGAGACGTTGCTGAGCAGCGGGGCGATGACACGGGCCGAGCTGGAAGAGGTGATCGGGCTCTCGAAGCCCGCCACCGCCCAGTTGCTGGCGCGGCTCGAAGAGGACGGCATGGTCGTCCGCACCGGGTTGCGCGGCGGTGGGCGTGGGCCTCGGGCGCAGATGTGGGCCGTCAACGGCGGTGTCGGGTACGTGGCCGCGGTGGCGTTGACACCCGAGCTGATCGACGTGGCCATCGCGGACATCACCGGGTCGCTGCTGGCCGAGCACAGCGCGCCGATGCCCAAGGACGGCACGCTGCGCGCGTTCCGGGAGACGGTGCAGAAGGCGGCGGCGCTGGCGGGGCTCAAGCTCGACGCGTTGTCGCACGTCGTCGTCGGCACGCCCGGCGCGGTCGACCCGTCCACCGGGCACCTCGGGTTCGCACCGCACCTGCCGGGACTCGTCGACGTCGACCTGCCGTCGACGCTGCGGGAGCTGCTCGGGACGTCGGTGTCGATCGAGAACGACATCAACCTCGCCGCGCTGGAGGAGATGAGCTCCGGGCGTGCGATCGGGGTGCGCGACTTCGTGCTGTTCTGGCCCGCGGACGAGATCGGCTCGGCGGTCGTGATCAACGGCGTGCTGCTGCGCGGCGTCACGGGCGGCGCGGGTGAGATCGACTCGATGCAGGTGCCCGGCGGGCGCTACGGCGACCAGGTCGACAGCGAGGCGATCGTCGCCCTCGCGGCCGAGCACGGCATCACCGAGGCGTCCGGGCTGGAGGCCGTCGCGCACGCGCTGAACGCCGGCACCGAGGGCAAGGCGTTCCTGACGGCGCTGGCGCATCGGATCGCGCTCGGGCTGGCGAACGTCGTGTGCGTGCTCGACCCCGAACTGGTGCTGCTCTCCGGCGGGGTGGCGCACGCGGGCGGCGAGACGTTGTGCGACCTGGTGGCGCAGGAGCTGCTGAAGCTCGTCGTGCCGCGGACGCCGGTGCACCTCGCGCAGATCACCGCGAACCCCGTCCGGTCCGGCGCGTTGCACTCGGCGCTGGCCGTGGCGCGCGAGCAGGTCTTCGGGTTGCCCCAACGGTCGTGAGTGGCCGCCGTCACCGGACGAAAGAGCTTCGCAAAGCTTAGGTTCATCGGGTGGAGGATCGGGTTCCCGCTCGGCGGGTCATCGGGCTGGCGGTGCCCGCACTGGGGGTGCTGGCGGCCGAGCCGTTGTACGTGCTCGTCGACACGGCGGTCGTGGGGCATCTAGGGGCGTTGCCGCTCGCTGGGCTCGCTCTCGGCGGTGTGCTGCTCACGCAGGTGTCGACGCAGCTGACGTTCCTCTCGTACGGCACGACGGCGCGCACGGCTCGGTTGCACGGGGCTGGACGCCGCCAGGAAGCCGTCGAGGAGGGCGTGCAGGCGACGTGGCTGGCGCTGGCCGCCGGTGTGCTCGTGGTGCTGCTGGGGCAGCTGTTCGCGCGGCCGCTGGCGGAACTGCTCGCGGGGCCTGGCGCCGTGGCGGACGCGGCGGTGGAGTGGGTGCGCATCGCGTTGTTCGGTGCGCCGTTCATCCTCGTCACGATGGCCGGCAACGGGTGGATGCGCGGTGTTCAGGACACGAAACGGCCGCTCAAGTACATCCTGATCGGCAACGGGATCAGCGCGGTGTTGTGTCCCGCGCTCGTCTACGGCGCGGACTGGGGTCTTGAGGGCTCGGCCATCGCGAACGTCGTGGCGCAGCTGCTGTCGGCCGGGTTGTTCTTCAAGGCGCTGTTCGCCGAGCACGTGTCGTTGAAGCCGCAGTGGACCGCCATGCGCGCGCAGCTGGGCATGGGACGTGACCTGGTGTTGCGGAGCCTCGCGTTCCAGGCGTGCTTCATCAGCGCGGCCTCGGTGGCGGCACGGACGTCCGTCGGGGCGTTGGGCGCGCATCAGGTCGTGTTGCAGCTGTGGACGTTCCTCGCGCTTGTGCTCGACTCGCTGGCCATCGCGGCGCAGTCACTCGTCGGCGCGGCACTGGGGGCGTCGAAACGACGGCAGGCGGAGAAGCTCGCCTGGCAGATCACGCGGTACGGACTGGTGTTCGGCATCGGGCTCGGACTGGTGTTCGCGGCGTTGGTCACCGTGCTGCCGCGGGCGTTCACGACGGACGCCGGGGTGCTGGCCGAGATCCCGAACGCGTGGTGGTTCTTCGTTGCGCTGCAACCGATCGCGGGCGTGGTGTTCGCGTTGGACGGGGTGCTGCTGGGTGCCGGTGACGTGAAGTTCATGCGCACGGCGACGCTGGGGTCGGCGGTGATCGGGTTCCTGCCGCTCGTGTGGGCCTCGTACGCGTTCGGCTGGGGGCTCGCCGGCATCTGGACGGGCCTGTCGGCGTTCATGGTGCTGCGGCTGCTGGCCGTGGTGTGGCGGACGCGGTCGGGGGAGTGGGCGGTCGAGGGCGCGGTCCGGTAGGCCCTGTGAGCAGGGCCACCGAGCGACTCCCCGAACGGGCGCTGTGGGCGACCTCACGGCATGAAACCGTTACCAAGAAGGTTGCTTAGTGCGATGTAACTAATATCCGCCCCGCCTCTGAACTGGGAGAGTGCCGCCTTGCCGCCGGTCGATCGCGCCACCCGCACCTCGTGGCTGATCTGGACCACCGCCGTCTTCGTCTACTTCGCCGCTCTCTTCCACCGCACCACGCTCGGCGTGGCCGGACTGGAGGCGAGCGAACGCTTCGGGCTCGGCCCCGCTCAGCTCGGTGTGTTCACCGTGCTGCAGATCGGCGTCTACGCCCTGATGCAGATCCCCACCGGTCTGCTCGTCGACCGTTACGGGCCGCGCCGCGTGCTCACGGTCGCCGCCCTGCTCATGGGCACCGGCCAGGTGCTCTTCGCCGTCGCGGACTCCTACGCGCTCGGACTCACCGCGCGAGCCGTCCTGGGCATGGGCGACGCGATGACGTTCATCAGCGTGATCCGCCTCGTCGCGACCCACTTCCCGCCGCGCCAGTACTCGCTCGTCGTCGCCGTGACGGCCGCGATCGGTGGTGTCGGCAACCTCGTCGCCACCGTGCCGCTGACGCTCATGCTCGGCTCGATCGGCTGGACCTGGGCGTTCCTCATCGCCGGCGGTGTCACGGCGCTCTACTCGGCCGTGGCGTTCCTGCGGGTGCGCGACGTGCCAGAGGGGTTCGTCGCGCCGAAGCCGGAAGTCGTGCCGTTCAGGAAGATCTGGCCGAAGGTGCGGCAGGCGTGGAGCGTGCCCGGCACCCGGCTCGGGTTCTGGGCGCACTTCAGCACCATGTCGACGCCCGCCGTCATCGGCCTGCTGTGGGGGTACCCGTACCTCGTGCAGGCGCAGGGGATGTCGCCGCGGGCGGCGTCCTCCACGCTCGGGCTGCTCGTGATCGGCGCGATCGTGGCGAGCCCGATCATCGGCGGGCTGTTCTCGCGCAACCCCGAGTGGCGCATGCCGATCTCGGTCGGGTTCCTGGCGTTCGCGTTCACCGGGTGGGGCGTGCTGTTGCTCTGGCCGGGCGGGCACGTGCCGGGTCCGGTCATCGCCGTGGTGTTCCTCGTGCTCACGGTCGGTGGGCCGATCTCGGGCGTGGCGTTCGCTCTCGCGCGTGACTACAACCCGTCGCACCGGCAGTCCACGGCCAGTGGGCTGGTCAACGTCGGAGGCTTCCTCGCGGTGACCGTGACGGCGCTCGGCGTGGGTGTGCTGCTGGACCTCCTCGAGGGCGTTCTGGCGCCCGTGTCGGCGTTCCGGGTGGCCCTCAGCTTCTGCGTGCTCGTGCTGGTCCTGGGCGGCTGGCGGATGCTCGTCTGGTGGCGTCGCGCGCGTGCCGCGGTGTTCGAGGCGGAGGAGCGCGGAGAGACGGTTCCGGTGCAGATCCGGCGTCGTCGCTGGGACGCTCTGAACGTCGCTTAAGATTTCGCGCCGTGAAACCCTCTGTTGCACCGGGCCTGGTCGTCGTCGACAAGCCGGACGGCATGACCTCGCACGACGTGGTGGCGCGTGTGCGCAGGATTCTCGGCACCCGCAAGGTCGGGCACGCCGGCACGCTGGACCCGATGGCGACCGGCGTGCTCGTGCTCGGCATCGAACGCGCGACGAAGCTCCTCGGCCACCTCGCGCTCGACAGCAAGGCCTACCTCGCGACGATCGTGCTCGGCGCGTCCACCACCACGGACGACGCCGAGGGCGAGGTGCTGTCCACTGAGGACGCTTCCGGTGTCGCGGACGACGCGATCGCCGCCGAGATCGCGAAGCTGACCGGCCCCATCCAGCAGGTGCCGTCGTCCGTGTCCGCCGTGAAGATCGACGGCAAACGCGCCTACGCCCGCGTGCGTGCCGGTGAAGAGGTCGAGATCCCCGCACGGCCCGTGACCGTGCACCGGTTCGACGTGCTGTTCTCGCGCCGTGAGGACAAGACGGTGCTGCTCGACGTGATGGTCGAGTGCTCCTCCGGCACGTACGTGCGCGCGCTGGCCCGCGACCTCGGCGCCGCGCTGGGCGTCGGCGGGCACCTGGGCGCGTTGCGGCGCACCAGGGTCGGTCCGTTCGACCTCCGCGTCGCCAAGACCCTGGAGCAGCTCGAGGAGACGCCCGGTCTGTCGCTCGACCTGGACTCCGCGGTCGCGACGGCGTTCCCGCGCCGGGAGATCGACCCGAACGAGGCGTCGGCGCTGTCGCACGGGCAACGGCTGCGCGCCGGCGGGATCGAGGGGACCTACGGGGTGTTCGGCCCGGACGGGCACGTCATCGCGCTGGCCAAGGACGAGGGCACGGCCTGCAAGCCCGTTGTGGTTCTGAGCCCCGCGGGCTGACCGAGTTCTGCCCGGTCGGGAGCCCTCGTCTCAACTCGCCGAGTGCCTGGCGAGGTTGACGGGCGGTGGCTCTCGCCGGGGTCGTAGGCTGATCACCGTGCAACGCTGGCGCGGACTTGACCACCTTCCCGGCGGCTGGGGCCGCTGCGTCGTGACCATCGGCGTGTTCGACGGAGTCCACAAAGGCCACCAGGCCCTGATCGGACGTGCCGTCGGCCTCGCGGAGCAGCGCGGCCTGCCGAGCGTGCTGATGACCTTCGACCCCCACCCGTCCGAGGTGGTGCGGCCCGGCAGCCACCCCGCGCAGCTCACGACGTTGCGGCGGCGGGCGGAGCTGGTCGAGGAACTGGGCATCGACCACTTCGTGGTGGTGCCGTTCAGCCTCGAGACCAGCAGGATGCCCGCGGACCAGTTCGTCCACGAGGTGCTCGTCGAGAAGCTGCACGCCGCCGCCGTCGTGGTGGGTGAGAACTTCACCTTCGGGCACAAGGCGGCCGGTACCGTCGCGATGCTGCGCCAGCTGGGGCAGCGGTTCGGATTCGTGACCGAGGGGGCTGACCTGGTGTCCGCAGACGACGTGACGTACTCGTCCACCTACATCCGGGCGTGCATCGACGCCGGTGACGTGAAGGCGGCGGCCGAGGCGCTGGGCCGTCCGCACCGCCTCGAGGGGATCGTCGTCAAGGGCGACGGGCGCGGCAAGGACCTGGGGTTCCCGACCGCCAACCTGTCCACGCCCAAGTTCGCGGCGGTGCCCGCCGACGGCATCTACGCGTGCTGGTTCACCGACGCCAAGGGCAAGACCCTGAAGGCCGCGGTCAGCGTGGGGACGAACCCGACCTTCTCCGGCCGCGAGCGCCGGGTGGAGGCGTTCGTTCTCGACGTCGACGAGGACTACTACGGGCAGCGCGTCGCCGTGGACTTCGTCGAGCGGCTGCGCGAGATGGAGAAGTACGACACCGTCGAGGCACTGCTCGAACAAATGCATCGAGATGTAGACCGAACGAGGGAACTGCTGACCGAGTCGTGACCGTCAGATCAGGCGAAGTGGGCATCTGAAAGCCTCTGTGCTGGCAGGATGCGGGTTTCAGGGTGGGCTACCGGAGAGGCCAAGGTGGAGGACCACAAGATCGTTCAGCGCAACCTCGCCCTGCAACGGGAGTGGTACGGGGAGCCTCTGGGTGACCGGGTGCGCCGGTTGGTCGTGGCCTTCAACGTGTCCCAGGCGCAGCTCGCCGACGTGCTGGGGATCAGCGCCCCGATGCTCAGCCAGGTGATGAGCGGCCGGCGTGCCAAGATCGGCAACCCGTCGGTCCTCGCTCGCATGATCATGCTCGAACGGAAGGTCCTCACGCCGGACGTGGCGACCGGGGCGCCGGAGGCGTTGCAACGCGCGCTGGACGACGTGCGCGACTCCAAGCCGACGGTGTCCCGCGACTCGTTGCCGGTCAACGGGGACGAGAGCGTCGCGTACCCGGTGCTGCGTCGCGTCGCGGACCGGGTCGAGCTCCAGCAGGCCGCGGATCTGCTGCACAGCGACTTCCCGGCGATCGCGGAGCTGTTCCGTCGCGCCATCCGGGCCGCCGGGCCGCGCTGAGGACGTAAATCAGTTGGCAGGAGCGGCCCGCGCGCACCACAATCGGTTCGCGCACCAGTGCTCGTGAGCAGCGCGGACGGAGTGCCCGCACCCGTGTATCGGGTGGGGTTGCGCACGTCAGCGCGCCGCTGAGCACTGTGCCTGATAGCCTTCGCAGTTGGGTCTGGCTGCGGTCCGTGGCGGCCAGCACCGGCTACCCCGGCCAGCAATTCGGCGGACGGGGCCGCACGGACCTGAACAAGTAGGAGAAGTACCTAGTGGCACTGTCCACGGATCAGAAGAAGTCCATCCTCGGTGAGTACGGTCTGCACGACTCGGACACGGGCTCGACCGAGGCGCAGGTCGCCCTGCTGAGCAAGCGCATCGCTGACCTCACGGAGCACCTCAAGCAGCACAAGCACGACCACCACTCCCGCCGTGGTCTTCTGCTGATGGTCGGCCGTCGCCGCCGTCTGCTGAACTACCTGACCAAGGTGGACATCAACCGCTACCGCGCGCTGATCCAGCGCCTCGGTCTGCGCAGGTGATTTCTACCGAGGGGGAGTGACCGGCCGGTCACTCCCCCTCGGTGCACAACCAGGTGTATACAGAGCCCTGGTTGCAAAGAGGCAGAAAAACAGGACCCGCGTCGCGCGAAGCAGTTTCCGCGCCGGTCCTCGGTAGTGGCCTCCTGGTGGAAACGCCCCAGGAGACTTCGATCGAAGACCGGCCTCGTCAGAACGCGTGAGCGGTGTCCAAAAGACGAGGAGCAACAAGTAAATGACGGACATCGAGGTCCACGAGGCGTCTGCCGTTATCGACAACGGCAAGTTCGGCTCGCGCACCATCCGCTTCGAGACCGGGCGCCTCGCGCGTCAGGCCGCCGGCAGCGTGGTGGCGTACCTGGACGACGAGACCATGCTTCTGAGCGCCACGACGGCGTCGAAGCACCCCAAGGAGCACTTCGACTTCTTCCCCCTCACGGTGGACGTCGAGGAGCGCATGTACGCAGCGGGCCGCATCCCCGGCTCGTTCTTCCGGCGTGAGGGCCGTCCGAGCACGGACGCCATCCTCACCTGCCGCCTGATCGACCGCCCGCTGCGCCCGTCCTTCGTGGACGGTCTGCGCAACGAGATCCAGGTCGTCATCACGGTGATGAGCCTGAACCCGAAGGACCTGTACGACGTCGTGGCGATCAACGCCGCGTCCGCGTCGACGCAGCTCGCGGGTCTGCCGTTCTCCGGCCCGATCGGTGGCGTCCGCGTCGCTCTGATCGAGGGCCAGTGGGTCGCGTTCCCGACCTACGAGCAGCTCGAGAAGGCCGTGTTCGACATGGTCGTCGCGGGCCGCGTGGTCGACTCCGGCGACGTCGCGATCATGATGGTCGAGGCCGAGGCCACCGACAACGTGATCGACATGATCGCCGAGGGCGCCACCGCCCCGACCGAAGAGGTCGTGGCCGCGGGCCTCGAGGCCGCCAAGCCGTTCATCAAGGTCCTCTGCGAGGCGCAGTCGCAGCTCGCGCAGGTCGCCGCGAAGGCCACCGGCGAGTACCCGACGTACCCGGCCTACCAGGCCGACGCGTTCGAGGCCGTCGAGGCGTCCGCCTCGGGCGAGCTCGCGCAGGCGTTGACCATCGCGGGCAAGGCCGAGCGCGAGGGCAAGCTCGACGAGATCAAGGCCGCCACGCTCGAGAAGCTGGCCGAGCAGTTCGAGGGTCGCGAGAAGGAGGTCGGCGCCGCGTTCCGCTCGCTGACCAAGAAGCTCGTGCGCCAGCGCATCCTGCGCGACAAGGTCCGCATCGACGGCCGCGGCCTCACGGACATCCGTGACCTCGGTGCCGAGGTGGCCGTGATCCCGAGGACGCACGGCTCGGCGCTGTTCGAGCGCGGCGAGACCCAGATCCTGGGTGTCACCACGCTGAACATGCTGCGCATGGAGCAGCAGATCGACTCGCTCGCTCCCGAGACGCACAAGCGCTACCTGCACCACTACAACTTCCCGCCCTACTCGACCGGTGAGACCGGCCGCGTGGGCTCGCCGAAGCGTCGTGAGATCGGCCACGGTGCTCTCGCCGAGCGCGCCCTCATGCCGGTGCTCCCGAAGCGCGACGAGTTCCCCTACGCGATCCGCCAGGTGTCCGAGGCGCTGAGCTCCAACGGCTCGACGTCCATGGGCTCGGTCTGCGCGTCGACCCTGTCGCTGCTCAACGCGGGTGTCCCGCTGAAGGCGCCGGTCTCCGGCATCGCGATGGGTCTCGTCTCCGACGAGGTCGACGGTGAGACCCGCTACGTGGCGCTGACCGACATCCTCGGTGCCGAGGACGCGTTCGGCGACATGGACTTCAAGGTCGCGGGCACCAAGGAGTTCGTGACGGCGCTGCAGCTCGACACGAAGCTCGACGGCATCCCGTCCGAGGTGCTGGCGGCGGCGCTGGGCCAGGCCCGCGACGCGCGCTACACCATCCTGGAGGTCATGGCCGAGGCCATCTCCGACCCGGACGAGATGAGCGCCTTCGCTCCGCGCGTGACGTCGGTCAAGATCCCGACCGACAAGATCGGCGAGGTCATCGGCCCGAAGGGCAAGATGATCAACTCGATCACCGAGCAGACCGGTGCCGACATCTCCATCGAGGACGACGGCACGATCTACGTCGGTGCGGCGGACGGCCCCTCGGCCGAGGCCGCGATCGGCATGATCAACGCGATCGCGAACCCGCAGCTGCCGAAGGTCGGCGAGCGCTTCCTGGGCACCGTGGTGAAGACCGCGGCGTTCGGCGCGTTCGTCTCGCTGCTGCCCGGCAAGGACGGCCTCGTCCACATCTCGAAGCTGGGCAACGGCAAGCGCATTGCGAAGGTGGAGGACGTCGTCAAGGTCGGCGACAAGCTCCGCGTCGAGATCGCCGACATCGACCAGCGCGGCAAGATCAGCCTCGTCGTGGTGTCCGAAGAGGACGCCGCGAAGCCGGCTGACGCTCCCGCTGCCGAGGAAGCTGCTCCTGAGGCGGCTCCCGCGCAGTGAGTGCGACTGACAACAACGTGACGGCCGCGGGTGCATCCACCCGCGGCCGTCCGCGTACCACCACGTTGGGGCACCTCCAGAAGCCCGGCAGCACGCGGGTGCTGGAGATGTCCGCCGGGTCCGAGGTGCGGCGCAGCATGCTGCCCTCGGGCCTGCGGGTCATCACCGAGCGCATCCCGGGCGTGCGGTCCGCCTCGGTCGGGCTGTGGGTGCAGGTCGGGTCCCGTGACGAACGGCCCGAGGTCGCGGGTGCGGCGCACTACCTGGAACACCTGCTGTTCAAGGGCACCTCGCGGCGCACGGCGGCGGCCATCGCGGAGGAGATCGACGCGGTCGGCGGCGAGCTGAACGCGTTCACCGCGAAGGAGCACACCTGCTACTACGCGCATGTCCTGGACGAGGACCTGCCGCTCGCGGTCGACCTCGTCGCGGACGTGGTGTTCGAGGCGATCTGTGGCCCGCGTGACTTCGAGACCGAACGCGGTGTCGTGCTCGAGGAGATCGCGATGCGCGACGACGACCCCGAGGACCTGCTGCACGACGCGTTCACCGAGGCGTTGTTCGGCGGGCACGCGCTGGGGCGTCCCGTCCTGGGGACCGAGAAGTCCATTCAGGACATGCAGCGGGACAACCTGTTCTCGTTCTACAAGAAGCGCTACACGTTGCCGCGCATGGTGTTCGCCGTCGCCGGCAACATCGAGCACGCGCACGTCATGCGGTTGGTGCGCAAGGCCATCGGCGACCGGCTGTCGCGGGAGGGCAGCGCTGTCGTGCCGCGGGCGGGTCGCGCGCGCATCGCCGACGCCCGCAAGCTGGTGCTGCACACCGACGACACCGAGCAGGCGCACCTGATGCTCGGCATGAAGGGCCTCGACCGCCACGACGAGCGCCGGTTCGCGTTGAACGTGCTGAACGCGGCCATCGGCGGCGGCATGAGCTCGCGGCTGTTCCAGGAGGTGCGTGAGCGGCGAGGCCTGGCTTACCAGGTGTACTCGTCGGTCGGCCTCTACGCGGACACCGGCACGTTCGCCGTCTACGCGGGCTGCCAGCCGGACCGCCTCGGCGAGACCGCCGGCGTGATCCGCGAGGTGCTCGTGGACGTCGCGCAGGGCGGCCTGTCGGACGCGGAGGTGGCGCGCGGCAAGGGCCAGCTCCGCGGTGCGCTGGTGCTCGGGCTGGAGGACACCAGCTCGCGGATGTCGCGCATCGGCAAGTCCGAGCTCAACTACGGTGACCACCTGAGCGTGGAAGCGACTTTGGCGCGGATCGACGCCGTTTCCGCCGAAGAGGTGGCGCTGCTCGCACGTGAGCTGCTCCGCCGTCCCGTCGCCGCGGCGGTGGTCGGCCCATACGATCACGCCGACGATCTGCCAGACCAGGTACACGAGGTGATTGCATGATTCGCGTCGGTGTTCTCGGCGCGCGGGGCCGCATGGGTGCCGAGGTGGTCCGCGCGGTCGAGGCCGCGAAGGGCATGGAGGTCGCGGCGGCCATCGACTCCGACGACCCGTTGTCCGCTCTGGTCGAGGCGGGCGTTCAGGTCGTCGTCGACTTCACGCACCCCGACGTGGTGATGCAGAACCTCTCGTTCTGCATCGACGCCGGAATCCACTGCGTGGTGGGCACTTCCGGCTTCGACCAGGCGCGGTTGGACGCGGTGTCCACGTTGCTCGCCGACCGTCCGGACGTCGGTGTGCTCGTCGCGCCGAACTTCGGCATCGGCGCCGTCCTGCTGATGCGCTTCTCGGAGATCGCGGCCCGCTACTACGAGTCGGCCGAGATCGTCGAGCTGCACCACCCGGGCAAGGCCGACGCCCCTTCGGGCACGGCGGCGCACACGGCTCGTCTGATCGCGGCGGCGCGTTCCGGCATGGACCCCATGCCCGACGCGACCACGCAGGACGAGGTGGGCGCGCGCGGCGCTCTCGTCGACGGCGTGCGGGTCCACTCGCTGCGGATCTCCGGGATGATCGCGCACCAGGAGGTCGTGTTCGGTGGTGAGAGCGAGACCCTGACGATCCGGCAGGACTCGTTGCACCGCACGTCCTTCATGCCCGGCGTGGTGCTGGCCGTGCGGGAGATCGTCGGCCGTCCCGGCCTCGCGGTCGGCCTCGACAAGTACCTCGACCTGTGAAGGTCCGCGTCACCGTCGGAGTGCTGATCGCGGCCCTCGCGGTCTACTTCGTCCTGCTGACCGGCCGGGCTGTGGCGTTGCTGCAGACCGGCGAGGTCGTCGGCGTGCTGCTGGGCGTCGGCGTGCTGATCCTGCCGCTGCTCGGGGTCTGGCTCGTGTACTCGAACCTGCGGTTCGGGTGGGAGACCGAGAAGATGGCCCGCGAGCTCGACGCGGACGGGCTGCTGCCCGACGTCTCGCACCTGCCGCGCCGGCCTTCCGGCCGGGTCGACCGGGACGCCGCGGACTCGTGGTTCGAGGAGCGGCGGGCCGAGGTCGAGGCCTCACCCGAGGACTGGCGGGCGTGGTTCCGGCTGGCCTACGCGTACGACATCGCGGGGGACCGAGGGCGGGCGCGGGAGACGATGCGCAAGGCGATCGAGCTGCACGCCTGATCTTGTCGGTGGTGCCGAGTACGGTGAAACGCAGGGGTTCCCGATCAGGGGGTACCCCTGCGTCAGCTCGTCCTCAGCTGGGCTGCTGACGACGAGGTGCGGCTGCGGCAGTTCGTGTCGGGCTCAGCCGAAGACGTAGGGCTGTGTCAGCTCGTGCTCGGCTGAGCCGCTGACGACGAGGTACGGCTGCGTCTGCTCGTGCTCGGCTGAGCCGCTGACGACGACGTAGGGCTGCGTCAGCTCGTGCTCAGCTGAGCCGCTGACGACGACGTAGGGCTGCGTCAGCTCGTGCTCAGCTCAGCCGCTGACGACGATGTACGGCTGCGTCAGCTCGTGTCGGGCTCAGCCGACGACGACGTAGGACTGCGTCCGCTCGTGTCCGGCTCAGCCGTTGATCACGGCCGCGATCAGCTCCGCCGCCAGATCGCCCTTCTGCACCACCAGCACGTCCTCCAGCCCCAGCCAGTCGGCCATGTGCCGCAGCTCCGCCGCGAGCTCCGAGGCGACGCGCCCCCGGTCCACCCCGGGCTCGGCCCACGCCGACTGCACCCGCAGCACCCCGGCCGCCCGGTCCGCCTTGATGTCAACACGGGCCACGAGCGAGCCGTCCAGCAGGAACGGGAACACGTAGTACCCGTGCACCCGCCGGGGCTCGGGAACGTAGATCTCGATGCGGTACCGGAACCCGAAGATGCGCTCGGTCCGCGCCCGCTCCCAGATCAACGGGTCGAACGGGCACAACAGGGCACGCCCGACGACACGGCGCGGGGCGCGCGCCTCCACGTGCCGATAGCCGACGCCCTTCCAGCCCTCGACCGCCACCGGTTCGAGCAGGCCATCCTCGACCAGCGAGGCGACGGCGGCCTGCGAGCGGCGCGGGTCCAGGCGGTAGTAGTCGCGCAGGTCCGGCTCCGTCGCCACGCCCAGGGCCACGGCGGAGCGCAAAACCAGTTCGCGGGCTCCTGAGTCCGGGGTCCACTTCTGGGCCAGGACGTCGGCGGGGATGACGCGCTCGGTCAGGTCGTAGAGGCGTTCGAAGCTCCGGCGGGTGCCCGTGGTCAGTACGCCCACGCCGAAGAGGACCTCGCAGATGCGCTTGACCTCGGACCAGTCCCACCACGGGCCCTTCGCGCGGCCCCGGTCGCCCATGAGAGCCTTCTCCAGCGCGCCGGCGCCGATCGGGCCCAGCTCCTTCACGGCGGCGAGCACGTCCTCCACCAGCTGCGGGGAGCGTTCGAGGATCGTCTGGTAGTTCTGCCACCAGCCGCGCTTCTTCGCGCCCGAGTGGAACAGCGGCCAGTCGCCCACCGGCACCAGGGACGCCTCGTGCGCCCAGGTCTCGACGAGCATGCGGGGCTTGCGGGCGGAGTGCGTCCAGGCCGCCTCGTCCAGCAGTTCGGGTGCGTAGGAGCCCAGACGGGAGAACAGCGGCATGTAGTGCGCGCGCACGGCCACGTTCACCGAGTCGATCTGCAGCAGCTGCACGCGGGACAGGACGCGTTGCAGGTGTCTGCGGGTGGCCGCGGACGGCCTCAGGTCGGTGAAGCCCTGGGCTCCCAGCGCGATTCGACGGGCCACGTCCGCACTCATCCTCTGCACGTCGCCGATGGTGCCACGCACCCCTGACAATCCCGCGACACGACGTCGATAAGCTGCGTTTATGGCCGACGCCGGCGTCCAGACCGCCACCGCTGCTGACCTTTCGGAGATCATCCGCATCCATCGGGAGACGTGGCGGCTCGCCTACGCCGAGCTCCTGCCGCCGGAGGTGCTCGACGCGCTCGACACCGACGACGCGTGGTCGCACGCCGTTGCGGGAGGTGCGGTGCTCAAGGCGACCGAGGGGGAGTGGACCGTCGGGTTCGTCGTGGCGAGCAAGGCGCCCGAGGACGAGGTGGCCAGGGCGGACGGGTCGCTGCCCGAGGACGCGGGCACCACCGCGCTCGTGAGCGTCCTCGTCGAGCCGCGGTGGGGACGCCGCGGGCACGGCACGCGGCTGCTGGCCGAAGCCGGGAAGAGGCTCCAGGAGACGGGCGCGACGCGCGGCATCGCGTGGGTGCCGGAGGCGGACAAGGCGTCCAGGAACTTCTACGAGCGACTGGGCTGGACGGGTGATGGCACGGTGCGCACGTTGGACGCAGGCGGGCGTCCGTTGCGCGAGGTCCGGGTGTCCGGGGCGCTCGAGGTCCGACTCGGCCAGTGAGATGTGTGTAGCCTCGGCCGGGTGCTCGCCTTGGTTGGCCTCACCTTCGGGGTCGCACTCGGCTCAGCCGTGATTCCCTTGATCAGCATCGAGATGTTCGTGCTGGGACTCTGCGCGCGCTGGCCGGACACGTCGTTCTGGATCGTCGGCCTCTCGGTCGCGGTCGGCCAGGTGCTGGGCAAGCTGCTGTACTTCTACGCCGCGCGCGGCGACATCCACCTGCCGAAGTTCCTGCGCCGCAAGCCGAGCGAGAAGCCCTCGAAGCTCGCGCGCTGGTTCGGTCCGGGCACGCGCATGCACCGCTGGGGCGACTGGATCCACGTGAAGTGCAAGGCTCACCCGAACTGGATGGCCGGCACGCACGGCGTGAGCGCGCTGGTCGGGGTGCCGCCGTTCATGGCGACGAGCGTGCTCGCCGGGCTCGCGGGCATGTCCACGGCGATGTTCGTCGCGACGGGCATGGCCGGCCGGTTCGTGAGGTTCAGCTTCCTCGCTGCCTCACCGGCCGTGGTCATGGCCTGGTTCTAGTAGTTGAAGAGGACCGCCGCCGTCACGGAGAAGGCGATCAACACGGCTGCCACGGTGATTCGCGCTGACTCGAGCACGACCCCGAAGATATCGATCAAGTGCCGACGAATGCCAGGCGCAAACGAGTGAGAGCCGGATGATCTGGCTCTCACTCGCTGTTTCACACCCGATCATTCGAGAACGAGAACCCCGTTGGGCAGACCGGGCGCCTCGTAGGAGTGCCACATCGGGCGCCACGACGGCAGCTCCAGCATGCGGCGCATGTCCGCGAACCCGGACAGCCAGCCCATCCACGAGCCGTACGGCGGGTCGGCCGGGTCGAAGCCGCTCTGCACGAACGTCAGCCGCGTCTTGCCCTCGGACCCCTTGAGCTCCCAGGACGACACCATCCCGTCCGCGAACTCGATCGCGAAGTGCTCCTCGTCGAGGGCGATGATCTTCGCCGGGTTCGGCTCGTCCTCGAAGCTCCCCATGGCCCACCGGCCGCCGACGTGCGGCTCGATCGAGCACCGCGCCCCGAAGTACCGCGCGAACACGTCCTCGTCGGTCAGCGCGTGCATGACGGCCGCGGGCGGCGCCGCGATGTCGACCTCGATCCGCTGCTCCGGTGCCACGAAGTCGCAGAGCGCGAAGACCGGCCGGTCCTCGACGTGCTCGACCAGGTTCGCGAGCGCCAGCGACCAGAACGTGTGGATGACGCCCGCGCCGCCCTCGTCCTCGACGGCCGCGCCCCACTCCGGGTACGGGGACTGCGACGCCACGACCAGCGTCTGGCCGTCGCGCTCCTCCACGCCGAGCTCGATCGTGTACTCGGTGCCCTTGAGCAGCCACGAGAAGCGCACGGCGGAGGGCGTCACCTCCAGCAACTTCTGCCTGCCGCGCTCGCCGTCGGGCGTGTAGCGGCCCCAGAACTCGTACACGCCGTGTTCGAGGTCCACGTCGGCGTGTTCGGCCAGCCACACGCGCAGGTCGTCCGCCGTCGTCAGCGCCCGGTAGGCGGCGGCGGGGTCGGCGGAGGTGCGTACTCGGACGATTCCGGTGCTCATCGGTCTTCTCCCTTGGGGTAGCAGGCGAGCGCGATGCGGAACGCATCCCCCTCCGCGCCGCCGTATCTGGTGAAGAGGTCCTGCAACGTCGTCTGCAGCTCGGCCAGGAACTCCTGGCGTTCCTCCGGTCGTACCCGGATCTCTCCGGAGACGCCGACGGACGGCAGTTCGCTCGACCTGTCGAGCGCAGCCACGTCGACCTGGATCTGTTCGGCGAGGTCCACGAGGTGTCCCAATGCCAGTTCGTCACGCGACCCGATCCGGCCGACCAGGCGCGGCGAAAGCCAGTAGGACCGCGCCACGGCCTGATAGAGGCCTTCCTGGACGCCGCGCACCTTGCGCTCGGAGACCTGGGTGGCGAGACCGGCCTTGACCAGCTGTTTGACGTGGTAGTGCACGCGTTGCGGCGTCTGGTCGAGCACCTCGGCGACCTCGGTGCACGAGCGCGGCGCGGCGAGCTGCCGCAGCACCTCCACGCGCTGCGGCTTGAGCAGGGTCTCGGCCTGCTCCATCCGGTCCAGATAGATCACGTCTCTCATCGCAAAAAAGACTTTGAACGTTCAAAACTCTTTTGTCAATCGTGCGGACAACTATGGACTGACAGATATTGAAATCTGTCAGTTGATCGGGCAGGCTGGAGGTCACCGAAGAGACGAAGGGGTTCGAAATGCAGAAGCGTCAGCTCGGAGCCACCGGCCCGGTCGTGTCCGCCCTCGGTCTGGGCTGCATGGGCATGTCCAACGCCTACGGCCCGGCCGACCGGGACGAGAGCATCGCGACCGTGCGCGCCGCCCTCGACGCGGGCGTCACGCTGCTCGACACCGGTGACTTCTACGGCCAGGGTCACAACGAGCTGCTGGTCGCCGAGGCCATCGAGGGCCGTCGCGACGAGGTGCAGCTCAGCGTCAAGTTCGGCGGCATGAGGGACGCCGACGGGGCCTTCATCGGGTTCGACACCCGTCCGGTCGCGGTGGCCAACTTCCTCGCGTACTCGTTGCAGCGACTCGGCACCGACCACGTCGACATCTACCGGCCGGCGCGGCTCGACCCGAGCGTGCCGATCGAGGACACCATCGGCGCCATCGCCGAGCAGATCGACAAGGGCCGCGTCCGGCACATCGGCCTGAGCGAGGTCGGTGCCGAGACGATCCGCCGCGCGCACGCCGTGCACCCCATCGCGGACCTGCAGATCGAGTACGGCCTGCTGGAGCGCGGTGTCGAGCGGGAGATCCTGCAGACCACCCGTGAGCTGGGCATCAGCATCACGGCGTACGGCGTGCTGTCCCGCGGCCTGATCTCCTCGAAGCCGCTCACCCTCGACGCGGGCGACTGGCGGGGTCACGCGCCCCGGTTCCAGGGCGACAACCTGACCCGCAACCAGGACCTCGTCGAGAAGCTCGACGAGATCGCGCGGTCCAAGGGCGTCACGGTCGCGCAGCTCGCGATCGCCTGGGTCGCCGCGCGCGGCGAGGACGTGGTGCCTCTGGTCGGCACGACCAAGCGTGCGAGGCTTGAGGAGGCGATCGGTGCCGTCGGCGTGACGTTCACCGAACGGGAGCTGCAGGAGATCGAGGCCGTTGTTCCCGTCGGAGCCGCTGCGGGCACGCGCTACGCGGCCGAGCAGATGGCGATGCTGGACAGCGAGAGGTGAGTGGCGTGGCGGAGGCGCTGACCGCGGAGGCGATCCTCGTGGCGACCGAAGAGGTGCTGCGCAGGTACGGCCCGGCCAAGGCGACGGTGGTCGACGTCGCCAAGGCGCTCGGGGTCAGCCACGGCAGCGTCTACCGCCACTTCGCGACCAAGGCGGCACTGCGCGAGGCGGTGACCACGCGCTGGCTCGACGCGATCCACCGTGAGATGGAGCCGGCGTTCGGAGAGGGTCTTTCCGCCTCCGAGGTGCTGAGGGAGTGGCTGCAGAGGCTCTTCGACAAGAAGCGGAGCTCGCACACCGACGACCTGGAGCTGTTCACGACGTACAAGACCCTCGTCGGCGAGAGCAGCGGCGTCGTCGAGCAGCACATCCAGCACCTGGTGGGGCAGATCGCACGCATCATCCAGTCGGGAGTGGATACCCACGAGTTCGTGACGGACGACGTCGGCACGACGGCACAGGCGGTGTGGGACGCGACGCAGGTGTTCCACCACCCGGCTCACGCCCAGGAGTGGGGGAATCCTCACATTCAGGACGCGTTCGACGCCGTCGTCTCACTGGTCACCGCCGGACTGCGGTACAACCGAATCCCTAGTGCCACAGGCGATGCTTGAGGGTCACGGAGGTGAACGGTGCCGCCTGACGAGTGGATCGATCTGCTGGGAGCGCCCGAGAGGCGCCCTGACCCGGTTGACTGGGACGCGCTCAAAGCCCGCGTCGGCACAGCGCTGCCCAGCGACTTCGTGCATCTCGCCGAGGCCTACCCACCGCTGATCGTGGGCGGTTACGTCCGCATCCTGCACCCGACGGCACGTGCCGGTTTCATGAACTGGATGTCGACGGCGCCCAAGATGTTGCGAGCGTTGCGCCGGCAGCCGGGCCTGCGCGCACACCCGGACTCTCCCGGTCTGCTGCCGTGGGGCATGACGGTCAACGGCGAGCACTGCCTGTGGTTCACCAAGGGCGAGCCGGACGAGTGGACCGTGCTGATCACGGACATGCGGGAGAAGTGGTCCTACGACGGGAACTTCTCGAGCTTCGTCCGGAGGTTCCTGACCGGCGAGATCCGCTGCCCGATCTTCCCGGACGACGTCCCCGGCGGCTCCAAGCCGTTCCAGGAGCCGTAGGGACGTCGTCCGGGCCTTACCCGACCCCCCGGTCAGTTCGAAGCGGCGGTCACCAGCGCGTTGCCGCTGCCCGTGCGGCCCGTGACCGACAGGGCGGCGTCACCCAGCGGCTCGGACGAGACGTCGAAGTCGCTGCGGGCGGTGCCGGACGTCGACACGAGGTCGATGCGCGCGAGCGTGCCCTGGCGGATGCCGACGCGGATGTGGCCCGAGCCGGTGCCGAGCTGGATCTCGCCCGACGCCGCGTCGGCCACGGTCAGGTCGCCGCTGCCGGTGCGGACCTGGACGTTGCCCTGCACGGCGCCCAGCCACACGTCACCGGTCCCGGTGACGAGCGTGGTCGTGCCGCCGACCGACGACACCTCGACGTCACCACTTCCCGTCTTGGCCTTGAGCGTCGACAGCATCGTGCCCAGGCGCACGGTCCCGGCACCCGAGTTCACCTTGGCCTCGCCGGTCGCGCGGTCCGCGGACACGCTGCCCGTGCCGGTGTTCAGGTCCAGACGACCCGCACCGCCCGTGACGAGGACATCGGCCGCACCTGTCCGCGATGTCACGTGCGACCCCACGGGAGCCGTCACGACGACGGCCAGAGGCACGGCACGCAACGGCAGCGCCTTGGACGACTCGATGCGCAAACGGTTGCCCAGCAGCTCGACGCGTGCGTCGCGCACGGCCTCCTCCGGGCCCGACGGCGGAGCTGTCTTGTCGGGGCCGAGTTGGCCGCTGACCCAGCTCAGCACGCTCGACAGGCCCTCGGTCCACGAGTTGCCGGCGTTCGGGTCGTGCCGCACCTCGACGTGCACGCCCGGCGCGTCGACGAGCTGCACCTGCACGCGGCCGCTGAGCAGCGAGACGTCGATCTCGGCGACGCCCGCGAACTCGAAGCTCTGCTGACGCACGACGCCCGCGGGCTCGGACGCCGGTTCTGAAGTCGGTTCGGTCATCCCGCTCACCCCTGCACCCATCCGCGGACGCGCGAGCCCGAGCCGGCGTTTCCGCTCCACCCCTTGTGCTGATGCTTGTGCTTGCCGTGCACCGCGCCGCCCACGGCCTGCTGGATGAACGAGTTCAGCGACACGCCCTGGGCCGACGCGGCGGCCTCGGCCTTCGACTTGAGCTCGTTGATCATGCGCAGCGTGATGCGGCTGATGTCACCCGTGGCGTCACCGGCGCCGAAGTTCGGCACCTCGTGACGCGGGGCGGGCTCCGGCTCCGGTTCGGCCGATCCCGTGACGACCACCTGGACGTCACGACCGGACAGGCGAACGTCCACGACCTGGCCGTCCAGGGAGGCGGTGACCTCTGCGGCCAGGTCGGACAGTGCATTCATGATCGCCAGTCGCGCGGCTGGCTCGAGCGCTGCGGACAACGCGGCGGCCGTTCGACGGGTGTTCTCGTCCCCCGCAGATGCGGCCGTCGCCAGGTCCTCGCGCAGTGACGCGATGTACGGCGACAGATCCATGACACCACTATGACGTCACACCAGACATCGTGCAACCACCACCTGACGTCAGGGCTAATGTCGGCACCATGCCGAGAGTGCGCTTGGTGGCGAAAACCGAGTTCATCCCGCCGGACGACGTGCCGTGGACGACCGACGCGGACGGCGGCGCGGCGCTCGTCGAGTTCGCCGGACGGGCCTGCTACCAGTCGTGGGACCGCTCGAACCCCATGACGAACACCAACGCGACGTTCCTGCACCACCTGCTCGACGTCGGCCACCTCGCCGCGTTCGAGCACGGCAGCGCCTCGCTCTACCTGACCGAGCTGCCGCGCTCGCTCACCCACGAGCTGATCCGGCACCGGCACTTCTCGTACTCGCAGCTCTCCCAGCGCACCGACCCGACCGACGTCGTGGAGCCGGACCTGATCGCGCGGGACCCGGAGCTGCACGCCCGGTTCGTCGCCGCGACGGAGGCGAGCCTGCAGGCGTACGAGGACCTGGTGCAGAGCCTGGAGCAGACCGTCAACGGGCGGCGCGCGCGGCAGATCGCACGGTCCGTGCTGCCCAACGCCACGGGCACCGAGATCGTCGTGACGGGCAACTACCGCTCGTGGCGGCACTTCATCGCGATGCGCGCCACCGAGCACATCAACGTCGAACTGCGCGAGCTCGCCGTCGCCTGCCTGCGCGAACTGACGAAGGCGGCGCCCAACGCGTTCGCGGACTTCGTGATCTCGACACTCCCGGACGGCACAGAAGTTGCCTCCAGCCCACTGGTGGTTGAAGGCTGAGAGCCATGAAGCGGCTCATCGTGGACGTCCGGCCCGGCGAATACGCGGTCACACGCCTGGCACCGGACGCTCCGGTCCCCAGCGGGCTGCTCGACCTCACCGACGTCCTGGTCTCCGTGACCAGGACCCCGGCCGAGCTGTCGATCATCGCGCCGGCATCGTTCGCAGTGGACGGTGACACGGCGGAGAAGGGCTGGCGCCTGCTGACCGTGCGCGGTCCGCTCGAGTTCACGCTCACCGGCATCATGGCCGCTCTCGCGGGTGAACTGGCCGCGGCCGGCGTCTCGTTGTTCGCGCTGTCCACTTACGACACGGACCACCTGTTGGTGAAGCACAAGGACCTGGGGCGTGCGGTGCTCGCTTTGCGTGCCGCAGGTCACGAACTGGTTGTAGCGCCGGAAGCTTAGGAACCGATCCTCCAGTTGGCGGGTCTCAAGTACCGTCAACGCCCCCGGTTCCGAGGTTGTAGGAGCGCACGTTGCACGGACAGGCAGTCGAACCGCGCGTCATCGCCGGCAGGTACGCCCTGGTGGCGGAGCTCGGCCGCGGCGGCATGGGCATCGTCTGGCGCGCCCAGGACCGTCACATCGGGCGCTTCGTCGCGATCAAGGAGCTCCACCTGCCGGACGGCATCGCGCACGAGGAACGCCGCGTGCTCGAGGAGCGCGCCCTGCGTGAGGCGCGCACCGCCGGCAAGCTCAACGACCCCGCCGTGGTCACGGTGTTCGACGCGATCAACGAGAACGGCACGACCTACATCGTCATGGAGCTGGTCGAGGCGGCCACGCTGTCGACGTTGATCAGCACGCACGGACCGATGCCGCCGAACCAGGTCGTGTCGATCGCGCTGCAGTCGCTGTCGGCGCTCGAGGCCGCGCACCAGGCCGGGATCGTGCACCGCGACGTCAAGCCCGGCAACCTGATGATCCGCCCGGACGGCAAGGTCAAGCTCACCGACTTCGGCATCGCCCAGGGCATGGACGACCCGCGCCTGACGACGAGCGGCAGTCTCATCGGCTCGCCCGCGTACATGTCGCCGGAGCGCATCCACGGCCACGAGGCCGGTCCCGCGTCCGACCTGTGGGCCCTGGGTGCCACGCTCTGCTACGCCGTCGAGGGCTGGAGCCCGTTCGAACGCTCCTCCACGGCCTCGACGCTGCACGCGATCATGAGCGAGACCCCGCGGCTGACCCGTGCGACGGGCGTTCTCGGCGCCGTCATCACCGGTCTGCTGATCGCGGACCCGAACGCCCGGCTGTCCGGCCCGCAGGCCCGCGCGATGCTCGCCAGCATCGGCAACCAGCCGACGCCGCCCACCGGCATCGCCCCGGCGCAGACCCAGCAGTACCAGCAGGCTCCGGCCGCCGATCCCGCCAAGAAGAAGCGCAACCGCGTCATCGCGCTGGTCGGTGCCGTGGTCATCGCCGCGGCGGCGTTCACGGGCGGCATCTTCGCGCACAAGGCGTTCACGACGCCCGGCGCCAGCAGCGGCAGCACCGCGCTGACGTACGGCGAGGGCGCCGAGATCCCGGTCTTCGGCCTCTACGAGAACACCTGCGGCCTCGGTGAGGTCGCGCCGACCAAGCTGCTCAACTCGGAGACCCGCGAGGAGTGCGACAAGCCGCACGACTTCGAGGTGTTCGACGTGATCGACACCCTGCCGATCGCCTCGAACCTGCCCGACACCGCGTATCCGGGCGTCGACGCCCTGAAGAGCCTCGGAGTCGCCCGCTGCGAGATGACGCTGAACTCCGAGTGGATCAAGGACGGGTCGAAGCTCAAGGTCACGACCCTGGTCCCGAGCGAGAGCGCGTGGGCCAAGGACAAGGACGGCAACGCGGAACGCAAGATCTGGTGCCTGGCCGGCGCCAAGGACGGCAGCAAACTCGACGGCACCATCAGCGCGAAGAAGGACAACTGAACGTGAAGCGACGGATCATCTCCGCCCTGCTCGTCCTCGGCAGTGCCGCCGCCCTGACGGCGTGCGCGAGCAACGAGGACAAGTTCGTCAACGAGCTCAAGGCCGCCGGGTTCAGCAACCCCGGTGAGCCCAGCACCGAGAAGGAGAAGAAGTCCCGCAAGATCGGCAAGCGCACGGTCAAGTCCTCGGAGAAGATCATCGAGGTCGTGGTCCGGGTGAAGGGCTGCGACCTGGAGATGTCCAAGGTCTCCGGTCAGTCCGGCTACTGGCTCGACGAACTGCACGTCAACGGGCAGGAACCGGAGTGGCCGGGCTACCCGGAGAACCTGAAGCGCGACCAGGTGGTCAAGCTGCTCTCCGACAACTCGTCCAAGCCGACCGGCTTCACCGCCTGCTACAAGCCGAACGAGGCCTGACCCCGCGGCAACCGGAGCACCCACTCCCGCGTGTAGCTGCCAGGGGTGGTGCAGGTGCTTCGGAACGTCCTCAGCGCGTGGAGAACGGCGCGGATCCGCCACTGCGGCCTGCTGGCGGTGGACGTCGCGTCGTCGGGGCAGTGGGACTCCGAGCAGTTCGTGCGGGCGCGCGCGACGCTCTTCGGGTCGCTGCGGACGGCGTTCGAGGACAGCGGTGTCCTGTGGCGCGCGTGCCGCACCAGCGACCGGGGCGACGGCATGGTGGTCGTCGTCCCGCAGCGGTTCCCGGTCCACCGCCTGGCGTACCCGCTGCTCGACCGGCTGTCCGCGCAGATCAAGCACCACAACAGGTACGCGAGGTCACCGTTGCGCGTGCGGGTGGCGCTGCACGCGGGCACCGTGCACATCGACCGGTACGGCGCGACCGGTTACGCCAAGGTGCTGCTGGCGCGGCTGCTGGAGTCGCCGCCGTTGCGCGGTGCGCTCGCCGAGGCGCCGGACTCGTGCCCGGTGGCGGCCATCGTGTCGAACACCTTCTACGACGACGTCGTGCGCAACGGGTACCCCGGCATCGAGCTGGAGCGGTACGTCCCCGTCGACGTGCACGTGAAGGAGTCGAGTCTGCGCGGATGGCTGCACGTTCCCGGCAATGTGTCATCTGACGCAGAACGGCGGCTGCGTTCGGTGTGACTCTCTGTGGCGTTGTGAACACGCACAGAGGGGGTTCTCATGCGTAAGGCATTCACGGTGCTCGGCGCGCTGGCCATGTTGCTGGCCGTCGTGGCACCGGCCCGGGCCGACGTCGGCGCGGCCGCGTTCTCCTGCTCGGGCAGCAACACCTACACGGGAAGCGCTGGCGGGGTCGGCCAGCTCAAGATCTTCTACAGCAGCGCGAACGGGGGCACGAACACCGCCTGCTACTACCACATCGGTGCGGCTGCCGGAGTGCCCGCGCAGACCTACGTCCTGATCGAGCGGTGTGCCGAGACCAGTGGCGAGGGCGTCAAGTCCTGCACGACCACAGCCCTGGACGAGGACGGCCCAGGGGACTGGTCGAAGCTGGCAGGGCCCGTAGGAGTCGTGAACACGGCCAGGGTCTGCGTGCGGGCCTACGGCTTCATCCTCTGGAACGGCGTGTTCCGCGAGGTCGACAGCGGCCGTCAGGGTTGTCCGAACTGAGTCCGCAGCGCGTCGACGTCCCGCACCAGCAGCCGGCGTCTGCCGGTCGTGATGAGGCCTGAGTCGCGCAACGACCGCAGAGCCCTGGCCACCGCCTCCCTCGAGGTGGCGGCCAGGCCCGCGAGGTCCTGCTGGCTCAGGCGCAACGTGATGAGCGTGCCGTTCTCCTGCGGCACCCCGTAGCTCGTGGCGAGCTCGGCGATCAGCACGGCCAGGCGCTGGGCCGAGGTGCTGTCGCCGAACTCGCTGCGGCGGTTGTTCGCGTACCGCAGCCGGGCGGTGATGATGCGGACGAGGGCCGCGGACACGGCGGGTTCGGCGTCCACCACGCCCAGGAAGGCCTTGGCGGACAACCACAACGCCGTCACCGGGTCGATCGCGACCACTGAGGCGGACCGCCGCGCGCCGTCCATCACGGCCATCTCGCCCAGCACGTCACCAGGCCCGCGCACCGCCAGCACCGCGTCGTAGCCGCCGGGGGTCACCGCGACGACCTTCACGTGCCCGCTCGTCACCACCAGCGCCCAGCCGCCGGGGTCGCCCTCGCACATGATCACCGTGCCGGCCGGGTAGTGCCTCGGTTGCCCGGCGGCCTGGAACCGCGCCCGCTGGGCCTCGGTCAGCGTCTCCCACAGGTTCACGAACGTCCCCGAGCACGCGTAGTAGGTTCGTGTCGACGGTAGATGGTGCTGATCGGGAGGACGACCGGACGTGAGTCTCGCCCGCGACGAACGCAAGGCCCTGGTCGACCTCATGACCGAGCTCGGCCCGGACGCGCCCACGCTCTGCGGCGACTGGTCGGCCAAGGACCTGGCCGCCCACCTCGCGATCCGCGAGCGCCGCCCCGACACCGCGCCCGGCATCGTGCTGCCGGTCTTCGCGAAGTGGACGGAGAAGGTCCAGGAGGACTACACGCACAAGGCGTGGAGTGAGCTCCTCGACCTGGTGCGCACGCCGCCGTTCTGGATCCAGCCGGTCGACAAGGCCATGAACACGGCCGAGTACTTCGTGCACCACGAGGACGTGCGGCGCGCGCAGGCGGGCTGGGAGCCACGGCCGTACGACGCCCGGCGTGAGGCGACGCTGTGGAAGCTGCTGCCGTTCACCGCGCGGATGACGTACAAGTCGTCGCCGGTCGGCGTGACGCTGGTGCGCCCCGACGGCGAGCACGTCGTCGCCAAGCAGGGGGCCAACGGCGTGGTGATCACCGGTGAGGTGTCCGAACTCGTGATGCTGGCGTTCGGGCGCGACGAGGCCCGGGTCGAATACAGCGGTGACGCCGACGCGGTGCAACGGGTGCGGTCGTTGAACCGAAGTGTGTGAACTCGGGTAGTTTCTGCGCATGCCAGGAAGCCCGTACGCAGGACCGAACCGCCCGTTCGGCCGCGTTCTCACCGCCATGGTCACGCCGTTCGACTCGCGCGGCGAGATCGATCTCCCCAAGGCGCAGGAGCTGGCGAAACACCTGGTGGACCTGGGCAACGACGGCCTGGTCGTGAACGGCACGACCGGCGAGAGCCCCACGACGACCGACCGCGAGAAGGCCGCGCTGATCACGGCCGTCGTCGAGGCCGTGGGGGACCGCGCGACCGTGGTCGCCGGCGCGGGCACGTACGACACCGCGCACAGCATCCACCTGGTGCAGCAGGCCTCGAAGGCGGGCGCGCACGGCGTGCTCGTCGTGACGCCGTACTACTCGCGGCCGCCGCAGGAAGGCCTGCTGGCGCACTTCACCGCCATCGCCGACGCCTCCGAGCTGCCGGTGATGCTCTACGACATCCCGCCGCGCGCGGTCGTGCCGATCGAGGTCGACACGCTGCTGCGCCTGGCGGACCACCCGCGGATCCTCGCTGTGAAGGACGCCAAGGGCGACCTGCACGCGGGCAGCCGCGTGATCGCCTCGACCGATCTCGCCTACTACTCGGGCGACGACCCGCTGAACCTGCCGTGGCTGTCCGTCGGCGCCGTGGGGTTCGTGAGCGTCATCGGTCATCTCGCGGCGGACCGCCTGCGGGACCTTGTTGATGCGTATGAAGCCGGGGACGTGGCCCGGGCCAAAGAAATCCACGAGTCGCTGCTGCCGCTGCTGCGACCCTTCCGCCGGGTTCCCGGCGTGACGTACACGAAGGCTGCGCTGCGCCTGCGCGGACTGGACGTGGGAGAGCCCCGTCTACCGCTGGTGCCCGCCGCAGCCGAGGACATCGAGGCCATCGCGGCCGAACTGGGAGTCAACGCGTGACCCAATCGACCGAACTGCCGCCCGCGCTGCCGGAAGGCGGGCTCCGCATCGTCGCCCTCGGCGGAATTGGCGAGATCGGCCGCAACATGACCGTCTTCGAGCACGCCGGCCGGCTGCTCGTGGTGGACTGCGGCGTTCTGTTCCCCGAAGACGACCAACCGGGCGTCGACCTGATCCTGCCCGACTTCCGCGCCATCGAGGACCGCCTCGACGACATCGAGGCCATCGTCCTGACGCACGGCCACGAGGACCACATCGGCGCGGTCCCGTTCCTGCTGAAGCTGCGTCCCGACCTGCCGGTCGTGGGCTCCCGCTTCACGCTCGCGCTGCTCGCCGCCAAGTGCCGCGAACACCGCCAGACCCCGCGCCTGGTGGAGGTGAAGGAGGGGGAGCGCCGCTCGTACGGTTCGTTCGAGCTGGAGTTCTTCGCCGTCAACCACTCCATCCCGGACGCGCTCGCGGTCGCCATCCGCACCGCTGCCGGGCTCGTGCTGCACACCGGTGACATCAAGCTCGACCAGCTGCCGCTCGACGGCCGCCTGACCGACCTGGCGGGCTTCTCGCGCCTGGGCGACGAGGGCGTGGACCTCTTCCTGGTCGACTCGACCAACGCCGAGGTGCCCGGTTTCGTGGTGCCCGAGCGCGAGATCGGCCCCGTGCTGGAGAACGTGATCCGCAAGGCCGACCAGCGCGTCATCGTCGCGTGCTTCGCCTCGCACGTGCACCGCGTGCAGCAGGTCCTCGACGTGGCCGTGCAGTACAAGCGCAAGATCGCGTTCGTGGGCCGCTCGATGGTGCGCAACATGGGCATCGCGTCCGAGCTGGGCTTCCTGAACGTGCCGGACGGCCTGTTCGTCGACCTCGACGTCGCGATGCGGATGGAGGAGGACGAGGTCATCTTCGTCTCCACCGGCTCGCAGGGCGAACCGCTCTCCGCGCTGTCGCGCATGGCCCGCGGTGAGCACCGCCAGATCTCGATCCGCGAGGGCGACACGGTGATCCTCGCGTCGTCGCTGATCCCCGGCAACGAGAACGCGGTCTTCAACGTCGTCAACGGCCTCGCCAAGCTCGGCGCGACCGTCGTGCACCAGGGCAACGCCAAGGTGCACGTCTCGGGCCACTCGCCCGCCGGCGAACTGCTGTTCCTCTACAACGCCGTGCGGCCGTCGAACGTGATGCCCGTGCACGGCGAGTGGAGGCACTTGCGCGCGAACGCGGCTCTCGCGGTCGCCACCGGTGTCGCCGAGGACCACGTCGTGATCGCGGAGGACGGTGTCGTCGTCGACCTCGTCGACGGCAAGGCGGCGGTCTCCGGCCGTGTCGTCGTCGGCCACGTGTACGTCGACGGCCTGTCCGTCGGCGACGTCGGCGAGTCGACGCTGTCCGACCGCCTGGTGCTGGGCGAGGGCGGCTTCATCTCGATCTCGGTCGCCATCGACAGGGCCTCGGGCCGTGCCGTCACGGCGCCGACGATCTCCGGCCGTGGCTTCTCCGACGACCCGAAGGCGCTGGAGGCCGTCGTGCCGCTGGTCGAGATGGAGCTGGCGCGCACCGAGGCCGAGGGCATCACGGACACGCACCGGGTCGCGCAGGCCGTGCGACGCGTCGTGGGCCGCTGGGTCGCGGAGACCTACCGTCGCCGGCCGATGATCGTTCCCACGGTCATTCCGGTCTGACACTTCAGTTTGGTGGCGAACGAGCCAATCGGTACCGTTGTCCCGTTTCAAGAGGGGGCGACATGGGCGAAACACCCGCCGCGTGGCTCGTGCGCGGAGGCAGGAACGGGGAACGCGAAGCCGATGCGCTCGGCCAGGATCTGTTCATCGCAGGCTGGCCGGGCCTGGGCGACATCAGCGGGTGTGTGGACCGCGACGAGCTGAGGTTCGCGTTGCGCACCGCGTACCCGGAGGCCAAGAAGGGCTCGATCGACAACTGGGTCGGACAGTTGTGGCGCCTGTTGCGCGAGATCGAGACCGGCGACCACGTCGTCATGCCGCTCAAGAGGACCCGGCTGATCGCAATCGGCCGGGTGAGCGGTGCGTACCGGTTCCGTGCTGAGTGTTCGCCAGGCTTCCAGCACGTGCGGCCAGTGGAGTGGTTGCGCTCGGACCTGCCGCGCGATGCCGTGGGGCCTGATTTGCTGCCAAGCCTCAACTCGTTGCTGACCATCGCCGGCCTGCGCAGGGCTGGTGCTCCGCGGCGGATCGCGGAACTGGCTGCGTCCGGCGAGGATCCGGGTTCCACTGCCGGTGATGCGACGAGCGCCGTGCCCGCCGCCGCCCAGGTGTTTCTGGCGGCCGCGGCGCAGTCAGCGCCGGATCGGCCGAAACGGGTCAGGGTGGCCGAATTGCTGAGGCTGCTCGACGTGACCCGCAAGACCGCCGACGTGTCGGCCACGATCGAGGCGGCACTCGCGGAAAAGGGGCTTGTCGCCCGGCCGTCGATCATGCAGAGCGACGCCGACGACGTGGTCTCACTGGAGTCGGCCGTTGACGACGACATCAAGGTCGAGTCCGAGCCCGCGGCCCCCGCAGGGGAGCGCCTGATCAAGCTGCACATCGGGCGGATCAGGTCGGCTACTGCCGGCGTGATCTCCGTGCGGCTGCGCGACCCGTTGGTCAAGGCGCGGACGCTCATGCTCACGCACAACTTCTCGCAGCTCGCGGTGATCGAGGAGGACGGCGAGTTCCGCGGCGTGGTCAGCTGGGAGTCGATCGGCCAAGCGGACATGGCCGGACGCGCGGTACAGGTCGAGGACGCGCTTGTCCACGCGCGGGTAGTCGAGCACCACGAGGACCTGCTGAACCAGATCGGTGAGATCTACGCAAGTGGTCATGTCTTCGTGCGCGGCGCTGACCGCGCGATCTGCGGCATCGTCACCGCGGCCGATCTCACGCAGCAGTTCGACGGGGTGGTGCGGCCGTTCGTGTTGCTGGAAGAGATCGAGCAGCGCTTGCACCGGACCGTCGGCACGGAGTTCACGCCCGAGGAGATCGCCGTGAAGGCGGGCTCACGCCAGCGGCTGCAGCTTCTGGACGGGCAGAAACCGATGCTCGGCCTCTACCAGCAGGTACTGAAGGACTCGGCGATGTGGGCACGACTGCGGTGGCGGCTGGACCACGAGGCGTTCCTGCGGTTGTTCAACGAGGTTCGCGAGATGCGCAACAGCCTGATGCACTTCAGCGGCGGCACTCCGTCCGACGACGAATTGGCGCCGCTGCACGGCTTGCTGCGCATGCTGCGGGTCGTCGACCCATTGCCCTGACACTTCAGTGTGAAAACGGAACATTTCGTGACACCGCTGTGATCTGCGTCCCCCTCGTCCGATAAGGTTTGATCCCAGACCATGGACGAGGGGGTTCGCCCAATGGCCGGTAACGACGTGTTCAGCCCACCGGGCAAAGACGACATTCTTCTCCCGCCGATGTTCACCTGGCACGAGCCTCTGGGCCTGCCGTTCGACTTCTCGGTGACGAAACCGCAGGCCCTGCTGGTCCTGTCGGTGGTGATCATCCTGACGTTCTTCCTGGTCACGACCAGGAGCATGAAGCTCGTCCCGACCCGCTGGCAGTTCGCCGCCGAATCGGTCTACGACTTCGGCCGCAACACCATCGCGCGGGAGCAGATCGGCGCCAAGGAATTCGCGCCGTACGTGCCGTTGATCGTCAGCATCTTCTGCTTCGTGCTGGTGAACAACGTCTACGGGCTGATTCCGTTCATCCAGTTCCCGACGTTCACGCACAGCGGGTTCCCGGCGGCCGTCGCCCTGCTGATCATCTTCCCGCTCTACCACTACGTGGGCATTCGCAAGTTCGGCCTGCGCGGCTACCTGCGCAACCAGTTCATCGTCCCGGACGTGCCGAAGCCGGTGCTGTGGGGCCTGCTCATCCCGACCGAGGTCATCCTCAAGTTCTTCTTCGACCCGGTGAACCTCGCGATCCGGGTGTTCGCGGCGATGTTCGCCGGGCACCTGCTGATCCTGGTGTTCACGCTCGGCAGCGAGTTCCTGCTGTTCAACGCGCCGATCTACCTCAAGCCGGTGTCGGTGCTGGGGTTCGCCCTCGCGATCGCGTTGTTCTTCCTGGAGGCGCTGGTGCAGGTGCTGCAGGCGTACATCTTCGCGCTGCTGTCCGCGCACTTCATCGGGCGCGCGCTGGCCGAGCAGCACTGATGAGCCGTCCGTCGGCCGGCCGCGGGTCGCCGAACTCGCGACGAGGACCAGTTGGTCGTGCGCGGGCCGGCGGAAGTGGCGCTCGGGCGTTGCCCGGCTAAGGGCGCTGGCACACCAGGTGCAGCGACTCCTCGGGCGTGGCGCCGGGGTAGGACGGGGTGAAGACCGGGCGGCTCCGGCGCACGACGCGCAGGCCGACCTCGCCCAGGTGCTTCTCGAAGTTCTCCTCGGAGAACGACGACACCTCGATCTCCTGGCCCATCCAGGGCAGAGTGACCTGTTCCACGTCGATGGCGACGGTGGCGAGGAAGAAGTGACCGCCGGGCCGCAGCCAGGTGGAGATCTGGCCGAGGGTCTTGATGATCTCGGCCTGCGTCATCTGCAGCAGCGAGAAGACGGCGCAGATGACGTCCCACGAACCAGGGGGTGACTCGAAGTCGCGGATGTCGATCTTGTGGAACGTGGCGTCGGGGACCTGCGTCGACGCGATGTCGACCATGACGGGGGAGACGTCGAGACCGGTGACCCTCATGCCCGCCTTGGCGAGGACGCGTGCGACGGGAACGCCCGTGCCGCAACCGATGTCCAGCACGCGCGAACCCGAGGGCTGCGTCGCGGCGAACCAGGCGAGGGTGCCGTGCAGTGCGGGCTGGTGCGACCACGCGCGTTGGTATTCCAGCCCGAGCGTGTCGAAGACCTCGGCCGCGTTCATACCCCGCCCCTCATTTCGACCCAATCCACCTGAGTGAAGTGTGGAGAAGCTCTCTGCACGCCTTCTGGATGGCTTCTGGACGAAAACTGACGGTAGGTTGCTAGATGAACGCGGACAGCGACGAAGTGAGAGTGCTAGTGCAGAACGAGTTGCGCGTCAGCTTGCTGGGCGCGCTCGCGGCCACGGTGGACGGCAAGGAGCTCACGCTCGGTCCCCCGCGGCAGAGGGCTGTGCTCGCGGTTCTCGCCCTGCGCGCCAATCACGTCGTGTCGCGCAGTGAACTCATCGACGCCGTGTGGGGCGATGATCCACCTGCGAGCGCGGACAACGGCATCCACACCTACGTCGCCGGACTGCGCAGACTCTTCGAGCCGGACAGGGCGTCGCGGGCGCCGAGCTCCGTGCTGCTCTCCACGGACGCTGGATACTTGCTGAGGCTCCCGTCCGGCAGCTCGGACGCCGCTGTGTTCCGCGCGCACCTGGACGAGGCCGGACGGCTGCGCGACCAGCCCGCCGACGCCGTCGCCGCGTTCGACGCGGCGCTGGGGCTGTGGCGGGGAATCGCACTCGACGGCGTGCCGGGGCCGTTCGCGGCGGTGGAGCGCGCGCGTCTGGCCGAACTGAGGCTCACGGCCGTGGAACAGCGTGCGGCGTTGTTGCTGACGGTCGGTCATGAGGCCGAGGTGGCGGCGGAGCTGACGACGCTGGTGAGCGCGCACCCGTTGCGCGAGAGGCTGCACGGCCTGTTGATGTCCGCGCTGTACCGCGGCGGCAGGCAGGCCGAGGCGCTCGCCGTCTACACGGACCTGCGCCGGTTGCTGATCGAGGAGCTCGGCATCGAGCCCGGCCCCGAACTGCGCCGGCTGCACGAACAGCTGCTCGTCGGCCGGCACGACCCGCAGCCCGAACCGGCGGCGCCCGTGCTCGTGCCCGTCCAGCTGCCGCACGAGATCCGCGACTTCACCGGCCGCGAGAAGGAGCTGGCGAAGCTCGCCGAGGTCGTCCCGCACGACCACGCGCCGGTGCTCGTCGCGATCACGGGAACCGGTGGCGTCGGCAAGACGGCGCTGGCCGTGAGGTTCGCGCACCAGGTGGCCTCGCGGTTCCCGGACGGGCAGCTGCACGTGGACCTGCGCGGGTTCGACGCGTCGGCACCGCCCGTGCAGCCCGGTGCCGCGTTGCACCAGCTGTTGCAGAGCCTCGGCGTGCCGTCCGAACGCATCCCGGAGGACCTGCCGGCGAAGTCCGCGCTGTACCGCAGTGTCCTCGCGGGCAAAAGAGTTCTGGTGCTGCTCGACAACGCGCGGCTGGCCGAGCAGGTCCGTCCGCTGCTGCCGGGCCGCTCCACGTCGATGGTGCTCGTGACGTCGCGCAACCACCTGGGCGGGCTCGTGGCCCGCGACGGCGCGCACTCGGTGACGTTGTCCGTCCTCACCCGCGACGAGGGGCTGGCGTTGCTGACGTCCGCGGTGGGCCCGGACCGGGTCGCCGCCGAACCCGCCGCCGCCGCGAAGCTCGTCGAACTGTGCGGGCACCTCCCGCTGGCGGTGCGGATCGCGGCCGAACGCGTGGTGACGCGGCCCCACCTGACGCTGGCGGACCTGGCGAGCGACCTCGCCGACGAGCGGGACAGGCTGGACGTGCTGGCGACGGGAGACGACGAGGACACGGCCGTGCGCGCCGCGTTCTCGTGGTCGTACCTGGCCCTGAAACCCGACGCCGCGAGGACGTTCCGCCTGATCGGCCTGCACCCCGGCGCCGAGATCAGCCTGAACGCCGTGGCGGCGCTCGTGGGCGTACCGGTGTCGCGGGCGCGGGCGTTGCTCGACTTGCTGGCGGGCGGGCACATGCTGGAGGAGGTCGCGCGCGGCCGGTTCCGGCTGCACGACCTGCTTCGCCTGTACGCCACGGAGCTCAGCGCCACCGAGGAGTCCTCGGACGGCCGCGCCGAGGCCGTGACGCGTCTGCTGGGGTGGTACTTCGACACCGCGAACGCCGCCGGCACCGTCATCGCGCCACCGGACCATCCGGCGTTCCTGCTGCCGCCACTGTCCACTCAGGACTTCACCTCGCACGACGAGGCCTTCACCTGGTGCCGCACGGAGTCCTCGAACCTGCTGGCCGTGGCGAGGCTCGCCGAGGAGCACCACTCGCCGACGGCGTGGCAGATCCCGGTGGCGTTGTGGAACTACTTCATCGTGTCGAGCGCGCTGGACGAGTGGACGCGCACGTACCGCGTCGCCGAACGCGCCGCGACGCGCGACGGCAACCAGTCCGCCCGTGCGTGGGCGGTGCACGGCCAAGGCCTCTCGGCGTTCCGCGGCCAGCGCTTCGCCGACGCCCTCGAACTCTTCGACCGCGCGCTCGCCATCCGCCGAGAGATCGGTGACCTGGCCGGCGCGGCCTGGAGCCTCACGGGCCTGGGCATGGCGTACGGCGGACTGCGTCAGTTCGACCTCGCCGTCGACCGGTTCGGCGAGGCGCTGCGCGGGCACGCCGAGGTCGGTTCGTGGTTCGGCGAGGGCGGCACGAGGCTGTTCCTGAGCGACATCCTGCGTTCGGCGGGCCAGTTCGAGGCGTCGCTGGAGTCCGCGCGCACGGCGTTCGAGCTGATGGACTCGCACGACGCCGTGCACGGCAAGGCGATGGCGCTGGTCAGCATCGGCTGGGCGCAGTCGAGGCTGGGCAGCCGGGCCGAGGCGCGGGAGTCGTTCCGGCGGGCGGTCGAGTTCCTGCGGGTGCTCGGCGACCGCAAGAGCCTCGCGGAGGCGTTGCACGGCCTAGGGGCGACGAGTGCGGGACAGCCCGATGTGGCGCGCACGCACCTGCTGGAAGCGCTGACGATCTACGAGGACTACGACCACCCGCTCACACCGGAGATCCACGCGAGGCTCCACGAGCTCTCCTAGGGGCGATACCTGATGTGCTCGCGCTGATGCGTAGGCAAGCTACATGTCATGCAGAAGCGCGCTCGGACCCTGTTGGTGTGGCTGCACGTCGTGACGTCCGTGGGCTGGCTCAGCCAGGCCGTCGCCCTGCTCGCCCTGGTCCTTTACGGCATGAGGACGGGCGACCTCAAGGCCTTCGAAATGGCGCGCTACCTGGACCACGGCGTGCTCGCGATCATGGCCAACACCAGTGCGTTCACCGGCTTCATGCTCAGCGCCACGACACCGTGGGGCTACTTCAGGCACTGGTGGGTGCTCGCGAAGTTCGTGATCACGATCAGCCAGCTCTACATCGGCATCTTCATCCTGAGCGGCAACCTCCAGGAGGCCGTGGCCGGGCATGTCACCGCCTGGATGCCGGTCGGGACGGCGCTCATGATCAGCGCGATCGCGTTCCAGGCGTGGCTCAGCGTCGCGAAGCCGTGGGGTCGCACGCCGTGGGCGGACCCGAAGGTCAAGCTGCCCACGGCGAGCACCGTCACGTTCGTCGCGGCGCTGGTGATCCCGGTGATCGACTTCGTGATCAGCCTGTGGCAGGGCAACCCGATGCCGATGCTCATGCTGGTCACGGTGATCGCCTACTCGATCAGGCGGGCCGCCAGGGCGAGGAGCCGGTCGTCGGCCGCGTCGGGTCGTGGAAGCGCGGCAGGTCGGGCTCGTCGAGACGCAGCGGCACCAGGCCCTCGGTGATCGCGACCATGATCCGCTCGTGCGCGCGCCGGGCGTCGCCCATCGTCTCGGCCCTCAGGTCGGACAGCTCGACCGGCTTGCCGAAGTGCACCTTGAGCTTGGGGCGCTTGCGAACCGCGCGCAGCCACGAGGTCAGGTACGGCAGGACGTCCTTCCAGCCGCTGACGCTCAGGTTGCCCCAGTACACGGCCTCGTGCGCGCCCCACTGGCTGATCGGGATCACCGGGATGCCGCCGCCCAGCGCCATGCGGGCGACGCCGGTCTTGCCGCGCTCCGGCCACAGGCCGGGGTCCAGGCTGATCTTGCCCTCGGGGTAGACGGCGATCGGGTCGCCGCCCTTGTTCAACGCCTCGACCGCGCGGTGCATGGCCTCGCCGACGTTCGCCGACCTCCGGTCGACGCGCAGGTGACCGCACGCCTTGAGCGCCGGTCCCATGACCGGCGCGTCGAGCAGGCCGCCCGCGAGCATGAAGCGCGGGTTGACGCCGAGCTTGCGGCAGGCCGCGATCAGCACCATCGGGTCGAGGTTCCCGATGTGGTTGGAGGCGAGCAGCAACGGCTTGCCGAGCAGCTCCGGGGGGATGTCACCCGATACCTCGAGCTTGCCGGTCAGCGCGATCAGGCCCCGGTCGACCACCATGAGCACGCGCCAGAAGAGCGGTGTGGACACGCGGGGCAGCGTACGGCGTGTCGGAACGACACCGTGCCCGATCCGGTGAACCATGAGGTTTCGCACGCGTCCCGGTTGCAAACGTGGCTGGTGAGACGCAAGGGACTACCTTGTACACATGGCCGGGCGCACAGGGACTTCGAGAAAGACCACGTCACGCGGCAAAGCACCAGCCAAGCCGCGGGCGCGATCCACCGCGTCCAGAAAGCCCGCTCCACGCAAGAGCGGCGGCGCCATCAGCGCCGTGTGGGGTGCGTTGGGCCGTGGCGTCGGCAGTCTCGTGCGCACCGTCAGCCGTACCAAGGACCTTGATCCCGAACACCGCCGTGACGGTCTCGGACTGTTGCTGATCGCCCTCGCCGTCATCACGGGCGCGGGGGTCTGGTGGCAGGCCGGCGGTCCGGTCGGGCAATGGGTCGACGTCGCCGTCCGCAGCTCCGTCGGGTTCCCCGCGGTGATCGTCCCGGTCGTGCTGCTCGGCATCGGCATCACGTTGATGCGCACCGACCCGAAGCCGGACGCGCGCCCGCGGCTGATCATCGGCTCGTTGCTGATGATGATCGGCGTGCTCGGCATGTTCCACCTCATCGGCGGCCTGCCGATGGACCCGCTCGAACGCCGCAGCGCCGGTGGCGCCCTCGGGTACCTGGCCGGTGGGTTCCTCGCGCAGGGGCTGACGCCGTGGGTCGCCGGGCCGTTGCTGTTCCTGATCTTCTCCTACGGCCTGCTGGTCGTGACGCACACGCCGATCCGCCAGGCGCCCGAACGCATTCGCTCGTTGCTGCACCCCGGCACTTCGAAGGACGAGGCGCCTTCCGACGAGGAGGAGTTCGCCGAGGAACCGAAACCGGTGCGTCTGCGCCGCCCGTCCCGCCGCCGTCAGGCCGTGGAGCCCGTCGAGGAGGAGACGCAAGCCGAACTTCCCCTGGAGGAGCCCGCGGAGCCCCCGCCCTCGAAGCCCGCCAAGGAGAAGAAGGCCGCCGCCGCACCGGCGATGGCCGTGCGCGCGGTCGAGGGCGAGTACCAGCTGCCGCCGCCGGACGTGCTCAAGGACGGCGACGCGCCGAAGACCCGCAGCAAGGCGAACGACCTCATGATCGAGGCGATCTCCGGCGTGCTGGACCAGTTCTCGATCGACGCCCAGGTCACCGGGTTCACCCGCGGCCCGACGGTCACGCGCTACGAGGTCGAGCTCGGCCCCGGCGTGAAGGTCGAGAAGATCACCGCGCTGACCAAGAACATCGCGTACGCCGTGGCTACGGACAACGTCCGCCTGCTGGCGCCGATCCCCGGCAAGTCGGCCGTGGGCATCGAGGTCCCCAACAGCGACCGCGAGATGGTGCGGCTGGGCGACGTGCTGCGCGCGCCGTCCACGGTCAAGGACACGCACCCGATGGTGATCGGCCTCGGCAAGGACATCGAGGGCCACATGGTCACCGCGAACCTGACGAAGATGCCGCACCTCCTGGTGGCGGGCTCCACGGGTTCCGGCAAGTCGTCGTTCGTGAACTCGATGCTGGTCTCCTTGCTGGCGCGGGCTACGCCCGACGAGGTCCGGATGATCCTCATCGACCCGAAGATGGTCGAGCTGACGCCGTACGAGGGCATCCCGCACCTGATCACGCCGATCATCACGCAGCCGAAGAAGGCCGCGGCCGCGTTGGCGTGGCTCGTCGAGGAGATGGAGCAGCGTTACCAGGACATGCAGGTCAACCGGGTGCGGCACGTCGACGACTTCAACCGCAAGGTGAAGTCCGGCGAGATCACCGCGCCTCCCGGTTCCGAGCGCGTCTACCGGCCGTACCCGTACATCATGGCGATCGTCGACGAGCTCGCCGACCTGATGATGACGGCGCCACGGGACGTGGAGGACGCGATCGTCCGCATCACGCAGAAGGCCCGTGCGGCGGGTATCCACCTCGTGCTCGCGACGCAGCGCCCGTCCGTCGACGTCGTCACCGGTCTGATCAAGACGAACGTGCCGTCGCGCCTGGCGTTCGCGACGTCGTCGCTCACGGACTCGCGGGTCATCCTGGACCAGCCCGGCGCCGAGAAGCTGATCGGCATGGGCGACGCCCTGTACCTGCCGATGGGCGCCTCGAAGCCGGTGCGCATCCAGGGCGCGTTCGTCGGTGACGAGGAGATCTCCTCGATCGTCGAGTTCACCAAGAACCAGGCGCAGCCGGAGTACACCGACGGCGTCACGGCGCAGAAGGCCGGCGAGAAGAAGGAGATCGACGCCGACATCGGCGACGACCTGGAGCTGCTCGTGCAGGCGACCGAGCTGATCGTGACGTCGCAGTTCGGCTCGACGTCGATGCTGCAGCGCAAGCTGCGCGTCGGGTTCGCGAAGGCGGGGCGCCTCATGGACCTGCTGGAGACCCGTGGCGTCGTCGGGCCGTCCGAGGGCTCGAAGGCACGCGAGGTGCTGATCAAGCCGGACGAGCTCGAGAACGTGGTCTACCTGATGCGCGGAGGCGGCCCCGCCGACGACGAGTGACCTACTTCAGGCCGGCGTTCTGGATGCTGGTGGCCGTCGAGCTCGCGCTGCCACCGAACTCGCGGACCGCCGCGTAGTACAGGTCGGCCGTGCGCTTGCAGGCCCAGTTCGAGCCGCACTGCTTGTACATGTCGGACTTGAAGTTGTTGTCGATGCGCAGGCGGTTCGCCTCGCTCCACCGGCCCTGCCGCTTGTAGTTGCGGTAGCCGAAGTCGTGCCGGTGGCAGGTCGGCAGGAACTTGAAGCCGAAGGGGTTGTCCGGCGAGTACGAACAGCCGTCGGACGACCAGTCGAGCTGGCCCGCGTACGGCTGTTGGGCGCGCAGTGTTGTGAACTGGCCGAGGGTCTTCGTGTAGAGGTAGTCGTCGGTGACGGCGACGATGTCCACGGCCTGAGCCGGGGTGCCCGTGAAGATGAGGGCGATCGAGGCGGCGGCACCCACGAACGCCGAGCGCAGGGTCTTCGACATGGCGAGCTCCTCTGGGTGTGAGCAGGGTCTCGCCCAGTTGTAGCCCGTGATCGTCTGTCCTCGGTAGACACGATCTGATGAACGTCAGGTGATCATGTGCCCGCACGCGATCGCCGTGGCCACGCGGAGGTCGCGCGGCAGCCCCAGGCAGTGGAGCATTTCGTGGTCCGCTACTCCGCCGAGCAGGTGACCGCCGAGTTTCTGTTCCGCCAAACGGAGGCAGATGGTCTGCGCGGCGGCTCCTGCTTCGATCAAGCCGAAGCGGCCCGCGCGTTCGCCGTACTTCTCGAACGACTCTTTGTCCGTCAACACCAAGACGATCGTCAGCGGGGGCACGTCCGGCGTGCCGAGGATCCCGGCGAGGTCGTCCGGTGCGGGGCCGATGTCCTGCACCGCGTGGCGGCGGATGTCGTAGCGGAGAGCGCGGCCGCGCGTGAACGCGTAGCAGCGCAACGGGTTGAGTCCGCCCGCCGAGGGACAGCTGTTGTCGGACAAGGCGCCCAGCACCGTGCCCAGCTGCTGGTCCGTCAGGGGCCTGTCCGAGAACTCGCGGGTGCTCCTGCGTGCCTGGAACAGCTTCTGCAGGCGGTCGTGCGGGCGGGGGAGCGGAACCGGTGCTCCCGGCAGCTCCAGCGGGTCGACCAACGCGGGTTCGGGCCGGAAGTCCCGCAGCCGGTGGCCGAGCCTGCGCTGGTGCAGCGTCGAGTACCGGCTCGCGGCCCAGAAGTCGTCGAACATCGGCGTCACCCCAGCGGATGCGGTGCGGGATTGGGGAACACGCCCGGTGAGGCGTGCGGGTAGCGCCAGGCGAGGTCGCGGGCGCGGCCCGCCAGGTGCGGCCAGCGGTGGTCCGAGTGCAGGGGCGCGAGGTCGGGGGACAGGACGCGGACGCAGTGCAGGCCGACGGCCGACAGCTCCGGCGTGGTGAGCTCGCGGTAGGCGAGCCGGACGTCCGCGCGGTCGAGGGCGTGCACGAGCTCGGTCAGTTCCGCTGCTGTGCCACGGGATTCGGCGTCGGGCGGCGGGTCCGTCTCGAAGCCGGCGAACCACGGCAGCGCGTCCCACTCCGCCGGGTACGTGGCGTAGTAGACGGCGTGCTCGTCGAAGTCGGTGACGTCCTCGACGGGGCTGTCCCCGTTGCGCGCCAGCCACACCTCGATGAACACCGTGCCCTGCACCCATTCCTCGTAGGCCTTGCGCACGGCCTCGGCCGTGGTCGCCCGGCACGCGAGGCCGAGCGTGGGCCTCGGCCTGCCGGCGATCGGCAGCGACCCCGCGACGGCGACCACGGGGTGCGGGCTGTAGGCGGGCGTGAGGTCGAACGCCTGCACGCCGTGCGGCAGATCGGTGGCGAACTTCTGCGGTGCGATGGAATGCAGCCACGTCGTGGTGAACGCGTCGCGCTCGACGAGTTCCTGGGTGGCCCTCAGCAGCGCGCTGGTCGTGGACGGCCCGGCCGCGAGCCCGGACGAGGTCGCGGGCAGCCCGTACGACGCGTCGAGGCCCACGAGCCCGGCCGGAACGCGGATCGGGTCGTTGCCGGGCAACGTCCACGCCCGCGTGTACCGGGTGTCGACGTAACCCTTGCGGTAGCGGTAGTTCGGTGCCACTCGCTGCTCGACCGCGTGCAGGCTGAAATGTTCCAGCGGCCAGCATTCGCCGTCGGTGACGGTCTCCAGCGGAGCCCGTGCGGCCGCGTGGCGTTCCAGTGCCTCGGCGATCGCGGCGATCTTGCTGGTGCCACCGGAGGTGCCGCCGGTGGCGAACGGCTCGGGCACCGCGGCCCAGCCTTCGAGGTCCACGTCGGACAGGCTGTGCGGCACGGGATGCAGCCGGGACACCACTCCCTGCCGCCAGCCGACCGCGCGCTCGGCGAGCGCCTCCGCGACGGTCCTCACGACCTCCTCCGGTGGTGCCGGAAGATCCAGTACCCGAGTGCCAGCGCTCCACCGACGTAGAGCGTGCCTACGACCCACACGGCGCCTTCACCGATGGTGGCGATCGGGCCGAGCACGAACAGCACGGCGAACGGCTCGAGGCACCACAGCACCATCCAGCCGAGCAGCCGGACCAGGCTCGTCCACGGCTTCGGCGATCGGGCGATGAACCCCGACGCGACGGCCCAGGCCAGTGCGGCACCGAGTGCGCCGGCCCACCAGCCCCAGTGGAGGTCGAAGACCGCGCCCATCGTGACGAAGGGCAGCACGACCACCAGCAGCGGAAAGATCGCGGAGGGCAGGACCAGCGCACCGCGTGGTTCGGGAAGATCTTTCGTGTCGCGGTGCAGGGCCGCCGGGATGTGCACGGCCGCACCGACCGAGGAAACCGCACAGCAGCAACAACAACAGCAACAGGTTGGTGTGGCGGCGTTGGTGGCGGCCGCACCGGGTGAGAACTGGTCAGGTAACCGTACTGCCGTCGCGTTCATGGTTCCCCCAAGGAAGTGACACGCGCCCGAACTCGACCGTCGGGCAGATCTCGCAGTCAGCCGCGGGCAGGACGCTCTCGCGCGTCGTCGTGAACTCGTCGAGGTCGACGGTCACGACCGTGTCCAGCAGGGCCAGCGAGCCCTTGCAGATGTTCCGGATCGCTTGCACGGCAAGGGAGATCGGAAGATCGTGGTCGAGCGCCCCCGGACGTGGGGGAGGCGGTGGATCCCCCCACCGCCGTCCCGCCCGCACCGCGAGGCACGCCAGGCACGCGCCGGCACCGGGCACCACGAAGGGCCCGACAGCGGCGGTGTGGTGGTACGCGAGGTCCAGCAACAGGTGCGGGACCTTCGTCTCGCGTGCCACCTCGACCAGGTCGACCAACGTGCCGGTCGTCCGCACGACGAGCAGCAGGTCCGGGTCCTCGTCGTGCGGCAACAGCTCTGCCAGCCCGGCGGGTGCCTGTCCGACGAAGCGCGTGCCGACCCCCGCCGGCTCGTGCGCGTCGTCTCCAGGCAACCCGGCCGGGCGGAGAGCGCCCAGGGTCCTCAGCTGGGCCAGGTACTGGCGAACCGGTTCCCCCAACCGGCTTTCGTCGACCGTTCGAGCCACTCCCCTCAACACCGGCTCGAACAGGCCGGCCAGCGCCACGGCCACCGCCCTGGGCAGGTCTGGGATCAGGTACGCGAGATCCGCACCCGCGTACACGACAAGGCCTTCGTCCCTCACCTGCGCGTGCCAGGCGGGATCAGCGACCAGGTTCATCGTCGTCCCCCCTGCGCAGAAAGCTCTCGATCTCCTGTTCGCTCGGCAGGTCTCCCGCCGGGTCCATGAGGTTCTCGGCGATCGGCGGCAACGGCTGCTCGGCCCACGCGGGCTGGTAGTCGTCGCTGGGCAGCAGCCCGTGCCGCGACGCGAACTCCTCGGCCGCGTCCCGGATCGACTCCCGCAGCGTCCCCACCACCGCGGTCTCCGCCGTGTACGTCAGCTCGACGAGCAACGCCCGCACGTTCTCCAGCTGGTTCTCGTCACCGGCCTTGCGCGCGAGCTCGGGCCAGAACTGACGCTCGAACAACCGCACGAAGTCCGCCGCCACCGCGTCGGTCGCCGTGCGCAGGCGCGTGAAGCTGTCCATGACGTCATCGCTGGGCACCCGGAGGCCGGCAAGCCTGCCGCCCGCTTCGAGTGCCCAGCGACGCGCGTGCGGCCAGCCGTACTTCCACCGCACCAAGCCCAACCGCATAGCCCGGAGGAGGAGTCGCGGTTGGACGTCTCCCATCGGAACGAGGTGGCGGATGTCGCGCACCTTGATCCGAACCCAGTCGTCGGGCCCCTCGGTCTCGCCCATGCCGAGCACCGCGGCGACCGACTCGCCCTTTTCCCTCGCTGAGATCAACTCCGCGATCGCGGGCAGCGAGAACCCCCGCTGCTGCAACCGCTGCACCAACGTCAACCGCTCGACGTGCGAGGCGTCGTAGTACGCCACGCGTCCCTGCCGTCTCGGCGCGTGCAGCACACCCTTCGTCTGGTACATGCGAATGGTGCTGCTGGGCAGGCCGATCCGGGCAGCGAGCTCGTCGACGGTGAGCGATTCGGACACGGGTCAAATACTGGCCTCGCGCCGTTAGTGGAGTCAAGACTCTTCGAGTATTTACTCGAAGAGTTACAGCTCCAGGAGCATGCGGCTGTTCCCGAGCGTGTTCGGCTTCACGTAGCTGAGGTCGAGGAACTCGGCCACACCCTCGTCGACCGACCGCATGATCTCCTCGTAGACCTCGGGGCTCACCGGCGTGCCCTCGATCTCGACGAAGCCGTGCTTGGTGAAGAAGCGCGTCTCGAACGTGAGGCAGAAGATGCGCCCGAGCTGCAGCTCCCTGGCGGTCGCGATGAGCTGCGCCACGATCCGGTGACCCACGCCCTTGCCCAGCGCCATCGGGGACACCGCCACGCTGCGGATCTCGGCCAGGTCCTCCCACATGACGTGCAGGGCGCCGCAGCCGAGCAGCTCGCCGTCCTCCTCGGCCACCCAGAACTCCTGCACCGCCTCGTACAGCGTGACCAGGGGTTTCGCCAGCAGGACCTTGCCCGCGTATCCGTCGATCAACGCCTTCATGGCGCGCACGTCACTGGTGCGGGCGCGCCGCACGACTACCCCACTGGTCACAACCGTCAAGTATGGGCCGCGTCCTCACCGGGGTTCTCGTCAGGCGGCGGGTCGGCGGGCAGCGGTGGTGGGCGCTCGGGTGCGTTCAGGAGCAGGCGAAGCACCTCCAGGGTGTGACTGCGCTGGTCCCTGGTCCGGCTGCTGAGCGCTTCGTCGACCGCCTTCCTCTCCAGATCGGCACGGCGCCGGGCTGGGGCGGACCGCACCCAGTCGCGGAACGTCCGGGCCAGCTCGGCCCACACGTGCCGGGTCAGCAGCACCAACACGGCCAGCAGCGCTGGTGCCGTGCAGCCCGACTTCACCAACTCGGTGAGCACGCGCGCCAGGGTCCACGCAGAGGGGACATGAGAAGTGGACAGAATGTGGGTGGCGGTCCTGGACACCCGTCGCGAAGGCCTCAGCAGCGCGATTCAAGCGCCCGTACCTGGTCCGGTTACTCTGAGCGTCGTGTCTTCTCCCACCACTCCGCGACGCGTGTCGCTGCTGACCCTGGGCTGCGCCCGCAACGAGGTCGACTCCGAAGAGCTCGCCGGACGCCTCGGCGAGGGCGGCTGGGAGCTGGTGGACGAGGGCGCTGACGTCGTCGTCGTCAACACGTGCGGCTTCGTCGAGCAGGCGAAGAAGGACTCGGTCGACACGCTGCTCGCCGCGTCCGACACCGGCGCCAAGGTCGTCGCGGTCGGGTGCATGGCGGAGCGGTACGGCAAGGAGCTCGCGGACAGCCTCCCCGAGGCGGCCGCGGTCCTGGGCTTCGACCAGTACAACGACCTGGCCGAGCGGCTGCAGGACGTGCTGCACGGCAAGCCCGTCGAGTCGCACGTGCCGGTGGACCGCCGCACGCTGCTGCCCATCACGCCGGTCAAGCGCCAGGAGGCCAAGGACGCCGTCCAGGTGCCCGGCCACGGGTGGGGACCGACCAAGGTCCAGCGCAAGCGCCTCGACGACGCCCCCGTGGCGCCGCTCAAGATCGCGTCCGGCTGTGACCGGCGGTGCAGCTTCTGCGCCATCCCGAGCTTCCGCGGCGCCTTCGTGTCGCGGCACCCGGACGAGATCGTCTCCGAGGCCATGTGGCTCGCCGAGAACGGCGTCAAGGAGCTGTTCCTCGTCAGCGAGAACTCCACGAGCTACGGCAAGGACCTGCCGCGTGAGCAGGGCGCGCTGGAGCAGCTGCTGCCGCGCCTCGCGTCCATCCCGGGCGTCGAGCGGGTCCGGGTCAGCTACCTGCAGCCGGCCGAGACCAAGCCGAGCCTCGTGGCCGCCATCGCGAAGACCGACAAGGTCGCGAACTACTTCGACATGTCGTTCCAGCACTCCAGCGAGCACGTGCTGCGCCGCATGCGCCGGTTCGGCGACACGGACAGCTTCCTCAAGCTCGTGTGGCAGATCCGCGAGCACGCGCCCGAGGCCGGCATCCGCAGCAACTTCATCGTCGGCTTCCCCGGCGAGACCGAGGCGGACCTGCAGGAGCTGGAGCGCTTCCTCACCGAGGCACGCCTCGACGCCGTCGGCATCTTCGGGTACTCCGACGAGGACGGCACCGAGGCCGAGGAGCTCGACGGCAAGCTCGACGCGGACGTCATCGCCGAGCGCGTGCAGCGGATCGGCAACCTCGTCGAAGAGCTCACGAGCCAGCGCGCCGAGGACCGGGTCGGCACCGAGGTCGTCGTGCTGGTCGAGACCGAGGAGGACGACGAGAACGACTGCGTCGGCCGGGCCGAGCACCAGGCTCCCGAGGTCGACGGCGAGTGCATCGTGCTGGAGGCCGAAGGGCTGAAGCGCGGTGACTTCGTGCGCTGCCGCGTGGTCGACTCCGAGGGCGTGGACCTGATCGTCGAGGTAATCCCGACATGACGGAGGCCCGGAAGGTCCCGCTGCTCAACGTCGCGAACATCCTCACGATGGCGCGGCTGGCGCTCGTTCCGGTCTTCCTGTTCTCCCTGTTCGAAGCGGGCGGCTTCGACACGACGTGGCGGCTCATCGCGTTCGGCATCTTCGCCGTCGCGAGCTTCACCGACCACATCGACGGCACGCTCGCCCGCAAGCACGGGCTCATCACCGACTTCGGCAAGATCGCCGACCCGATCGCGGACAAGGCGCTGACCGGGTCCGCGCTGGTCGGCCTGAGCATCCTCGACGTGCTCCCGTGGTGGATCACGATCACCATCGCCGTCCGCGAGGTCGGCATCACGCTGCTGCGGTTCTGGGTGATCCGCTACGGCGTCATCCCGGCCAGCCGCGGCGGCAAGGCCAAGACGCTCGCCCAGGTCATCGCGATCGGGCTGTTCGTGCTCCCGCAGAACGACGTGCTGGGGCTCATCGCCTGGGGGATCATGGCCGTCGCGCTCGTCCTCACCGTCGTCACGGGAATCGACTACGTGATCCACGCGTTCAAGATGAAGGCAAGAGCAGGCCGGGCCGTGCTGTGACAGGCGTCGTCGACCTGCTCAAGGCGAGGAACCAGACCGTCGCCACGGCCGAGTCGCTCACCGCGGGTCTGCTGTGCGCGACGATCGTCGACACACCGGGGGCGAGTGCCGTGGTCCGCGGTGGGTTGATCGTCTACGCCACCGAGCTCAAGCACGAGCTCGCGGGCGTGGACCAGCAGTTGCTCGACGAGCACGGTGCCGTGCACCCCGAAGTCGCGATCCAACTGGCCGAAGGCGCCCGGAAAAGGTGCAATTCGGACTGGGGGATCGGGCTCACCGGGGTCGCCGGCCCCGACCCGCAGGACGGAGTGGCTCCGGGGACGGTCCACATCGGCTTGAGCGGGCCTGGAGTGTCCACAGTGCGGACAATCACGGTGAGTGGCGACCGCAAAGCGGTCCGTTGGGCTGCAGTGGAAAAAGCCCTGGTCCTGCTCTCGGAGCAACTGCTGGCCGCCGGAGGCGGGAACAAATGATGACTCCGCGTTCGTTCGCCCTTGGCGGACGTGTTCGGAAGTCAGTGCCCGTTGTCGGTGTCGATCGGTAACGTAGGGACACGGCCGGCCGGAAGGAGGCGCGCGATGACCGTGCTGCTGCGCGAGGCGATCGGTGATCGGCTTCGCCATGCCCGCACCAACCAACGCCGCACGCTGCGCGAGGTCTCTCGGACCGCCCGCGTGAGCCTGGGGTACCTGTCCGAGGTGGAGCGCGGCCGCAAAGAGGCGTCCAGCGAGCTCCTCGCGGCCATATGTGACGCCTTGGAGCTGCCTTTGTCCGAGTTGCTGCACCACGTGGCCTCCGACATCGGAGCCGTCCAGCAGACGCCGGACACGGTGCCCGACACCGTCCCGGACGGACGTTCGGACCGCGGCAAGCTGGAGGGTGGCCGTGTGCTGCCGTCGACGCTCTCGGACGACCTGTCCGACCTGCGCCTGCAGCCCATGCTCAGTCACAGGCTCACGAGCAAGATCGGCGAGACCCCGAAGGCCGTTGTAGCGGCCTGATCCCATGTACTCAACCGGCCCCGTTCGCCCCATGGCGAGCGGGGCCGCCTGCATTCGGGTGAACATCATCAGGCTGTGGCCCCCGCCACGTGACGGTCTGCAACAAGTTCGCGTGTTCGAACGTTCAACTGACAACGACGGCAGCGTGCTGGGCGGCAGGCAACGGCTTGGCATCGGCACGCTGGGTCACCGCGTCTCCGGACGTGGGGGCGGGCAGGATTGGCACGTCGTCAGGCGTGTACTCCTAAGTCCCGGGGTGGGTCAGGGTGTTCCCGGATATCTCCCCGTGTCGGTGGATACGCCGACGCACAATTGAGACGATGGATCCAACACCGGCACCGAGAAGGCAGGCGTAGGAGATGGCCAGTCCGTTCGTGAAGTTCTGGAAGTACCTGATGGCGTCGTTCTCGTCGAAGATCGACGAGCACGCTGACCCGAAGGTGCAGATCCAGCAGGCCATCGAGGAGGCGCAGCGGCAGCACCAGGCCCTCTCGCAGCAGGCCGCGGCCGTCATCGGCAACCAGCGCCAGCTGGAGATGAAGCTGAACCGCCAGCTGGGCGACGTGGAGAAGCTGCAGGCCTCCGCGCGTCAGGCGCTCGTGCTCGCCGACGAGGCGCGCGCGAAGGGCGACGAGGCGAAGGCGACCCAGTTCGAGAACGCCGCGCAGGGCTTCGCGACCCAGCTCGTCACCGCCGAGCAGGGCATCGAGGACCTCAAGACGCTGCACGACCAGTCGCTTCAGGCCGCCGCACAGGCCAAGCAGGCGGTCGAGCGCAACGCGATGATGTTGCAGCAGAAGCTGGCCGAGCGCACCAAGCTCCTCAGCCAGCTCGAGCAGGCCAAGATGCAGGAGCAGGTCTCCGCGTCGCTGAACCAGATGAGCGAGCTCGCCGCGCCGGGCAACGTACCGTCGCTGGAAGAGGTTCGCGACAAGATCGAGAAGCGCTACTCGACCGCACTCGGGTCCGCCGAGCTCGCCCAGAACTCGGTCCAGGGCCGGATGCTCGAGGTGCAGGCCTCGACCACCCAGCTCGCCGGCTCGTCGCGTCTGGAGCAGATCCGCGCGTCGATGCACGGCGGTCAGGCGAACACCCCGCAGCAGGTCACCGCGGGCAACAGCGCGGCCGCGCAGATCCAGGCCGAGATCGCGCAGCGCGTCCAGTCAGAGCAGAAGACCACGCAGCAGCAGGTTCCTCCCGCCCAGAACTGAGTGTTCTGACGGCAGGGGGAGCAGGAGGAGTCAGCAGGTGATCATGGAGCCCTGGAGAAACCGCCCCAACAACGAGATCGTCCGCAAGGTCGTCAACGAGTTGGGTGCGTCGCTCCAGGGCCACCCGCTGGCGGAGCAGGCGCGGTACCGGATCCAGAAGTGGAACGACCCCGTCGCGAAGCTCGAACGCAAGCGCAAGCGGACCAACGCGGTGCTCACGTTCTGGCTGATCGTCATCACGATGCTCGGCACCCTCGCGGTGCTGGGCTTCACCGGGGTGCTCGGCACGTGGGCCGCGGTCACCGGGTCGATCGGCGCCGCCGTGCCCGCGGTGCTCGCCGTGCGCAGCGGGTTCAAGCTGAAGGAACTGGGAGTGGCCCGGCAACGGCTCGCGTTGTCGCCGCCTCCGCCGCCCAGACCGCCGCTGCCCGCGCACATCTCGTCCGCCCGCGTCCCGATGGAGAAGCTCCACGGCGCCGAGGACACGATGACGCAGCTGCTCGTGCAGCTCGACTCGCCCACGCTCACGTCGATGCCGACCGAGTCCGTCCAGCACGCCCGCCAGGCCGCCCAGGAGGCCGCTACGGCCATCCGTTCGGTCTCGGCGCAGCTGCAGGCCGTCGAACGCGCCCGCGACACCGCACCGCATCTGGAGCGCGCTTCGCTCGTCGAGGCCGTGAGGGTGCTCAGGGGCCAGCTGGCGGACGGCGTGGACCGCTACTGTGCGTTGGTGGCCGAGGCCGGTAAGGCTCTGGCGGCGAGCACGCAGTTCCAGAATCCGGGCGAGGTGCTGGACGACGCGACGGACCACATGGCCGGTCTGGCGTCCGCGATGCGCGATGTCTCAGGCTATTCAGCGTACTGAATGTGACTCTCGGTAGTTGCGTGCCGCTATTCGGCGAGTCTCTCTGGAGATCCTTGCTGCAATCGTGTGATTATCGGACTGTTATCTAGCCGTAGCCGCTACATGGCGTGGCAGGATTCCGGGGCCGGTCTGCGGGAAGTCCGGCTGAATTGCCGGGAGGCAGTGCATTGGCGTTGTGGACCGTGCACGGGGACGGGCGGATCACCGACAGTGAGACCGTCGCACCCCAGGAACGGGTGAGCTGGCCGCTCACCGTCGGGTTCGGAGTGCAGCACCTCGTCGCCATGTTCGGCGCGACGGTGATCGTTCCCACCGCCACCGGTCTCCCCGTCGCCACCACGCTGCTGTTCTCCGGTCTGGGCACGCTGCTCTTCCTCGTGATCACCAAGAACCGGGTCCCGAGCTACCTCGGCTCGTCCTTCGCCTTCGTGGCGCCGCTGGTGGCCGCGCGCGAGCAGGGCATCGCGGCGCAGCTCGGCGGTGTCGTCGCCGCGGGCCTGCTGGTGATCGTCGTCGGCATCGCGGTCAAGGCGCTCGGCGTGCGGCTGCTGGAGTCGGTCATGCCGCCGGTCGTCACCGGTGCCGTCGTGATCCTCATCGGCCTGAACCTCTCGCGTCAGGCCACCTCGAACTTCAGCGAGCAGCCCCTGCTCGCCGGTCTGACCACCCTCGTGATCCTGCTGGCCGGCGTGCTGGGCCGCGGCATGGTGTTCCGGTTCTCGATCCTGATCGGCTTCGTGGCGGTCTGGATGGGCGGCCTGGCGTTCGGTGCCGTGTCGTCCGACCGGATCGCCGCGCTGCGCGACGCGGCGTGGGTGGGTCTGCCGAAGCTCTACCAGCCCGAGCTGCGGCCGTCCGTGGTGCTGCTGATGCTGCCCGTCGTGATCGTGCTGGTGGCCGAGGTCGTCGGGCACGTGAAGGCCGTCGCGGCGCTGACCGGACGCAACCTCGACGGCAGCGCGGGTGACGCGATCATCGCGAACGGCCTGTCGACCGCGTTGTCGGGCCTCGGCGGCGGTGTCGGCACGACGACGTACTCCGAGAACATCGGCGTGATGGCCGTGACCCGCGTGTACACGACGGCGGCGTTCGCGTTCGCCGGTGTGTTCGCCACGCTGCTCGCGTTCTCCCCGAAGGCCATCGCGCTGTTCGGCACCATCCCGCCAGGCGTCCTCGGCGGCTGCACGCTGGTGCTCTACGGCCTGATCGTGCTGATCGGCGTGCGGATCTGGATGGACCGCGGCGTCGACCTGGCGAACCCGGCGAACGCGATGGTCGGCGGCGCGGCGCTGGTGGCCGGCGTCGGTGACCTGACCATCGAGATCGGCGACCTGGAGATGGGCGGCATGGTGTGGGGCTCGCTGCTCGTCGTGATCCTGCACCCCGTGATGCGCTGGCTCAGGGCTGCTCGCCGTAACTGACCTCCCACACCTTCGTGTGGTTTTCGTCCCTCCACTTCGGACCGATCCAGTTCGCGGTCCTCGGAGGGAGTTCGTCATGGTCGCCGCGTACTACGTGGTGCTCTTCTTCGCCTGCGCCATCATCGCGGGCAGTCTGGTCGCGACACGCATCCGGTTGCTGAAGCACCGCCGATGACGTCCTTCGCGTGGCTCATGGTTCCGCTGGCGATGATCGGTGTCGTCCGCGTGTGCGTCGTTCTGGTGGCGGCTGACCTCTACGACCTGTCTCTGCACCGCTCGCGACCGTTGCCTTACCGGCCAACGGTGTGGGTCGTGATCCCGGCGTACAACGAGGAGCTGTGCGTCGCGCGGGCGGTGCGGTCCGTTCTGGACAGTTGTTACCCCGACCTGTCGGTGATCGTGGTCGATGACGGCTCCACGGACGGCACGCTGGCCGCGCTGCAGGGCTTCGACGAGCGTGTTCTCGTTGTCTCCCAGGAGAACGAGGGCAAGGCGGCGGCGATCAACGCCGGCATGCGCCTCGTCGGCGACGGCCTGGTGATGGTGCTCGACGCCGACTCGACGCTGTCCTGCACCGCCGTGTCGAAGATGGTCGCCCACTTCGCCGACCCGGTGGTGCTCGCGGCCGCGGCGAACGTGAAGATCGCCGACCAGCAGGGCGTGCTGGGGTGGGTGCAGCGCCTGGAGTACGCGGTGGTGCACCGGCTCAAGCAGGGCTACACGGTCTTCAACTGCGAGTACGTCATCGGCGGTGTGGGCTCGATGTTCCGCACGTCGATCGTGCGGTCGTGCGGCTACTTCGACACCGACACGATGACCGAGGACATCGACTTCTCGATGAAGATCCTCTCGAAGTGCGGCAACTTCGACTGGCGCATCATCTTCGCGGCCGATGCGATCGCGTACACGCAGGCCGTGCCGTCGTTGAAGGGCCTTCTGCGCCAACGGTTCCGGTGGAAGTTCGGGCGCTTGCAGGCGTTCTACAAGCACCGCTCGCTCTTCTTCGGCCGTTCTTGCACGCGTCTTCTCTCGTGGGTGCACCTGCCGTACACGGCGGCAGGGGAGGTCCTCGTGCTGTTCGAGCCCGTGTTCATCTACGTCGTCATCAGTGCGACGTTCCAGACGGGCTGGTTCACCGGCGTTCTCCTGCTGTGCTCGGTCTACACGGGCGTGGCGGTGTTCACGATCGTCGGCGACCTGACCGAACCGTGGCGCGCCAAGGTTCCGTTGCTGGCCTTGGCGCCGTTGGCCTATCCGCTGCTGATGGTGATCGTGTTCGTGGACTTCGTGGCGGTGCTGCGTTCGATGTTCACCGTGCTGCGCGGCTACCGACCCGTCGGTCGCTGGGAGCACGTCGAGCGCACGGCGTCACCTGAGTGCGCGGTTGATCCGCGACACGAGTCCGGGGCCTTCGTAGATGAACCCGGTGTAGATCTGAACCAGGCTCGCGCCGGCGTCGATCATGCGCTTGGCGTCGTCGGCGGTCGCGATGCCGCCGACGCCGATGACCGGCAGGTCGCTGTTCTTCGTGATGAACCGGACCACGTCGTTCGCGCGTTGCGTGAGCGGCCTGCCGCTGAGACCGCCGGTCTCGGACGCGTGTGAGCTCGTGAGGCCCTCACGGCTGAGGGTGGTGTTCGTGGCGATGAGGCCCTTGATGCCGTTGTCGACGCACACCTGGATGACCTCGGCGATGGCGTCCTCGGTGAGGTCCGGGGCGATCTTGACCAGCATCGGCTTGCTGGTGGCCCTGGTCAGCGCCGCGACGAGCTCGGTCAGCGCGCCCTTGTCCTGCAGGCTGCGCAGGCCGGGCGTGTTCGGTGAGCTCACGTTGATCGCGTAGTAGTCGCCGTGGTCCTTCAGGGCGTTCAGCGAGTTCAGGTAGTCCTGCACGGCGTCCTCGACCGGCGTGATCTTGGACTTGCCGAGGCTGATGCCGAGCGGCGCCCTGAGGGACGTCCGGTCGAGCTTCGCGGCAAGCGCTTGCGCTCCCGCGTTGTTGAAGCCCATCCGGTTGATGATCGCCTCGTCCTCGCGCAGGCGGAACAGCCGCGGCCTCGGGTTGCCCGGCTGCGCGTGCCACGTCACGGTGCCGACCTCGACGAAGCCGAACCCGAGCGCACCCCACGCGGGCAGCGCGCGCCCGTCCTTGTCGAGGCCCGCCGCGAGGCCCACCGGGTTCGGGAAGCGGACACCGAACACCGTGCGCGGGTTGTTCTGGTTGCGGGCGAACCTCGCCAGCGGGCTCAGCCGCGCCATGACGTCCAGCGTGGTCTCGTGGACCCGCTCCGCGTCGCCGCCGTGCATCCCGAACAACGCCCTGCGAACCACCTGCTTGTACACCACGCGCCCACCCTATAACGCCAGCTCAGGGAGTCGCTGTGGCGGTCGCGCCCGTCACGTTGCCGTCAGCGCGGGCTAGAGCGGCTTGGGCACCTTGATCGTCGCCTGCTCGTCCAGCGGCATCCGGGGCTTGGTCCGGAACCTCACCGGCAGCGCCCGCAGGCCGCGGCTGCCCAGCGACACTCGCCACCCGAGCGGCTGCGACGTGTCCAGCGCCAGCCCGGCGCAGCGGCCCAGCAGAGTCCGGAACGCCACCTCGCCCTCCAGCCTGGCCAGCGGCGCGCCCAGGCAGAAGTGGATGCCATGCCCGAACGCGAGGTGCTGGCGGTCCGCCCGCTCGATGTTGAGCTGGTCGGCCCGCGGGTACCGGTTGCCGTCGTGCTCGGCGGAGGCCAGCGACAGCAGCACGACGTCGCCCGCCGGGATCTGCACGCCGCCGATCGTCAACGGTTGCGTGGCGAACCGCAGCAGGTGCGAGGTCGGGCCGTCGAACCGGAGGAACTCCTCGATGGCGCCGGGCAGCAGTGACGACGAGCGCTGCAGCAGCTCGAGCTGTTCGGGGTTGCGCAGCAACGCCAGCGCGCCGTTGCCCACGAGGTCCACTGCGGTCGTGTAGCCGGCGACGAGCAGGAGGAACGCGAGCGAGGCCAGTTCGCTGTCGGACAGCGCGGCCTCGCCGGATGCGCGGGCCAGGCCACCGATCAGGTCGTCGTCGCCGGACGTGCGCTTGTGCGTCACGAGGTCGCGCAGGTATCCCGAGGTCTCCTCACGGGCCGAGGCCGCGTCACCGTCGGCGAGGCCGGTCACCACGTCGGCCCAGTAGCGGAAGTTCTCCTGGTCGACGGTGGGGACGCCGAGCAGTTCCATGATCACGGTGATCGGCAGCGGAGCCGCGAAGTCCGCGATGAGGTCGCAGCCGCCGGAGTCGGCGAAGCCGTCGGCGAGCTGGGCGGCGACCTGCTCGATCCGGGGGCGCAGCGCGGCGATGCGGCGAGGCGTGAGCTGGCTCGACACCGCACGGCGCAGACGGGTGTGGTTCGGCTCGTCGCTGTTCATCATGTGGTCCGACAGGTCGCCGAACCACCACGACGCGAAGTGCGGATGGCCGCGCAAGGGCTCGGTGAGCGCGGAGCCGTGCGAGGACAGCAGCGGGTTGTCCAACGCGGCGCGCACGTCGGGGTAGCGGGTCACGAGCCACATGGGCACGCCGAAGGTCTCGACCCGGTGCACGGGACCCGCGTCGCGCAGGCTCTTCAGCACCGCGTAAGGGTCGTCGGTGAAGCCGGGGCGCAACGCATCCAGATTGACCGCCATATTGGGGGACACGGCCCGGAGAGCGCTTCGGTTCAACCTGTTTGGCATTTTGGACAGAAGTACACAAATCTGCCGTCGATCTCGTCCGATCGGACCCTTGTGCGACAGCGCAAACAGGGTTTGCCGGTCCGCTCGAAAACGTAGTGCTGCACGCGCAGGTCTCCGGTCGTGCTCTGTTCCGGACGCCACTGGTTGGCCTGCAAGAGCTTTCGAGACAGCGCAACCGCACGTCCGGGGTCCACGGCGGACACCGGAGCGGTCGGCAGAACCCGCAACAGGAAACACACTTCCGCGCGGTAGAGATTGCCGACACCGGCCATCACGCGCTGGTCCAACAATGCGAGACCGACGGGCCGGGAAGGATCAGCGGTCAACCGCCGAACGGCCTCAGCGGTGTCGAACTCGGCCGCCAGGAGATCAGGTCCGAGATGGGAGATCAGTCGATCTTCTTCGGAAGTCGGCACGAACTCCAGGTCGTGCAACGCGAATCCGATGGCCTGCCGGTCGTCCACCTCGAACACCGCGCGGGCCTGGTGCGCGGGCCGGCGCCACTTCTCACCGGGCCGGTAGAGGTGCCACGAGCCGTCCATGCGGAAGTGGCTGCGCAGGCTGTTCCCGTCGGAGAAGTGCGTGAACATGTGCTTGCCGTACGTCCGCACGCCGAGCACGTCCAGGCCGGTCAGGTCGAGTGCGGCCAGCCGGGGGTGACGCAGCTCCCCGCGCCGCAGCGTCTTCCCGGCCAGCGCCTCGTGCATGCGATGACCGGCCAGGAAGACCGTGTCCCCTTCAGGCATCCACCGCTTCCTGGATCTCGTCGTCGTCGAAGTCGTGGTGCACGGCCCGGCGCCGGCTCCGCGAGATGCGCTGGATGCGGGCCAGCAGGAGGTTGAACGCCAGCGCCACTTCACGCGCCCCCGGAGTACCCCACTCGTGGATGGGCATGCACGCGCCTTGTGCCTGCTGCACGGCCAGACGGTCCGGCAACGCCACCGGCATCACCAACGGGCCGAAGATGTCGCGCAGCTCCTCGATGCGGAACTGGTGCTCGTGCGAGCGAGGCCGCACGCGGTTCACGACGACACCCAAGGGCTGCAGGTCGGCGTTGTTGCTCTCGCGCTCGTTCTGCACCGCCTCGAACGCCCGTTGCACACCCGCCACCGCGAACATCGTCGGCTCGGTGACCAGCAGCGCGCGGTCGGCCGCCACCAGCGCCGACCGGGTCAGCTGGCCCAGCGACGGCGGGCAGTCGAGCAGGACGAGCTGGTACGGGAACTCGTCGTACATGTCCCGCAACGTGCGCAACGCGTCCTTGAGCCGGTGCAGCCGTGACTCGTTCGGATCGGGGTGGTTGAGCAGTTCCGCGTCCTCGGACCCGGACAGCACGTCGATGCCGTCGCCCCAGCGGCTGGGGCGGATCGCCTGCTCGACGTTCTCCTCGGACGGGTCTTGCAGGACGTCGTAGATGGTCGCCTTGGACTCCTCGGGCTCCAGCGTCGACGTGGCGTTGCACTGGGGGTCGAGATCGATCACCAGAGTGCGGACACCACGGCGGAGGGCGGCAGAGGCCAGGCCGAGCACCACCGTCGTCTTGCCGACGCCTCCCTTGAGGCTGAGCACGGACACCGTATGCACAGACCTACTCTAGGGTCTCCTACTCTGTTGGACATGCGACCGGACGCCGTACAGAGGGTGCTCGACGCCGAATTGGCCGCCGCACGTGAGCGCAGGGGTGGAGAACAGCCCCGCGTGCTCGACGTCGGAGGTGGCAGCGGTGTCTGGGCCGTGCCCCTAGCCGCAGCGGGGTGCGTGGTCACGGTCGTGGAGCCCTCCCCGAACGCCCTCGCCACGTTGAACACTCGTGCACGCGAAGCCGGCGTGGCGATCAACGCGGTCCAGGGCGACACGGACTCGCTGGGCGTTCCCGCAGGTGAGGCCGATCTGGTGCTGGCGCACGGGCTGCTGGAGGTCGTCGACGACGCACCGGCCGCGCTCGCGTCGCTGGCGGCCGCGGTCGCTCCCGGCGGTGCCGTCTCGGTACTGGTCGCGAACCGGTTCGCGGCGATCCTGCACCGCGCGATCGCCGGCCGGATCGTCGACGCGCGGAGGCTGCTGGACGACGACGCGGGGCAGCTCGCGGGCACCCGTGACCCGCTGCAACGCCGTTTCGACGTGGCCGGGCTCGAGAAACTCGTGCTGGAAGCAGGTCTGTCGGTCGAGATCCTGCAAGGTCACGGTGTAGTTTCAGATCTCGTGCCCGGTGTGGTGCTGGATGCGAATCCGGGTGCCGCCGACGCACTCGCCGAGCTCGAACTGGCTGCCGCAACCCGTTCGCCGCTCCGAGACGTCGCAGCCCGGCTGCACGTGCTCGCCCGCCGGACGGTGTGAAACGGTGTGCATCGGGGAGTTTTATGACCCTGATGAGTGGTCCCAAACAACACGGCGGCGAAAGATAATGGCTCCGCTGCCGACGTAGGGATCCGCCGAGATGGAAAGTTCCGACCTGCTGGCCTCATTGGTCAACGAGGCCGTTGCGGGTGACCGGCAAGCCGTGGAACGGCTGCTGGCCTCCGTCCGACCGCTCGTGGCGCGGTACTGCCGTGCGCGCGTCGGTCGCAACGAAAGGGCGTACGCGTCGGCTGACGACGTGGCGCAGGAGGTCTGCCTGGCGGTGCTGACGGCACTGCCCACCTATCGCGAGCAGGGAAGACCGTTCCTGGCGTTCGTCTACGGCATCGCCGCGCACAAGGTCGCGGACGCGCACCGGGTCTCGGCGCGCAACCGGTCCGAACCCGTCGCCGAGGTGCCGGACGGCCCGTCGACGACCATCGATCCCGAGGAGAACGCGCTGCTCGGCTCGCTCTCGGTGCGGCTGGGCCAGTTGCTGCGGGTGCTGCCGGACAAGCAGCGAGAGATCCTGCTGCTGCGCGTCGTGGTCGGCCTGACCGCGGAGGAGACGGCCGAGGCGATCGGCTCGACGCCGGGTGCCGTGCGGGTGGCTCAGCACCGTGCGCTGGCCAAGCTGCGCACGTCCGTGGGGGTCGAGGAACTGATTTGACCGGTGCCTTCTACGACGACCTGTCCGGGACGTACGACCTGATGTTCCCGGACTGGGACGCGTCGATGGCCCGGCAGGCGTCGCAGCTCGCGGAGTTCATCCCGCGGGGCGCGCGCGTTCTCGACTGTGCGTGCGGCATCGGTACCCAGGCGATCGGTCTGGCTCTGCGCGGCTATGAGGTCGTGGGCACTGATCTCAGTCCCAAGGCGGCCTCTCGGGCCGTTGCGGAGGCATCAGCGCGTGGCGTCGCGGTGCCGGCGTTCGCCGCGGACATGCGCTCGCTGCCGTTCGCGGATGCCTCGTTCGACGTCGTGCTCGCGGCGGACAACGCGCTACCCCATTTGCTGACGGCTCAGGACGTCCTGACAGCGCTGCGGGAGATGCGGCGGGTGCTGCGTCCCGGAGGCCGGCTGATCCTCTCCACGCGCGACTACGACGCGATCCGCGCCGAGCGGCCGTTGTCGACTCCTCCGTCCGTGGGGCCGGGTCGAGTCGTGTGGTTCCAGCTGTGGCATTGGGACGGCGATCAGTACGAGCTGGAGATGTTCCGGCTGCACGAAACCGACTCCTGGCGCGTTGTCGTGAGCAAGGCACGGTATTGGGCGATTACTCGTCATGAAATCACCGCATTGGCGGAACGAGCGGGTTTCGGTTACGTGGAGTGGTCGCTCCACGCCTATTGCCAACCGCTGCTCGTTGCTGCAAACGGGTGACGTTTGAAGTTTCTCCCTACTTTCCGCATAAGGAGTGACGCGTCGCACGTCTCCTCCACGGGACGTCGACGAGGGGACGCTTCGGATGGAGAGTTCAGCGTTATCCGCAGAACTGGTCAGTCTGGCCGTGCAGGGCGAGCGCAGGGCCACTGAGCAGCTACTTCGCTACCTGCGACCGCTGGTGGTGAAGTACTGTCGCGCGCGTGTGGGGCGTTCCGCGACAACTGCGGACGACGTCGCGCAGGAGGTCTGCCTGGCCGTGCTGACGGCTCTCCCGAACTATCGGGAGCAAGGAAGGCCGTTCCTCGCGTTCGTCTACGGCATCGCCGCGCACAAGGTCGCCGACGCGCACCGGGCCCTGGCTCGTAACCGTGCGGAGCCGGTCGCCGACGTGCCGGACCAAGCCGTGCGGGGGGCCGGACCGGAGGAGTTCGTCCTCCAGGACGAGCTGAACGGAACGCTGGGACAGCTGTTGCACGTCCTGCCGGACAAGCAGCGCGAGATCCTCGTGCTGCGCGTCGTGGTGGGTCTGTCCGCGGAGGAGACCGCGGACGCCGTGGGGTCGACGCCGGGTGCGGTGCGCGTTGCTCAGCACCGTGCGCTCGGTCGTCTTCGCAAGGAAATCGCGTCATTAGCTGTCCCGATCGGGTGACATTCGTTTGCGTTTGTTACGAGTCGTGGCGAGTGCGTGGGGAGAACGCACCCAAACGACATACCTAGAGGGCAGGAAGACGCCGACATAGGGACCAAGGGGCATGGGAAGTTCGGACTCAGTGCTTGCCGCCGAGCGGCTGCGCATCGACGGGGTGCTGGTTCAGCACTTCCGTGAGTCAGGGCTCACCGGGCCCCGCTGGGACCAGTTCCACCGTCAGCTTCTCGGGTGGGGCCTCACGATCGTTACGAAACTCGTGCGGTCCGGGGCCATGTTCTCCCGTTGCGGGCAGCAGGGCCGATACCTGCACAGGCAGGACATCCCGCCGCAGGAGGCCGAGGAGCTGGCGAGCGACGCGGTGTTCGAGGGGTTCGTCTACTTCCGGGACCGGGGTCTGCTCGGCCGGGAGTGGTCGGTGCAGCACGGGCTGCCGTTGGACGAGTACTTCGTCAACGCGTGCGTGCTCGCGTTCCCGAACGTGTACCGGCGGTGGCAGACGCGTGCGCACGGCTGGCAGGACGTCCGGCTCGTGGAAAGCGTCGCCTCGCTCGAACACGTCGTGGCCGAGGCGACGCCCGAGGACGCGGTCATCGAGCAGGCGGCGGCGAACGCCGCGTTCGCGACGCTGAGCGAGGACGGCAAGCGGTTGCTCTTCCTTCATGACCAGGGCTATTCGCATGCGGAGATCGGTGAGTTGATGCGACTCACGCCGCGCGCGGTCGAAGGACGGATCCGGCGGGCGCGTCTCGCGGTGCGCCGGCGTCCAGAAGAGGAACGGTGATCTGCGTGGAGTTCACACCCGGCCTGCACCGCAAGGTGCCCGCGGAAGCCGTCCAGGGCTCTTCCGTCGGTGGGCCGGTTTCCGCGTCGAGGGGGACCCTGGACGCGTTGGTCGAGCGGACTTCCGGTGGCGACAAGGAGCCGGTCGACCCGCCGCCGCCCTCCTACTACTCGAGCCGCCCGCAGAGCGCGGACGAGCACGTCGCGCGCGCTGTCGCCGGTGATCGTGCTGCCATCGAACGGCTGCTCGGGACCATCAGGCCGTTGATCGTGCGGTACTGCCGTGCGCGCGTTGGATCGTTCGCGTCGGCGGACGACGTGGCGCAGGACGTGTGTCTGGCCGTGCTGACGTCGTTGCCGTCGTACCGCGACCAGGGGCGTCCGTTCCTCGCGTTCGTCTACGGGATCGCGGCGCACAAGGTGGCGGACTCGTTCCGCAGCTTCTCGCGCAACAAGGCCGAGGCCGTGTCCGAGCTGCCGGAGTCGATGGACACCGCGGCGGGGCCCGAGCAGCGTGCGATGCAGGGGGAACTGTCCGACCAGATGGCGACGCTGCTGCGCGTGTTGCCCGAGAAGCAGCGCGAGATCGTGGTGCTGCGCGTGATGGTGGGGTTGTCGGCGGAGGAGACGGCCGAGGCGGTCGGATCGACGCCCGGCGCGGTGCGGGTGGCCCAGCACCGGGCGCTCTCGCGGCTGCGCAAGGAGCTCAGTACCGCCAGCGAGTGACGTTGGCGATGCCCTGCGGACTCGCGTCCTTGTACCGCTCCATCTCGCCGCGCCGCACGTCCGCGATCGTGCCCGCCAGCTCCTGGCCGAAAGCCTCGGTCAGGACGGCGTCCTTCTCGAACTCGTCGACGGCTTCCCTGAGCGACGTCGGCAGGCGCTGGACGTCGCCGAGCAGCGCCGGGTCGACGTTGAGGCCCTCGGGCAGCTCCGCATCGGTCCTGATGCCGTCCAGGCCGGCCGCGATCACGCCCGCGACGACGAGGTACGGGTTCGCGGTCAGGTCGAAGCACTTGATCTCGAGGTTGTCCTTGATGAGGCGCAGCGCCGTCTCGCGGTTCTCCTCGCCCCACGCCACGAACGGCGCTGACCACGTGTTCGGCACGAGCCTGAGGTAGCTCGCGAGAGAGGGACAGCCGATCGCGCACAACGCGCGGAGGTGGGTGAGGACGCCGGCGCTGAACCTCCTCGCCTCGTCCTGGAAGCCGTCGAAGAGGTTCGTGCCGTCGCGCCAGAGGCTGAGGTGCAGGTGGCCGCCGTTGCCGACGCCGCCGTTCACGACCTTGGGGGAGAACGACGGGCGCATGCCGTGCCGGATCGTCACGGCGCGGATGGTCTCCCTGACGAGCACGGAGGTGTCGGCTGCCGCGACGGGATCCTCGGGCGCCGTGGAGACCTCGAACTGGCCGGCGGCGTACTCGGGGTGGAACTGGAGGACCTCGACGTTCTGCTGGTCCAGGGCGTTGAGGAGGTCGACGCAGTAGTCGGACAGCTCGACCTGGCGGGCGTGCCCGTACGCGGAGCCGCTGGTCGCCGGAGCCCAGTCCTCGGTGCCGGTCTTGCCGACGCACCACTCGATCTCGAAGCCCGCCTGGGCGGTGAGGCCCCGGGCGGCGAGGTCGTGCACCGCCTTGCGGGCCTGCAGGCGCTGGTCCATCGGGTAGGGGACACCGCTCTGGAAGTGGCGGTCGGCGGGAGCCCAGGCCCAGCCCGGCTGGCCCGCGAGCACCGTGAGGCGGTCGAGGTCGGGGTGCAGGCGCAGGTCGCCGACCGGGCCGCCGGCGAACCGGCCCTGGATGATCCAGTCGTCGAACAGGAAGACGTCGAACACCGGTGACGCGCCCACGCCGTGCGCCGCCGCGTGGGCCAGCCTGCGCAGGGGGACGGACTTGGTGCGGGTGATGCCGCTGTTGTCGACCCACGTGAGCGCCACGACGCTCACGTCCCTCGCGTTGAGCCCGTCGAAGAGCTCCGTCGCCCGCTCGAACCGCTGGTCCCGTTCCGCAGAGTCCACGATCCTAAGGTTATGGGCATCTTGCCGTTCGTCGCCGAACTCGGGCTGATAGATCACCACTGCCACGGGGTGTTGCGGACCGACAGCACCCGTCCGGAGTTCGAGTCGCTGCTGCTGGAGGCCGACGAGGTCTCGCCGCTGGGCGGGTCGTTCTTCGACTCCGCGGTGGGGTTCGCGGTGCGGAGGTGGTGTGCGCCGTTGCTGGACCTGCCTCGGCACGCCCCGGCCGAGGACTACCTCGAGCGGCGGAACTCGCTGCACATCGCCGAGGTGTCGCGGACGTTCCTGATGGCGTCCGGGATCCACACGTTCCTGGTGGACGGCGGGTTCCAGGCCGATCGGCTGTTGAGTGCCGAGGAGCTCGCCGGTCTGGGCGGGGGTGTCGCGCACGAGATCGTGCGGCTGGAGGTGCTGGCGGAGTCGTTGCGGGAGGTCGGGCCGCCGGAGTTCCTGGACGCGGTTCGGTCGCGGCTCGCCTCGACCTCGGCCGTCGGGGCGAAGTCCGTCGCGGCCTACCGGACCGGGCTGGGGCTTCCGGGCGTGCGGCCTGCCGACGCGGACGTGGAGCGGGCCGTTGGCGCCTGGTCGTCGGGGCGGCTGGAGGATCCGGTGGTGATCGCCTGGCTGGCGTGGGAGGCGTTGGACGCCGGGCTGCCGTTGCAGTTCCACGTCGGTTACGGCGACTCGGACATCGATCTGCACCGGTGCGATCCGTCGTTGCTCACGCCGTTCCTGCGGGCGACGGCTGGTCTTGGCGTGCCGGTGCTGTTGCTGCACAACTACCCGTTCCACCGGCAGGCCGGGTATCTCGCGCAGGTGTTCCCGCACGTGTTCTGCGATCTCGGGCTGGCGACGCACGGGCTGGGGCATCAGGCGTCGCGGGTGTTCGCCGAGGCGCTGGAGATCGTGCCGTACGGGAAGTTCCTGTTCTCCACCGATGCCTTCGCTCTGCCTGAGTTGTACTACCTCGGCGCGTTGCTGTTCAGGCAGGCGTTGTCGGACTTTCTGGCCGATGGGTTGCGTCGTGATGCGTTCGTCGAGGAGGACGCGCATCGGATCGCACGGCTCGTCGCGTCGGAGAACGCGGCACGTGTGTACAAACTGTAGGATTTGCATCGAACTGACGTTCGAGAGGGGTGTTCATGGGTCGCAGTGCGAACCTGCCACGCGGCCTGGTCGACCGGTTCCGTGCGCGCGATGGCGTCTGGCCTGACGACACGGGCTGCCGGATGCTGCACGTCGACATGGACGCCTTCTACGCGTCGGTGGAGATCCGCGAACGGCCCGAGCTCGAGTCCGTGCCGGTCGTCGTCGGTGGCGTCGGCGGACGTGGCGTCGTGTGCTCGGCCAACTACCTCGCGCGTGAGTACGGCGTGCGTTCCGCGATGCCCACGGCGCACGCTCGCCGACTGGCTCCTCATGCCGTGTACCTGCCGCCGCAGTTCGATCTCTACCAGGAGGTCTCGCGCGGGGTCATGGCGATCTTCCGTGACATCACGCCGCTGGTGGAGCCCCTCTCACTGGACGAGGCCTTCCTCGACGTCGGTGGTGCGCTGCGCCGGCTCGGTCTGACGCCGGGCGGGGTGGGGGAGCTGATCAGGGCTCGCGTGTTCGCCGATCACGGCGTGTCGTGTTCCGTTGGTGTCGCGTCGACGAAGTTCCTCGCGAAGCTCGCCTCGGGCATGTGCAAGCCCGACGGCATGATGGTCGTTCCTGCTGCTGCGTCTCTGGAGTTCCTGCACCCGTTGCCCGTCTCGGCGTTGTGGGGCGTGGGCGCGAAAACCGCCGCACGCCTGGAAGAACTGGGCCTGGAGACCGTCGCCGACGTGGCCGCGATGCCCTTGCCGCGCCTGCGCCGCAAGATCGGCGTGGCCCTGGCAGAACACCTCTACGCGCTGTCCGCCGGCGTGGACGACCGCGCGGTGGTGCCGGTGTCGCGCGAGAAGTCGATCGGTGCCGAGGAGACCTTCGAGGTCGACGTGACCGACCGCGCCGTGCTGCGCCGCGAGCTGCTGCGCCTGTCGGAACGGTCAGCGGGTTCGTTGCGCGCGAAGGGCCTGCACGGCCGAACGGTGTCGATCAAGGTCCGCTTCTCGGACTTCACCACGATCACCCGCTCCCGCACCCTCGCGGTCTCGACCGACGTGACGCAGGAGGTCTACCGGGTCGCCGCCGAGCTGCTCGACACCCAGACCCCGCCCGGCGCGGTCCGTCTGATCGGCGTCCGAATAGAGGGTCTTGACAACGCCGACTCCGCCCAGCAACTGATCTTCGACGCCCCGGAGCGCGGCTGGCGCGAAGCCGAACAAGCCGCCGACCAGGCCCGTTCCCGCTTCGGCTCGCTGGCCGTCCGCCCAGCCTCACTGCTCCGCGACAGTCCGGAAAGGACAGCGGACTTCGATCCGAAGCCCGAGTGATCGCAACCTGTCCACAACCCGGAAGTTGTCCACAGCTTCCCGCTCACCCCGAACCCCCCACCCCCACCAGGCGCACCATGAACCCATGCGCCACCCCATCGACCTGGAAGCCCTGGGCACCCTCTTCGTCCACCGAGTGGCCCCAGTGGCAGCCCTGCTCCACATAGGACTGTCCCCGTCGCTGATAGACCAGCGCGCCCGCCCGGGCGGCCCCTGGCAACGCCTCTTCCCGAGCATCGTCCTGCTGTCCAGAGCGGGCCCGTCCCGCGAACAGCTGGTCCAGGCCGCCCTCCTCTACGCGGGAGAGGGCGCGATGCTCACCGCCTTCGACGCCTTGTACCTGCACGGCATGAGATCGGTCCTGCCCACAGCAGACGCAATCCACGTACTGGCCCCGCGCAACTCCAGCGCCTGGGGCCACGCGGTCCTGCGCCTGGAACGAACGGACCGCCTCCCCAAACCGGCCCTGCGCAGAGGCTTCCACGTGGCCCCGCTGGAACGAGCAGCCGTGGACGCGATCCGCCGAACCCGCTCGATCCCGGACACCAAGGCCATCCTGGACGAGGTGACGCACTACGTGGGCATCCAGGCCCTCAGGGCCGAGCTGGCCATGGCCCCGCGCAAGGGCACCACCCTGGCCCGCAAACTCCTGGGCGACTCCCCGGCCCGCCAGCTGGAGCTGGCCGTGATGGACCGCCGCCCACCGTCGGTCCCGCAGGCACGAACCCCACTACCGATCGGCTGAAGGCCCACGCCCACTAGGCATCCGGCTACGCCGCGCGTTGCTCACGTGCCCGCAAGGCATCCGCCCACGCACCAAGCCGTCCACGTCCACCTGCAACGTCCTGGCCAAGGCCTCAACCCGGCGACCGCGTAACCCACTTCGCCCAGGGTGCCGCTGCGGCCCAGCAACCAGTTCGCGGTCACCCGAAGACCTGCCCGGCCCCCGACCCGACCAACCCGCGCTCGCACACGGTCGCCCTCACCCGGCCCGTATCCGCTGCACGACCCGAACCCCAACAGCCCCGCCGCGGTCCTCCACCCCAGCAAGCCCACCGAGCCGAGCCACCCGCCCCACGCCCACCACTCCGAAAGGCGCAGCCCTACCGCCCGGAAGCCCGAACCCCCTTGCGTTTGGCCGCGGCCTTGACCGCGATCCCCCGCATGCTCAAGAACTTCAACCGAGGCTCCTCGAAGTAGTCCCAAGGCCCGGCATCCGCCAGCGCACCCAAGGCCCGGAACTGCCCCACAGCCTCCTCGAACCGTTGCAGCTCAAGCAAAGCGTAAATCGCATACCCACGATCATTCCGGAGCGCATGAGTGTCAGCCCCTTCATCCGCCAGCCGATCCAGCAACGCGTCCAACGCCGCCACCACCGCGGGCGAAGTCCACACATCCGGCGAGGTGCCCTCGGCCTCGTAAGCGGCGAGCAGCGGCAAAGCCAACAGCTTGGGCGACTTCGCGGCCGCCTCGACCGCGAAAGCCAAAGACAGCTCGTCCGACCCGTGCCACTTGCGGCACCAGTACTGCAGGGCCTGCGCGTGTCCGTTGTGGTGCAGGGGATCGCGCGACATCAGCTCCGCCCAGATCGCGCGGAACTCGTCGTGGTCCACCTGCAGGCCGCGGGCGAGCGTCAGCAACGTGTTCCACGGCGTCGGGTCGTCCGGCATCACGGCGGCGGCGACCTGGGCGGCCTCGCGGGCCTCCAACAGGACGCGGTGGAAGCCCTCGAACTGTTCGCGCGTGGTCTGGGAGGAGGTGGCGGTGCCCCGGATCTCCCAGGCGAGGGCGACCAGCGACATGGCGTGCACGACGATCCAGTGCGGGTCGCCTGGGCGGGCGGTCTGCCAGGCCTCCATCCAGGCGTCGTCCTTGGCGGCGAGGCCGGCCAGGGTCGAGACCACGCGCTGGCGGCGGTCCCAGTCGCCGTGGGTCGCGGTGACGAGGTCGGCGGCGTTCTCCCAGTTGCCGGCGCGCACGTCGTCCTTCACGGCGGCGAGGGCCAGGTCCTCCAGCGGCGAGGTGGTCGTCACCTCGGCGTCGGGGACGAGGCCGTAGCGCTCGGGGTGTGTCTTCGGCAGGACGAAGGTGGCGACGACGTCGGCGGGGAGTTCGTCGATCTCGACGCCGAGCCGCTTCGCCTCGCGCATGAGGCGGATGACGGTGATGAGTTCCTTGGGCTTGAACAGAAGTGAGAGCACCACGGGTTTTCTCCTGAACGCTCAGTGCGCGGGGCGGTAGTCGGGGGCCACACCGGCTGTGGCGAGCGCGGCGCGCAGGCCCTCGGTGCTGCCGTGGTCGGCGACCGCGGCGTCCAGGTGTCCGGCCATGTCGAAGTCGTGAGAGGAGGTGACGAACGTGGTTCGTCCCAGCCAGTCCAGTTCCCAGCGGGCGAGTCCCGCGTCGGAGAACGCCAGTGCCACCAACGCGGACAGCTCCGGCAGCACCTCGCCGCGTGCCATCTCGCGGCGGGCTCGGGCGCCGGCGTCCCTGTTGCCGGGCACGTGAGTGCCTAGGCCGATGAGGTGGCCCGCGTCCAGGGCGTCGAGCACGGTCGTCAGCGACGGCGGCTGGTTCATCGCCGCGGCGGACGCCTGCAGCAGTCGTTCGGTGCCCCGGACGACGCGGGCTCGGGCGCCGATGTGGCCGAGCGTGGCCCAGTCGACTCGTTCCTTCGTGGCGGCGTCGGACACGAGCGTGTTGAGCACGGCGGCGTCGAGCAACGGCATCGGGTCGGTGAGCAGTTCCAGTGCCGGACGGTCGCCCCAGCCCGATTCAGGTTCGAGGCCCAGCGCCTCGATCGCGGCGATGCGGTCCCGCAGTGGCGGGTGGGAGTCGTACGGGCCGCGGTCCGGGTCGTGCGGGTGCTGGCGGATCTCCTCCAGCTCCTCGTGGAGCTCGGGCGAGGTGCGCAGACGGGCGAAGCCGTCGAAGAACGTCGTGGGGAGGTAGCCGAGCTCCCACGCGACGGTCAGGTGGCGGTTCGTGAAGAGGTCCCACGCGGCGTCGATCACCGGTAGTTCGCGCCACGCGGACGCGGCGGCGGACGAGCCGGCGAGCGTGGCGGCGACGCGGTCCGCGGCGAACTCCTGGCGGCGGCTGATCGCCTGGGAGACACGGAGGTACAGCTTGGCGTAACCGCGGAACAGCTTCGCGATCATGCGCTGGAACCAGTGCTCGGTGTTCATGTGCGAACCGGCTCGCAGCATGGCGTCTCGGCCGGAGACCACGACGCCGGCGAGGCGCGTGTCCTTGTTGGCGTAGTGCCCGAGCTCGTGGGCGAGCACGGCGATGAGTTGCTTCTCGGTCAAGGAGGTGAGCAGAGGTGCACCGATGAACATCCTGCGCTCGAGGACGCGCAACCCGAGGAACCAGGTGTCCTCGGCGACTCCGGCGTTCACCGCGGCGAGGATCCGGATCTCGTCCGGCGGGCGGGTGCCGACGTCGGCGGCCAGGCGGCGGACGAGGTCCCAGAGCGCGGGCTGCTCCGCGGGTGTGACGAGGGTGCCGGGCACCTCGTCCCGCGTGCGGCGCTCCAGCGAGATGAGGCCCTTGACCAACGCGAACACCACCGGCACGACGAACAGTGCCAGCTTCACGCCGACGAGCGGTCGCTCGAGCAGGGCGTAGACCTCCAGCGCGACCAGGCCACCGATCAACCCGAAGGCGAGGACGTAGAAACCGACGAGCAGCGCCACGGAGATGGCAGCACGCAACGAGACACGCATGAGTAGAGCGACCTTCCCCCAAAGCCCCCAGCGCCGCCCCCAGATGACGGCAGCACGAAGTGTGCACGAGAACCCGGTCACGACTCAATCCCGAAAGGAGGTGGGCACGGCTCCGCGGTGGCGTGTCAACCAGCCGATCGGCCAGTGCTGGTACCTCCGCGGGATGACATCCGCCCCCGCAGCTCCGGCCTCCAGAGGGAGGTGTGGTGACGCTCGGTGTCCCTACGGTCACTGACGCAACACCTCATCGAGCACTGGAGGTACCCAGTGAGAGCAGGACAGCGAGGTGCCCGTCGGGGGTTCACCGCGCTCGCGCTGTCGGCAGGCCTCGTCACCGCGGGAACGATCACGGGGACGGCGGCCGTCGCGCACGCGGACGAGCGGCAGACCGGGCAGGGTGACCGCAGCGTCACGCTGATCACCGGTGACCGGGTGGAACTGGCGGGCGACCGCGTCGTGCGGTTCGTGCCGGGGCCGGGGCGGGGCGGGCTGCCGGTGCGCACCTTCACGCGGGACGGGCATCGGCACGTGGTGCCCGCGGACGCGATCGCTTTGGTGGACAACGGAAAGCTCGACCCGCGGTTGTTCGACGTGACGTCGCTGGCCGAGTTCGGCTACGACGACGCGCGGCGCGGCACCATTCCTGTGATCGTGCGGCCGGCGGCGGGCGCGCGATCCGGTGGCATCACCGCGTTGGCGGCCAAGGGAACCGTGGCCGGGCTGGTGGCGGGCTTCGTCGAGAAGTCGGGCAGTGCCTGGGAGTCGCTGCGCGGTGGTGCGGTGGAGAAGGTGTGGCTCGACGGCGTCCGCAAGGTGTCGCTCGACCGCAGCACCAAGCAGATCGGTGCACCGCAGGCGTGGGCGGCCGGCGTCACGGGCAAGGGTGTGAAGGTCGCGGTGCTCGACACGGGCGTCGACGAGAAGCACCCAGATCTGCAGGGCAGGCAGGTCGCCGAGAAGAACTTCACCGAGTCGCCGGACAACACCGACGAGGTCGGGCACGGCACGCACGTCGCGTCGACCATCGCCAGCAAGGGCGAGCAGTACCGCGGCGTCGCGCCGGACGCGGAGATCCTCGACGGCAAGGTGTGCCAGCCGGGCGGGTGTTCGGACTCGGCGATCCTCGCCGGGATGCAGTGGGCGGCCGACCAGGGCGCGAGCGTCGTCAACATGAGTCTGGGAGGGGGTGACACGCCGGAGATCGACCCGATCGAGGAGGCCGTCAACCGGATCTCCCGGGAGACCGGCGCGTTGTTCGTCATCGCGGCGGGCAACTCCGGGCGTCCGGAGACGATCGGCTCGCCCGGTAGCGCCGAGTCCGCGCTGACCGTGGGTGCCGTGGACCGCAACGACGGCATCGCGCCGTTCTCCAGCCGTGGCCCGGCGGCGGACGGGGCGGTGAAGCCGGACGTGACCGCGCCCGGCGTCGGCATCGTCGCGGCCGAGGCCGGCACGCAGGGGCATGTCGCGATGGACGGCACGTCGATGGCGACTCCGCACGTCGCGGGTGTCGTCGCGCTGCTCAAGCAGCAGCACCCGGACTGGAGCGGTGCGCGGCTCAAGGCGACCGTCATGGCCTCGGCCAGGGCGAACCCGTCGCTGACGGCGTTCGACCAGGGCGCGGGGCGGGTCGACGTGCCGAAGATGCTGGAGCAGCAGGTGGTCGCCGACCCGGCGAACATCAACTTCGGGGTGCGGCAGTGGCCGCACGACGACGACCAGAAGGTCGCCCGTGAGATCACCTACCGCAACCCCGGCACGGCTCCGGTCACGCTCGACCTGAGCGCGGACGTGAAGGGACCGGACGGCAAGCCCTCGCCCGCGGGTCTGTTCACCGTGTCCCCGGCGAAGGTCACCGTCCCCGCCGGCGGCGAGGCGAAGGCCACGGTCACCGCTGACACCAGGGTGAACGCTCCGGACGGTGTCTACAGCGGTGCGGTCGTCGCGTCGAACGGGCTGCGCACGCTCGTCAGCGTCAACCGGGAGGTCGAGAGCTACGACACCGCCCTGTCGGTGCTCGGGCTCGACGGCAACCCGGCCGAGGGCCACAGCACGGTGTTCGTGAACACCAAGACGGGCAAGACGTATCCGGGCCGGGGTGCCCACGTCCGGCTGCCCAAGGGTGAGTACCTGGTGGACAGTGCCGTCGTCGGCGCGGACTTCAAGGTCTACCTGCAGGTGCAGCCCAAGTTCGTGGTGTCGGGCAAGGGTGCGTTCACGGCCGACGCGCGCAACACGAAGCCTGTCGCGCTGAAGACCCCTGACGCCGCTGCCAAGGGCATGATCGGCACGGTCGGGTACAGCGCTCAGGTCGCGGGCACGAGCTTCGGCATCGGCTGGGCGTTCTTCGACGGCCTGGCGGGCCAGGTCGCCACGGCCCAGATCGGTCCGGACGCGCCCGGCTTCCTGGCGACGGTCGCCGAACAGCTCCAGGGCACGCCGCGCGACGAGAAGACGCCGGTCAGCTATCGCCTGATGTACAGCGAAAAGCGCATGCCGACCGGCTACGAGCGCACCGCGAAGGCGAACGAGCTCGCCGAGATGACGACGAGCTTCCGCAACGCGGGCGAGGGCCGCAGGCACGGCGTCGCCGTGATGCCGAACCCGATCGACGGCAGCGGTGGCTTCGGCTGGTTCACCCAGGTCCCGGAAGGTGGCCGTGCCGTCGATCTCGTGTCGACCGCGACCGGCAGGTGGAGCTGGATCTACGACCGGGTCGGCCCCGACAACGCCAACGAGTACACGACCGAGACGCCCGCGCGTTCCTTCAAGGGCGGCAAGAAGTACTCGCAGACGTTCGGCGCCGCGGTCTTCGGCCCGTCCGTCCCGTCGGCGCCCGGCTTCGGCCTCGCGAGGCTCGAGGACCAGATCGCGGTCCGGGTGCCGCTGCACACCGACAGCAACGGCGGCGAGGGCAGGTCCGGCACGGGCACCGCGAAGACCGCGTTGTTCCACAACGGCACCAAGCTCGGTGAGTCGGACCGGCCTGGCGCGATCTTCGACGTCCCGGCGGCGGAAGGCGCTTACCGGGCCGAGATGGAACACAGCCGCGACGCGGAGCTGTCCTCGAAGGTGAGTGGTGCCTGGTCGTTCAAGGCCGGGCACACCACCGAGATCACGCACCTCCCGCTCACGGTGGTCCGCTTCCTGCCGAAGCTCGACGACGAGGACACCGCGCACGGCCGGGTGCAGCTGGTCCCGCTGAAGGTCGAGCAGGCCCAGAACACGCCGAAGGTCAGGCACGTCACCGTCGAGGTGTCGTTCGACGACGGCGCGACCTGGAAGCAGGTGCAGGTCGCTGGAGACAAGGCGATCGTGCACCACCCGAAGAACGCCAGGTTCGCCTCACTGCGTGCCAAGACCACGGACGCGGCGGGCAACACGGGCGAGGTGACGATCATCCGCGCCTACAAGATCGCGAGCTGACCAGCACCGCTGCCAGGCTTGCCGAACAACAACACCAGAAGTGTCAGACCCGCTGAGTAGCATCGGATTCGGGGGCCCACCCACCGGCCCGGCAGGGCCCGGGACCCCCCGAATTCGAGCTTACCCAGCGGGTCTGACACTTCTCAGGCCCGCCGGTACTGCGCCGGCGAGCCGATCGTCGCCGGGTCCTCGTAGCTCCCGGCCTTCCCGCGGTCGACGTGGAACGTCGTCAGCGTCGACACCGGCGAGGCGGCGTCACGCCGGTCCCCGATGACCTTCATGTGCGTGGTGAACCGCTGCGGCGTCACCTCGTACACGTCGTACCCGTACCTGTTGCCCTCGAAGTACTTCAGGTGCGGGTTGGCCGCCCCCATCACCGGCCCGTTCACCGCGTTCCACTCCGGCGAGTAGGCCCCGGAGGTGACCGAGTGCGCGGTGAACTCCGTGCCGATCACCGGCGACGAGAGGTCGTCGAAGTCCGGGCGGATGTCGTCCACGAACGCCGAGTGCCAGTCGCCGGTCAGCACGACCAGGTCCTTCAGGCCCTCGGAGGCGACGTGGCCGAGCACCTCGCGGCGTTCGGCCAGGAAGCCGTCCCACTGGTCGGTGAAGTAGTAGCCGCCGCCCTGGCGCGCCAGCTGCGAGAGCATGATCGAGTTGATCCACACCTGCCACGCCTCGCGGGCGCCGGAGATGCCGTCCTTCAGCCACTGCTTCTGCGCACCGCCCAGGATCGTGCCCGCGGGCAGGTTCTGGGCGGAGCGGAACTGGCGCAGGTCCAGCACCGTCAGGTCGAGCAGGGAACCCCACTCGCGGCGGCGGTGGATCTGCGGTTCGAGAGCGCTCCCACTGCGGATCGGCAGGTGCTCGTACCAGGCCTGGTAGGCGGCGGCACGGCGCTTCACGAACGGTGCGGAGCCCTCCGTGCCGCTGTAGTCGTTGACGACCTCGTGGTCGTCCCACGTGAGGTAGAAGGGATGCGCGGCGTGGGCGTCGCGCAGGGACGGATCGCCCTTGTACAGGGCGTGGCGGCGCCGGTAGTCCGCAAGGGACAGCACCGCGGGGCCCTCGTGGTCGCGCACGTGCGCGCCGCCGACCTGGCCGTGCTCGTAGATGTAGTCGCCCAGGTGCACGACGAAGTCCAGGTTCTCGGCCGCGATGCCGCGGTGCGCGGCGTAGAAGCCGTCGTGGAACGCCTGGCAGTTCGCCGTCGCGAAGCGCACCTTCGACACCGGGCCGACAGGGGCCGTGCGCGTGCGGCCGACGCGAGAACGCTTGCCCAAGGCCGAGAACTGGTAGTAGTAGGTGCGGCCGGGACGAAGTCCTTGCACGGGCACGTGCACGCTGTGCCCCAACAGGTTCGACGCGGCGATCTTTCCGCACGCCACGCGCGAGCGCATCGTGCGGTCCAGGGCGACTGCCCACTCGACCTCGACGATCTCGGGCAGCGGCTGCTCGAACGCCAGCGGTTCGGGAGCGAGGCGCGTCCACAGGATCACGCTGTCCGGCAACGGGTCTCCGGAGCCGACGCCCAGGCAGAACGGCGCCGCGTCCCACGACGCGCCCAGGTCGAGCGCGGCCGCGTGGGCCTGCGCGGGGGAGAGGCCGGCCGAGAGCGGCCACACGGTGCCGAGAGCGCCGGCGGCGGCCGCGGCGCGGAGGAGATCACGTCGGTTCAGCATCAGCGGCCTCCGACCGTGAACGAGATGTTGTCCGCGTAGCCGTCGTTGGACGTGCCGCCGCCGGAACGGGTCAGCTGCAGGGTCACCACGGCGGTGCGGCTGCCCGGTGGCACGGTGCCCCGCGCCGACCGCTCAAGCAGGCCGGTGCGGCCTGAGCGCTCCTCCGCCGTCACCGGGCCGAGCACCACGAGACCGCGCGGTGTGCCGCCGGCGTCGAGGAACTCCACCGACAGCCGGGCGCCGTCCTGTTGCGAGGCGTAGCCGCCGAGCCACGCGGACACGGCGAACTGAGACGACCGGCGCGGCAACGTCACGCTCTGTCGCAAAGTGCTCAGTGGCGTGTCGCCGCCGCCGAAGAACGACGCGCCGCGCTCCACCGGACCGGGATCACCGGGCCCCGGATATCCCTGCCCCGTGTCGTACCGCAGCACGACGGGGGCGCCCGCGACGACGAGCCAGCCGGTCAGGCCCTGCTCGGCGGCACCGTTCACGATGAGTTCGGTCATGCGACCGATCCGAGCAAGCGGGGATTTCCCGGGCAAGGCCCAGGGCCGAACGACACGTGAACGCAAGGCCACAAGGGGCTGGAAGGAGCCTCACGAAGGCCTCACCACTGCCCCAGGAGGATGATGGTGACAGAACAGACCGTATGAGAAGGCCGACTGGGTAGTCGCCGGGGCGCGCGGATCGTATCCTGGAAGGTGACGTCCCCAGGGTGGGTCGTCCGCCGGGTTCGGCGGAAACCGAAAACACCCGGCGCCCGCGACCGCTGTGCCGGAGGAGGAACGATGCCACTCTCCGAGCACGAGCAGCGACTGCTCGACCAGATCGAGCGCGCGCTCTACGCCGAGGACCCGAAGTTCGCATCTACCGTACGGGGCGCCAAGTTGCGGCGGCCGTCCAAGCGACGCCGCGTGCAGGGCATCGTGTTGTTCGTGGTCGGCGTGGCCGCGCTCATCACCGGAGTGATGCTGCCGCAGCTCTCGATCGCCAGCATTCCCGTGGTGAGCGTCTTCGGCTTCCTGCTCATGTTCTTCGGTGCGCTCATCACCCTGACGACGTTGCGTCGTGGTGACCAGGTCGCCGAGGGAGTGCAGGAGGACGGCAAGCCAGCGCGCAGCCGCAGCTCGTTCTCCGAACGGATGGAAGAGCGCTTCCGCCGTCGCTTCGACGAAGAGCAGTAAGCCCCCGAGAAGCTTCACGAAGCGATGGGCCCGCCCCCGAGAGGGAGCGGGCCCATCGTCGTGAGCGACCTAGTGGTGTGGCTCGCAACGTTGCCGGTGGAATTCGCGGTCGGACGGGCGCGAGGCGTCCTGTCGAGCGCGGATCACGCCGCCAACGTTGCGTGACGCACCACTAGACCCCGACTGGCTCCCGGTCCGGCGTGTCCACCACCGGCGCGGGCGTCGGCCGGAGCACCGACTTCGGGAACAGCTTCGCCTTCCACGACAGCGGTGCGTTCTGTCGCAACGACTGTCGCACCGCGGCCAGCGCGCCGGGCAACGCCGGGTCGGCGGCCGGGTCCGGGCTGTACCAGGACCGCTCGATCGCTCCGATCACTGTCCGCAGACCGTTCTTGCCCGCGTCGTCCAGGTTGTGCTCGCGCGCCAACCGGCGGGCGGCGACCCGGATCGTCTCGGAGGACGGCACGGGCGCGCCGCGGTCGATCGACTCCGCCATGAGCTCGCTCCAGGCGGCGGTGGCCGAACCGGGACCGAGCGCCGTCACCGCGTGCAGGTGGTTGCGCCGTCGCACGGCACGGATCAGCAGCGGTGTGAACAGGATCCCGGCGAGCACCAGCAGCACGCCGAGCCACCACGAGACCACCGCGGCCGCGAGCCCCGCGCCTATCAGCCACAGCCCTGCCACGGCCGGGATGAGCAGCTTGCGCGCCCACGACATGCCGAGCAGGCCCGCGCCGATCACGCCGAGCAGCGCCAGCACCAGGAAGACCGACAACAGCGCCGCCAGCACCAGCACGACGCCCAGCGCCCACAGGTGCCACGCGGGCGGGCCCGTCTCCTGCGCCTGCGGCAGGCCCTGGTCGCCGTCCTCACCGTCGGGCGAGGCCGATGCCTGGGCCGAACCGGACTGCGACGGTGCCACCGTGTTCGTGGACGTCTCGGCGGTCGGCACCTCCTCCTGGCCCGGCGCGGTCTCGCGCAGGTACGGCGGCACGATGCCGCGACCGTCGTTGACCGGGGTCGGGTCGAAGGTCATCCAGCCGTAGTTCGGGAAGAAGATCTCGACCCACGCGTGCGCGTCCTCGGTGCTGACCACGCGGTAGGTCCCGTCCGCGGACGGGACGCCGGCCGTGAAGCCGATCGCCACGCGCGACGGCAGGCCCACCACGCGCGCCATCACGGCCATCGCGGAGGCGAACTGCTCGCAGTAGCCGACCTTGCCCCTGAGCACGAAGTCGCTCAGCGCGTCCGTGGTGATGTCGCCGCCGGTCTGGAGCTTGTACTCGAACCCGCTGGTGGGGCTGTTGAAGAACGCCGTGAGCGCGGCCGCCTTGTCGAAGTCGTTGGTGGCGCCCTCGACGGCCTTCTTCGCGAGGTCCACGACCTCCTGTTCGACGCCGTCGAACTTGTAGTACTCGCGGTCGACCGCGTTCGCCTGCGTCGGGGCGAGCCGCAACGCCTGCTTCGTCGGCGTCGTCATCACCGTGTCGATCTCGTACGGCTCCGGTTCGCGCTCCCGCTGGGTGTAGATCACGCCCTTCTTCGCGTCGAACTGGTAGTCGTCGTCCGGCGTCTCGATGCGGCGGACCTGGCCGTAGGTCGGCAGCCAGAAGCTCCGCCAGTCACGCGGCTCGATGTTGATCCGGGTGGTCTTGCCCTCGCCCCGGTCGCCCGGCTGCGGCGGAAGCTCACCGCGCGCGGGCTGGCCGCCGGGAGGAGTGCCGCGTTCCCAGCCCTTGTTCGGCACGTACTGGGCGAGCGTGGAGGCCCGCATGTACATCGGGTCGGTCATGCCGCGCACGTAGAACACCTCGGCGCTGCGGCCGCGGTTGAGCATGCCGCGCAACGACGTCATCTCGCTCAGCCCGATGCCGCCCTTGCCGCCACCACCGCCACCGCTGCCGGGCAGCCTGCCGACCGTGCCGACGAGCGTGAAGCCCGCGCCCACGACCAGCGCGATCACCATCGCGATCGCCGCCACCGACGTCGCGGACCCACCGGACCCGCTCGCCGACCCGGAACCGAGCCGGCCGCGCCACGCCTCGTGCCGGTGCTGGCCGTCGACCGCGAGCAGCATCGCGAACGCCGCCGCGCCCAGGATGAACGTCCAGAACGGCAGCATCTCGTCGGCCAGCGACGCGGGGACGGCGAACACGCACAGCAGCACCAGCCCGGACGCCGCCGGAGCCGCCGCCGCGACGGCGAGGGTGTCGACCAGCACCGCGACCAGGCCGATCGCCAGCACCACGAGAGCCTGGATCGCCGGGGACGCGTGCACCGGCGGCACGCCGGTCTGCACCTGCGCCACGGAGTCCGCGAGCACGTCGCCGAGCTCGCCCAGCGCCTCGGGGCCGGGGATGAACAGGAAGATGCCCGACCGCGTGTGCAACGCGGTGAGCAGGCACAACAGCACGAAGACCTGGGCGATCGCGACCAGCGGCGGGGTCAGCCGGGTCGCCCGCAGGAACGCACCGGTCACGGTGATCGCGACGATCACCACGCCGATGCGCACCAGCCACAGGTCGCCCTCGATCACGCCGGACAGCGCCGTGGACGCGCACAGCACGGCCAGCGCCGCGATCCACGGCGTCGCCGAGGTGAACCACTCGGGCTCGGTGCCCTTCGCAGGAGCCGAACGGGACCCCATGTCAGCCCACCTCCGAGCGGAACGACGGACCCCGGGACCCTGCCGAGGCGCACAACTCCTGCCACACCTGCTGCATCGAGGCGGACGGCTTCGCGATCGCCACGCCCCAGCCCGCGCCGCTCAGCAACCGCCGGGCGTCCTCGGGTTCGGGGGCGGAGGTGTCGGTGCCGCCCGCCCACGCGTTCACGTCGAGCAGCACGGCCAGGCTGCGGGTGCCGCGCGGCCGGTACCGGACGAGCTCCTCCGCCGACGCGGGCGACAGGCCGCCCAGCACCGCGATGACCTCCTGGCCCGCGCCGGGGTCCATGCCGCCGCTGAGCTCACGGCGGTGCGAGCCCTGCAGCGCCGCGAGCGAATCCAGCACCACGTGGTCGCTGTGCCCGCCGTCGGACGAGCCGCCCGCGAGCACCCGTCCGTCCTCGGCCACCAGGCGCACCTGGTGGCCGAAGTGGTGCAGGTGCAGGCAGATCGACGCCGCGAACGAGATGGCCCACTCCAGTGACGCCGTGGGCCCGCTGCCGCGGTGCGCGTGCACCCGGTGGTCGAGCAGCACCGTCGTGCCGCCGCGCCACGGGCGTTCCTCGACGCGCACCATCAGCTCGTCACGGCGAGCCGTGGACCGCCAGTGGACCTTCCGCAGGTCGTCGCCCTGCCGGTACGGCCGCACGACCGCGTCGTCCTCGCCCTGACCGGCGCTCAGCCGGACGGAGCCGTCGTCGCCCGCGCCCATGCCGGACCCGCCGGGGAGACCGGCGAGCCGCACGACCCGCGGGACCACGACCAGCCGCGAACGGCCCGCGAGCTCGCGGTCGAACTCGGCGAGGCCGAACGGGTCGGTGATCCGCGCCATCAGCGGCCCGACCTGCTGGATGCCGCGCATGACCGGCTTGAGCGGGTAGCGCAACGAGGTCGGCGTGTTGCGGGGGAGCCGCTCCACCAGGAACCGAGGCCGCGCGCCCAGGGCGTACGGCACGGTGTCCTCGAGCATCAGCCCGCCCGTGGGCAGCCGGCCGGTGCTGCGCAGGTCGAGCTTGACCTCGGACGCGGCGCCCACCGGCACGCGGCTCGGCGCGAGGTAGCGGGCGGCGTGCAGGCCGACCCGGGCCCTCGTCGCGAGCCACGCGGCCAGCAGGGGCAGCGCGATCACGAAGGCGGCGACCCTCAACAGGTCGCGTTCGTTCAGCACAGCGGCGCACACTCCGGCGGCGAACCCCGCGGCCAGCAAGCATCTTCCGCGTGTGGTCAGACCGGAGAGTGCGGTGCGCATCGTTAGCGTGGCGTCCCTGCGTTGTTGTTGTTCATGCTGCGGACGAACGCCGCGCTCGGGTCGAGTGCCGCCGTCGGCACCGGCACGCGCTGCAACAGGGCCCTGATCAGCTCGGCGGGGGACCGGCGGGCGGCCTGGGCCTCCGCGGTCAGCACGAGCCGGTGGGCCAGCACCGGGATCGACACCGCGTGGATGTCGTCCGGCACCACGAAGTCACGGCCCGCCAGCGCCGCCTGCGCGCGGGCGGCGCGCACGAGGTGCAGCGTGGACCGGGGCGAGGCACCCAGCCGGAGCTCCGGCAGCCGGCGCGTCGCCGAGACCAGCTCGACGGCGTAGCGGCGGACCTCGGGGGACAGGTGCACCCGGCGCACGGCCTCGACCAGCCGCAGGATCTGCGCGGCGTCCGAGACGGGCCGCAGGTCGTCGAGCGGGTTGTGGCCCGCGTGCTCGTCGACCATCGCGAGCTCGGCCTGCGGGTCCGGGTACCCGATCGACACACGCGCGGTGAACCTGTCGCGCTGCGCTTCGGGAAGGGCGTAGGTGCCCTCCATCTCGATCGGGTTCTGCGTCGCGATCACCATGAACGGCGAGCCCAGCGGGTACGTGTTGCCGTCGACCGTGACCTGGTGCTCCTCCATGCACTCCAGCAGCGCGGACTGCGTCTTGGGCGAGGCGCGGTTGATCTCGTCGCCGACGACGATGTTCGCGAAGATCGGTCCCGGCCGGAACTCGAAGTCGTTCTCCTGCCGGTTGTAGATCGACGAGCCCGTGATGTCGCTCGGCAGCAGGTCGGGCGTGAACTGCACGCGGCTCACGGTGCAGTCGATGGAACGGGCGAGCGCTTTCGCCAGCGAGGTCTTGCCGACACCCGGCACGTCCTCGACCAGCAGGTGCCCCTCGGCGAGCAGCGTCACGAGGGCGAGGCGGACCACGTCGGGCTTGCCGACGAGCACGCGCTCGACGTTCGCGGCGATCCTCTGGACGGCACCGTGCAACTCACCCAGAACCTGATCGACCGGCGCGTGACTGTTCGCGCTTGGGCTTCCCGGCGTCACTAAACCTCCAGCAGCCGTGTCCGGAACACGGACGTGTGAGCGTTTCACGCAGTGTGTCAAACCACGGCTAAGTGCCCTACACCTGCGGGCTACATCGGGTTCGCTCCACCAGTTTCCACCTTCCCCCACCAACTCGCCGTCACACGCCGTTTTCGCGGAATTTTCTAGGCCGTTCGAGTGCTTAATCGGGGCTGAACTCTCACCCGCGAAGGTGGTGCCGCACGAACTCCCCCACCGTCCCCCCACGCCGCCCCACGGCTTCTACCTGGGAAAACGGGTGAATGCATGCTGCGCAAACCCCCGTTTCAACGTTGACTGTGGTGAAAAGTGGGGTACTGTGGCGGCCGGTGGGGCAGACGGGGGCTCCACTGCCGGTCGCGTCGCCCGGCAAGGGAGGTGGATGCCGTGTTTCTCGGCACTCACTACCCGCGCCTGGACGACAAAGGTCGGCTGACACTGCCTGCGAAGTTCCGGGACGAACTGGCGGGAGGTCTCATGGTCACCAAGGGCCAGGACCACTGCCTGTACGTGTTCCCCCGGGCTGAGTTCGAGCAGATGGCGAGGAAGGTCGCCGAGGCGCCGTTCACCAACGACGCCGTGCGCGCCTACCAGCGTTATCTGTTCGCAGGTACGGACGAGCAGCGTCCGGACGGTCAGGGCCGAGTCCTGATCGCACCGGAACTGCGCCGGTATGCCGGGCTGACCAAGGAGTGCGTGGTCGTCGGCGCGTTCACCAGGTTGGAGATCTGGGACGCGGCGGCCTGGCAGACCTATCTCGACGAGCACGAGGACGGCTACGCCACCGCTCGCGAGGAGGTCATTCCGGGCGTCTTCTGATGGCGGTCAGCCGAGCAACAGGCCGGATGTTCAAACGCGATTCGGGTGCCGTGAGGCCTCTGTCCGCTCGAGTATCGGCCCTGGCGCACCTTCCCCGGCGCCAGGTTCGACGGGCGGGCGGGGACCTGACGTCACCCGAAACGCGCATAAGGGGAGCAGAGGGACGATGGATCAGCCGCGGCACGTACCGGTGCTGCTGGACCGCGTCCTGGAACTCTTCGCTCCGGCGCTGCACGGCAAGCCTGCCATCGTTGTCGACACGACCCTCGGCATGGGCGGCCACTCCGACGCGCTGTTGAGCGCCCACCCCGAGCTCACGCTCATCGGGCTCGACCGCGACCCGCAGGCCATCGAGATGGCGGGCAAGCGCCTCGCCCGCCACGGTGACCGGGTCCATCTCGTCAACGTCACCTACGACCACATCGACGAAGCCGTGGAGGACCTCGGCTTCTCGAAGGTCGACGGCGTGCTGATGGATCTCGGTGTCTCCTCGTTGCAGCTCGACGAGGAGGAGCGCGGGTTCGCGTACTCGAAGGACGCCCCGCTCGACATGCGGATGTCCAAGGGCACCGGCATGACGGCGGCGGACGTCATCAACACCTACGGGCACGGCGACCTCGCGCGGATCCTCTCGACCTACGGCGAGGAGCGGTTCGCGGGCAAGATCGCCTCCGCGGTGCTGCGGGAGCGCGAGAAGGAGCCGTTCACGAACAGCGGCCGTCTCGTCGAGCTGCTGTACGCCGTCGTGCCCGCGGCGTCGCGGCGCACCGGCGGGCACCCGGCCAAGCGCACGTTCCAGGCGTTGCGGATCGAGGTCAACGGCGAGCTGGAGTCGTTGCGGCTCGCGCTGCCGGCCGCCCTCGGCGTGCTGGGCGTCGGCGGCCGCATCGTCGTGGAGTCCTACCAGTCCCTCGAGGACCGGATGGTGAAGCAGGCGCTCGCGGAGCTGGCGAAGTCGAAGACGCCGCCGGGCCTGCCGGTCGAGCTGCCGGGCCACGGGCCCGAGATCAAGCTGCTGACCAGGGGCGCCGAGCTCGCGAACGAGCAGGAGATCGAGGACAACCCGCGTGCGGCGCCGGTGCGCCTGCGCGCTGCCGAGCGGATCGGAGCACCGAGGTGACGGCACCCGCACGGGTCGGTGGCTCGTCGCCCCGCGACCCCTCGAAGGACAAGGCCGAGCAGAAGGACAAGGCTCGCCGGCGCTCCGCCGGGGCCGAGCGCGCCTACGCCCGGCGGGCCCAGCGCGCCTCGAACCTGCGCGGTGGTGCCGCGAGCCCGCAGCAGAAGGTGGCCTCCAAGGCGCCGTTCGTCGTGCTGGTGATGCTCGTGCTGGGCGCGGGCGTCGCCGGGATCATGTACTTCTCCACCCAGGCCGCCGCCGACACCTACCGGTTGCAGGAGGCGCGGGCGGAGGCCGAGAGGCTGACGTTGCAGATGGAGCAGCTGCGCCGTGAGGTGGCGCTGCTCGAGTCGCCGACCGACCTCGCGCGCAGGGCGGGGGAGATGGGCCTCGTCGCGCCGACGAACCCGGCACGGCTGCGGCAGAACCCGGACGGCTCGATCGAGGAGTTCGGCAAGCCGAGCGCGCCGACCAAGTCGACGCCGCCGCCCCCGCCGTCCTCCGAGCCGCCCCCGCCGCCCGCGGGCCAGACTCCTCCGGCGGGTCAGCCGCCCGCCGGTCAGACTCCTCCGGCGGGTGGCTGATGCCCGGTCCTCAGACGAGGGGGCCCCGCCGTCCGTTGTCGGTGCGCGGCTCCCGGCCGGCCGCACGGCTGGGCGGCAACAGCAGGCTGCGCATCGGCGTCGGCCGCGTCCTGCTGATCGGTGCCCTGGTGATCGCGGGCGTCAAGCTCGTGCAGGTGCAGGGCCTGCAGGCGCAGGAGCTCTCGCTGCAGGCGCAGAAGCAGCGCACCACGCCCATCGACATCCCCGCCGAGCGCGGGTCGATCCTCGACCGCAACGGCAACCAGCTCGCGTTCTCGATCGAGGTGCGCGCGCTCTACATCCTTCCGCAGCGTGCGCGTAAGAACTGGGACGACGCCCACGCGAAGGACGCGAAGAAGTACCCCGGCACCTACGAGGACCGCGCGCGAGAGATGGCGAAGTTCATCTCGTCGACGCTGGGGCCCGAGGTCAACGGGGAGAAGACCGACGAGGAGACCGTCTACCAGCAGCTGGTCAAGGACGTCACCTACGAGGTCCTGGTGAGCGAGTCCGAACCGGCCAAGGCCGCGAAGATCGTCGAGAAGTACCCGGCGGAGATCGGCTCGGAGTACCGCTCCAAGCGCATCTACCCCAACGGCGACCTGGCGTCGAACATCATCGGCGCGGCGAACTGGCGCCAGGAGGAGAAGCCGCCGACCGTCCAGGGCATCCTCGGGCTGGAGAACGCCCAGGACAACGTGCTCGCGGGCCGCACGGGCCGCCGCGTGGTCGACACGATGTCGGGCGACGACACCCTCGTCATCCCGAACACCGAGCGCGAGCTCGTGAAGCCGCAGCCGGGCAAGAGCCTCGAGCTCACGATCGACATCGACACGCAGTACGCCGTGCAGAAGATCATCAGCGACTACACCAAGAAGTTCGGCGCCAAGAACGGCTCTGCCGTCGTGCTGGACAGCCGCACCGGTGAGATCGTCGCGATGGCCAACGACAAGACGTACGACCCGACCGACTTCGGCAAGGCCTCCGAGGACCAGAAGCGCAACACCGCGGTGTCGTCGAGCTTCGAGCCCGGGTCGGTGAACAAGATCGTCACGGCCGCGGCCGCCGTCGAGTACGGCCTGTTCAAGCCGGACGACGTGCTGCAGGTGCCGGGTTCGATCAAGGTCGCCGACCGGATCATCAAGGACGCCTGGAACCACGGCACCGTGCCGATGTCGTTCACCGGCGTGTTCGCCAAGTCCTCCAACGTCGGCACGCTCGAGGCCGCCCAGCAGGTGGGCCAGGAGCGCTACGCCGAGATGCTGCAGAAGTTCGGACTCGGCAAGCGCACCCAGTCGGGTGTCCCCGCCGAGGAGGCCGGTGTCGTCCCGCCGCTGAACCAGTGGTCGGGCTCGACGTTCGGCAACCTGCCGATCGGCCAGGGCCTCTCGATGACGTTGCTGCAGATGACGGGCATGTACCAGGCCATCGCCAACGACGGGCTGCGCATCCCGCCGCGGCTGGTCCGCGCCGAGATCGGCGAGGCGGGCGCGCGGTCGGAGAAGCAGCGGCCCGAGGGCGTGCAGGTGGTGTCCAAGGAGACCGCGAAGACCGTCCGCGACATGTTCCGCTCGGTCACGCAGTCCGACCCGCGCGACGCGAACCAGAACGGCACCGGCAAGCCCGCCGCCGTTCCCGGCTACCAGATCGCGGGCAAGACCGGGACGGCGCAGCAGATCGACCAGACCTGCAAGTGCTACTCCCAGTCGGAGTACTGGACGACGTTCGCCGGCATCCTCCCGGCCGACAACCCGCGCTACGTCGTCGGGATCATGCTCGACGCGCCGTCCGGGGCCCAGTCGGCCGCGCCGGTGTTCCACGACATCGCGACCTTCCTGACCCAGCGGTTCCAGGTGCCGATGTCGGCCGAGCAGACGCCGTACGTCCAGCTGCAGCTGTAGGACGCGCATTGTGAGTGGCGCGCCTCTGGTCCGCAAGAGCCCGGAGCGCGCCCAGGCGTGATTTCGTCATCTTGACTGTGAAAACTTCTTCGTGTTGAGACGCATTTCATCACGTTTAATTCTCCGAAACCGGAGAGCTGAACGAGGTGAGGTGCGTCGTGCGTTCCATCGGATATTCGATCTTGGCATTTGTGCTGGGGATCGCGCCCGCTCCCGCTGCTCAGAGCCCGGAGGAAGACTCGGCCGTGAAGTCGTACTGGCTGCACATGAACAGCACGCCGACGTCCGGGAAAATGATCGAGATCGAGGCGGAACGGCGTTCGTACGTCGTGCTGAACGCCTGGGAAGGTGATCTCGCCGCGAAGTTGAAAAAGGCGAATCCGAAGATCCAGACCTTCGTCTACAAAGATCTCTCCTCGACGCGCAGCTACGCGTGCTCGAAGGGTGTCGACGACGCCGATCTCCCCACCGGTGTCGGCTACTGCGAGGCCGACCCGTCGTGGTTCCTCACCGATGGCACCGGCGCGCGGTTCGAGTACGGCGGCTACGAGGGCCACTGGCAGATGGACGTCGGCAACCCCGCGTACCAGAACGCCTGGGCCGACAACGTGGTCGCGGCCTCGGCCGGGGTCTTCGACGGCGTCTTCATGGACAACGCCCTGTTCGCCTGCGACACCTACCACGACGGCGTGTGCCCGGCGCGGTACCCGACCGACGCCGCGATGCGCGACGCCTACGTCTCCCTGCTCGCCAACACCCGGCAGAAGTTCGTCGACGCGGGCCTCAAGACCGTCGCGAACATGTCCAACGCCCGGCTGCACGACGGCGCCTGGGACAGCTACGTCGAGCACCTCGACGGCGGCTTCGACGAGTGGTGGCTGACCTTCGGCGACAAGGACCTGCTCTCCGAGTACGAACAGGGCTGGAGTCGGCAGGTCGAGCAGATCACCGCGAACGAGGCCAAGGGCAAGATCACCTGGGTCCAGCCGCACCACAGCGGCGCCGAGCAGCCGTTCCGCTACGCCTTCGCGAGCTACCTGCTGGCCAAGGGCGAGCACGCGGCGATCTCCGAGATCGAGGAGACCGACGGCTACGGCGACCCGTCGCAGTGGCGCACCGAGTACGACTGGGACCTCGGCGACCCGCTCGGCACCCACCACGAGATCGCGAAGAACGTGCACCAGCGCGACTTCGAGTGCGGCACGGTGATCGTCAACGCGAACCGGACCGGCACCGGCCCGGTGACCGTGCGCCTCGACTCGGTCCACACCAACGAGACGGGCGCGCCGGTCAGCTTCGTGGCGATGCCCGGCACCACCGGAACCGTGCTGCGCAAGGACTGTTAGAGCGTCACCCGGTCGTCCTGCATCGGTTCCGGCCGAGCCACCAGCACGGGACACGACGAGTGGTAGAGCGCCGCTCGCGTGATCAGCCCGACGCCGTCGTGCTGCCCGCCCCGCCCCACGACCACGAGGTCGGAGTCGAGCGCGGCCAGCGCCTCGTGCGGGTGCCGTGACTCGACGAGCACCTCGGGCGTCAGCTCGGGAGCCGTGGTCCGCAGGAACAGCACGGCCCGGCGGACCGCCGCCTCGTCACGGGGGACGGCGACGTCGTTCTGGGCCGGCAGGTGCAGGTGCAGCAGCCTCAGCCGCGCTCGGCGGGTGCGGCAGAGCTCGGCCGCGCGCCGCAGCACGACCGGGTCCTCGCACCCGCCGACGGCAGCGGTGATCCAGCCGTGTTCGCCGCGGATCGCCTCCGGGCGGCCGCGCACGACCACGACCCCGCACCGCGCGCGGCGCAGCACCGGTAGGACGAGGGAACCCAGCCCCAGGCCGCGGTGCTGTTCGCCTTTGCACCCCAGGACCAAGGTCGCGCTGGAGTCCGACGCCCTCACCAGTGCGGACACCGGGTCGTCTCCGCTGCGGCGGAAGTGGGCGGTGAGCATCGGGAGTCTCTCCAGGACCCGCTGGACCGTCGTGTCGCCGGGGTCCGCGAGGTACACCTGGAGGTCCGTCCTGAGCGACCACGCGTGTCGCGCGGCCCACTCGAAAGCGTGATAAGCGGATTCGGAGGTGTCCACTCCGACCGTCACGGAACGACTGAAATCCGCTGCCCAGAAGGAGAATCTCCTGGGTTCCACCGTCGAGCTGGTTCTCATCGCCGCCTCCTGCCGACCTCTACCTCACCGCAGCCGCACCAGTGCTCACAGGGCACTAAGTCACGAAGCGGGCAGGAACTTGTGCGGCCGGACGGGCTCGCCCACGAAGACCAGCGCGGACGGCCACCCGAACGGCCCAGAACGGCGGATCATCACCCGAACGCCAACGCGCCGCTCGACCACTGTGCGCACGCCGGTAGCCTCTTGCCCGTGCCTGCCAAGCTCGAGGGCAAGGTCGCGACCGCCCCGCCCCGCCCCAACGCCATCCGCCCTGCTTCCGTGGCTGCTCTCGCCGCGGTGGCCGACGTGCACCTGACCAGGCCAGCGCATGCCGACGTCCAGGTGACGGGGGTGACTCTGCGTGCACAGCACGTGATCGCAGGGGACCTCTACGCCGCGCTGCCCGGTGCGCACGTCCACGGTGCCGACTTCGCCGACCAGGCGATCGCGAACGGCGCCGTCGCCGTGCTGACGGACGAGGCCGGCGCCGCGCGCGACTCCCTCAAAGACGTGCCCGTGCTGATCCACCCGCGCCCCCGTGAGGTCGTGGGCCTGCTCGCCGCGCACGTCTACGGACAGCCGTCGTCGAAGATCCGGTTGTGGGGGGTCACCGGCACGTCCGGCAAGACCACCACCACGTACATGATCGAGTCGGTGCTGCGCGCCGCCGGGAAGCAGACCGGCCTGATCGGCACGGTCGGCACCCGCATCGGCGCGGAGCAGCTCGGCAGCTCCCACACCACGCCCGAGGCGCCGGACCTGCAGGCGCTGTTCGCGGTGATGGCCGAGCGCGGGGTCACCGACGTGGCGATGGAGGTGTCGAGCCACGCGCTGCACATGGGCCGCGTCGCCGCCACCGAGTTCGAGATCGGCGCGTTCACGAACCTGAGCCAGGACCACCTCGACTTCCACGCCGACATGGAGGAGTACTTCCAGGTCAAGGCGCAGCTGTTCGACGGCCGCGCGCGCAAGGAGGTCGTCTGCGTCGACGGCGACTGGGGCGACCGGCTGGTGAAGCCGGGCACCGTCACCGTCGCCATGACCAAGCCCGCCGACTGGACCGCGAGCGACGTCGAGGTGTCGCCGACCGGTGAGCAGTCGTTCACCGCGCACGGCCCCGGCGGCGACATCCGGATCCACCTCCCGCTCGCGGGCAGCTTCAACATCGCCAACGCCCTGCTGGCCATCGCGTGCCTGCACGTCGAGGGCATCGGCGCCGAGGCCATCGCCGAGGGCCTGGAGAACGTCCAGGTGCCCGGCCGCATGCAGCGCGTCGACGAGGGCCAGGACTTCACCGCGGTCGTCGACTACTCGCACAAGCCCGCCGCCGTCGCACTCGCGCTCGACGCCGTGCGCGCCAAGACCGACGGCCGGGTGATCATCGTGCTCGGCTGCGGTGGCGACCGGGACCGGGCCAAGCGCCCGCTGATGGGCGAGGCCGCCGCGGAACGGGCCGAGGTGTTGATCATCACCGATGACAACCCCAGGACCGAAGACGCGTCCTCCATTCGGGCCGCCATGCTCGAAGGGGCCCTCGCCACCGCGAACCGGGGCGAGGTGCTCGAGATCGGCGACCGGAGGCTCGCGATCCTCAAGGCCGTGGAGCTGGCACTTCCGGGGGACGTCGTCGTCGTGGCGGGCAAGGGACACGAGACGGGACAAGAGATCGCCGGCGTGATCCATCCGTTCTCGGACGTCGAGACGCTGACCGCCGCGATCAGAGAGGCGCACCGTTGATCGCACTCACGCTCGCCGAGATCGCTGAGATCGTCGGCGGACGCCTGCACGCGACCGATGGCAGTCCGGTCGTGACGGGCACCATCGAGTTCGACACCCGGAAGGTCACCGGCGGAGGCCTCTTCCTGGCCCTTCCCGGGGAACGCGTGGACGGCCACGACTTCGCCGCCCAGGCCGTGGCGTCGGGCGCGGCCGGCGTGCTGGCGGGCCGCGAGGTCGACGCACCCGCGGTCATCGCACCGCCCGTGGAGACCAGGCACGGCAACGCCTACGTGCTCGCGGGGGACAAGAACGGCGAGGGCGCGGCGGTGCTCGAGGCGCTCGCCAAGCTCGCCCGCCACGTCACGGACCGCCTGAAGGACCTGACGATCGTCGGCATCACCGGCTCCGCGGGCAAGACGTCCACCAAGGACCTCATCGCCCAGGTGCTGGCACCGGCCGGGGACGTCGTGGCGCCGCCGGAGTCGTTCAACAACGAGCTCGGCCACCCGTGGACCGCGCTGCGCTCCACCGAGGACACCAGGTTCCTGGTGCTGGAGCTGTCCGCGCGCGGCATCGGCCACATCGCGAACCTGTGCGAGGTCGCCCCGCCGAAGTTCGGCGCCGTGCTCAACGTCGGCACCGCGCACCTGAGCGAGTTCGGTTCCCGCGAGGGCATCGCGCAGGGCAAGGGCGAGCTGGTCGAGTCGCTGCCCGAGGACGGCGTCGCCATCCTCAACGCCGACGACCCGCTGGTCGCGGGCATGGCGAGCCGCACCAAGGCCAAGGTCGTGCTCGTCGGTGAGAACAAGAACGCCGACGTCCGCGCCGAGGACATCGAGCTGGACGAGCAGGCCCGGCCGAGCTTCACGCTGAAGACCGCGAAGGGCGACGCGCACGTCAAGCTCTCCCTCAACGGCACGCACCAGGTCGGCAACGCCCTGGTCGCCGCCGCCATCGCCCTCGAGCTCGGCGCCACGCCGGAGGAGATCGCACAACGGCTCGGCGCCGCCGAACGCGTCTCGGCGCACCGCATGGTCATCACCGACCGCGCGGACGGCGTGACGGTCATCGACGACGCCTACAACGCGAACCCCGACTCGGTGCGGGCGGCGTTGAAGGCGCTCGCGTCGATCGCGCGCTCCACCACCCCTGCCCGCCGCAGCTGGGCCGTCCTCGGCCCGATGGCGGAACTCGGTGACGACGCGGTGCGCGAGCACGACGAGATCGGGCGGCTGGTGGTGCGTCTCGACATCAGCAAGCTGGTCGTCGTCGGTGAGGCAGCCCGCGCGATGCACCAGGGCGCGCACCTGGAAGGATCTTGGGGAGACGAATCCGTCAGGGTGCCGGACGTGGACGCGGCTGTCGCGTTGCTCCAGGGGGAAGTCCGGCCCGGTGACGTAGTGCTGGTCAAGGCATCCAACGCCTATCGCCTGTGGCGCATTGCCGAGGCCCTGCTGGAGGCAGGAACCAAGTGAAGAGCATCCTGATCGCGGCAGCGATCGCCCTCGCGGTGTCGATCCTGCTGACGCCGTATCTGATCAAGGTCTTCTCCCGTCAGGGCTTCGGCCAGGAGATCCGCGAGGACGGTCCGCAGCACCACAAGACCAAGCGCGGTACGCCGACCATGGGTGGCCTCGCCATCCTGGTCGCGATGTGGGCCGGGTACCTCGGCACGCACCTCGTGAACTCGATGTCGGCCTCGGCGTCGGGCCAGACCCCGACGGCGTCCGGCCTGCTCGTGCTGATGCTGACGACGTCCCTCGGGCTCGTCGGCTTCCTCGACGACTTCATCAAGATCCGCAAGGCCCGCAACCTGGGCCTCAACAAGACGGCGAAGCTGGTCGGCCAGTTCATCGCGACGATCACGTTCGCGGTGCTCGTGCTGCAGTTCCCGAACAAGGACGGCCTGACGCCCGCGTCGGTCAACCTGTCGTTCGTCCGCGACATCACCGTGGTCTCGTTCGGCACCATCGGGTTCATCGTCTTCTGCTACGGCATGGTCGCCGCGTGGTCGAACGCCGTGAACCTGACCGACGGCCTCGACGGCCTGGCCGGCGGTTCGTCGGCGATGGTGTTCGGCACGTACGTGGTGATCTCGTTCTGGCAGTTCCGCTACAACTGCTCCAGCTACGCCGTGGCCGGCTGCTACGACGTGCGCGACCCGCTGGACCTCGCGGTGATCGCCGCGGCCGCGATGGCGGGCTGCATCGGCTTCCTCTGGTGGAACGCGGCTCCGGCCAAGATCTTCATGGGTGACACCGGTTCGCTCGCGCTCGGCGGCCTCGTCGCCGGTCTCGCGATCGCGACCCGCACCGAGCTGCTGATGATCGTCATCGGTGGTCTGTTCGTGGTCGAGGCCCTGTCGGTGGCGTTGCAGGTCGCGGTCTTCCGCACCTCACGACGGCGCCTGTTCCGCATGGCCCCGTTCCACCACCACTTCGAGCTGGCGGGCTGGGCGGAGACCACGGTCATCATCCGTTTCTGGTTGATGGCCGGCATCTGCTGCATGTTCGGGCTCGGCGTGTTCTACAGCGAGTGGCTGACGGGCGGTTTCTAGGGTCATGACCAAGCTGGCTGGTTCGAAGGTGCTGGTCGCCGGTGCTGGAGTGACCGGCCGGTCCGCCGCGGAGGCGTTGCTCGCGGCGGGCGCCGAGGTCGTGGTGACGGACTCGTCGCCGGAACGGCTCGCGGCGCTGGAGACGATGCTCGAAGGCGTGGAACTGGTGCCCGGCCTGGCGGAACCCCCGGCCGGCACCTCCCTGGTCGTCACGAGCCCGGGCTGGCAGCCGTCCAGTCCGCTGCTCGCGGCCGCCGCCTCCGCCGGCATCGAGGTGATCGGCGAGGTCGAACTGGCTTGGCGGATGGGCACCGAACTGGCCGACCCGCCGGTGTGGCTCGCGGTGACCGGCACGAACGGCAAGACCACGACGGTCGGCATGCTGGAGTCGATCCTGCATGCCGCCGGCGCGGACGCCGTGGCCTGCGGCAACGTCGGCCTGCCGGTCGTGGACGCGCTGCTCGCCGGACGGCGGGTGCTCGCGGTGGAGCTGTCGAGCTTCCAGCTGCACTGGGCGCCGTCGGTGCGCCCGCAGGCGGGAGCGCTGCTCAACCTCGCCGAGGACCACCTCGACTGGCACGGCGGCATGGACGCCTACGCCCAGGCCAAGGCCGGGGTCCTCACCGGTGAGGTGGCGATCGGCTGGCTCGACGACGACCGCGTCGTCGACCTGCTGGAGGAGTCGCCCGCCCGCGACCGCGTCGGGTTCACGCTGGAGGAACCGGCTGCAGGTCAGCTCGGCGTGCGCGACGGCTGGCTGGTCGACCGGGCGTTCGCCGACGACGAGGCGCTGGTCGAGGTCGCGAAGATCCGTCCGGCCGGTCCCCCCGGCATCGCGGACGCCCTGGCTGCCACGGCTCTCGCCCGCGCCTACGGCGTGCCGTCCGAGGCCGTGCGCGAGGGCCTGGAGGCCTTCGAACCGGCCGCGCACCGCGCCGTGCTCGTCACGGTCGACGCCGCCGACGTGAAGTACGTCAACGACTCGAAGGCGACGAACCCGCACGCGGCCGTGGCGTCGTTGCGGGCGTTCGACAGCGTCGTCTGGATCGCGGGCGGGCTTCTCAAGGGCGCGTCGGTCGAGGACATGGTGCGGACCGAGGCCCACCGGCTGCGGGGCGTGGTGCTGATCGGCGCCGACCGCGCGGTGATCGCGGAGGCGTTGGCGAAGCACGCCCCGGACGTGCCCGTGGTGTCGCTCGACCTCGCTGACGACGAGGACCCGATGCTGGCTGTGGTGCGGGCCGCGCAGGAACTCGCTCAGTCCGGTGACACGGTGCTGCTGGCACCTGCGGCGGCGTCGATGGACATGTTCACCGACTACGCGCACCGCGGGCAGGCGTTCACGGACGCCGTCAAGCGCCTCACGGGTGGCCGGTAGGGTGATGGTGCCGTGACCGCCCGCCTTCACCGCGTCTTTCGGCGCTCAGCAGGGCGCCTCGCGGTCCCGGCCCCGCGCCCCCGTACCACCAGTACGAGGACGCGGGGCCGACACCACGATGCACCCGTCCGACCGTCGAAATACGGGGTGAAGGCCGACGGTCACGGCACCAATGGGGCGACACGCCCCAGGAATCCCCGTTCGAGCGCTTGACACAGGAGACGATGATCTGGTGACCGTCGTCGCCGACAAGCCGAGAAGCAAGCGGAAGGTTCGTCCTACGGGCCGCGTCGCCTCGTTGCGCAGCGGTATGACCTCGTGGCTGAGCCGCCCGCTCGCCGACTTCCACCTGCTGCTCGCGATCTTCGGCATGCTCACCGTGCTCGGCCTGGTGATGGTGCTGTCGGCGTCGGCGCCGGGACAGGTCGCGTCGGGCGTGTCCGCGTACAGCGTGTTCCAGAAGCAGCTGATCTACGTCTGCATCGGGGCCGTGCTGTTCTGGGTGATGCTGCGGTTCCCGTTGCGCAAGCTCCGGCACTTCTCGACGGCCGCGATGGGCATCGGCGTGCTGCTGCTGGCCCTCGTGCTGACGCCGCTCGGTGACGTCCGCGGTGGCGCGCGCTCGTGGTTCACGCTCGGGCCCGTGTCGTTCCAGCCGATCGAGGCCGTGAAGCTCGCGCTGGCGCTGTGGGGCGCGCACGTCCTGGTCACCAAGCGGGCGTTGCTGTCGCAGTACCGGCACCTGCTGGTGCCCGTCGTGCCGGTGGCGATGCTGGTGTTCGCGCTGGTCATGCTGCAGCCCGACCTCGGCGGCACGATCACGCTCGGCGTGGTGCTGATCAGCCTGCTGTGGTTCGTCGGCGCGCCGATGCGGTTGTTCGGCGTGATCGCCGGTGGCGCGGTGGCGGGTGCCGTCGTGCTCGCGATCGGCGCCACGTACCGGCTGCAGCGCGTGACGACGTTCCTCAACCCCGACGCCGATCCCGAGGGCGCCGGTCACCAGGCGCGGCAGGCGATGTTCGCGCTCGCCGACGGCGGCCTGTTCGGCAAGGGGCTCGCGCGGGGCAGCTCGCAGTGGCGGTACCTGCCCAACGTCGAGTCGGACTTCATCTTCGCCGTCATCGGCGAGGAGCTCGGGTTCGTCGGGTGCGCGCTGGTGCTGGTGCTGTTCGGCGGCCTCGCGTGGGTCGGGCTGCGGATCGCCTCGCGCAACACCGACCCGTGGATCCGGATCGTGTCCGCGACGCTGACGGTGTGGCTGGTCGCGCAGGCCGCGATCAACATCGGCTACGTCGTGCGGCTGCTGCCCGTCACGGGCCTGACGCTGCCGTTGATCTCCTCCGGTGGCACCTCGGTCGTGACGACCATGGTGGTGTTCGGCATCCTCGCGAACTGCGCCCGGCACGAGCCCGAGGCCGTGTCGGCGCTGCGGTCGCTCGGTCCCGGCCGCGTCGGCGGACTGCTCAGGCTGCCCGCCCCGGAGGCCTACCGGGCGCCCTCGAAGCGCAAGCCGGTCCGCCCGTCCACGCCGCCCCGCGCACCAGGCCGTTCACGAACGCAGCAACTTCCGGTAGTGGATGAACGTCGTATGGCGGGAAGGTCCGCTCCGCCCTCGGAGTACCGTCGCCGCGACTCGCGGCGCACACAGGGCCGTTCCGAGCAAGGCCGGTCGACCCGCGGTCGCGGGCGATCGAACTGATTCGTCAGCCGAAAAACTTGGGAGAAGTCTTGACCGGGCACCCTGCCCCCAGTGGTCCGTGCGTCGTGGTCGCCGGTGGTGGCACCGCCGGCCACATCGAGCCGGCACTGGCGCTGGCCGACGCGGTCATGCGGCTGCGGCCGGACGCGCGCGTCGTCGCGCTCGGCACCGAGCGCGGCCTCGAGAACAAGATCGTCCCGGCTCGCGGGTACCCGCTGGAGCTGATCCCGCCGGTGCCGATGCCGCGCAAGCCCACCCTGGACCTGCTGAAGCTGCCGCTGAACGTGCGCGGCGCCGTGAAGCAGACCCGTGAGGTGCTGGAGCGCGTCGGCGCGGACGTCCTCGTCGGCTTCGGCGGTTACGTGGCGCTGCCCGCGTACCTGGCCGCGCGTGGCCGCATTCCGATCGTGGTGCACGAGGCGAACGCCAAGGCCGGTCTCGCGAACAAGGTCGGCGCCAAGTTCGCCGAGCACGTCGCGGCGGCCGTGCCGGACTCCGGCCTGACCGACGCGCAGATCATCGGCATCCCGCTGCGCCAGTCGATCACGTCGCTGAACCGCGCCGCGTTGCGCGACGAGGCCCGCCGGTTCTTCGGCCTGGACCCGCACGCGCCGGTGCTGCTGGTGTTCGGCGGCTCGCAGGGCGCACGGTCGATCAACGAGGCCGTGGCGCCCGTGGCCGCCGAGTTCGCCCGTGCCGGCGTGGGCGTGCTGCACGCGTACGGCCCGAAGAACAACATTGCGGTGCAACAGGTTCCGGGCCGCCCGCCGTACGTGCCGGTGCCGTACCTGGAGCGCATGGACCTGGCCTACGCCGCCGCGGACGCCGTGCTGTGCCGTTCGGGTGCGATGACCGTCGCCGAGGTGTCGGCCGTCGGCCTGCCCGCGATCTTCGTGCCGCTGCCGATCGGCAACGGTGAGCAGGCGCTGAACGCGGGCCCCGTCGTCTCCGCGGGCGGTGGCCTTCTCGTGCCGGACGAGGAGCTCACGCCGCAGAAGGTCGCGTCGCTGGTGGTGCCGCTGATGGCGGACCGCGAGCGGCTCGCGCAGATGTCCCGCGCGACGCTCGGCACCGGCCGTCGCGAGGCGGACGAGATCCTTGCCCGCACCGTTCTGGATGTGATCAGGAAATGAGCCTCGAACGCGTTCACCTCGTCGGCATCGGTGGTGCCGGCATGAGCGGCATCGCCCGCATCCTGCTGGCACGCGGCGTGCAGGTGTCCGGTTCGGACGCCAAGGACTCGCGCACCGTGCTGGCCCTGCGCGCCCAGGGCGCGCGGATCGCCGTCGGTCACGACGCCGCGAACCTGGACCAGCTCGTCGGCGGTCCGACCGAGGTCGTGGTCTCGACCGCGATCAAGGACACGAACCCCGAGTACGCGTCGGCCCGTGAGCGCGGCATCACCGTGCTGCGCCGTGCCGAGGCTCTCGCGGCGTTGATGGAGGACCATCGCGTCGTGTGTGTCGCCGGCACGCACGGCAAGACGTCGACGACGTCGATGCTCACCGTCGCGTTGCAACACTGCCGGGTCGACCCGTCGTTCGCGATCGGTGGTGACCTGAACGAGTCCGGCGCCAACGCCCACCAGGGCACCGGCGGCGTGTTCGTGGCCGAGGCGGACGAGTCCGACGGCTCGTTCCTGTTCTTCTCGCCGTCCGTCGCCGTCGTGACGAACGTCGAGGCCGACCACCTCGACCACCACGGCACCGTCGAGGCCTACACGGCCGTGTTCGACTCGTTCCTGGAGCGGATCGTGCCGGGCGGCGTGCTGGTGTCCTGTGTGGACGATCCCGGTGCCGCTCGCCTGATCACCGAGGCCCGCGCGCGCGGCATCCGCGTGCGCGAGTACGGACGTTCGGCGACCGACGCGAAGCTCGTCGACTACAAGCCGTTCGAGTCGGGCGGCCTCGCGTCGGTCGAGATCGACGGTGTCGCGGTCGAGGTCCGGGTCGCGGTGCCGGGTGAGCACATGGCGTTGAACGCGATCGCCGCGCTGCTGGCCGGTCTCGAGCTCGGTGCCGACCAGGCCGGTCTGCTGGAGGGCCTCGCGGCCTTCGGCGGCGTGCGGCGGCGGTTCGAGTTCAAGGGCCGTGGCAAGGGCGTGTCGGTGTACGACGACTACGCGCACCACCCGACCGAGGTCGACGCGCAGTTGCGCGCCGCCCGCCCGGTCGCCGGTGCCGGTCGTGTCGTCGTGGTGTTCCAGCCCCACCTGTACTCCAGGACCCGCACGTTCGCCGCTGAGTTCGCCGCCGCGCTGTCGCTGGCGGACGAGGTCGTCGTGCTGGACGTCTACGGCGCCCGCGAGGAACCGGAGCCCGGCGTGACCGGCGCGCTGATCGCGGACCAGGTCACGGCCTCCGTGCACTACGAGCCGTCGTTCGACCGCGTTCCCGCGCTGGTGGCCTCGCTCGTGCGCGACGGCGACATGGTCGTGACCATGGGCGCGGGCGACGTGACGATGCTCGGCCCCGAGATCGTCAGCGCGCTGTCATGAGCGCACCGGTTCGCGGAAGGTCCACGCGAGTTCGCACCGCGAACCGGAGACCGAAGAGCGCCGAGTACAAGGCGCGGCGCAGGGTCATCCTGCGCCGCCGCCTCGTCGCGCTGCTGACAGTGCTGTCCGTGGTGGCCCTGGCCTACTGCGTCTTCTTCACCCCGCTGCTGGGCGTCAGCCAGGTCGACGTCCGCGGCAACGGCGCGCTGACCGAGGACGAGGTCCGCGCCGTGGCGGCCATCGAGCCCGGCTCGCCGCTGATCCGTCTGGACCTCCAGGAGATCCACGACCGCGTGGCCGGCATCCCGCGCGTCGCCGCCGTGGAGGTGGAACGCCAGCTCCCGGGCACGGTCCGCCTGCTGGTGACCGAACGGGTTCCGGTCGGCTCGGTGAAGCTGCCCGACGGCTTCCACCTCGTCGACTCGACCGGCAAGGACTACGCCGTCCTCCCGGCCGCCGCACCGGGCGTGCCCGAACTGGTGCTCACGCTGCCGTCGTCCTCGGACCCGGCCACGCGTGCCGTGGTCGGGGTCGTGAACGAGCTGCCGGAGAAGCTGCGGCCGGACGTTCTCGCGGTGGCGGCGACGACCGGTGCCGACGTTCGGCTGACACTGTCGGGAGGTCGGACGGTGAAGTGGGGCAGCTCCGACGACACGGCTCGCAAGGCGGCCGTGCTGCTCGTGCTGCTTTCGCGGCCAGGTACGAGCTACGACGTGTCGTCGCCGGACCTGGCCACGGTTTCCTAGCCCAGGGTGAGGTGGAAGCCCTCGGTCGCGGCCTCCTGCTGTGTCTTCCAGATCACGCCGCGGTTGGCGTTGCCGGTGCTCGCGCCGTACAAGCGTTCACCGGTGGGCAGGTCGCGCACGGTGAAGGTGAAGAAGCAGCTGCTGTCCCCGCTCTTGAGGGTGGAGACGCCCAGCACCTTGTTGTCCTGGTTGACGATCTCCACCTGCGTGCCGTCGCGCATGTCGCTGTAGCCGCCGGAGCCGCAGCGTCCGGAGACGGACATGCTGCCCTCGACCGTGAACGTGTCGGGTGAGCCCCACTCCGTTGAAGCGCGGCCAAGTCCGAACCCGATACCTCCTACGGCGAGCAGCAGCACCACGGCGATGCCGGCCAGGAGTCCCGGAGTTCGGCTTCGCGGCGGCCCTTCTGGTGGCGGCATCAGGGTTGGTTCTGGTGGAAGAGGTTCCACGGCGGTCCTTCGATCTGGGGCTAGCGCCGCGGTGCCGGTGGCCGCGACGGAGTCGGGAACCGGCGGGGCCGGCGGATCGGGGACCGGGGAATCGGCTGGGAGCACAAGGGTTCTCCTGAGGTTCGCGCGTCAGCCGTTCCGCCTCAGCCGCGCCATCGCGACCCGTACGACGAGGCTGCCGAGCCTGCTCGTGACGAGTTCCAGGACGATCGCTTCGATGAAGAGCGAACGCACGGACGCGGGTGCGGGTGCCAAGACATGCCTCCTGTGGTGAACGACTACCGTGCTAATCGAGCTGCCACTCGCCGTATTAGCCAGATCGATCGTTGTCACCCGAAGGAAGTACTCAATGCCGGGCCACGTCGTCGTTGTGGGTGCCGGTCTTGCCGGACTGTCAGCCGCGTTGCACCTGCGAGGGACCGGTCGGCGGGTCACGGTGCTCGAAACGGGTGATGCGCCTGGCGGACGGGCCGGCACTGTGCGTGTCGGGGAGTTCGTCGCGGACAACGGGCCGACCGTGCTGACGATGCCCGAGTACCTGGAAGAGGCGTTCGACGCCGTGGGGGAGCGGCTCGCGGACTGGCTGACGCTCGATCGCGTCGAGCCCGCCTATCGCGCGCGGTTCGCGGACGGGTCCCGGATCTCGGTGCACACCGACGGCGCCGCGATGGAGGACGAGGTCCGCACCGTTTGCGGTGCAAGGGAAGCGGCCGGGTACCGGGAGCTGCGGCGGTGGCTGGGCGAGCTGTACTCGGTGCAGCGCGAGCACTTCATCGGCGCGAACTTCGACTCGCCGCTCGACCTGGTGCGGCCCGAGTTCGTGAAGCTCGCCTCGCTCGGCGGGTTCGGGCGGCTGGAGCCGCAGTTGCGGCGGTTCCTGCGGGACGAGCGGTTGATCAGGCTCTTCTCGTTCCAGGCTCTTTACGCGGGGGTGCCGCCGCAGCAGGCCCTCGCGGCGTATGCCGTTATCGCGTACATGGACACCATTGCCGGCGTGTACTTCCCGCGCGGTGGGATGCACGCGGTGCCTCAGGCGATGGCTGGTGCCGCGACCAAGCACGGTGCGGAGTTCCGTTACGGCGCAAAGGTCATACGGCTGGAGTGGCGTGGTGCGCGCGTTGCGGCGGTGCACACTGCTGAGGAGCGCATCGAGTGCGACGCTGTCGTCTTGGCGTGTGAGCTGCCGGATGCCTATCGGTTGCTAGGGAAGTCGCCGCGCCGTGTGTTGCCGCACCGGTGGTCGCCGTCCGCGGTGGTGCTGCACGCCGCGACGGACCGCACGTGGGACCTGGGCCACCACAACATCCTGTTCGGGCAGGCGTGGCGGGGGACGTTCGACGAGATCGTCCACAAGGGACGGTTGATGTCCGACCCGTCGCTGCTCGTCACGCACGCGCAGGACGGGCTGCACTACGTGCTGGCGCCGTCGCCGAACCTGCGGACCGGGCCGATCGACTGGAAACGCGTCGGGCCCCGGTACCGCGACGAGCTCGTGCGGACGCTGGAGGAACGCGGGCTAGACGGGTTCGGTGCGTCGGTGCGCGACGAAGTGCTCGTCACGCCCGTGGACTGGGGCAACGCGGCAGGCACGCCGTTCGGGCTCGCGCACACCTTCGCGCAGACGGGACCGTTCCGGCCGCGCAACGTCGTGAAGGGCGCCGAGAACGTGGCGCTGGCGGGAGCGGGCACCACACCGGGCGTCGGGGTGCCGCCGGTGCTGATCTCCGGACGGCTCGCGGCCCAGCGGACGACTGCGATGCGATGACGTCCCGCGCCGCCGTCGAGGCCGGCGACCGGACGATCTCGCCTGATGGGTGCTCGCGCACGTCATCGACGAGACCGCCCGGCACACCGGTCGTCCGGACGTCGTCGGCGACTAGGCCGCCGGCAGCTGCCAGATCTGCAGCAGGCCGATGCCCGCGTAGTCGTAGACGATGACGTGGTTGCTGGACGGCATCAGGTGCTGGTCGGCGTTCGCGACCTTGTAGTTGCCGAGCTCGTCACCGGTGAGCGTCCACTGCTGGGCGGCCTCGGTCGTGACGCAGGGCTCCAGCAGCACGGCGTTGGACGAGGGCGGCGGCGACACCGTGAGGCACTTGCCGGTCGCCTGGCTCCGCAGCGCGACCTTGCCCTCGCCCACGTCGATCCGTTCGAAGCCCGGCGCGTCGGCGCAGGCCTTCAGCTCGTTGATGTACTCGACGCTGTCGGCCACGCAGGTGCCCGCGTTGGCGCTCTTCAGCTTGACCACTGCTCCGAGCTGGGGCGTCGGCACGGCGCCCGTCTCGCGGACCTGCCAGAGCTGCGTGGAGCTGTCGGAGGCGTCGAACATGTTCACCTCGTTCCAGCGCGAGAAGAGGAACGAGTCGGCGAACCGCGTGCCGGACCGCCCGGCGACCGACAGCTTCACGGTGCCGTCCGCGGCGGGCACCTCCTGGAACCGCTGGCCGGCCTCAGCGCTGTTGCACGGCCAGCTCGTCACCGTGCTGTCGTAGCCGTCGAGGCAGGTGCCGGTGCCGAGGTTGCGCAGGTAGGACCCACCGCCCGCGGCGGCCGGCACGCGTTCGAACTGCTGCGCGGCGCTACCGTCGCAGGCGCTCATGCCGGCTCTCTGTGTGACCTTCCCGCCCAGGGCGAGGCACAGGCCGTTGTCCACGCTCCTGATCTCGATGATCTTGTTGTCTTCCGGTGCCGCACTCGCGGGTGCGACCGTCACTGTCCCCAGGGCGATCGCGGCCAGCGCGACGCCGAAAATCCTGATCCCCATCTACGGACAGTAGCGAGAGGTCACCCTGACAAGGCGTGCAACTGAGGAAGGCATGGGCGAGACGATCTCTGAATCGTCGGCCGACTAGGCTTGCGGTGCGTCGTCCTCAGGACAGTGCGGCACTACTTGACGGCACGACCGGGGAGTAGTAGCGCACAGTGTTGGGACCCTACGGCGTGGCTGCTGGACCGACGTGCCGCCGGTGCTTACCGTCCAGCAGGAACATATGGGGTTGACATAACTCTGAATCTCGACGAGAGGTTGAGAGTTTCAATCCGGGTGCATCACACCCAGCACCACAGCGCGGACCACGATCAGGAAGGCGGATCCGATGACGCCCCCGCACAACTACCTCGCGGTGATCAAGGTCGTCGGCATCGGTGGTGGCGGTGTCAACGCCGTCAACCGCATGATCGAGGTCGGGCTGAAGGGCGTCGAGTTCATCGCGGTGAACACCGACGCACAGGCCTTGCTGATGTCTGATGCCGACGTCAAGCTCGACATCGGCCGCGAGCTCACCCGCGGTCTCGGTGCCGGCGCCAACCCCGAGGTCGGGCACAAGGCCGCCGAAGACCACCGCGAGGAGATCGAGGAGGTCCTCAAGGGGGCCGACATGGTCTTCGTGACGGCTGGTGAAGGCGGTGGCACGGGTACCGGCGGCGCGCCGGTCGTGGCCTCGATCGCCCGCAAGCTCGGCGCACTGACCATCGGTGTCGTCACGCGCCCGTTCTCGTTCGAGGGCAAGCGCCGCGCCAAGCAGGCCGAGGACGGCATCCAGGCGTTGCGCAACGAGTGCGACACGCTCATCGTCATCCCGAACGACCGGCTGCTGCAGCTCGGCGACATCGGCGTCAGCCTGATGGACGCCTTCCGCTCCGCGGACGAGGTGCTGCTGTCCGGTGTCCAGGGCATCACCGATCTCATCACGACCCCCGGTCTGATCAACCTGGACTTCGCCGACGTCAAGTCGGTCATGTCCGGCGCGGGCTCGGCGTTGATGGGCATCGGCTCCGCCCGAGGCGAGGGACGAGCGGTCCAGGCCGCGCAGAAGGCCATCAACTCGCCCCTGCTGGAAGCCTCGATGGAGGGCGCGCACGGCGTGCTGCTCTCGATCGCAGGTGGCTCCGACCTGGGACTTTTCGAGATCAACGAGTCTGCGTCGTTGGTCCAGGAAGCAGCGCACCCCGACGCGAACATCATCTTCGGTACGGTCATCGACGACTCCCTCGGCGACGAGGTCCGGGTCACGGTGATCGCGGCCGGGTTCGACAGCGGGGGCCCCACGCACAAGAAGCTGGAGCCGACGGCGTTGTCCTCGCCGCCTCGGACTGCTTCCGGGCCGATCGCGTCCGCCACTGCTGCGCCTACGCACGTGCAGCAGCCGGTCGCCCAGACTCCGCCGCCGGTGGTGCACGCGCCGGCGATGCAAGCTCCTCCGGTTCAGCACCCCGTGCAGCCTCCGGTTCAGCCTGAGGTCCGGCAGGCTCCGCCTGTGCAGCAGCCTCCTACCTCGGTGCCCCCGCAGCCTTCGCCGGCTCAGGGGAACGGGTACGTGCCTTCTGTGCCTCGGTCTCTGTCGCCCAACGGGTCTTTGCCCTCTCGGCCTGTCCCGGTCACCGACGATCCTGATGACGAGGTTGACGTTCCGCCGTTCATGCGGCGGTGACGGTGGGCCTTCGGGCCTGCGATTTGTGATCTTGTCGGACCCCCTGAGCAGCGTTTGGGCTCAGGGGGTCTTCGTTTTGGGGGGACGCCTGCGGGAGCTTTCTGCTGGGGCCTGTTGGGTGGGGCTGAGTCTGGGGGTGGGGTTGAGCTTTGCGGGGCTGACCTCGCCTGGATGACCTTGCTGGGCTGACCTGCCGGGCTGGCCTTGCGTGGGCTGACGTTGCGGGGCGACCGTTGCGGTGGGCGGACTTGGCGTGGGGCGACCTGTGCGTGGGGCGCGCCGTGCGTGGGGCGAGCTAAGACGGTGGTCACCTTGAGGGCGGCCAGGTCACCTTGCGTGCTTTCCCTGGGGGCTCTGCCCCCAGACCCCCGGCAATCTGGTCAGGGGGCCAGCGCCGTGAGCAGGCTGATGGCACGCCTGTTGCTTTGAGCGGCTGCCTGTTGCGTAGCTGTTTGCGTTGGCGGTGGGGTCCCATCACGAGCCGAGCCAAGAGCGAGCCACATGCCTGAGGGGGTGTCAAGCGGACGAAAAGCGTGTCCGCTTGACA
>NZ_JBSGUQ010000011.1:0-273152 GCF_053608005.1 Lentzea sp. NPDC055074
TGTCAAGCGGACATGCTTTTCGTCCGCTTGACACCCCCTCAGGCATGTGGCTCGCTCTTGGCTCGGCTCGTGATGGGACCCCACCGCCAACGCAAGCAAACTACGAAACAGCCGGCCGCTCTAAGCAACAGGCGTGCCATCTACCCACGCATGGCGCTGGCCCCCTGATCAGATTGCCGGGGTCTGGGGCAGAGCCCCAGGGGAAGCACGCAAGGTGACCTGGCCGCCCGCAAGGTGACCACCGTCTTAGGTCGCCCCACGCAAAGGTCGCCCCACGCAAAGGTCGCCGCTCTCAAGGCGCCCCACCCCACCAGCCACCACCAGCAACAACACCCCCACCCTTTGACATACCCATACCCCCCTAGGGTATAAAGACACCAAGCCCACCGCTCCCCCGGACCCCCGGCCGCGCGACAGGCAAGGACAGGAGCGAGACATGCCCGGCTACGCCCAGGAAAAAGCCGCCCACCACCGCCGCCTACGCAGAATCGAAGGCCAGGTCCGCGGCCTGCAACGGATGATCGAGAACGACGAGTACTGCATCGACGTGCTCACCCAGATCTCCGCTGCCACCAGGGCGTTGCAGGCGGTCTCACTGGGGTTGCTCGAAGAGCACCTCAAGCACTGCGTGAGCCAGGCCATGTCCGAGGGCGGCACGACAGCATCCGACAAGATCGAGGAAGCGACCGACGCCATCGCCCGCCTGGTCCGCTCCTAACCCACAGGGAGAAGACCGTGAGAACCGGCTACAAGGTGGCCCTCTACACCACAACGCTGGCAGTGATCTTCGGCGGTACCTGGGCGGCGGGGGCGGCAGCCCCTCGACCACCCGCGCCCTCCGCGGCCCACGACGAGGCTCCAGCACATGGCGACACCCACAGCGGCAACGAGGCAAAGGTCCCACCCGGACTGTCCACCTCGGACAACGGTTACACCCTGCGCCTGATCGACAACAGCCGGCTGGCCTTCAGGATCGAGGACCGGGACGGCACCCCGGTGACCGGGTTCGACGTGGAGCACGAGAAGCGCCTGCACCTGGTCCTGGTCCGCAGGGACGGCAAGAACTTCCAGCACGTCCACCCGGAGATGGCTCCGGACGGCACCTGGTCGATCCCTGCGACCCTCCCCGAGGCCGGCAGCTACAAGATCTTCGCCGACTTCAAGCCGCACAACGGCCCCAAGACCGTCCTGAGCACCGACGTCCAGGAACCAGGCGACTACCGCCCGGCCACCCACCAGGACAGCCGCACGTTCACAGTCGACGGCTACGAGGTCACCCTCCAAGGCGACCTGACCACGACCAAGGCGTCAACGCTCACGGCGGAGGTCACCAAGAACGGCACCAAGGTGACCACCCTGCAGAACTACCTGGGCGCCAAGGGCCACCTGGTGGCACTACGCGCCTCGGACCTGGCCTACCTGCACGTCCACCCGGAACAGGGCGACCAGGTGAAGTTCGCGGTAGAGGTCCCCACGCCGGGCCGGTACCGCCTGTTCCTGGACTTCCGGCACGAGGACGAGGTCCGCACGGCCGAGTTCACCCTGACGACCCACGAGGAGGGCGGTCATGGCCACTGACACCATCGAGATCTCGATCGGCGGCATGACCTGCGCGTCCTGCGCGGCCAGGATCGAACGCAAGCTCAACAAGCTGGACGGCGTGGAAGCCTCGGTGAACTACGCCACCGAGAAGGCCAGGGTCAGCTACCCACCCACCCTGACCCCGGCGGACCTGGCCAGGGTGGTCGAGGAGACCGGCTACACGGCAGAACTCCCGACCGCCACCACAGAAGACTCGGAAGACTCAGGACCGGACCCCACGAGGTCCCTGCGAGAGCGGCTGATCACCTCCACCGTCCTGTCCGCACCGGTGGTCGCCCTGGCCATGATCCCGGCCTTCCAGTTCACCCACTGGCAGTGGCTGTCCCTGGTCCTGGCAGCACCGGTGGTCACCTACGCGGCATGGCCGTTCCACAAGGCGGCCTGGACGAACCTGAAGCACGGTGCGGCCACCATGGACACGCTGATCTCGATCGGCGTCGCCTCAGCGTTCCTCTGGTCGCTGTACGCCCTGTTCCTGGGCACGGCCGGCACCCCGGGCATGACCCACGGCTTCACGTTCACCATCGAAAGGACAGCGGGCACAGGCAACATCTACCTGGAGGTGGCCGCGGGCGTCACCACGTTCATCCTCGCGGGCAGGTACTTCGAAGCACGATCGAAGCGACGCGCGGGAGCAGCGCTGCAGGCGCTCCTGGAAATGGGTGCCAAAGAAGTAGCCGTCATCAGAAACAGCCGCGAGACGAGGATCCCCACCGGCGAACTGCAGGTCGGCGACCGTTTCGTGGTCAGGCCAGGCGAGAAGATCGCCACGGACGGCGTCGTCGAGGAGGGCAGCTCGGCGGTGGACGCGAGCATGCTCACCGGCGAGTCGGTCCCGGTGGAGGTGCGCCCGGGCGACAACGTCACAGGCGCCACGGTCAACGCGGGCGGACGGCTGGTCGTCAAAGCCACCAGGATCGGGTCGGACACCCAACTGGCGCAGATGGCGAAGCTCGTCGAACAGGCGCAGAACGGCAAGGCCGAGGTGCAACGCCTGGCCGACCGGATCTCCGCGGTGTTCGTCCCGATCGTGATCGCCCTGGCGGTGGGCACCCTGGGCTTCTGGCTGGGTACCGGCGGCGGCGCGGGCGCGGCGTTCACCGCCGCGGTGGCGGTGCTGATCATCGCCTGCCCGTGCGCCCTGGGCCTGGCCACGCCGACCGCGCTGCTGGTGGGCACCGGCCGAGGCGCCCAGCTGGGCATCCTGATCAAGGGCCCGGAGATGCTGGAGTCCACCCGCCGCGTGGACACCGTGGTGCTGGACAAGACCGGAACCGTCACAACGGGCCAAATGAGCCTGGTGAGCGTCCACACCGCCGAAGGCGAATCCGAAGAAGAAGCCCTCGAACTGGCCGCCGCCCTGGAGAACGCCTCGGAACACCCGATCGCCAGGGCGATCGTCAACGCCGCAGGTGACGTTCTGGAAGTCGAGGACTTCCAGAACGTAGAAGGCCTGGGCGTCCAGGGGGTGGTGAACGGCCACGCGGTGCTGGTGGGCCGAGAACGCCTGCTCGACGACTGGAGCGTCCGGCTCGACGAGGACCTCCGCGAAGCCAAGGAGGCGGCCGAACAGCAGGGCCGCACGGCGGTCCTGGTCGCCTGGGACGGCAAGGCCCGCGCAGTGCTCGTGGTCGCGGACACCGTCAAACCCACCTCGAAGCAGGCCATCGAGGGCCTGCGGGAACTCGGCCTGCGCCCGGTCCTGCTGACCGGCGACAACAGGGCCGCAGCCGAGGCGGTGGCGGCCGAGGTCGGCATCGACGAGGTCGTCGCCGAGGTGCTGCCGGCCGACAAGGTCGACGTCGTGAAGCGACTGCAGGACGAGGGACGGGTCGTGGCGATGGTCGGCGACGGCGTGAACGACGCCGCCGCGCTCGCCCAGGCCGACCTGGGCCTCGCCATGGGCACCGGCACGGACGTCGCGATCGAGGCCAGCGACCTCACGCTGGTCCGGGGTGACCTGCGGGCGGCCGTCGACGCCATCCGGTTGTCGCGGCGCACGCTCACGACGATCAAGGGCAACCTGTTCTGGGCGTTCGCGTACAACGTCGGGGCACTGCCCCTGGCGGCGCTCGGCCTGCTCAACCCGATGATCGCGGGCGCGGCGATGGCGTTCTCGTCGGTGTTCGTGGTGAGCAACAGTCTGCGGTTGCGCGCCTTCCGCTGACAGGACCCTCACGGGCGATCTCGTAGCCTCGGCACATCAGCTTCCGATGGACAGGAGTAGGTGTGCCGAGGTTCGCGCTGGTCGTGCCACCGGTGTTGGCGCTGCTGGTGGCGCTGGGAGCGTGCACCGCGACGCCGCCGCCCGCCTCCGCCCCGGTGCCCGCGCCCAGCAGCAGCGCACCGCCGACGGACGAGCAGCAGGTCCACGTGTCGATCGGCGACTCCTACGCGACGGGCTTCGCACCGGGCGGCAGGAACGAGAGCTTCGCCCAGATCGTCGCGAAGCAGGCGGACCTGAAGCTGATCAACCTGGCCTGTGACGGCGCCACGTCCGCCGACCTCGCCAGCAGGCCCGCCTGCGGGCCCGACGGCGGCGGCAAGACCCAGCTCGACGCCGCGGTGGAGGCGTTGCGCGGCAAGAAGGCCGGCCTGGTCACGGTGGTGATCGGCGGCAACGACCTGGCGCCGTGCGCGCTGTCGCAGGAGCCGCTGGAGTGCGCGACGAGGACCGTCGCGGACATCCAGACCAACGTCGCCGGCACGCTCACCGAACTGCGCGAGGCCGCACCGGACGTGAAGATCGTCGGGCTGACGTACCCGGACGTGTTCCTCGGCGCGTGGGTGAACCCGTCGTTCCCCAACGGCAAGAACCTCGCCCGGCTGTCCGTCACGATGTTCCAGGACTTCAACACCAAGATCGCGGCCCAGTACGGCAGGTTCGGCGCGAAGTTCGCCGACGTCACGAGCTCGACCGGCGGCTACGGCGCCCTGACCGAGCTGACCCAGGACCCGAAGTACGGCCAGATCCCGGCCTCCGTGGCCAAGGTGTGCACGCTCACCTACTTCTGCGACCGCACCGACGTGCACCCGACGCCCGCCGGTCATCAGGCCATCGCGGAGGCCGTCACCGCGGCCGGGCGTTGATCACGGCGTGCGGACGTTCCCCCTGGTGGTCAGCTCAGCGCTGGTGATGGCGCTCGCCGCGTGCGCACCGGAGCCACCGCTGAGCACCCCCGTACCGGCCGGGCAGCGGCTGTACGTGTCGCTCGGCGACTCCTACGCCACCGGGTACGGCCCGGAGGGCACCGGCGACAGCTTCGCCCAGATCGTCGCCGCCCGCTCCGGTCTCGGGCTCGTCAACGTCGCCTGCAACGGCGCCACCTCGGCCGACCTGCTCGCCGAAGAGGCCTGCGAACCGGAGGCCGGTGGCAGGACCCAGGTCGACGTGACGGTCGACGTGCTGCGCTCGGGCGAGGCCGACCTGGTCACGATGGTGATCGGCAGCAACGACCTGCTGGAACCGTGCGCGGTCGCCCAGGACCCGACGGAGTGCGCGACCGCGGCGATCAGCGACACCAGGACCAACATCGCCACCGCGCTCACGAGGTTCCGCGAGGCGGCGCCGGACGTGAAGATCGTCGGGCTGAGCTACCCGGACGTGTTCCTCGGCGCGTGGGTGAACCCGTCGTTCCCGAACGGCGAGGACCTCGCGCGCACGTCGGTGGCGCTGTACGAGGACTTCAACGGCGCGATAGCCGCGGAGTACGCGAAGTTCGGCGCGACGTTCGTCGACGTGACGGGGACGACCGGTGGCTACGGCGCGTTGACCGACCTGACCGAGGACCCGAGGTACGGCCAGATCCCGGCCTCGGTCGCCGAGGTCTGCACGCTCACCCACTACTGCGACGAGACCGACGTGCACCCGACGGCCGCCGGTCATCAGGCGATCGCGGAGGCCGTCATCGCGGCGAGCCGCTGAACTCCGCGCGCGCACCGTCGTCCCCTCCCCAGCAGGTGCCCGCGTTCGGCGGCGAGCATCTCGATCGCGCCTGATGTACCAGCTCAGCTCGTTGTGGTGCCGTGCCACGCCCATGCGCCGAACTCGTTCAGCCACTCGATCATTTCCTGCTCCTTCCGAGTGGCTTCCAGCGTTCGTCTTCCCACAGCCTGCGACCCTGAGACCGGCCCGCGAACCGGAGCTGGGTTTTCCCCGTATTACCCGAAAGACTCTGTTGATCAGCCGCTCCGCCTGACAGGCTCTGGAACCGTTGCCGCGACGAGGAAGAGTGTTCGATGACCGTGCTGCCGCACACCACTGACGCCCTGCACCGGCTCAGCGACGCCGTCGACGGCTTCCTGCGCAGTGAGAGGGAGTTCAACCTCACCGACCCGTCGGCGCACATGCTGGTCGGAGGCCGGCTGCGCACGCTCGGCGCGCAGATCGGCGCGAGCGTGCAGGCGGGCGTCCCCGACGAGGACATCGCCGCGATCGTCCAGCCCGCGCGGTCCGCGTGCTCGCGTTCGCCCTTCATGCGCGACGAGAACGAGTGGGCGCGCGGCTACCCCAGCGACTTCCGGCTGGTCGAGCACGTCATGGCGCAGGCGAACGAGGCCCCGCCGGGCACGCTGGGCTGGCACGTCGAGACGCACCTGCAGAGCTCGGCGATCACCCAGCAGCAGCGCAACCGGGTGATGCACCAGGCCCGGCTCATCAGCGACACGCTCACCGCGCAGCGCAACGGCCCCCGCTCGGTGCTGGTGATCGCCGCCGGCGCCGCCCCCGACCTTCGGCTCATCCCGCCGGGCATCGTGCGCCCTGGAGACAGGTTCGTGCTCACCGACGTCGACCCGGACGCGCTGGAGCTGGCCCAGAAGCGGCTCGGGCTGCTCAACGAGTTCACGACCGCCGTCCCCGGCAACGTGTTCCGCGCGATCCCGAAGCTCGCCGAGCTCGGCCCGTTCGACCTCGTGCTGGTCAACGGCCTCTACGACTACATGAACGACCGCGCGGCCGTGCGGCTGACCGAGGCCGTGCTGACCAGGCTCTGCCGTCCGGGCGGCACGTTCTACTTCTCCAGCATCAAGCCCGGCAACCCGTACAAGTGGACGCTCGAGCACCTGATGGACTGGTCCGTGATCGAACGCGACGACCGCGCCATCCGCGCGCTGTTGCCGGGCTGCGACGCGTCACTGAACCTCGACCCGACCGGGCTGGCGGTGCTCACGCACGTCCGGACCAGGAGGGGCTGACAGCCCGCGGGTGAGCAGCCAGACGGCCAGCACCATCTCGTTCAGCGCCAACGGCACGAAGAGCGCGCCGGCCTGCGTCTGTGAGAGGACGCCGAACAACACGAGCACGGCGCCGGCGAAGTAGGGCGCCACGGCGGCGAGCACCCACACCGAGATCCAACGCGGCACCAGCCTGGACCTGAACAGCAGGACGTTGAGCAAAACCACGCCGGCGCAGAAGTAGATCGCGCCGGCGTGGCCCCAGACTTCGTCGACCTGAACGCGCGCCGGCGGTGCCACGGCGGACATCAGGAAGACGACCTCGAGCGTCCTGGCGACGACCTACCCCATCGCCATGCCCTCGCCGTGTCGTGTGAGGACGGGGAACAACGTCGGCGCGATGAAGAGGGATCCAGCAACACGTGCTGTCATGGCGCCGATGCTCGTTCCCGGCGGTGTGCGGTCAGTGTGCGTGGCGTCGACGCTGGTCAAGGGGATGGTCACGGACGCGCCGGGGATGAGCGACCGGGAGGCGTTGCTCCACATGCGGTCGGTGCTCAGCGCAGGCCGTGGGCGATCCGGGTCACGAAGGCAGCCAGCCGGTCCGGCGTGAACTTCTCCGGGTCGGTGAGGACGAGGCGGCCGGACATCTCCGCCAGCGCGAGCATCGCGTGACCGAGCAGGGCCGAGTCGAGGTCGTCGAGGCGGTCCAGCTCCTTCAGGCCCAGGGCGGCCAGGTCCTCGATCTGGGCGAGGACACCCGCGCGGACGAGTTCGACCTGCGCGCGGAACTCGTGAGGGGTCCCCTCGGGCGGCAGCAGCACGAGGCGCCAACGGTCGGGGGCCTCGACGACGGCGGTCACGAACACTCGGACGGCGTCGGCGAAGGCGTCGTCCGGGGACCGGGTGGCGAAGTCGGTCGGCAGGGCGGCGAGGACCTGCTCGGTGGCGCGGCCCGCCTCGCGTTCGAGCAGGGCGCTGATGAGCTCGGCCCGGTTGGCGAACAGGTCGTAGAGCACGGGCTTGGTGACCTGGGCTTCCTTCGCCACGGACTCCATCGTGACGGTGTCGAAGCCGGCCGGGATGAGGCTCAGGGCGGCGTCCAGCAACTGCTCGCGGCGCTGCTCGGGCGGCAGGCGGCGGGCGTACTTCCGACGCGTTGTGTTCACGGGACCATATTGCTACGGTGGCGTAGCTTTCACAAAGCTACGCAGGCGTAGTAATTGGCGGCAGAGTCGGTGGAGGTACTGCGATGGAGCCGGACAACCTCGTTCTGCAGCCGCGTGACGTGCAGTTCGACTGGTCGACCCTGCCGATGCACTGGGTCCCGGACGAGCCCGTGGCCACGCACGTCATGAACGTCCTGCACCTGCTGCTGCCCGAGGGCGAGCGGTGGTTCGTGCGCACGTTCCAGCAGGTGGTGCCGCTGATCACCGACGACACGCTGCGCGAGGACGTGCTCGGGTTCATCGGGCAGGAGGCGATGCACGCCGAGGCGCACAGCGAGGTCCTCGACCACCTGCTCGCCAACGGTCTCGACCCGCGGCCGTTCACGCGCCAGATGGAGCACGTGTTCCAGCGGATCCTCGGCCCCGGGCCCGGCCTGACCGAGGCGCAGGCCCGCGAGCAGCTGATCGAACGGGTCGCGATCGTCGCCGCGGTCGAGCACTTCACCGCCTACCTCGGCGACTGGATGCTGAACGCCGACGCGCTCGACCGGGCGGGCATCCACCCGGTGATGCTGGACCTGCTGCGCTGGCACGCGGCCGAGGAGGTCGAGCACCGCAGCGTCGCGTACGACCTGATGTGCCACCTGGACCGCCGGTACGTGCGGCGAGCGCGGACGATGCTGCTGGTCGCGCCCGTGCTGTTCGGCCTGTGGGTGCGCGGCGCGCGGTTCATGGTGCGCGCGGACCGGACCACGAGGGTCCGGCTCACCTGGCGCGAGGCGATGCGGGCCGGGCGGCGCGGGCTGCTGCCGAAGCTGTCGGAGATCTTCCGGGCGTTCCTGCGGTACTTCCACCCCGCCTACCACCCGAGGCAGGAGGGGTCGACGGCGCAGGCGATCGCGTACCTCGCCTCCTCCCCCGCCGCGCGCGAGGCGCACTGATGCGCCGCGACTCGACCGGGAGGGTGCTCCGATGCTGCGAGGCCTGACCCGGTTCGGCACCCTCTACGACGCCGCCGTCACCCGGTTCGGCGGGCGCGCGCGACCCGGCGTCGCGCGGGATGCGTTGTGGCTCACCGTCGTCGAACGCACCCAGGTCGCGGACGGCGTGGTGAGCCTCCGCTTCGGCGGCGCCGCGCTGCCCGCCTGGCAACCCGGCTGCCACGTCGACCTGCACCTGCCCTCCGGACTGCGCCGGCAGTACTCGCTGTGCGGCGACCCGGCCGAGGACACCTACCGGATCGCGGTCCGCGAGGTCGGCGCCGGCTCACGCGAGGTGCAGGCGCTGCGGATCGGCGACCGGATCCAGGTGCGGGGGCCGCGCAACGCGTTCCCGTTCGCCGGGCTCGGGCCGGTCGTGTTCGTCGCGGGCGGCATCGGGATCACCGCGATCCTGCCGATGGTGCACGCGGCCGCGAAGGCGGGCCTCGACTGGCGGCTCGTGTACTGCGGCCGGTCGGAGGCGTCGATGCCGTTCCTGGACGAGCTGCCGTCCGGCCGCGTCGACGTGCGGATCGGGCGTGGACCGCAGCTGCTCGGGGATGCTTCGCCTCGTGGCGCCGTCTACTGCTGCGGGCCGGCGTCGATGCTGGAGCAGGTGCGGGCCGAGTTCTCGTCGCGCTGGCTGCACTTCGAGCGCTTCAGCCCGCCGCCGATCGTCGACGGGCGGCCGTTCACGGTCGAGCTGCGGCGCAGCGGGGTAGCCCTCGACGTGCCGGCCGACCGGTCGGCACTCGACGTGATCAGGGATTTCCGGCCCTCCGTCGCCTACTCGTGCCGTCAGGGGTTCTGCGGCACGTGCGACGTCGGCGGTGTGCGGATCTGCGTGGACCGGCCCAGTGGTGACAGGCTCGTTCTGGAGGAACTGTGAAGGTGCGTTCCGGGGAAGTCGAACTCGCCGTGCAGGTGCGCGGCACGGCCGGCCCGACGGTGGTCCTGGTGCACGGGTACCCGGACACGCACGAGGTCTGGGACCGAGTGGCCGCCCTGCTGGAGAAGGACTTCCGCGTCGTCACCTACGACGTGCGCGGGGCCGGGGAGTCGACCGCGCCGTCCACTGAGGACGGCTACCGGCTCGAACGGCTGGCGGCGGACCTGTTCGCGGTGATCGACGCGGTCAGCCCGGACGAGCCCGTGCACCTGGTCGGGCACGACTGGGGGTCGATCCAGTCCTGGGAGGCCGTGACCACGCCCGGTGCGCGGATCGCCACGTTCACGTCGCTCTCGGGGCCGTGCCTCGACCACATGGGGCACTGGTCGCGCAAACGTCTGTCGGTCGCTCATCTCCGGCAGTTCTTCCGGTCCTGGTACATCGCCGCGTTCCACGTGCCGGTGGTGGCGCCGTTGTTCTGGCGGTTCTACCTCGGGCCGCGCTGGGGTGGCGTGCTGCAGCGGGTGGAGGGGGTGAAGGTCGAGCCCGCGCGGACGATCACGTCGGACGCGGTGCGCGGGATCTCGTTGTACCGGGCCAACATCCGGCAGGTCATGCGGTCGCCGCGGCAGCGTCTCGCGCCGATGCCGGTGCAGGTGGTCCAGCCGATCCACGACCGGTACATCCGCACCGAACCGCTCGACCTCGAACGCTGGGTGCCGTCGCTCACCCGCCGCAGGATCGCGGCAGGGCACTGGGCTCCGCTGAGCCACCCGGAGCCGGTGGCGCGGATGATCAGCGAGTTCGTCGGGGACTCCACGCCGAAACGCGAGCTCGTCGTGATCACGGGTGGCGGCAGCGGCATCGGCCGGGCGACGGCGGTGGCGTTCGCCGGTACCGGCGCGAAGGTCGTGGTGTCCGATGTGGACTTCGCCGCGGCGAAGGAGACCGCCGGGCTGGTCGACGGGCACGCCTACGAGGTCGACGTGCGGTCCGAGGAGGCGGTGCGGGCGTGGGCGCTGCAGGTCGCGGACGAGCACGGGGTGCCGGACGTGGTCGTGAACAACGCCGGCATCGGCCACTCCGGGTCGTTCCTGTCGACCTCGACCGAGCAGTGGCAACGGGTGCTGGACGTCAACCTGTGGGGCGTCGTGCACGGCTGCCGGGCGTTCGGTGAGCTGATGGTCGAACGCGGGGAGGGCGGTCACGTCGTGAACCTGTCCTCGGCGGCGGCCTACCTGCCGTCGAAGATCCTCTCCGCGTACGCCACCAGCAAGGCGGCGGTGTTCATGCTGTCGGACTGCCTGCGGGCCGAGCTCGCACCGCACGCGATCGGCGTCAGCGCGATCTGTCCGGGGGTGGTGAACACGAACATCACCGCGACCACGACGTTCTCCGGCGTCAGCTCCGAGGAGGAACGCCGCAAGCAGGACCGTGCGTCCCGGCTCTACGCCCGGCGCGGCTTCGGTCCCGAGGGGGTGGCCACCCAGATCGTGCGGGCGGTGCGCCGCAACAAGCCCGTCGTGCCGGTGACGGCCGAGGCCAAGGCCGCACGGCTCGCCAGCCGGGTCGCGCCGGGCCTGCTGCGCGCGTTCGCCAAGCTGGACGTCGGGTAGAACAGGTCGAGGGCGGCCGGTGGGGCCGCCCTCGTTCTCACACTGCTAGACCTCGGCCAGGTCGCCACCGAAGGCGGCGGCCAACCGGAGCCACGGCGCGGCCTCCTCGGGCCTGCCCTGCCGCTCCAGCGTGCGGCCCAGCAGCAGGTGGGCGTAGTGCTCGACCGGGTCGCGGTCCACGATCACCCGGAGCCGCGCCTCGGCCTTGCCCAGCTGCGCCGAGTGGTAGTAGGCGCGCGCCAGCAGCAGGTGGAGGTCCGTCTGGAACGGCACCTCGCCCGCGACGGCGGCCAGCAGCTCGGCGGCCTTGATGTAGTCGCGGGACTCGAACAGCAGCTGCGCCCGTTCCCACTTCTCGGCGGGGGTCTCGACGTGACCGGCGTCGAACAGGTGCCGCACCGTCACCCAGCGATCTGCCGCCACCTCACCATTCGGCTGGTAGGCGTTGAACATCGTGCTGTCGTGCACGGAGAACTCGTTCATCGGAGAACCTCCCTTCCGGACCCGTACAACGCCGCGCGGACGCAGGTATTCCCGGTCAGAACCGGGGGGCCCAACGCGTTACCGCGCAAGGAGAAGCGCGTCGAACGAGTGGTACCGCCAGATCATCCGCGACCGCTCCTCGGGGTAGGCCACCACGTCGTCTCGGACGTCGAACACCCGCGTCAGCCGCGCGGCGGAGTAGGCGGGCCATCCCGGATCGCCGTCGGCGGCGAAGCCCGTCCACGCCGCCCGCATCCGTGCGGACACCTCCCGCACGACCGGTGTGATCTCCCCGAGCACCGCGGCCGACTGCCCCCGGTCCAGGGTGCCGAACACCAGCGGCACGTCCATCCCGTGGCACGCGCGGAACGCCTCGGTCGGCTCGAAAGCCACGACGTAGACGTGCGCCCTGCCCCCCGCGGCCACCTGTGCCTCCGCCAGCTTCAGCGACGGCATCCGGAACAGCCAGTCCGAGCAGACCGTCTCGAACAGCTCCTCCGGCTCCAGGTCCGGATACGCGAGGCCGGGAGCGAACACCTCCAACGCCGCCGACGCCTGTTCTGCCGTCACGGAGCCCACCAGGCCCTCCAGCACGGACAGGAGCCGCTGCTCGTGCACCGTGTGCCCCACGAGCAGCTCGACATCACGCCCGGCGCCCGCCTTCAGCGCCTCCCAGGGCGTCGCCGGCAGCACGTCCCCGTCGACCACCGGCGCGAACGGGATCATCTTCTCGGCGACCGGCCCCCACCGCGTGAACTGCCGCATCTTGGCCATCACCTCGTCACCCGCCGCCGGCAGCAGGTCGGGCTCCACAGTGGACAGATTGGCGACGGTCGGGCGCAGCCCCAGTTCGGCGGCGCACACTGCGGCGATGTCGGCGGCCAGCGCGGGACTGAAGAACGTTCCCGGCAAGCTGCTCGCGATCGCGCGGTGGAACAACCCGGCGGCACGCGGCATGGCGAGCAACGCAGCCACCGAGCCACCACCCGCGGACTGGCCGAAGACCGTCACACGGGCCGGATCACCGCCGAACGCGCGGATGTTGTCGCGCACCCACTCCAGCGCGGCGACCTGGTCCAGCAGCCCGCGGTTCGCCGGAGCGCCCTCGATCAGCGCGAACCCCTCGACGCCGACGCGGTAGTTGAACGTCACCAGGACGACCCCGCCCGACGCGAGCAGCGCGCCGTCGTAGTCGGGCAGCCCGGACATGCCGACCGTGTAGGCGCCGCCCTGGATCCACACCATCACCGGCAGGTCACCGGCCCCCTGAGGCGACCAGACGTTCACCGTCAGCCACTCGTCACCGGCCGTGCCGATGCCGTCCATGCCGAACACCGCGGCCTGCGGTGGCGGTGGCCCGAACTCCAGCGCGTCCCGCACGCCGTCCCACGCCACCACCGGCTGGGGCGCGGCGAACCGCGCGGCCCCCACCGGCGGTGCCGCGAACGGGATGCCGCGGAACACCGCCATCCCCTGCTCGGCGCTGCCGCGAACCGTTCCGCCGGTGACCTGTACCTCGACCATGCCGGAATCGTCGGCGCACTCCCCGCGAGAACGCCAGGGATTTACCGCTCACCGGTCCGGGGCCGGGTCTCGGCGCCGCTCAGGCCGTGACGACGACCTTCGCTCGCGCGTGCTCCGACTCGACGTGCCGGATGGCGTCCGGTGCGTCGGTGAGCGGGTAGGTCCGCTCGATCACCGGCACGAGCCGCCCTGACTCGGCGAGCTCCCGCAACGCGGCCAGGTTCTCCTTGCTGGGCTTGGTCTCCAGCACCAGGAGCCGGTGCCGGGAGAACGACGAGAGCAGCCTGCCCTGGATGATCAGCCGGTACGGGCCGAACAGCGCTCCGCCGGTGAAGCTGCCGCCGCCGGAGAGCACCAGCGTGCCGTCCTCGGCGAGCGATCCCCGCAGCTCGCCCATCGACCTGTTCCCCACCAGGTCGAACACGAGGTCGTAGCGCTGCCCGGAGCGGGTGAAGTCCGTGGTCCGGTAGTCCACGACGTGGTCGGCGCCGGCCGCGCGGACCTGCTCGACGTTGCGCGTGCTGCACACTCCGGTCACGATCGCCTTGCGCGCCTTGGCGATCTGCACCGCCATCAGCCCGACCCCGCCGGACGCGCCGTTGATCAGCACCTTCTGCCCGGCCCGCAGGTCCTCGAGCCCCGACCACGCGGTGTTGCCGGCCAGCGGGAGCGCCGCCGTCTGCTCGAACGTGAGGTTGGACGGCTTGTGCTGCACCAGGTCCGCGCGCACCCGGACGTACTCGGCGAAGGACCCCTCGGCCTCCCCGAACACCTCGTCCCCGACCTGCACCATGCCGCCCACGCCCGGCCCGGTCTCCTCGACCACGCCCGCGAAGTCCATCCCCCGGATCCGCGCCTTCGGTCCCTTCCACCCCATGAACAGCCTCGCGAAGTACGGGTCACCGCGCATGAAGTGCCAGTCGGCGGCGTTCACCGACGACGCCCGCACGCGGACCAGCACCTCGCCTTCGCCGGGCACGGGCCGTTCGACCTCCCGCAGCTCCAACACGTCCGCGGAGCCGTATCTGTCCTGGACGATCGCCTTCATCGGGCCCTCCCTCGCTTGCGGGAGAAGGTAAGCGGCGGTGACCGCCCGGCGCATCAGGGACGGCCCCTAGGGACACCACCCGAGGCCACGTCACGGGCGAACTCCTGGGCCCTGGCGACGTCCTCGGCGTACCGGTCCGGACGCCTCACCGAACCTCGTCACCGCGGCACGAAGCGCGCGGAACGCCAAGGGACTCGGCGTTCCGCGCAGCGCTCTGACACTTCTTCGTCCACCCGCCCGGACCTACTGCGGAAGCTGTTCGCCCGTCTGCTCCTTGACCATGTACTCGGCGTACCACTCGGGCCAGTTCTCGTCGTACTCGCCGCCGTTGCGCTTCTCGTGCTCGCCGTGGGCCACCGCGGCCCTGCGCAACGCCGCCGCGAGGTCGGTGACCGAGTCGTAGGACGTGTCGTCGGCGGTGACGCGGCCGGGCAGGCGGGTCGTGACCTCCTGCAGGATCCACGTGTTGCCGTCCGGGTCGGCGAGCTCGGCGCGCGTGACGTAGCTGCGGCGCTCGGGGTCGGCACCCTCGACGGGGCCGTCCGGGCCGCCGTGGAACAGCGGGCCGACCTTGATCCCGGCCGCCAGCAACGCCTCGTGCGTCTCGACGACGTCCGCGACGATCAGGAAGTGTCTGCCCGAACCGGGTTCCGCGGTCGTGACGCCCTCACCGAAGTGGATGGACGCGTTGGAACCGTGCGGGGTGAACTGCACGACGTGCGACGGGGTGACGTCCTGGCGCCAGCCGAGCCGGGTGTAGAACTCCGTGGCGCGGGCGACGTCCGTGACGGGGATGACGGTGACTTCGAGCTTCATGTCGATCTCGTCGAGGTTCTTCACTTCGCTACTTCCTTTGCCAGGTCGCGGAGCGCGTTGAGGAACGCCTCCGAAAAGGTGGGGAACGGCTGGATGACGTCGAGCAGCACGGACAGCGGGACCTTCGCGCGGATCGCGACGGTGGCCTGCTGCAGCCACTCGCCCGCCTCCGGGCCGACGGCGTAGGCGCCGGTCAGGACCTCTCCGTCGGACACGAGGGTCAGGAATCCGGGCTTGGTGGCGTACTCACGGGTGTAGGTGGCGGTGCGCGCGACACCGGACAGGTGGGCGGTCGCGGTGTACTTCCCTTCCGCCGCACCGACCGCGGCGACCTCGGGGGAGGTGAACACGACGCGGGGAACGGCGCTGTAGTCCACCTTGGACGGTGTGCCGAGGATGTTCGCGGCGGCCACGCGGCCCTGGTACTTGCCGACGTGGGTGAGGTTCCACTGGCCCGTCACGTCGCCGACGGCCCAGATGCCGTCCGCCACGTTCATCCGCTCGTCGGTGGTGATGCCACGCGGGTTCGCCTCGACGCCCACGGTCTCGAGACCGATGCCCTCGACGCGCGGGCGGCGGCCGGTGGCGACGAGGAGCTCGTCTCCGCGCAGCCGCGTGCCGTCCGGGAGGTCGAGCACGTACTCGCCGTTCTCGAACGAGGCCTTCTGGGCGTGCACACCGAGGTGGAGCTCGATGCCCTGCGCGGACAGCGCTTCGGTGAGCGCCCGGCCGGCCGCCTCGGGTTCGCGGGGCAGCACCCGGTCGTTGCCCTCGACGAGCGCGACCTCGGAACCGAGGCTCAGGAACGCCTGCGCCATCTCGACACCGACGGGTCCGCCGCCGAGGATCAGCAACCGCCGCGGGATCTCCTGGACGCCGGTGGCCTCGCGGTTCGTCCACACGTCCAGGTCGGCGAGGCCAGGGATGGGCGGGATGAACGCCGACGAGCCGGTGGCGAGCACGATGTGGTCGGCGGTGTAGGTCCGGTCGCCGACCGCGACGGTGCCCGGCCCGGCGATGCTGCCGTGGCCGCGCAGGACGTCGATCCCGGCGCTCTCGGCCCAGCTCTGGCCGCCGGCGTCGTCGTAGGACGACACCATGAAGTCACGCCACTCCAGCACCGCTTTCGCGTCGATCTCGCCGGTGACCGCCTCACGGGCGCCGGGGACCTCGCGCGCCGCCGCCACGGCCTCACCGGCGCGCAGCAGGGTCTTGGACGGGATGCACGCCCAGAACGAGCACTCACCGCCGAGCAGCTCGCGCTCGACCAGGGCCACCCGCAGCCCGCCCCCGGCGACGGCGGCGGCGAAGTGCTCGCCGGGGGATCCGCCGCCGATGACGATCACGTCGTAGTCGCGCGCCATCACACACGACCCGGCAGGCGCGTCGTGACCTCCTGCAGGACCCAGCCGTTGCCGTCCGGGTCGCTGAACGAGGCGAACGAGCCGTAGCTGGTGCGGGCGGGGTCCGGGCCACTGACCCGGCCCGCGGTGCCGGCGTGGTGGAAGACACCGGTCTTGTCGTGGAAGATCTCGCTGACCTGCACCCCGCGGGCGAGGAGGTCGTCGCGGGCGGCCTCGATGTCGTCGACGATCAGGTGCATGCCCTCGGCGCTGCCCGGCTCGGCGTTCGAGACGCCGGTACCGAAGATGATCGACGCGGGCGAGCCGGTCGGCGTGAACTGGACCAGGCGGTAGCCCTCGTCGTCGGCGAACTCGGCGTCGAAGCGCCAGCCCAGCACCTTGTAGAAGTGCACCGCCCGGTCGATGTCGCTCACCGGGATGACGGTCACCTCGAACTTGTAGTCCATCGGGTTCCTCTCCTTCGTTCGTCGATGACATGAGACTGCTCCCGCAAGGGGGTCGCTCGAACCCGTGGAACACCCTGGTCACTCCCTGGCCCGTAGGCTCGGCCCGTGTCGGACGAAGGTCTGCTCGGCAGACGTGCTGAGGGCGAAACGCTGGAACGACTGCTCACGCGGGCGCGCTCCGGTGCTGGTCAGGTGCTGGTCCTGCGCGGAGAGGCCGGGATCGGCAAGACCGCGCTGCTCGACCAGGTGTCGACGCGGGCCTCGGGTTTCCGGGTGGCCCGGGCCGCGGGCGTCGAGTCCGAGAGCGCGTTCCCGTACGCGGGGCTGCACCAGCTGTGCGTGCCGTTCCTCGACCGGCTGGACCGGCTGCCGCCACCCCAGCGCGAGGCGCTCGGCACGGCGTTCGGGATGGCCTCCGGGCCCCGGCCGACGCGGTTCATGGTCGGGCTCGCGGTGCTGACGCTGCTCGCCGAGGTCGCCGACGAGCAGCCGCTGGTGTGCCTGGTCGACGACGCGCAGTGGCTCGACTCGATGTCGTCCGCGGTGCTCGGGTTCGTGGCCCGGCGCCTGCTCGCCGAACGGATCGCGCTGGTCTTCGTGCTGCGTGACGGCAACGACTACCTCGACGGGCTGCCCGAACTGCTCGTGCGGGGCCTCGACGACGCCGACGCCCGCGCGTTGCTGGAGTCGGTGATCAAGGGCCCGGTGGACGGCCGGGTGCGCGACCGGATCGTCGCCGAGGCCCGCGGCAACCCGCTCGCGTTGCTGGAGCTGCCGCGCGAGGTGGCGGACGGCCTGGACGCCGGGCCGCTGACCAGCCGCATCGAGCAGAGCTTCGTCCGGCAGATCGCACCGCTGCCCGCCGACACCCGGCTGCTGATGCTGACCGCCGCCGCCGAACCGCTCGGGGACGCGACGCTGCTGTGGCGGGCCGCGGGCCTGCTCGGCCTGGGTGCGGACCCGGCGGCCGCCGCCCTGGAGACCGGGCTCATCGAGTTCGGTGCCCGCGTCCAGTTCCGGCACCCGCTGGTGCGCTCGGCCGTCTACCGGTCGGCGTCCGCGGTGGACCGGCTGCGCGTGCACCGGGCGCTCGCCGACGTGACGGACCCGGCCATCGACCCGGACCGCCGTGCTTGGCACCGGGCGCAGGGCACCGCCGCGCCGGACGAGGAGGTCGCCTCCGACCTGGAGAACTCGGCCGGTCGCGCCCAGGCCCGCGGCGGGCTGCTGGCCTCCGCCGCGTTCCTAGAACAGGCCGCCGTGCTGACCCCCGAACCGGGCCGCCGAGCATCCCGCGAGCTCGCCGCCGCACGGGCCAAGCGGGACGCGGGCGCGCTGGACGCCTCGTTGCGGCTGCTGTCCGCCGTCGAGGCCGGGCCGCCCGACGAGCAGCGCAGCGCCCAGGCCGAGCACCTGCGCGGGCACATCGCGTTCGACCAGCGCCGGGTCGCCGACGCCGCGCCGCTGCTGTTCAGCGCGGCCCGCCGGCTCGCGCCGTTCGACGCCGACCTGGCCCGCGAGACGCACCTCGAAGCGCTCTCCGCCGCGATCTGGGCGGGCGCGCCGCTGGCCGACGCCGCCCGCGCCGCTCCCCCGGCCCGCACCCCCGCCTGCGCCCTCGACCTGGTGCTCGACGCGCTGACGACCCGCATCACGTCCGGGTACGCGGCGGCCGTCGAACCCATGGCCCACGCGCTGGACGCGGTGCGGGTGCTGAAGGTCGGCGCCGACGACATCAGCCGCGCGCCGTGGCTGTTCGGCAACCGCGCGGGCGGCATCGTCGCGACGGAGATGTGGGACTTCGACACGCGCAGGGCGTTCGCGCAGCAGCAGGTCCGCCTGTCCCGCGACGCCGGCGCGCTCGTGCAGCTGCAGTTCGCGCTGAACTTCCTGGCGGACAACGAACTCCTCGCCGGCGAACCCGCCGCCGCCCAGGCGTTGATCGAGGAGGACCAGCGCATCTCGGAGGTCACCGGCACCCCTCCGGTCGGCTACGCGCTGCTGCTGCGGGCCGCCTACCGAGGCGAGGACCTGGCCGGTGCCGCCCGCGCGGAGGCGGTGGCGGCGGGCCAGGGCCGGCTTGCGGTGATCGCCGACTGGACCGCCGCGATCCTCCACAACGGACTGGGCCGCCACGACCTGGCCCGCGACGCCGCGGTGCGCGTCTGGGCGTCCGACACCCTGGTCTACAGCTGCCTGATCACGTCCGAACTCGCCGAGGCCGCCTCCCGCACCGGTGACACCGCCCTGGTGTCCGAGGCGCTCGACCGTTCCGCGGACTGGGTCGAGACGCCGTGGTCACTGGGGCTCAAGGCCCGGCTGCGGGCGTTGGCCGGGGACCCGTCGGCGTTCGCCGAGTCGGTCGCCTTCTTCGAGCAGACGGCCTTGCGCGGCGAACTGGGGCGCGCGCATCTGCTGTACGGCGAGTGGTTGCGGCGCGAGGGGCAGCGGGTCGAGGCCCGGGAGCACCTGCGGAGCGCGCACGAGGTGCTGACGGCGGCCGGCATGCCGACGTTCGCGGACCGGGCGACGCGGGAGCTGCAGGCGACCGGCGAGACGGCCCGCAAGCGGACCGCCGAGCCGACGGACGAGCTGACCGCGCAGGAGTACCAGATCGCGCGGCTGGCGCGGGAGGGGTACTCGAACCCGGAGATCGGCACGCGGCTGTTCATCAGCCCGCGCACCGTGGAATGGCACCTGCGCAAGGTGTTCGGGAAGGTGGGGGTGACTTCGCGCCGCCAGTTGCGCGACGCGAAGTTCTAGGCGCTGTCCTGCAAGTTCGTTCGGTGAAAGGCGCGGGCGAGAGACCCGGAGGCGGTGCCGCCGCGACGCCCTCATACCGGGCGTATCCGGGCGTTGCGGCGGTGCCGCCTCCGGGTCCCTCGGCCGCCACTGTCGCCCAACGAGACTTGCAGGACAGCGCCTAGCCGCCGAGGGTCAGCCGAGGACCCACGACCTCCGCCGTCGAACCGAGTCGTCGTGCCGTCGATCGTCGCGGACCCGGCCACCACGCCCGCGTCGTTGATCGCCGAGGCTTCCTGCTCGGTGGTGCCGGGAAACCCGGGCAGCTCGACGGCGGTGGTGCTCGCGCGGGCCGGTGTGGGTGAGTGCGGCCGTTCGACCGCACTCACCGACGAACTCAGTTACCCGCGGCCAGCCAGTCCCGCAGGCTCGTCGGCTGCAGCTGCGCGCCAGGGTTCGGCACGAGCTGCTTGCCCGTCAGGAACGTGCCGAAGTACTTGGCCTGCGGGTCGCCCACGACCTCGCGCTCGTCCTCGCGCTGCACCAGCACCGTGCGGATCCAACCGTCCATTGTGAACTCTTCCGGCCCGCCGATCTCGAGCACGCCGTTGACGGGCTCGGTCGCGGCGGTCCGGCCGACCACCGCGGCGACGTCGGAGGCCGCGATCGGCTGGACGCCGCCGTGCGGGAGGTGCACGACGCCGTCCTGCTCGGCCGAGTTCGCGATGGCACCCGCGAACTCGAAGAACTGGGTGGCGCGGATGATCGAGTAGGTGAGGCCCGACTCCTTGATGAGCTTCTCCTGCGCCACCTTCGCGCGCAGGTAGCCGGACTCGGGCAGCTCGTCCGTGCCGACGATCGACAGCGCGACGTAGTGGCCGACACCCGCGTCGGCCGCGGCCTTGGTCAGGTTCGTCGTGGCCGTGGTGAAGAAGTTCATGACGTCGTCGTCGGCGAACGACGGCGAGTTCGACACGTCCACCAGCACGTCGGCGCCCTTCAGCACCTCCTCGACGCCCTCTCCGGTCAGCGTGTTCACGCCGCTGTTCGGGGACGCGGGCACGGCGTCGTGGCCGTGCTCCCCGAGCCGCTTCACGACCTGGCTGCCGATCAAACCGGTGCCGCCGATGACAACGATCCTCATGGGTTCATCCCTCTCGTGTTCCCTGCGGGGGTGTTCACGAGCTAAGACAGGACAGCCCTCGAAGTTGTGACAGGCCTACTGGAACGCACCCAGCTTCGACGGGTTGACCAGCCACAACACCTGGTCGATGCCTTCCGAGGACGCTGTCACGGTGATCACGGCGTAGGTGCCGTCGTCCTTGCGCAGCCGGACCGCGTCGAGCCCGTTCGCCTCGACGAACGACGCCTGCGCCCCGGCCCAGAAGGTCGGAGCCCACCCCGAGATGATCTTCGCCAGGGAGGCCGCGCCGAACAACGGTCGACCGGCCGCCCGGATCGCGCCGTTGCTGTCGGACCAGCTCACGACGTCCTGCGCGAACAGCTTCTCGAGCGCCGCCAGGTCGCCCGCCTGCGCCGCCGCCACGAACGCCTCCAGCAGCTTGCGCTGGTCCGCGCGCTCGACGGGCACGCGCCGTTCGTCCGCGAGGTGCTTGCGCGCCCGGCTGACCAGCTGCCGCGTCGCGACCTCGCTGGTCTGCACGATCTCGGCGATCTCCTTGTACGGGTAGTCGAACGCCTCGCGCAGCACGTACGCGGCGCGTTCGGTCGGGGTCAGCTTCTCCAGCAGCATCAGCACCGCGAGCTCCAGCACGGCACCCTGTTCCGCGCCCACCTGCGGGTCCGCGGAGGTGTCGACGGGCTCGGGGAGCCACGGGCCGACGTAGGTCTCGCGACGGGCCCGCGCGGTCTGGGACTCGTTGATCGCGAGCCGGGTGATCGCGGTGGCGAGGTACGCCTCGGGGTTGAGCACGGCGGTCCGGTCGGCGAGCTGCCAGCGCAGCCACACCTCCTGCACCAGGTCCTCGGCGTCGGCCACGCTCCCGGACATGCGGTACGCGATGCCGAACAGCCTCGGCCGGGCCGCCGCGAACGCCGACTCGGCCTCGTCGAGCTGCCGGGTCATCCACCACCCCTCTCGTCACGGCAACGTTAGCGCCGATCGGAGAGAGGGGTGATGTGGCGCCTCACACGGGCCGCGAACAGCTCCGGCGCAGCGGGCCGTACTCGCCGGCGTGGCTGAACAGCGAGTTGTCGTCGCCCACGACGAACAGCTCGGAGACGAACGTGACGCCGCCGGGGTAAGGCAGTTCACCCAGGAAGGTCGTGTCTCCCCAGACCGCCTGATGACCGGCCATTGTGGACTGTTCACCGGTGATCAGCCCGCTCGCGTTGACGGCGAACGAGGTGCCGCCGTCCTCGACGTGGTAGCCGACCACCCTGCCACCGCGGATCGCCTCCGCGTAGGTGTACCCGCCCACCGCAGGTGCGCAGCTCGTGGACGACCCAAGGCTTCCCGCCCGTCCACACGATCAGGTCGTTGGTGTTCTCCCCCGGCCGCAACTAGGTTGCACGCGGCTGTCGGTGCCGTGCACCTTGGCGAAACGCGGTTCACACCCGTCGGGCACGGCCACGCGGGACCGCCGCCACCGGTTGCCCGCCTCACTCGAACGGTCCAAGGCAAACTGATCACGTGACCACCGAACGCCCCAGCCCTCCCCTGCGGGCCGGCGAACGCGAGACCCTGCGCGCGTTCCTCGACTTCCACCGCGCCACCCTCGCGATGAAGTGCGACGGCCTGTCGGACGACGACCTGCGCCGCCGCTCGATGCCGCCGTCCACGCTCACGCTGCTCGGTCTCGTCCGGCACATGGCCGAGGTGGAGCGGACGTGGTTCCGCAAGGTCATCAACGGCGAGGACGTCCCGCTGGTGTGGTCCGGCACCGGCGACTACCAGGTCGCCTACGACGCCTCGGGTTCCACGCGGTCCGAGGCGTTCGAGGCGTGGCGGACCGAGGTCGAGCACGCACGCCGGATCGAGCGCGAGGCCGAGTCGCTGGACGTGACGGGCTACCAGCCGCGCTGGGGCGAGCAGGTGTCGTTGCGGCTGGTGATGAACCACCTCTGCCACGAGTACGCGCGGCACAACGGCCATGCGGACTTCCTGCGCGAGGGCATCGACGGCGTCACCGGGGCGTGACGTACCTCAATGCCCCGCCGCCGCGGGTGGCAGGTCGGCCTGCGCCAGCGTGATCCCGCGATCCGGCACGACGCCGAAGTGCGTGATCTGCCGCCCCGCGCCCAGTTCCGTGATCCAGTTCGCCGCCGTCCGGAACCGCCCGTACGGCAGGTCCATCAGGTGGTAGCCGCGGGTCACGGCCTTGGCCGGCAGGCTCGTCAGCGGCACGCCCAGCGGGTTCGCGACCGCCTGCCAGCCGCCGAGGTCGACGACGAACCCCAGGTCCTTGTGCCGGTACTCGCGGGGCGTGCCGTGGCCGAGCGACGCCGCGATGTTGTGCGCCGCGGTCTTGCCCTGGCGTTCGGCGTGCTGGGCGGTCATGGCGGTGATCTCGCCGGGTCGCACCAGATCCGGCACGGCGGCCGCGTCTCCGGCGGCCCACACGTCGTCGCAGACCTTCAGGTACGTGTCCGTGTCGACGCGGCCGTTGGTCGCGGGCCTGTTCAACGTGCCGACCAGCGGGTCGGGCCGGACGCCGACGCACCACACGACGGTCCGCGTCGGGATCTCGCTGCCGTCGGAGAGCCGCGCGCACGTCGCGGTCATCTCCTCGAGGCTGGTCTCCAGCTTGACCTCGGCACCTCGCTCGATCAGCACCTTCTTCGTCGGCCCCGACAGCCTCGGGTCCAGGCCGGGCAGCACGCGCGGGGCGATGTCGACGAGGATCCACCTCGGCGGGACGTCCTTCAGCCCGGGCAGGTGCCGCCAGGCGTCCTGGGTCAGCAGCTGCGTCTGCGCGAGTACCTCCGTACCCGTGTAGCCCGCACCCACCACCACGAACGTGCAGCGCGCACGGCGTTCCTCGGGGTCGTCGGACTGGTCGGCCAGCTCCAGCTGCCGCAGCACGTGGTCGCGCAGGTGGATGGCCTCGGCGATGGTCCGGAAGCCCTTCGCGTGCTCGGCCACACCGGGGATCGAGAGCAGGCGCGTGACGCTGCCGGACGTGATCAGCAGCCGGTCGAAGGACCTCGAGGACGAGCGGCCCTCGACGTCGGTCACCTGGACGCACCTGCCGGCGAGGTCGATGCCGGTGGCCGCGCCCAGGACGAGCCTGGTGCGCTTGAGCTTGTTGCGCAGCGGCACCGCGACCCGGCGCGGGTCGAGCACACCGCCCGCCACCTCGGGCAGCAGCGGGATGTAGAGCATGTAGTCGACGGGGTTGATCGCGACCAGCTCGGCCGCGTCCTCGGGCAGCGTGCGTTCGAGCGTGCGCAGACAGTGGAATCCGGCGAACCCGGTGCCGATCACCAGGACCCGCGGCCGAGCGGACATCCGTCCTCCTCGAGTAGCCGTCAGTAGAAGCCCTCACGCCGGGCGGAGCCCTTGTGGCCCAGGTCGGCGCTGATCCGTTCCGCGGCGTCGAGCAGCAACGGCACCACCTCGCCGCGGACCTCCTCCACAGATGATCGCCCCACGGAGGTGGAGGACGCGAGCGCGGCGACCACCTCCCCGGCGCGGTCGCGGACGGGCGCGGACACCGAGAGCAGCCCGATCTCCAGCTCCTCCGCCACGATCGACCACCCGTCCGAGCGAACCTGCCGCAGTGCGGCGCGGAACGCGTCGCCCCCGGTGACCGTGTGCCGGGTGAGCGCGGGCAGACCTCCCGCGACGACCTCGTCGACGACGGCGTCCGGTGCCCAGGCGAGCAGCACCCGCCCCATCGACGTCGCGAACGCCGGGACCCTGGTGCCGACGGACACGTTGATGCTCATGATCCGCCGGACCGGCACGCGGGCGACGTAGACGACGTCGCGTCCGTCCAGTTCGGCCAGTGACGCCGACTCGCCCGTCCTGGCCGACAGCTCCAGCAGGTGCGGCTGGGCGATCTCGATCATCGCGTGCGACGCCGAGTAGTGCTGCCCGATGCTCAGCACCCGAGGCGACAGCGTCCACTTCGTGCCGTCGTTGCGGACGTAGCCGAGCCGTTGCAGCGTGAGGAGAATCCTGCGCACGGCCGGGCGCGAGAGGTTCGTCGCGGCGGCGAGCTCGGCCAGGGTCGGGCTGACCCGTTCCTCGTCGAACGCGAGCAGCACCGCGAACCCGCGCTCGATGCTCTGGATGAAGTCGCGCTCGTCCGGCCCGCTGGTCATCGCCCCATCTTTCCGCACCACCACCGTTGACACGGCCGCACCGCCGGTGCACCCTCATGTAACCGCAAAGCGTACAGCTTGTACGCTTAGCGTACAGGAGGAGCGGGAGATGACTCTGGATCACCGCACAATCCGCAACGGGTTCGGCAGGTTCGCCACCGGCGTCACCGTGGTGACCTGCCGCAACGACGACGGAGAGCCGCACGGCGCGACCGTCAACGCCTTCACGGCCGTCTCGCTCGAACCGGCGCTGTGCCAGGTCACGCTGACCCGCGAGTCCAAGGCCTGCCGGTTCCTCGACGACAAACCGTTCGCCGTCAACGTCCTCGCCGCCGACCAGATCGACGCGGCCTGGACCTTCGCGGGCCGTCCCCAGGGGCGACCCGCACCCCGCTGGGCCGACGGGCCGACCGCCCCCGTTCTGCTCGGCACCGCCGCGACCATCTCGTGCCTGCCCTGGCGCACGTACGACGGCGGCGACCACCTGATCGTCATCGGGGAGGTCGCACACCTCAGCACCAGCGACGCCGATCCGTTGCTGTTCTTCGGTGGTGCGTTCCGCGAGATCGCCGGACGCACCGCGGACCACTGGATGAGCTCGGTCGACTGCCCGGACATCGGGTGGTTCGGCTCCGGCTTCGCCCCACTGCGAACCACTTCAACCCTGAAGGGTTAGGCATGACCACGCAGCAGCAGCAACGCACGACCCGGCCGATGACCGGCGAGGAGTACATCGAGTCCATCCGGGACGGACGCGAGATCTTCCTCGGAGGCGAGAAGGTCGGCGACGTCACGACCCACCCCGCGTTCCGCAACTCCGTCCGGATGACCGCCCGTCTCTACGACGCGCTGCACGACCCGGACAAGCAGGCCGTGCTGACAGCGCCGACCGACACCGGCAGCAGCGGCTTCACGCACCCGTTCTTCCGCACTCCCCGCAGCAGCGCCGACCTCTACGCCGACCGCGCCGCCATCGCGGAGTGGGCTCGCATGACCTACGGCTGGATGGGCCGCAGCCCCGACTACAAGGCCGCGTTCCTCGGGACCCTGGGCGCCAACGCCGACTTCTACAACCCCTTCGCGGACAACGCGAGGCGCTGGTACCAGGAGTCGCAGGAGAAGGTCCTGTACTGGAACCACGCGATCATCAACCCGCCCGTCGACCGCGACCGCAACCCCGACGAGGTCAGCGACGTGTTCATGCACGTCGAGGAGGAGCGCGACGACGGCCTGATCGTGTCCGGCGCGAAGGTCGTGGCCACCGGGTCGGCGATCACGAACTACAACTTCATCGCGCACTACGGCCTGCCGATCAAGAAGCGCGAGTTCGCGCTCGTGTGCACGGTGCCGATGGGCGCGCCGGGCATGAAGCTGATCTGCCGCAACTCCTACTCCGCCAACGTCGACAAGACCACCGGCCCGTTCGACTACCCGCTGTCGTCGCGGTTCGACGAGAACGACACGATCTTCGTGCTGGACCGCGTGAAGATCCCGTGGGAGAACGTCTTCATCTACGGCGACGCCGAGAAGGCCAGCACGTTCTTCCCCGGTTCCGGGTTCCTGCACCGCTTCACGTTCCACGGCGTCACGCGGCTGTCGGTGAAGCTCGACTTCATCGCCGGCCTGCTGCTGAAGGGCGTGGAAGCCACCGGTGTCAAGGACTTCCGCGGCATCCAGACCCGCGTCGGCGAGGTCATCGGGTGGCGCAACCTGTTCCACGCGCTGTCCGAGGCGATGTGCGCTCGTCCCGACGAGTGGGTCGACGGCGCGGTGTTGCCGCACCTGGACTTCGGCCTCGCCTACCGGTGGTTCATGACCGTCGGCTACCCGCGGATCCGCGAGATCATCATGCAGGACATGGGTTCCGCGCTGATCTACCTGCCGTCGTCCGCGAAGGACTTCATGTCCGACGAGACGCGGCCGTACCTCGACAAGTACGTGCGCGGCTCGAACGGCATGGACGCCGTCGAGCGCGTGAAGCTGATGAAGCTCATCTGGGACTCGATCGGCAGCGAGTTCGGCGGCCGGCACGAGCTCTACGAACGCAACTACTCCGGCAACCACGAGGGTGTGCGCGCCGAGATGTTGTTCGCCGCACAGCAGTCCGGCATGGCCGACTCCATGAAGGGGTTCGCCGAGCAGTGCATGGCCGAGTACGACCTGAACGGCTGGACCGTTCCCGACCTCTTCAACCCCGGCGCGACCTCCCTCAACGGAAGGTGACCTCCCGATGACTGCCGTTCACTCCCCCACCGCAGCTGACTCCGGCGCGTCCGCCAGCGCCAATTTCCGCTCCACCACGCGGTCTTCCGTCGAGGTCTCGCCCGAGCGGGTGTCCACTGTGGCCACCGCCGTGCTGCGGGGCGTGCACGAGGCGATCCGCGCCCACGCCGTCACCTACGCCGAGTTCCAGGCCGCGAAGCAGTGGCTGATGGACCTCGGCGAGGGCGGCGAGTGGCCGTTGTTCCTGGACGTGTTCGTGGAGCACGTCGTCGAGGAGGTCGCCGCACGCACGCAGGACGGCACCAAGGGCAGCATCCTCGGGCCGTACTACCTGCCGGACCAGGTGTCGCTGCCCGCTGTGGCGACGCTGCCGATGCGCGCCGACGAACAGGGCTCGCCCTTGGTGTTCTCCGGGCGCGTGACCGACCTGGCGGGGCTGCCGCTGGCCGGGGCCGAACTGGACGTCTGGCACGCCGACTCCGAGGGCTACTACTCGGGGTTCGCACCGGGCATCCCGGACGGGAACCTGCGCGCGGTCGTGACGGCGGACGCGGAGGGCCGGTTCGAGATCACCACGGTGCAGCCCGCGCCGTACCAGATCCCGACCGACGGACCGACCGGGCGACTGATCGACGCGGCCGGCTGGCACCCGTGGCGGCCCGCGCACCTGCACCTCGTCGTGCGCGCTCCTGGGCATCGGCCGATCACCACGCAGCTCTACTTCGCGGGCGGTGAGTACGTCGACAGCGACGTCGCCGAGGCCGTGAAGCCCGAGCTCGTCCTGACCCCGGCCGACCAGCGCGTGTCCTACGACTTCGTGCTCGAGCCGGCATGAACGATCTCGTGATCGACGGCGTGGACACCGTTCTGCTCGACGTCCCGCTCGTCCGGCCGCACCGCTTCGCCCGCACCGGGATGGACGCGCAGCCCGTGCTGCTCGTCGAAGTCCGCACCGCGGGCGGGGCGGTCGGCCTCGGCGAGGGAGTCGTGCCGGGCGGGCCGTGGTGGGGCGGTGAGTCGGTCGAGACCATGAAGGTGGTCGTGGACCAGTACATCGCCCCGCTGCTGCTGGGCCGCCGGGTCGACGACATCGCGGGGATCCTGCGGGCCGTCAACGACGTGGTGAACGCGAACCTCTACGCCAAGGCCGCGGTCGAGGTCGCGCTGCACGACGCGTGGGCGCGGTCGCTGGGCGTACCGGTGCACACGCTGCTCGGCGGGCTCGCGCGGACGTCGATCCCGGTGACGTGGGCGCTCGGCACCGAGCCTGCGGACGTCGTCATCGACGAGGCGATGGCGAAGCTCGATCTCGGGCACCGCAGCTTCAAGCTCAAGATGGGCGCGCAGGACCCGGCCGACGACGTGCGCCGGGTGTGCGTGATCGCGGAGAAGCTGCGGGACGTCGCGGGCGTGCGGATCGACCTCAACGCGCGCTGGGACCGGCTGACCTCGTTGCGCCACCTGCCGATGCTCGCCGACGCGGGGGTCGAGCTGGTCGAGCAGCCCGTACCGGGGGCCGAGGTCGAGTGGCTCGCGGAGATCAACCGGGCGCTGCCGATCCCGGTGATGGCGGACGAGTCGCTGCGCACGCCGTCGGACGCCCTGCGGCTCGCGGGTCTGCGGGCGGCGGACGTGTTCTCGTTGAAGACGACCAAGTCCGGTGGGCTGCGCGCCACGGCGGCCATCGCTTCGATCGCGGCCGCGGCGGGTATTCCCTGTCACGGCGGCACCTCGATCGAGAGCCCGGTCGGCACGGCGGCGTCGCTGCACCTCGCCTGCGCCTCCCCGGCGGTGACGTGGGGCAGCGAGCTGTTCGGGCCGTTGCTCATGCGCGAGGAGCTGCTGGCCACGCCGCTGCGCTATGACGGCGGCGACCTGCACCTGCCGGTCGGCCCGGGGCTCGGCGTCGAGCTGGACCCCGCGGCCGTCGCGGCCTTCACCAGGAGGTGACCGTGCTCTTCCACGTGCGGATGGACGTTTCCCTGCCCCACGACATGGACCCCAACGACCGCGCCGAACTGGTGCGTGCCGAGAAGGAACAGGCGCTGGAGCTGCAGAAACTGGGCGTGTGGCCGCATCTGTGGCGCGTCGTCGGGCAGTACAGCAACATCAGCGTCTTCGACGTGCCGTCCAACGACGAGCTGCACGCGTTCCTGTCGTCGTTGCCGCTGTGGGAGTACATGAAGGTGCAGGTGACGCCGCTGGCGACACATCCGTCCGATCTGGCGGCCCAGCCATGACGGCCGTCCGGGAAGGTCTGGTGTGGCGGTCGGTGGCGGACGTCCCGCCGGACTGGCCGGGGTGCGTGGTCACGATCGGGGTGTTCGACGGCGTCCACCGCGGGCACGCCCACCTGATCTCGGCCGCCCGGGAGGTCGCGGGGTCTCGGCCGGTGGTGCTGGTGACGTTCGACCCGCATCCCGCCCGCGTGCTCGGGCTGGCGCGCGACACGTCCACCCTGAGCACCGTCGACCGGCGTGCCCAGCTCGGGCACGCCCTGGGGGTCGAGGCGATCCTGGTGCTGCCGTTCACCCGCTCGCTCGCCGCGCTGTCACCCGCCGCGTTCGTGTCGGAGGTGTTGGCCGGGGCGCTGCACGCCGAGGCCGTGGTGGTCGGGACGAACTTCACGTTCGGGCACCGCGGGGCCGGGACCGTGGAGACGTTGCGGGAGCTGGGACTTCCGGCGTTCGGCGTCGACCTGGTGGACGGGTGTTCGTCGACTCGGGTGCGGAAGTTGGTGCGGGACGGCGACGTCCGCGCCGCCGCGGCCGTGCTCGGGAGGCCGCACCGGGTGGACGGTGTGCTGTCCGACGGTGTCGTCACCGTGCCACCGGGGACCGCGTCGCCGCCGGACGGGCAGTACCTCGGGACGCTCGGTGATCGGCTCGTCCGGCTGGTCGTGGTGTCCGGGGCGGTGCTGGTGACCGGATCTGACGGGCCCGCCGCGGTCGAGTTCCTGGACCGGCTCTGACCGGTCAGAAGAGGCGGCCGTCCTCCTCCGCGGGAGGTTCTTCCAGCTCCAGCAGGAACCGCTTGCGCGTCAGGCCGCCCGCGTACCCGGTGAGGCTGCCGCGCGCGCCGACCACGCGGTGGCAGGGAACGATGATGCTGATCGGGTTCCAGCCGTTGGCGTTGCCCACGGCCTGAGCGCCCGCCGGGTCGCCGAGCTCGGCGGCCAACTGCCCGTAGGTTCGGGTCTCTCCGTAGGGGATCGCCGTCAGGAGCTTCCACACGCTGCGCTCGAACGCCGAACCGCGAGGCGCCAGGTCGAGGTCGAACTCCCGTCGCTGCCCGGCGAAGTACTCGTCCAGCTGGCGGCGCGCCTCGTCGAACCCCGTGTCCGTGCGCGGGCCGAGGTCGGTCAGGCGCGGGGTGCGCAGGTGGCCGTCGAAGTAGAGGCCCAGCAGCGACTCGCCCTCCGCGACGAGGGTGAGCGGTCCGACCGGTGAGTCGACGACGGTGTGGTGCACGTGCATCCTGGGGTGCTCCGGTGGTGCTCGGTGTCCGGGATCAGGCCGCCACCGTAGCCTCCCGCAGATGGGGCCGCGGTCGTCGGTGCTGGACACGTCGCCGATCGTGCGGGGCTCGACGCCGCGCGAGGCGTTGAGCACCACCGTCGATCTCGCGGAACTGGCGGATGAGCTGGGGTTCCACCGGTACTGGGTGCCGGAGCACCACGGCATGCGCGGGGTCGCCAGCGCCGCGCCGGCCGTGCTCGTCGCACACCTCGCGGCGGTGACCTCACGGCTGCGCGTCGGCCCGGCCGCGGTTGCGCGCGGGCTCCAGGCCGTGCTCGACGAGACCGGCACGCCCGAGCTGATGATCACCTCGCCGATCCACCACCACGCCGACCGCCGCCGCAGCTACGAACCGGTCGTCTCTCTCGCGCCCGACCTCACCGTCACGCCGCCGAGGCCTTCCTGACGATCCCGCTCGCCATCGTGGCGAACACGATGTCGTGCAACGGTTTCTGCGCCAGCCAGTACACCCGGCCGAGCAGCCCGTCGGCGGTGAACGTGACCTTCTGCCGGTAGCGCGTGCGGTCGCCCTGACGGTCGACGCGCATGTCGAGGAGCGTGTGTCCGGGCATCTTCATGTCCGCGCGCAGCACGAGCCGCCTCGCCTCGTCGTCGCGGTGGACCACGGTCCAGAAGTCGACGACGTCGCCCTCCGCGATCTCGGGTGCCCGGCCCCGGTAGAGCCCGACGCCGCCGAAGAGGTGGTCGATCGCTCCCCGGACCGTCCACACCAGAGGGATCGTGTGCCAGCCGTCGTCGCCTCCCAGGGTGTTGACCGCGCTCCACACGTCCTGCGGTGACGCGTCGGTGAGCACGGTCCGTTCCTCGGTGAAGACCTCGCCGTCGGTGTGGACGGTCTCCTGGCCGGTCGTGGCGCGGATGGCGTTGTCGACGCTCGTCATGCCGGCGGGAGGCGGCGGCAGCACGTCGGTGGCGGACGGGCCGGACTCCGACAGGTCGTGGTCCAGCGACGCGAACAGCGGTTCCGCGACCATCGCCGACACCGGCGTCACGAGCCCGGCGACCTGGGCCGCGAGCTTGTGCGACCACAGGGGTGAGGGCAGCGGCAGCCGGACCGGCAGGCCCAGGACCCGCGCGCACCGCTGCACCAGTTCGAGGTAGCTGAGCTTCTCCGGGCCGACGACGTCGTACACGCCGTCGACCGGTTCGGTGAGGTGCGCGGCGGCCACCAGGAAGTGCACGACGTCGTCGACGGCGACCGGCCTGCTGGAGTTGTGCATCCAGGACGGTACCGGCACCCACGGGATCACGCGTGCGGACGACCGCAGCAGCTCGAAGCTCGTCGAACCGGCGCCGATGATCATCGGGGCCTGCAGGACGAGTGCGGGCACCGGACCGGCGGTCACGACGTCGCCGACCTCGGCCCGGGAGGCGAGATGATCGGAGAGGCCGGAAGAACCGGGACGCGGTCCGCCGACGTAGACGATCTGGCGCACCTCGGCCTCCGCCGCCGCGGCCACCAGCACGGCGGCGGCCCCGCGGTCGACGTCGGCGAAGTCCGGCCGGTCCAGCGAGTGGACGAGGAAGTACACGACGTCCTGGCCCGCCAGCGCCTCCCGGACCGCGTGCGGGTCCGTGGCGTCGCCGATGTGCACCATCACGTTGGTGGGGAACCTCGTCGACTGGGCGCGGTCGCGCACCAGGACGGCCACCTCGTGGTCGTGCGCCAGGAGCTCCGGCACGAGACGGGAGCCGAGGTGGCCGGTCGCGCCCATGACGAGACACCTCATCGGATGCCGGTCCGGTTCTGCAACGCGCCGACCTTGGTCCCGTACAGGAAGAACACGGCCATGAACACCTCGATGCGTTGCTGCGACGTGAGTTCGTCCAGGTCGACGGCGATCTCAGTCTCCCGGACGTCCGTGCTGCGCGCGAGTCGCCGGTTGAACAGCGCCCGCGCGGTGTCCTGGCTGCGCTCGTCCACGTCGGCGTGGAACAGCCGGCGCAGGTCGCAGTCGGAGGGCAGCGGGTGGTGGACGAGATCCGCGGGGTAGCGGGCGTTCATCACGCGGGCCGCGGTGTTGAGGGTGTGGGCGACGAGCTCCGCTCCCCTGCCGAAGTGGTCGACCACCGCGACGAGCTCCTCGAGGGTGGCGACGTCCTCCTCGATGCTGACCGGTGTGCTGGTGTCGAGGTCGAGCCGTTCCATCGCCATCGCGACGTTCTCGAGGACCTGGCCCGGATCGACGACGAACTGGTCGCCGACGTGCAGGCTCGCGCGGTGGTGGTGCGGGTCGAGTAACTCCTGCGCCTCGCGGTCGAGGTGCTGAGGTTCGCCGTGGTCGATCGTCACCCGCATGACTTGCCCGTTTCCGAGTCCGCGCAACCGTCGAACCACGAACAGGTGACGCGCGGTTGCGGGCCCGGTCCGCCGGGTACCGCTGTCCGATGAGGACGTCGATCGCCCTGTTCACCCGTGACCTGCGGGTTCACGACAACCCGGTACTGCACGCCGCGTCCACGGCGGACCGGTGCGTCCCGTTGTTCGTGGTGGACGACGCGATCGTCTCGTCGTCGTTCTTCAACGCCAACCGCGCCTCGTTCCTCACGGACTGCCTGGCCGACCTGGACGCGGCGCTGCGGGAACGCGGCAGCAGGCTGGTGGTGCGCCGGGGAGCGCTCGCCGACGAGGTCGCCCGGATCGTCCGGGAGCACGACGTCACCGAGGTGCACGTCGCCGCCGACGTCAGCAACCACGCCCGCCGCCGGGAAGAGGCGCTGCGCGAGCTCGGCGTCGACCTGCACGTGCACGACGCCTCGATCAACGCCGTGCCGCCGCTCTCCCTCACCCCGTCCGGCGGCGGTGACCACTTCGCGGTGTTCACGCCCTACTTCCGCAAGTGGGAGACCGTGCACCGGCGCGGTGTCCTGCGCGCACCAGCCACGTTGACCACGCCCAGGATCAGCACCGAACTGCCGGACCTGAACGCCGGAACCCCGTCCCCGGACGTCGCCGCGGGTGGCGAGACCGTGGGCCGCAAGCTGATGACGAGCTGGGCGCGCACGGGCGTGGACGACTACGCCGAGGTGCACGACGCGATGGCCGACGACGCCACCTCGCACCTCTCCCCGCACCTGCACTTCGGCACGGTGTCGGTGACCGAGCTGCTGGACCGCGTCGGCACCGCGTCCGAGGGTGCCCGCGCCTACACCCGCCAGCTGGCGTGGCGCGACTTCCACCACCAGGTGCTGGCCGCCCGCCCCGAGTCCGCCACGAAGGACTACCGCACCCGCGACGACCGCTGGCGTCGCTCGGAACGCGACTTCGAGGCGTGGCGGGACGGCCGCACCGGCTACCCGATCGTCGACGCGGGGATGCGCCAGCTCTCCCAGGAGGGCTGGATGCACAACCGCGCCCGCCTGGTCACGGCGAGCTTCCTGTGCAAGACCCTGTACCTGGACTGGAGGCGCGGCGCCCAGCACTTCGTCGACCTGCTGGTGGACTGCGACCTCGCGAACAACCAGATGAACTGGCAGTGGGTCGCGGGCACGGGCACCGACACCCGGCCGAACCGCGTGCACAACCCGGTGGCGCAGGCGAAGCGCTACGACGCCGACGGCGCGTACGTGAAGCGCTACCTGCCCGAACTGGCCGACGTGGACCCCGCGCACGTGCACGAACCCTGGACTCTGCCCGAGGAGGAGTTCAAGGCGCTCGACTACCCGGCGCCGATCGTGGACCTGCGGGAGGCGGCCGACAGGTTCGCGGCGGCCCGCCGCAAGCGCTGAGCTAGCTCCACTGCGCGCGCTGGTACAGCGGCGCCGTGATCTTCGTCGTGAACTGCGCTCCGCCGAGGTGCCGCAGGCACTGGCCGATCGGGCACTCCCGGCCGTTCACGTCCTGGAAGAAGCTCTGGACGTTCACGCCCACGACCGCGTTCCCGCTGATCCGGGGTCCGCCACTGGAGCCGCCGCCCATGTCGCAGGGCACACCCCACAGGTTCTCCCTAGAGCTGCCGGCGTTGAGGGCGGAAACGCCCCAGCACTGCGCGAGCCGCTGACCGGTGAACTCCGGCCGGCCCTGGTGACCGGGCTGCCCGGCCGAACGCGGGTACCCGTACTCGCGCGCGAACCGGTCCGCTGGCCGGTCGAACGCGATGTGCTCGCTCACGGGCGACGGCCTGTCCAGCACCAGGAACGCCTGGTCGAACTCGGACCGCTGGTCGTCGGTGATCCACGTCTGGTGCACGATCGCCCTGCGCACCACGTACTCGCCGAACGGCCGGGCGCCGTCGCGGAACCCCGGCACGAACAGCATCTTCGAATGCCACTGGGGGTCGAAGCCCGCCAGGTTCGCCGTGTGAACGCAATGCCCGCCGGTCACCGCGGTGCGCCTGTTGGCGCTCACCACGACCGTCGCCGTGCAGCTCGAGTCCTCGCCGTCGCGGTCGACGAAGAACAGGCGGCCGATGCTCCGGCTGGTCGGGGCGGGGGCGCCGGTCGAGTCGTCCACGGCGGGCGTTCCGGGTGGTGCGGACGGTCCGGTCGGCATCGCCGCGACGCGTTCGGGGGTCCAGTAGGCCGCCACGCCGTTCGTGTCGAGATCGTGCACGACCACGTCCGAACCGGTGGGGGAAGCCGCTGCCACGCCCGGCACGCCGAGGAGCAGCAACGCGACGACACTCAGTATTCGCATGGAGCCGACCGTGGCAGTCAGTCTTGCGGATCCTGTGCGGAAGGAGTCCTCATCCCTTGCGGCGGCGGCACGAGTGAGCTGCTCCGCCCCAGGGCTGGAGTGCCTGCGGCGGGTGTCGTACCAGCGCTCGGTGTATTCGAAGATCGCCTGGTGCGCTGCCGAGGCGCCGGAACAGGTGATGCGCTTCCCGCACGAGATCCCGGCCGGCGAGGGCCAAAGACTCTGTGCGGGGCCCTCGACCTCGTACAGAGTTTGATCAGGTTCGGCCGGGGAACGCGGTTGTCACGTACTGACGGCCCCGGCCGAGCCTCCAGACTCCCCGCGACCAGCGGTGCCGGCCGGTTCGCCCCCTGAGCCCGTCCGGCTCAGCGAGGCCCGCTGACGACCAAGGCGCCGGAAACCGTTGCCTGCGCGTGGTTTCCACCTCGATCCGACTTCGCGGCGTTCGAGCGAATCTGGCCCGGCGGCGGTAACGGACGATCAAGCCGACCAGATCCTGTCCATGGTCATCCGACGGCAGGAGATGGTGCATGAAGATCGAACGGCGCAAGTGGGTCCGGGCCGTGGGCGAGGACGCCGCGCCCGCGCTGCTCAAGTTGCTCGAAGCCGGAGGCTTGGCCTTCGACCCGGTGGAAGACCGGATCAACCCCGTCTACCGCGAGTACACCGACGAGCTGCCGGAGGAGGACTTCCGCCAGGTCCTGGAGATGCTGGCCAAGGCGAGTCCGCAGCTGCTGCCCCAGGCCGACTACGCGAAGGTCGAGACGGACTTCAAGCGCCGCACCGACAAGCAGTGGCTCGCCGAGCAGGCCAAGCTGGCCGAGGAGCGCAGGCAGGCGCAGGTCGCGACCGAGCAGCGGTTGTCCGAAGCGGGGTTGCACGCACTCGGCGGTTCCGGGACGACGTGGGCCGCGCGGGCGACGCAGATCAGCGCGTGGTGGGCCGAGGTCAAGCGACGGGAGGCCTTGGAGGACTGGGCGACTGTGTTCACCGCCAACCGGATGACCGCACGCCAGGTCAACGCCAGGGGCCGCGGTGGCACGTTCGGCATCATGAACCGGCACGACCGCAAGGACCCCGCGAAGGAGCGGCAGATCTACCTCGACCGGGCACCGGGCGGCATCCTCGCCCGCACCGACCCGGCCAACTTCTTCTCCGGCCCCGGCAGCGCCAACCGCAAGGACGAGCTGGGCCTGCACGACCTCAGCGGCACCCTGCTGACCTCGGCCCGTCCGATCCTGAAGCAGCTCAAGCCCTACGACGAGGCCGTGGTCGTGTTCACGCCCGCGCCCACCGAGACCGACTCCCAGGTCTTCGCCGCCCTCTCCTCGCTGGACAAGCCCGACGCCGACAGGTTGCGCGAGTACCGCAGCAAGTTCACCCGCCTGCGCTTGGCGCAGAGCAGCGACATGGGCGCGGTGTTCGTCGACGACAACGTCGACCCGAAGGCCCCGGTCCGCGCCCGGTACGGCGTCAACGGCCGGGTGCTGCTCCCCGGCGGCGCCATCGTTCCGATCGACAAGACCATGCTGGCCAAGCGCCACACCGACGCGCTGGAGCACAGCACGATCCTCAGCAACGACCCCAAAGCGCTCGTCAACGAGGTCGTCATCGTCTACCGGCAGCACGCGGCGGCCGACCTGTTCCCGTTGTTCACCCAGTGGGACAAGGACACCACCAGCTACCGCGTCCTCGACCGGAAGACGCTGGCACGCACCGGTGCGTGGATCTCCGACGCCGGCGTCTGGCACGCGGCCTAGAAGTGACGTCCGGGGAGGCCTGCCTCCCCGGACGAAGCCACCTCGTCGTGGAAGATGTCCGTCCCCTGCCACACCATGCGCGGGCCGTGCCGCAGGAGCGCGAGCAACCGCGGCGGGAAGTGGACGCGGCGCCCGGAGATGTCGTGGCCGGGGGGCGCGGGTCGGGAATCACGAAGGACGGCCTTCCGGGTGGTGACGCGCTGGACGCGGTCGGCCTGGTGAAGTCGAACGTGCTGCGCTACTTCGGCACCCGCGAGGAGATCTACCTGCAGCTCACGATGCGCAACGGCACCGAGTGGGCGGACGCGGTCACCAGCGGGCCGCGCGACGCCGCGGGCGTCGACCAGATGGCGGGCGTGCTCGCGGACTCGTTCGCGCGACGGCCGTTGTACTGCGACCTGATCAGCCACGCGGAGACGATGCTGGAGCACAACGTCTCGCTCGACGAGCTCCACACCTGCAAGCGGTGGGCGATCGGCACGTACGCGCGGGTGGGCGGGCAGGTCGCCCGCTCGGGCCACGAGCTGACCGAGGACGCGTCAGTGCTCTTCGCGGCGGGGGGCGTTCGTCGGCAGGCTCCACCCGGTCACCCACCCCCGGCGGCCCCGGCCGAGCTGTTCGCCAGGAAGCCGGAGATCGCCGCCGTGTTCCCGCCGTTCGGACCGGCGCTGCGCCACTTCGTCGCGGCGACCGCCACGGGTCTGCCCGCAGTGCGCGGCGAGTCGGCACACGGGCTCAGTCAGCACTGACGACGGACGGGCTACCGCGCCTCGATGGCGTCGAGGTCGCGGGTGGCGTACCGCAGGTGTCCCCACTCCTCCTCGAGGATCGTGTGCAGGCACGACAACGTGGACACCGTGTGCTCGGCGCTCCACGGGTTCGTGCGCGGCACGGCCAGCGCCGCCTCGTCCGCCGTGGCGAGGAAGTCGCGCACCATCGCCACCCGCCCCGCCCTGACCTCCAGGACCTCGGCGTAGGGCGGGGTGCCCGGGGCGAAGACCGACGGGTCGTAGCCGTCGGTCTCGTACTCGGCGTTCGGCACGCCCAGCGGGTGGTAGGGCTTCTCGACTCCCAGCACCGCGCCGCGCAGCCACGTGTCGGTGGCCATGATCAGGTGGCGGACGGTCTGGGCGAACGACCACTCGCCGTCGACCGAGACGTCCACGGTGCCGGGCGGCATCTCGGCCGCGCGGCGCAGAGCCGCGTCCCAGGCGGCCTCGACCTTGCTCCACGCGCCGCGCACCGCGTCCGGGTGGGCGGCACGCCGTTCGTCACGGCCGGGGAAGCGCCGGTTGAGCTCGGCGTCGACCAGCGGGGCCACGTCGACGCCGTTGACCAGCAGGGTGCCGTGGCCGTCGAGCAGCCACGGGGCGTCGATGTCGGCACCGCCGATGTCCACGGCCCGCATCACGGCACCGGAGAGGTCGGTTCGTGTGAACCTCGCGCCGTGCAGGCTCACGTCGGTGAACGTGGCACCGCGCAGGTCGTCGGACTCGCTGAAGGTGGGCATGGGTGCGACCATTTCACAGCCGCACCCCGTGTCGCCTGTGTTGCACGGACACCCGTTCACACCACTAGGTAGCGGCATCCCCGAGAAGGTCCAGTTGTGCGGATCCTGTGCGGAAGGAGTCCTCGTCCCGTGCGGCGGCGGCACGAGTGACTATGTTGCGACGCATGGGCATGTGCGTGCTGGTGGCCGAGGACAACGTGATGCAGGCCGACATGCTCGGGCGGTACCTGCGCCAGGAGGGCTACCGGGTGCGGATCGTCCACGATGGAGCCGCCGCGCTCGACGAGGTCCGCCGCGACCCGCCCGACCTGCTCGTCCTCGACGTGATGATGCCGAAGCTCGACGGGCTGGAAGTCGTGCGGACGTTGCGCAACGAGACGGACGTGCCGGTGCTCATGCTCACCGCGAGGTCCACAGAGGACGATCTGCTGCACGGGCTCGACCTCGGCGCCGACGACTACGTCACCAAGCCGTACAGCCCGCGTGAACTCGTGGCGCGCGTCCGCACGTTGCTGCGCCGGGTCCAGCGCCCGGTGACGAACGCCATCACGCTCGGCGATCTGCGCGTCGACGCCGACCGCCACGAGGTGGAGGTGCGGGGCGGCGCGGTCGAGTGCACCGCGTCGGAGTTCCGGATCCTGCACACGATGGCGGTGAGTCCCGGCCGCGTGTTCAGCCGCGCGCAGCTGCTCAGCGCCGTGCACGGGCTCGACGGCTACATCACCGCGCGCACCATCGACGCGCACGTCATGAACCTGCGCAAGAAGATCGAGGTCCACCCGCGCAGGCCCGCGTACCTGCTGACCGTGCACGGCGTCGGCTACAAGCTGGTGGACGGCTCCGGTGCATAGCGTCCTGGCGCGGCTGCTGGCCGCGTCCGTGCTCGTCGCCCTTTGCTCGATCACCGCGACCGCGTGGCTCGCCGCCCAGAGCACCTCGACGTCGATCCGGCAGGAGTTGGGCAACGCGCTGGCGGGCGACGCGGCGACCTACCGGGAGCTGGTGACGTTCGCCGTCGAGCACCGCGACTGGAACGGCGTCACGCTGCCGCGGTCCAGGAGCCGGCTGATCCTCACGACGGCCGACCGGAAGGTCATCGCCGACACCGGCGCGAACCTCGACCCCGGTCAGCTGCCCGCCCTGCCGTCCGCGGTGGTCGACCCGCTGGAGCTGGACCTCGCGCTGGCCCCGGACTCCCCCGCCGACCGGATCGACGCGCGGATCGCGGGCCCGTTCCAGCTCACCGACCGCGAGAAGGGGAGCCTGGCCGAGGACGCGCAGCTGTTCCAGGCGCGGTGCCGTGGCGCCGCGGAGCAGCTGAGCACGGCGACCACGCCCTGGGGGCGTCCGATCGTGAACGTGGACAGGACAACCGCCGCTCCCACCACCACCGCGTGCGAGGAGGTCGAGACCCGGCTGAGCACGCTCACGCTCGGCGAGTCGGCCGCGTTCAACGACCTCGGCCTGCGCCTCGACGAGTGCCTGCGCCAGCGCGGACTGCCCGCCGAGGAGCTCAGGATGAACGCGAACTGGCAGCCCGTCGCGGGCGGCTCCGAGTGCCTCGCGAGCGCGCGCCGGGCCCAGCTTCGGCCCTACGTGGCACCGCCCGCGCTCCTGTTCGTCACCGACCCGGCCGGCAAGACCACCCAGGCGACCGTCGTGAACTTCGACGTCGGCCGGATCGCGCTGGTCGCCGGGATCGTGCTGGTCCTCACCGTCGGTGTGAGCGTGCTGGTCGCGCTGCGGATGACGAGGCCGTTGCGCACGCTCACCGCCGCCGCGGAACGGTTGCGGCATGGCGACGACGCGCAGGTCGACATCCGCTCGCGCAGCGAGATCGGCCAGCTCGCGCGGGCGTTCAACGACATGGCGGCGCACCGCGCCCGCACCGACGCCCAGCGCAAGGCCATGACCAGCGACATCTCGCACGAGCTGCGCAACCCGCTCGGCACGATCCGCAGCTGGCTCGAGGGCGCGCGCGACGGCCTGGTCGAGCTGGACCGCCCGACGCTCACGTCGTTGCTCGACGAGGCGCTGGTGCTGCAGCACCTGATCGACGACCTGCAGGACCTCGCGCAGGCCGACGCCGGCGAGCTGCGGCTGCACCCCGAGGCCGTCGACCTGCGGGAGCTGTTCGACCAGCTGGCCGCCGCCCATCCCGGGCTGGTCGCCGAGGGCGGCGGCGTCGTGACGGCGGACCCGGTGCGGCTGCGGCAGGTGCTGACGAACCTCGTCACGAACGCCTTCCGCCACACGCCGGCGGACGGGACCGTCCGGCTGTCCGCGCGGGACGGCCGGATCGTCGTGAGCGACACGGGGTCCGGGATCTCCGCCGAGGACCTGCCGCACGTGTTCGACCGGTTCTGGCGCGCGGACCGCTCCCGCACCCGTGACACCGGCGGCAGCGGGCTCGGGCTGGCGATCGTGCACGCCCTGGTGAGCGCGCACGGGGGCACGATCGCGGTGGAGAGCGAGGTCGGGCGCGGGACGACGTTCACGATCACGCTCCCGGCACGCTGAGCGCACATCTTCCTCACAACCGCCCGGCAGCATCGCCGCCATGAACCCCAGGCTGGTGATCGGCGCCGCCGTGCTGCTGCTGTCCGCGTGCAGCCAGGCCGCGGCCCCTCCCTCGAACGTCGCGTCCCTGCAGTCGTCCGAGGTCGTCGCCCCGTCCTCCAACGCGGCCGCGCCACCGTCCGACGGTGAGCAGCCGCGGTTGCGCATGGACATGACGGAGGAGGAGAAGAAGCGGTTTTACGACGCGCACACCTTGTGCCTCGCCGAGAACGACCCGAACGCGACGGGAACCGGCCCCGGACCCGCGGGCACCCTGCGGCCGGCGCAGTACAGCGACGAGGCGTGGAAGGCGTGCGCCAAGAAGTGGCCGCTGCCGCCCTGGGAGATGGACTCCGACAACCCGACGTTCAAGGACAACTGGCACAAGAACGTCCAGTGCCTCAACAGCCGCGGCATGAAGGTCATCGAGACCGAGCCCGGCAGCTGGACCTACGACGGTGAGCAGACCCTGCCGCACGAGGAGCGCCTGAAGATCGAGAAGGACTGCGAGCAGGAAGTCTTCGGCGGAGGCCGTAAGTGAAGAGGTGGATCATCGGCGGAGTCGTCGTCGTGGTCCTGGTCGCGGGCGTCGTGGCGCTCACCTGGACGCGCCGCGCCCCCGCCCGGACCGCACCACCCCCGGCGCCGAAGACCGTCGCCGTGGTGAAGACCGACCTGACCGACGTGCGGGAGTTCAAGGCCACGCTCGGTTTCGGCGCCTCGCAGGAGGTGACGGGACGCCGTCCCGGCACCCTCACGTGGCTCCCGGCGCCCGGCGCGTCCGTCGATCGCGGCGGCACTGTGTACAAAGTGGACAACCGGCCGGTGTGGTTGTTCTTCGGTGACACGCCTTTGTGGCGCAAGCTCGACAAGGCCGGCGTCAAGGGGCCGGACGTGAAGACCGTGAAGGACAACCTGGGCGCGCTCGGGTACGAGCTCGGCGGCGGCGCCCCGGACGAGCTCACGCAGGCCACCGTCGACGCGGTCAAGCGGTGGCAGAAGGCGGAGAAGGTCGAGGAGACCGGTGTGCTCGACCCCGGTGACGTCGTGGTGCTGTCCGGGAAGGTCCGCGTCGAGGCGGTCACCGCGAAGCTGTCGGCGTCCGGCGAGGGCCCGCTGATGAGCGTGACCGCGACGGGCAAGGCCGTCGACGCCTCGATCGACGCGCGGCAGGCCGAAGTGTTCAAGAAGGACCTGAAGGTCACCGTCGTGCTGCCCAACGGCACCGAGACCACCGGAACCGTGCGGTCGGTGGGCACGGAGGCCAAGTCGGAGAAGAACGGCAACGGCGAGGAGACCCCGGTGATCGCCGTGGACATCGGCCTGGACACCGAGGTCGGCGAGTTCGACTCGGGCCCGGTGCGCCTGCGGCTGACGAGCACCGCGCGGCAGGGAGTCCTGGCCGTGCCGGTGACCGCGCTGCTGGCGTTGCGGGAGGGCGGGTACGCGGTGCAGACGGCACAGGGACTAGTGGCGGTGAAGACGGGTCTGTTCGCCGGTGGCCTCGTGGAGATCAGCGGCGGTGGCGTCAGCGAGGGCATGCAGGTGGTGACGACGTCGTGACCCCGGTCCTGCAGATCGTCAACGCCGTCAAGGAGTACGCGGGCGGCGTGCGCGCCCTGGACGGTGTCTCCCTGACGTTGCACGCGGGTGAGGCCGCCGCGATCGTCGGTCCGTCGGGGTCGGGCAAGTCGACGCTGCTCCACCTGCTCGGCACCCTCGACCGCCCGTCGAGCGGCACGGTGATGCTGGACGGGCACGACATCTCCACGCTGTCCGACCGGCGGCTGTCCGCGTTGCGCGGGCGGCGGATCGGCTTCGTGTTCCAGCAGTTCCACCTCGCGGACGGGCTCACCGCCATCGACAACGTCGCGACGGGCCTGCTCTACGCCGGCACCCCGCGCAGGTGGCGCGCCGCGATGGCGACCGAGGCGCTGACCCGCGTCGGCCTCGGGCATCGGCTCCGGCACCGTCCGCACGAGCTGTCGGGTGGGGAACGCCAGCGCGTCGCGATCGCCCGTGCCGTGGTGAACCGCCCCGCCCTGGTGCTCGCCGACGAACCGACCGGGGCGCTGGACACGGCCACCGGTGGCGCGGTGCTGGACCTGCTGCTCGACCTGAACCGCGAGGGCACCACGCTCGCGGTGATCACCCACGACCGGGAGGTGGCGGCCCGGCTGCCGCGCCAGGTGGAGATCCGGAACGGCCGCATCCGGGCGGAGGTGCCGGCGTGAGCGACGTCAGACCCACCCGGCTCGGCCCCGCCGACCTCCTCCTGCTCGGCCTCTCCCCGCTGCGGACCCGGCCGATGCGGGCCGTGCTGTCCGCGCTCGGCATCTCGATCGGCATCGCCACCCTCGTCGTGGTCACCGGCATCCCGGCGTCGAGCCGTGCCGCGCTGATGGAGGAGCTCGCCGCGCTGGGCACCAACCTGCTGCGCGCCGAGGCCGCCACCGGTCTCGGCAACGAGCCCGCCTCGTTTCCGCCGGACTCCACCGCGATGGTCGAGCGCATCGGACCTGCCCACGACGTCAGAGCCGTCGCGAACACCCACGCCGTGATCCGCCGTTCCGACCGGATCCCGGACTCGGAGACGTCCGGGCTGACGGTGCTCGCGGCCAGGCTCAACCTCCTCGACACCCTCCACGGCCAGGTCCGGACCGGCACGTTCCTCAGCCAGGCCACGTCGGCGTTCCCGACCGTCGTGCTGGGCGACGTCGCGGCGGCACGGCTCGGCGTCACCGCGCCGGACGCGCAGGTCAGGATCAACGACACGTGGTTCACGGTGATCGGGATCCTCGCTCCCCTGCCGCTCGCGCCGGAGGTCGAACGGTCGGCGCTGGTCGGCTGGGAGTCCGCGGAGACCCTCGGCTTCGACCAGCGGCCCACCGTGCTCTACCTGCGCGCGGACGAGCCGGCGATCGACGACGTGCGGGCCGTCCTGCCGCAGACCGTCCACCCGCAGCAGCCCTCACAGGTGCGGGTCAGCCGCCCGTCCGACGCGCTCACGGCCAAGAGGCTCACCGAGAACACCTTCTCGGCGCTGATGCTCGGCCTCGCCGGGGTGGCGTTGCTGGTCGGCGGCATCGGGGTCGCGAACACCATGGTGATCTCCGTGCTGGAGCGAAGGCGCGAGATCGGGCTGCGCCGCGCGCTGGGCGCTCACCGGGGGCAGATCAGGACGCAGTTCCTGACGGAGTCGGTCGTGCTGTGCGTGCTCGGCGGTGCCGCGGGCGTGGTCCTGGGGCTCACCGGCACGGCGGGGTACGCGTTCGTGCACGACTGGCCTGCGGTGATCCCGGCGGGGATGGTGCTCGCGGGGCTCGGGGCGGCCGTCGTCACGGGCGTGATCGCCGGGGTCTACCCGGCCGTGCGGGCCTCACGGCTCACCCCGACGGAGGCGCTCGCCGCGCCGTGAGAAACACCGCGTGCTCGAATGTCGACTTCCAGAGGTCTCGTTCGTCCTCGGAACGACGACTGGAGGGCACGCATGCACTACATGTTCCTGATCTACAACTGCGAGGACCGCCCGCACCCCGGTGACCCGCGGTTCGAGGAGATCCTGACGCGGGTCAACGCGTTCGCCGACGAGTGCCGGCGCCGGGGCGCGTTCGTGGCCGGCGACCCGCTCAAGCCCGTGACGACGGCGACGACCGTGCGGGTGCGGGAGGGCAAGGCGCTGCTCACCGACGGGCCGTTCGCGGAGACCCACGAACACCTCGGCGGCTACTACCTGCTCGACTGCCGCGACCTCGACGAGGCGCTGGAACTGGCCGAGATGATCCCGCAGGCGCACTTCGGCGCGACGATCGAGGTGCGCCCCGTCGACCACATCCCCGGCCTGAACCACGGGGTGGCATGAGCGACCTCGCGTCGGCCGCGGTCGAACGTGTCTACCGCGAGCACCGCACCCGGATGCTCGCGGCGCTGGTGCGGGCGCTGGGCGACTTCGAGCTGGCCGAGGACGCGCTGCAGGAGGCGTGCTCGCAGGCGTTGCGGAGGTGGCCGCGCTCCCAGGTGCCGGACGACCCGTTCGCCTGGCTGCTCACAGTCGCCCGCAACCACGCCCTGGACCGGCTCCGGCACGCCCGGATGGCCCGCACGAAGCTGCCCACGCCGCCCGCTCCTGTGACCATGACGGAGAAGCAGCTCGTCGACCTGGGCGACGAACGCCTCTCGCTGATCTTCACCTGCTGCCACCCTGCCCTGGCCGAGGACGCACGGACAGCGCTGACGCTGCAGGCGGTGGCCGGGTTCACCGCCGCGCAGATCGCCCGCACGTTCCTCGTCGCCGAACCCGCGCTGGCCCAGCGCCTCGTCCGGGCCAAGCGCAAGATCCGCGATGCCGGGATCACGTTCGAGGTGCCCGCCGACCACCTGCTGCCCGAACGGCTGCGGGGCGTGCTCGGGGTGCTCTACCTGATCTTCACGCGCGGCTACACGACCGCGGACGCCTCGGTGCGGCTGGAGGCGTTGCGGCTGGGCAAGCTCGTGGCCGCGTTGATGCCCGACGAACCGGAGGCGCACGGCCTGGTGGCGTTGATGCTGCTGCACAACTCGCGCAGTGCCGCGCGGTTCACGTCCGAGGGCGATCTCGTGCTGTTCGAGGACCAGGACCGGACGCTCTGGAACGCCGACGAGATCTCGGAGGGCATGGCGCTTCTCGACCGCGCGCTGCGGTTCGGCTCGCCCGGTCCGTACGTGCTGCACGCCGTGATCGCGGCTCTGCACGTGCAGGACCCGGTCGACTGGACGCGGGTGGCCGCGCTGTACCGCGAACTTCTCGTGGTGGCACCGACTCCGGTGGTCGAGCTCAACCACGCGGTCGCCGTGGCGATGGCGGAAGGCCCCGCCGCCGGGCTGGAGCTGATCGGCCGGATCACCGGGCTCGACTCGTACCACCTGCTGCACTCCGCCCGCGCCGACCTGCTGCGCCGCCTGGACCGGCGGGCCGAAGCCGGTGCGGCGTACCACCTCGCCCTGGAGCTGGCGGTGAACCCGGCCGACCGCCGGTTCCTCGCCGGCCGGCTGCGTTCCCTGGAGGTCCCCTGATGAGGCTCGGCGTGCTCGACCACGGCCACCGCCTGCCGGCCCGGATGTTCTTCGGGATGACCGGGCTGGTGTCCCGCGTCCCGATGTCCGACGTGCCGAAGACCCTGTTGTACCGCCCGGACTTCTTCGGCGCGGTGTTCCTCGACCTGAGCGCGAGGGCGATGCGCGGGCCGTCGTTCTGGACGGCCGGGGAACGCGAGTACATGGCACAGCGCACGGCCGAACGGCTGCGGTGCCCTTACTGCGCTGTCACGCACACCGAACTGGTCAGGATCGCCGGTGACCCGTCGCCGTTGCGCCCGGAGCTCGTCGCGGCGCTGGACTTCCTGGAGAACCTCACGCCTGTCGACGTTCCGCGCGAGGCGTTGGGCGACGCGTTGGACGTCAGCCTGGTCTGGCAGGTGGTGAACAGGCTCGCCAACGCGTTCGGGTTCGCGCTGCTGCCCGGCCAGCTGGAGTCCGGAACGCGTTCCCTGCACAGGTTCGGCTACCGGTTCCCGCGGTTCCTCACCGGCCCGGGCACGGGTTCCGCCGCCGAGCTCCGCCGGACCGTGCTGGAGGCTCCCGCCCACACGCCGCCCGCACTGCGGCGGGCGGCCGCGGCGGGTGACGCCTGGGGTTCCTACGCGGCAACGGTTCGCTCCGCCTCCCACCGCCTCACCGACAGCGATCTCCTGCTCCTGCGGCAGGAGCACACCGAGGACGAGATCTTCGAGGTGACGGTCGCCGCCGCCGTCGGTGCCGCTCTCGACCACCACGACCGGGGCAGGAGAGTTCTCGGCGACTGATGTCGAGTTCCGGTCCCCTCGCTCGTCCTCCGCTCGTCAGTTCCCCCACCGAAGGAGCGATCGAGATGTCCGGACAGGTCAACTGGTTCGAGCTTCCCGCCGAGGACACCGCGCGGGCGAGGGCGTTCTACGCGGGTGTGTTCGGCTGGGAAACCAGCCTGATGGGCGAGGACTACCACGTGGTCACGAACGGCGCGGCCGGTGCGATCGCCGTCAGGGACGCCCAGCTCACCCAGCCGCGGATCTACTTCCACACCACGGACATCGACGCGTCCGTGCGCAAGGTCGCCGAGCTCGGCGGCAAGAGCGACGACGTGCAGACCGTGCCGGACGTCGGCCGCATCGCCCACTGCTCGGACGACCAGGGCACGCCGTTCAGCCTGTACGAGCCACAGGCCTGACCCGAGTGGCCCGCCACCAGGCGGGCCACTCAACGGATTCTCCCCTCGCCACGTTCTAGGCTGGCAAGGCTCATGAACTGGGGAGGAACATGGAGCACTTCAGATCCGTGCGCGGGCTGGGCGTCACGGCGTCGGTCCTCATCGGGCTCGCGGCGGTGGGCAACGTCGCCGAGGCCGCCGCAGACTGGCTGACCTACACGGCCGTCCAGGACTACCGTGCCGGTGACCGCACGGGGACCGCACTCTCCATCCACGACACGTTCCGGATTCTGACGGATCTGCCGTTCGCGGTGATCACGCTCTCGGCGATCGCCGCGTTCATCGTGTGGCTGCACAGCGCGCGCACCAACGCCGAACGTCTCGTCCCCGCCGAGGAACACCGCCACGGCCGCGCGTGGGTCTGGCTGGGCTGGTTCGTGCCCGTCGTGAACCTGTGGTACCCCAAGGCCGTCGTCGACGACGTCTGGCAGGCCAGCGACCCGCGGTTGCTGGGCGTGCCGATGCGGGAACGACCACTCCACTCCACGACCAGGAAGTGGTGGACCGCCTACCTCCTCATGTGGCTGCTCGACCTCGCGAGCTTCCGCACCTACGACAACGGCGTCCTCACGACCGAGTCGTATCTGGTCGCGGCGGTGCTCACGACGATGTGCGCGTTCGTCGGCCTCGTCGCCGCGTTCCTCGCCGTTCAGGTGGTGCGGCAGATCTCGGAGTTCCAGCGCACACCCCTGGTGACACCGTGATCGTCCGTCCTCTTCGGACCTGGGCGCGGCCGGGCTAACATCATCCGCATGCCAGACGTCGGCGTGCTCTCCGCGCACCTGCTCTCGGGGTTCCAGAAGGAGCTCTTCACCCGCCTCGCCGAGGCGGGCCACGAGCACCTGCGCCCGCGGCACGGCGCCGTCATGGCCTACATCGCCACCGACGGCACACGGGCGAGCGAGCTCTCCGAACGCTCCGGCCAGCACAAGCAGGTCGTAGGCACCCTGATCGACGAGCTGGAACGCCTCGGCTACGTCACCCGCCAGCCCGACCCGGCGGACCGCCGCGCGAAGCTGGTCGTGCCCACCGACCTCGGACGTGACCAGATGGCGCAGGCCAGGAGGATCATCGCCGAGATCGAGGGCCGCCTCGCCGACCTCGTGGGCGCACACCGGTTCGCCGAGTTCAAGCAGGTGTTCGAGGAGATCACCGGCGGCTACTAGCCGATCGCGATCTCGTCGCGGTGGGCGGCGAGGAACTCCTTGAGCGTCAACCAGTCCGGCACGAGCTCGCGCGTCTGCCCGGTGTCGCGGCGCGGCAGGATGTGCGTGTCGAACTCGGTGTAGTACTGCAGCATGTTCCCGATCTCCACCGCCTCCCGGAAGCCGAGCGCCCGGAAGTCGTTGTGCGACAACGGCTCGTACGTGACCTCCTCCCCCAGCACGTCGCTGAAAGCCCGGGCCACCTCCTGCCCGGTGAGGTGTTCGACACCGAGTCCGATCGTCTGCCCGATGGTCTCTTTCGGCTGCTTGAACACGCTCACGACCGCCTTGCCGATGTCCTCGGAGGCGATCCCGGAGATCCGGCTCTCCCCCATGGGCAACGAGAGCCGGAGCTTCCCGTCCGCCGCCCGATGCGGCGCCATGCCCTGCAGCAGGTTGTTCCAGTAGAACGACATGCGCACGTACGTGGTCGGCAATCCGGCCTGCTCGAACAACGCGTCCGCCTCGCCACCCTTCACGTCGAAGTGCGGCACCTTGTACTTCTCGTCGAGCGTCGGCATCCGGTCGTCGTCGAGCGAGATCACCTCACGCGTGTCCTCCAGCGTCGACCACACGACGTGCTCGACACCTTCTGCGGCAGCGACGAGGTTCCGCACCTCTTCCAGCTCCTTGGCCGCCGACATGTGCGTGAAGAACGGCGTCACCAGGTACGCGCCGTACGCCCCGCCGAACGCCTTCCGCAGGCTCTCCACGTCGTACAGGTCGGCCTGCACGACCTCGGCCCCCAGCGCGGCGAGCCTCTGGGCTGCCGCCGACTCCGGGGTGCGGGCGATCGCGCGAACCGCGAACTCGCCGTCGGCCAGCAGTGCCCGCGCCACCGCCCCGCCCTGCTCGCCGGTGGCGCCCACCACAGCAATGATCTTCTTGTCACTCATGCCTTCCACCATATAGTCACTTATTGGTGACTATCAACTTAAGTGACCAAGTCGTTTGGGTGTAACCCGCGCCACAGGACTCCCTGACACCTTGCGGAGGTATGTGGCCGCACTCCTTCGCGAGCCGCTACCTCAAGCGTCGAACTTCTGACGAGCGTCCTCGATCTCCCCGAGATACCGCGAAGTCCAAGCACACATCGCATCCACCGTCGCCCGCAAAGCCCGCCCGGGCTCGGTGAGCGTGTAGTCCACCCGAGGCGGCACCGTCGGGTGCACGAAGCGCGACACCAGCCCGTTGCGCTCCAACAGCCGCAGGTTCTGGGTCAGCATCTTGTGACTGATGCCGTCCACCTCGGTCTTGAGCTCCGTAAACCGCTTGGTCGAGTCGCCGATCGTCTCGACGATCAGCAGCGCCCACTTGTTGGCGATGTCGGAGAAGATCTCGCGCGCCAACGAGTCCGCGCGGGCCAGATCGCCGCTGAGCTGCTTGCTCACCTCGAGGTGCCTCACTCTCGGAAAAGTGCGTTCTTCCAGGTCAGCACTCACTCTCCTACGGTGAGCGAGTAACCACAAGAGAGCCAACAGGAGAACGCACGATGCCAGTCACGCTCATCAACCCCGACGCGCTGCCGCAGATCGACGTCTACCACCACGTCGCGGTCGCCAGCGGCAGCAAGACGATCTACCTGGCCGGCCAGGTCGCGTGGGACAGCGAGCCCGACCTCGCCCTCCAGACCGAGCAGGCCTACATCAACGTGCACACCGCGCTCGAGGCCGCGGGCGCGAGCTTCAAAGACCTCGTGCGGGTGCGGGTGTACGTGCCGAACTGGACGCCCGACAAGATGCCGGAGCTGCTCGAAGGCATCGAGAACGCGATGAAGAAGGTGGGCGAGACCGCGACGCCGCCCGCCACGTTGATCGGAGTGGCAACGCTCGACGTGCCCGAGCACCTCGTCGAGGTCGAGGCCACGGCGGTGATCGACTAGGCGCTGTCCTGCAAGTTCGTTCGGTGAAAGGCGCGGGCGAGAGACCCGGAGGCGGTGCCGCCGCGATGCCCTCATACCGGGCGTATTCGGGCGTTGCGGCGGTGCCGCCTCCGGGTCCCTCGGCCGCTACTGTCGCCCAACGAGACTTGCAGGACAGCGCCTAGGCCGAGCGGAACTCCACCAGGCCCTCGACCACCGCGACGGTGGCCGCGGCGCGACCGGCCGGGCTGTGCCGGTCGGGGCCGTGCTCCGGGAGGCGGGTCTTGTGCACGCGCACGCTCGTGTCGTAGGCGCGGACGTGGTGCGGGCACTCGCAGGTGCCCGCCAACGAAAGAGGGCAGGTGAAGGCGGTCCGCACCAGGTCCACGTCTGCGGTGGAGAGGATGGCGGACCAGACCATGACCTCGTCCTCCTCGCCGAACACCACGAAGCCGTCGTAGCTGAACGACCTCAGCTCGCCGACCGCGCAGGCGCGGCAGTAGAGCACTCGGGTGTAGTCGTGTGAGCGTTCGTACGGGCCCGCCTCGTGGACGTTGACCACGAGGTCCTGCCGGCCCGAGCAGATCAGGCAGAGGTCGGACCAGGTGCTCATCTGCGCAGGCTCATCAGCAGGGCCAGGCCGGCCGACAGCGCGATGAGCGCGCCCACGACCAGCTGGTTGAGCCAGACGAGGGCGGTGCCGCCGTCCGCCCGCATCAGCGCCACGACGATCAGCCAGCCGGCCAGGACGATCGTCAGTGGTCTGATGAGCGGCACGTCGAGCGGTGCCATCGCGCGGACCATGCCCAGCAGCATGATCACGACGGCCAGGCCCATGGACACCCAGTACGGGCGGAACGCGTGCAGCGACGCGCCGAAGTGCAGGACCGGTGGCGCGGCGATCAGCCACACACCCGCCAGGAAGGCGGCCACACCGGCCCTGCTCTCGGCAGTTCGTCCGTGAAGATCCCCCACAAGAGTGATTCTCACCTCTGGAGGGCCGCGAGGGAACACCCTCTATTCGTTCCGGTACGCCTTCATGTTGCGCAGCAACAGATAGGTGTCCTGCAGTTGCGCGGAGTCGCCGAGGCCGCGGTAGATGCCCCACTTCGGATGCGCCTGGTCACCACCCAGCCACGTGTCGAAGCCGGAGCGGGACGCGGTGACGACCGTCGTGCCGCCGTCCTTCAGCGAGTAGCGCAGGCTGCCGGAGTCGGCGACCTTGATCTCGATCTCGACGTCGATCCACTTGGCGCGCAGCGGCGCCAGGGGCGTGCTGCCGAGCTTCGCCTGCCCCGCGCCGAACAGTCTCATCTCGACGGTCTCCACCGAACCCGAGCGGAACAACGACATCGTGACCACGGGCGAGTCCACGCCGGTGTGCTTGACCTGGAAGATGTGCGTGAAGCTGGTGGTGCCCTTCAACGACGGCGGGATGTACATCTGGTAGTTGAAGCGCCAGGTCTCGCCCTTCTTCATGTCGTGCCGGGTGCCGCCGGTCCTGATCGCGCGCACCTCGTTGCGCTGCCGGTCGGAACCGTCCCGATCGGACTTGTGCATCAGGAACCGGTACTGGTCGCTCTCGGCGAAGATGTGCGTGGCCGAGGGATGCGAGTTCGAGCGGTCGTCCTCGATGCCGACGAACGCGCCGAGGCCCGCCGAACCGGGGTTCGGGGCCCACTTCTGCACGAACGCCATCGCACCCACATCAGCGGAGGCCACACCCGCGGCCAGTGGCGTGGCCGCGACGGCGAGGGCTCCTCGCATCACGGTGCGGCGGTTGAACAGCTCCATCGGTGTTCCTCCTCGAACCAGGGCGGCGATTCGAGGCAGCGGTGAGAACACGATGCCACACTTGTGGAGGAACGGTGCAGATCCCGTGAAGGTGTTGCCGGAAACGAAATTCCGGCGGCGGATCGGTTCTAGGTTCACATCCATGGACACCGTGGACGTGCTAGTCGTCGGCGCCGGGCTGGCCGGCCTCAACACCGCGCGCCTGCTCGCCCAGGCAGGCCTCGACGTGGCCGTCTGCGAGCGCAGGACGAGCCTCGAGACCGGCATCCGCACGACCGGGATCTTCGTCCGCCGCACCCTCGAGGACTTCGACCTGCCGCACCTCGGCCCCGCTGTCCGCCGCGTGCTGCTCTACCCGCCGTCGCACGAGAAGCCCGTCGAGCTCGTGAGCGACCGGGACGAGTTCCGGGTCGGCGACATGGAGAGCATCTACACCGCGGCGGTCCAGCAGGCCGAACGGGCCGGCGCGCGGGTCCACCTGAACTCCGGCTATCCCGGGAGGTCCACGAAGGCCCGCTTCACGATCGGCGCCGACGGCGCCCGCTCCACAGTCGCGAAGAACCTCGGCCTCGACGTCAACCGGCAGCTGATCACCGGCATCGAGGAGGTCTACCCGGTCAGGACCGGCTCGACGCCGACGTTCCACTGCGTGGTCGACCCGCGGCTCGCACCCGGTTACATCGCCTGGGTCATCGACGACGGCGAGCACGCGCACGTCGGCCTCGCGGGCCGCGCCGACCGGTTCACCGCGCCGCTCCCCCAGCTGCTGCACCGGTTCCGGGAAAGCTTTCCCACACCCGAAGCCGCCGGACCGGTGAAGCGCCGGGGCGGGCCGATCCCGGTCGGCGGCCTGCTGCGCAGGATCGTGTCACCGCAGGGACTGCTGGTCGGCGACGCGGCCGGTGCGGTCTCCCCGCTCACCGCCGGCGGCCTCGACCCGTGCATGCGGATGTCCGAGCTCGCCGCCTCGGTGACGTTCGACTACCTGCGCAGCGGCAACAAGTACGTGCTGGAGCACTACGACGGCGCGGCGATGCGGCGGCGCTACCTGCTGCGGTCGCAGCTGCGGCGTGGCCTGTCGCTCGTCCAAAGCCCGAGCGTCGCCGAGCTCGCGTTCACGATGCTGCGCACGAGGCCCGGAAAGGCCGTGGCCAGGCGAATCCTGTTCCACTAGCGGGCCGCGCGATTCCATTTGAGTGATCCACACGCGAAAGGCCGAGGATGGCCGAACCGCGTGCGGCGAGTTCGGCCGCTGTGCCACCCTGATCGGCGGGGGAGGTACTGGAGGCATGTGGTACTTCAGGTTGCTGGGTTCGTTGCGGGTGGAGAGAGAAGGGGCGGAAGTGTCGATCGGCACCCCGCAGACGCGGACGGTGCTCGCGCTGCTGGTGTGGCGCGCGAACGAGGTCGTGCCGGTCGGCAGGATGTCCGACGAGCTGTGGCGCGACGCGCCGCCGTCGTCGGCGAAGGTCCAGCTGCAGGGCATCATCTCGCGGCTGAGACGGCTGCTCGGCAGGGACCGGATCGAGACCGCGGCCAGCGGCTACGTCCTGCGCGCCGAGCCCGCGGAGCTCGACGTCGAACGGGTGCGCGAGGACCTGGCCAGGGCGCGGGAGCTCATCGCGAACGGTGACGTGGCGCTCGGCGCGACGCGACTGCGGGAGGCGCTGCGCCGGTGGGACGGGCCCGCCGACCCGGAGCTGGCGGAACCGGTCGCCGACCGGCTCACCGAGCTGCGCATGACCGTCCTGGAGGAGCGCGTCGACGCCGACATCCAGCTCGGCGGTGGCGCCGACCTGATCGGTGAGCTGACCGCGCTGGTGGCGGAACACCCGCTGCGCGAACGGTTGCGCGCCCAGCTGATGATCGCGCTGGCCCGTTGCGGGCGCGTGCCCGAGTCGCTGGAGGTGTTCCACGCGTTCCGCCGCACGATGGTCGACGAACTCGGCGTCGAACCGTCCGCGCACCTGATCACGTTGCACGCCGGGATCCTGCGCGGTGAGCAGGACGTGCGGCCGGCGTTCCCGGTGCGGCGCGGGCCATCGCGGCCGAGGCAGCTACCACCGGCGCTGCCGGACTTCGTGAGCCACGACGACCTGCTCACCGAGCTGGCGGACGTCCTCACCGCGCCGGAGCGCGACTGGCCACCGCTCGTGGTCGTCACCGGCACACCGGGTCTCGGCAAGACGTCGTTCGCGGTGCAGCTCGCTCACCGCGTGCGCGAGCGGTTCCCCGACGGTCAGCTCTTCGCGACGCTGCGAGGGGACGACACGACTCTGGTGCTGCAACAGTTCCTGCGCGCGCTCGGCGTGCCGGCGGACCTCGTCCCGGACGGCGGGGAGGAGTGCTCGGCCCTGCTGCGCGACCTGGTGACCGGTCGCAGGATCCTGCTGGTCGTCGACGACGCCGCCGACGCGAGCGAGGTCCGCCCGTTCGTCCCGGCCGAACCGGGCTGCGCGGTGCTGGTGACGAGCAGGCGCGCGCTCGGTGAACTGGAAGGCGCCAGGCTGGTCCGGCTCGGGCTGCTCGACGCCGGCGACTCGGTCGAGCTGATCACCAGGATCGTCGGTGAGCCGCCGGGAGACGCGTTGGTCGCGCGCTGCGGCGGTCTGCCGCTGGCGTTGCGCATCGCGGGCGCCCTCCTCCTGAGCCGTCCACATTGGACCAGCGACGACCTGGCCGAGCGGCTGGCCGACCACCGCACCCGGCTCGACTGGCTCGAAGCAGGCGACTTGGACGTGAGGGCGTGCTTCGCCCTGTGCTACGACCGGCTGCCGCCCGAGCACCAGACGTTGTTCCGCCGCATCGGTCTGCTGCCCGCGACCTCGGTACCCGCGCAGGTGGCCGCCGCGCTCCTCGACACCCGGCGAGACCACGCGGAGCGGGTGCTGGAGGACCTCGTCAGCTGGCACCTGGTGGACGTGGTCGGGCGCAGCGCCGCCACCCACTACGGCATGCACGCCCTGTTGCGGTGTTTCGCCGCTGAACAACCGGAACCCGAACGGGACGCGGTCGTCACCCGCGCGCTGGACGCCTGGTGAGCGTGGAGGCGGGGCCGCCGCGCGCAGCGGCCCCGCCGTCAGCGATCAGCGTCGCCGTTCACCGCCGTGTCAGGGACACACGCGCAACGAGGTGACCTTGTTGCGCTTGGTGGGGTGCCAGTTGTACCGCTCGCCGGGCGCCATCGTGCCCAGCAGCGAGCTGTAGCTGGTCCCGTCGTAGAAGCACCACGTCTGGCTGGTGCGGTTCCAGCCGCTCTCCGTGGCGTTGTTGAGGCCACGAGGACCGGACGAGTCGCCGAGGTCGCCGTCACCCACCTGGAAGATGCCGATGCCGCCGTTGCCGTCGAGCCCGGTCCAGATGCACATCCGTGCCGCCGGACAGGCGCTCCACGCGGCGGTGCCGACCTCCGCCTGCTCCCCCATCGGCGCGGCGGGCGCGGCGGCATTCGCCGGCGACGTCACCAACGCCGCGGCGAACGCGGCACCCGCCAGAACCGTCATCGTTTTGCGGATCAAGAGAATTCCCCCTTCTCAGCGAGGCGATCTCACCTCGGCTCCCAGACTGGGGAGTCCCGCTACGCGAGCGCTAACCGGCGCTAACCGGCCGGGTGGCGAACGCGTGCCCGAAAGCCAGTGCGGCCACCGCGAACAGCACGATCGGCGGCGACGGCAACAACACCACCGACACCCCGAGCAGCACCAGGGACGTGGCGAACCCGAGCCCGGTGAGCGCTCGGGGCACCGGCCCCTCCTTCGCCGCGACCAGGCAGACCAGGCCTCCGAAGACGAGGGCGACCGACATCACGAGGTTGATCCCCAGGTCGACCTCGTGCAGCGTGCGGGACACCCCGCCCAGCGCGAACTCCACCTCCTCGGCCGCCGCGGCCGCGCGGGCGGCGGCCGGATCCGGGTCACCGAGCGCCATCACCCCCATGATCGCCAGATGACCCACCCCGGTCGCGATCCACGCCCACGCGCCGATCCTGAACGTACGCGGCATTGCACCTACCCCCTCGGTCAGCAGAACATACGCAGCCGTATGGTTTGCCCGCCGACAGGCCGTGTCAACTTCCGCTGAGGGAACAACGTCCTCTCCTCAGCCTCGCGTCCACTGGATTGGACCACCGGATCATCAGCCCAGATACTGGGAGCGTTCCCAGACAAACGAGCGTCCGCGACGCCACTGCCACGGTCGAAGGCGCTTGACACCTCGCTCGGACGCGATGACACTCCCTCGAAAACCTGGGAACGCTCCCAGCTCTACCGTCGCCGCTAGAGGGAGTTCCACGTGCGCCGCCGCCACTGGGTCAGAGTGGTGGTCTGTGTCGTCGTGTCCGTCACCGTCGCTTCGTGCGGCGGGGGTGGAGCGGCGAACCGGACCGCCGACGGCAGGACCGAACTGACCGTTGCCACGTTCAACGAGTTCGGTTACGAGGAGTTGTTCGCCGCCTACGAGGCCGAACACCCGAACATCAAGATCACGCAGCGCAAGACGGGGCAGGGCGCCCCGCACCACCAGAACCTCTTCACCAAGCTGGGCGCGGGGTCGGGACTCGCCGACGTCGAGGCCGTCGAGGAGGGCTACCTCAGCCAGGTCATGGCCAAGTCGGGCCAGTTCAACAACCTCCTGGAGATCGGCCCGAAGGACGTCACGGCGGACCGCTGGCTGAAGTGGAAGGCCGACGCCGCGACCACCAGGGACGGCAGGCTGATCGGCTACGGCACGGACATCGGCCCGCTCGCCCTGTGCTACCGCAAGGACCTCTTCGCCGAGGCGGGACTGCCCTCGGAGCCCGAGCAGGTCCGGCAGCTCTTCGCCACGTGGGACAGCTACTTCGCGGCGGGCGACAGGTTCGTCGCGAAGGTGTCCGGTGTCGCCTGGTTCGACAGCGCGGCGCAGATCTTCAACGCCATGCACAACCAGCACGAGGTCGGGTACTTCGACACGTCCGACAACCTGGTCGTCGAGTCCAACCCGGCCGTTCGCAACGACTGGAACGCCGTCACCGCCGCCGTCGCGAAAGGACAGTCGGCGAAGCTGGCCGCGTTCAGCAACGAGTGGAACACCGGTTTCAAGCTAGGCAGGTTCGCCACCAAGACGTGCCCGTCGTGGATGCTCGGCGTCATCGAGACCCAGGCGGGGCCGGAGAACGCCGGCAAGTGGGCCGTCGCCGACGCGTTCCCCAACGGCGGTGGCAACTGGGGCGGCTCCTACCTGACCGTGCCGAAGCAGAGCAAGAGTCCGGCCGAGGCCGCGGCGCTGGCGGCGTGGCTCACCGCCCCGGAGCAGCAGATCAAGGCGTTCCAGGCCAGGGGCACGTTCCCCAGCCAGGTCGAGGCCCTCGAGAACAGAGCGCTGGTGGAGCACGTCAACACCTACTTCGGCAACGTGAAGGCGGGTGCCCTGTTCGCCGCGCAGGTCCAGAAGGTCAGGGCCGCGCAGTACAAGGGCCCTGCCGACGGACAGATCCAGGAGAACGTGTTCGGCCCGGCGCTGCAGTCGGTCGAACAGGGCAAGCGCCCGGACGACGCGTGGCGCACGGCGGTGCAGGAAGCCAAGAAGGCCGCCGGATGACAGACCGCCGGGACGCGGAGGCACCCGCGTCCCGGCGGCACTCGGATCAGGCGGTCAGGAGCGTCAACCCGTACGTGCGAAGGATCTCGTTGACGGGCTGGAACCACGTGCGGCCACCGCTTCCGCAGTTGCCGTAGCCGCCGGACGTGACGCCCTGCGCCTGGTCACCGGTGATGAACGACCCGCCGGAGTCGCCACCCTCGGCGCACACCGACGTGCCGACCATCTCGTAGACCGCGCCCTGCTGGTAGTTCACGGTCTCGTTGCGGCCCTGGATCACGCCGCAGTGCCAGTGCGTGGTCGAGCCCGAACGGCACACCGAGGTGCCGGGCGGGGCCTCCCACGAACCGCGCACCAGGGCGTCGCTCGTCTGGCCCCAGCCGAGCACGACGGGCACGTTCCACCAGCCGCCGCCGGTGCGGACCCAGCCGTAGTCGTTGGTGGGGAACGAAGAGCCGACGAACTCGCCCTGCCACGACCGGTCCCAGCCGTAGACGTTCCAGGCACCGACGTTGCAGTGGCCCGCGGTGACGTAACCGCCGTGCACCGAGAAGCCGATCGAGCAGCGGACGTTGCCCGTGTAGAACGGGTCGCCGCCCACGGTGCCGGCCGCGAACGTCTGCGGCTTCTGGACGCCGGCGGTGTTCACGACGACGTCCTCGGGCAGAGCCGAGAGGTCGGCCCCCGGCAGGGCGTCGACCACCACGGCGCCGCGCTGGACGTCGACCCGCCACCCGGCGACGTCCTTCGACACCGATCCGGCCTTCGACAGTCTGTCGATGCCGGCCTTCACCGCGTTCAGGGACGCGAGGGACTTCGTGCGCAGCACCGGCTGGGCGCCGGCGGCCTTGACCGCGTCGACTCGGGCGGGGTCGGTGACGGCCACCTGGAGCTCGCCGTCGGCGTACCAGCTTCCGCCGTACGCCTCGGCGGCGGCCTGTTCGGCGGCCGGTGCGATCTTCAGAGCGGCCTTCTCGGCGCGGATGCGGGTCAGCGCCTGGGCCTGGGTGATCCCGAAGTCGCGGCTCATCGCGTCGACGACGTCGGCCGACGCCGTCACAGCAGGGACGGTGATCGCGCTCAGCACGATCGCGGACACGGAAACCATTCGTAGCAGCACGTTCTCTCCTACGGGGTCCAAGGTGAGCTGACGGCCCAGCTCACGTCCTGGTTGTACGAGGCAGGGTTGTCGTACGTGTGCGCGCCGCCGTTCGAGGCGACCCAGACCTCCTCCTGGTAGTGCCGGATGTTCGTGCCGAGCTCGTTGACCGACTCGAGCCGGACGCCTCCAGTGCCCTGTTGCGCGCAGAACGTCGCGTCCCGCCGGAACAGGTCGGTGTTGTCGTTGGTGCCGAGGCGGACGCGGAAGTCCGCGTGCCGCAGGAACTGGCCGGAGATGTTGCGGGACTCGAACGAGTAGCAGGTCGGGTCGGCGAGCCCGCGCCGCACGACGAACGTCGCGTCGGCCTTGGTCAGGGCGTCACTCGTGCTCGTCACGACGTCCGTGCGCGCCAACGACTCCCGGTGCCGCAGGTAGCGGTCCGTGAAGCCGGGCGTGGTGACGCGGAACGAGCGCGCCTGGTCCAGCGGCAGGTCCGCGCCGCTGCGCCACAGGCCGGTGCCGACGGCCCACGTGGTGTCCGCGGCGAACGAACTCGCGGTGTCCCAGGGGTTCGAGCCACCGGAGCGCGCCAGGTACACGCCCTCGTTGTAGTGACGGATGAACGACCCGCGCACGTTGTAGGACTCCAGCGCGGTGCCGCCGGACCCCTCACGGGCGCAGAACGTGGCGTCCGCCGCGATCGTGCCGTTGTTCGCGTCGATGCGGACGCGTCCGCTGCTGTGCCTGAGGAACTGACCGGGGAAGTTCCTCGACTCGAACGACAGGCAGGCCGCGTCGGCGAGTCCGGGACGGAGGGCGAACGTCGCGTCCAGCTTCGCCGGGTCCGTGCTGATCACGTCGGTCCGGGCCAGCGAGGACTGGTGGCGCAGGTACCGGTCCGTGTAGCCGGCCGTGGTGACGCGCAACGACACCACGTCGTCCGGACTCACGGCCGTGCCGCGGGCGACCGCGAGCACCCCGAGGTTGACGGCCCGCACCCGCGACTCGGTCATCTTCAGGATGCGCCGGTCGTAGGTGTAGAAGCCGTTGACCTCGTTCTCCACGTCGTACGGCTCGGTGTAGACCATCGCGGACAGCCCGCGGGTGTGCACGAGCCGCTGGACCTGCTTGATGACCTCCTCGTACCGCTTGGTCAGCGACGCCTCGTCCGGGTAGAGGGCCCCGTAGGCGAAACCGGCGCCCGGCTGGTACTCGTGACCGACGACCCGGCGGCCCAGACCGCCGAACTCACCGAGCATCGCGACCCGGTTGGCGTCGGGCTGACGGGTGGTGGCCGAGATCTGGTAGTGGTGGTCGTCGATGACGTCGCCGTTGCCCGGGTCGGGATCCGAGACGCAGCAGTTGGACCCCGAGTTGTGGTTGATCAGGCGGGTGTTGTCGATCGACCGGACGAGGTTCACGATGCGGCCGGCGTCGTACTCGCCCCAGCCCTCGTTGAACGGCACCCACTGCACGATCGACGTGATGCCCTTGAGCTGGTCGATCATCCGGCGCAGCTCGGACTCGTAGTTGGCGTGCGAGTTCGGCGCCTCGTCGATCGAGTCGACGGACGGCATGTCCTGCCAGACCATCAGCCCGAGCCGGTCCGCGTGGTAGAACCAGCGGGCCGGTTCGACCTTGATGTGCTTGCGGACCATGTTGAACCCCAGTGCTTTCTGGCGTTCGAGGTCGAAGCGCAGCGCCTCGTCGGTCGGCGCGGTGTAGACGCCGTCCGGCCAGTAGCCCTGGTCCAGGGTGCCGCTCTGGAAGACGAACTTCCCGTTCAGCAACGGCCGCATGACCCCGCCGACCATCGCCTTGCCGAGCGAGCGCATGCCGAAGTAGCCGGTGACGGAGTCGCCGCTGCCCAGCGTCACGCGCAGGTCGTAGAGGAACGGGTCGTCCGGCGACCACAGCCGGGCGTTCGGCACGGGCACCCGCAACGAGGTTCCGGTCGTGCCGGTCTGCCGGCCGACGACCTGCCCGCCGCTCAGCACCTCGGCCGTGACCGGCTGGCCCGCGGTGCCCTGCACGACCAGGTCGAGCGCGCCCGCGCCGAGGTTCGGCGTGGTGTCGAGACGCGTGATGTTCGCGGCCCGCACCGGTTCCAGCCACACGGTCTGCCAGATGCCGGACGCGGCGGTGTAGAAGATGCCGCTGGGGTTGCGGCGCTGCTTGCCGATCGGGTAGCGGCTGCCGTCCACCGTCGAGGTGACGCCGACGACGATCTCGTTCGTACCGGCCGTCAGGGCCGAGGTGATGTCGAACGAGAACGCGTCGAACCCGCCGGTGTGCGTACCGACCTGCCGGCCGTTGACCCAGACTCGTGTCTCCCAGGTCACCGCGCCGAAGTTGAGCCTGACCTGGCGACCGTTCCACGACGACGGAACGGTGAAGGTGCGGCGGTAGAACATGTTGTCCTCGTGCCGCTTGATCCCCGACAGCGCGGACTCGATCGGGTACGGCACGAGGACGCCCTCGGCCAGCGGACGGCCGATGGGCGGGTTGGTGAGGTTCGCCGCCCCCGCGAACTCCCAGACGCCGTTGAGGTTCTGCCATTCAGGGCGCTGGAGCTGCGGGCGCGGGTACTCGGGCAGGGCGTTCGTCGGCGACACCTGCGAGGTCCACGGCGTCGACAGCGGAGGGGTCTTGGGCACCCACTCCGCCGCCTGCGCCGCTGTCGGTGTCAGAAACGTCGCTGTGATGAGGATTCCGACCAATACGCCCAGGACGCGTCTGGTCATGGCTCTCCTATCTTCGCAATATCCTTTGGAGGACAACGACGACGAGCAGGAAGGCGCCGCTGACCACTGACTGGTAGTTGCTGTCGAGCGTGCCGATCTGGTTGATGACGTTCTGGATGACCTTGATCAGGCCCACGCCGATCACGGTCCCGAGGATCGTGCCCATGCCACCGGTCAGCAGGGTTCCGCCGATGACGACGACCGCGATGGCGTCCAGTTCGAGCCCGACGCCGATGACCGTGACGCCCGACTGCAGATAAGCGGCGGTCAGGGCGCCGGCGAGACCCGCCAGCGTGCCGCTCATCGTGTAGACGAGGACCTTGGTCTTCGCGACGGGGACGCCCAGGAGGATCGCCGACTGCTCGGCGCCTCCGGTGGCGAACACGTTCTGGCCGAAGTTCGTGCGGTTCAGGACCATGCCGCCGAGCACGGCGAGCACGGCCGCGATGAAGATCGGGTAGCCGAAGCCGAACACCGTGCCGCGGCCCAGTTCGACGAACGCGCTGTCCGACGCGATCTTGTAGGTGTTCGCGCCCTCGTCGGTGATCGCCAGCAGGAGCCCTCGGGCGAACAACAGCGACGCCAGCGTGACGATGAACGGCGCCATGTTCGTCTTCGCGATCAGCAGGCCGTTGATCAGGCCGATCAGCCCGCACACCACCAGCGGCAGTGCCAGCGCCGCCAGGAACCCGTACTGCGAGCCCCAGGCCGCGAGCACACCGCCGAGGGCGTAGAGCGAGCCGACGGACAGGTCGATGCCGCCCGTGATGATCACGAACGTCATGCCGATCGCGATCACCGCGAGGAACGAGCCCTGCAGGGCCAGGTCGCGCAGGTTGTCGAGGCTGCCGAAGCGCGGGAACACCAGCCACGACACCGCGACCATCAGCACGAGCGCGACGGCGGCGCCCTGGCGTTGCAGGACCTTCGTCCTCGCGGCGGCCTTCGGCACGGACGGGGTTGTCGTCGTGATCATCGGCGCTCCCGTGCCACGTACACGGCGGCGACGATGATCGCGGCCTGGATCATCTGCGCGATCGAGTCCGGCAGGTTGTGCTTGATCAGGGTGGCCCGGACGAGCTGCATGAGGATCACGCCGAACACCGTGCCGAGCACGCGGACCTTGCCGCCGGTGAGCGGGGTTCCGCCGACGACCACCGCGGTGATCGCGGACAGCTCCATGAGCAGGCCCATGTCGGCGGGGTCGCTGGCGGCGAGCCGGGAGGTCGCGAGGACCCCGGCGACGGCCGCCAGCACGCCGCAGATCGCGTAGACGCCGATCAACACCCGGTTGACCGGGAGCCCCGCGAGCGAGGCCGCCTTGCGGTTGCCGCCGATCGCGACGAGCTGGCGCCCGAACGTGGTGCGGTTCGTGAGTCCGGCGACGACGAGCGCGAGCAGCCCCGCGATCAGCACGCTGATCGGGACACCGAGCACGTCCCCGGTGCCGAGCTCGAGGAACGTGGGGTCGTGCAGCTGCACGAGCTGGCCGTTCGCGATCACCAGCGCCAGGCCGCGGCCGCCCACCAGCAACGCGAGGGTGGCGACGATCGGCTGGATGCCGATCTTGGCGACGAGGAACCCGTTGAACGCTCCCGCGAGCACGCCGACGACCAGCGACATAGTGATCGCCATCAGCGGACCGGCGCCGAGGTAGAGCGGGATGATCGCGGCGGCCAGCGCCATGACCGCGCCGACGCTCAGGTCGACGCCCTCGGTGCCGATCACCAGCGCCATGCCGAGCGCGACGATCAGCACGGGCGCGGCCTGCACGAGCTGGGTGGTGAAGTTGCCCACCGTCAGGAAGTTGGCCGTGAACAGGGCGTTGAACAGCAGCAGTGCGGCGACGGCGACGTAGACACCGTTGTCCTGCAACCACCGCGTCCTCGCGGCCGCGGCGCTAGCCCTGGTGGCTGGCCGCGTGGTCGTCTGAGTCATCCGTCACCTCCGCCGCGATCGCTTCGAGCACGTGCTCACGGGTGAGCCTGTCTCCTTCGAGTTCGCCCGCGACGGAACCGTCGCGCAGCACCACGAGCCGGTCGGCTCCGTCGAGCAGTTCGTCCAGCTCGGAGCTGATCAGCAGCACCGCCAGGCCTTCCCGGGCGAGCTCGTCGATCAGCGCCTGGACCTCCGCCTTGGCACCGACGTCGATGCCGCGCGTCGGTTCGTCGAGCAGCAGGATCCTCGGTTCGGTGCACAGCCACCGGGCCAGCAACACCTTCTGCTGGTTGCCACCGGACAGCTCCGCGACCTTCTGCTCCGGGCTGGACACCTTGATGCGCAGCCGTTTCACGAAGGTGTCGACGATCCGGTCCTGTCTGGACCTGCTGACGAGACCGAACCGGCCGAGCCTCGGCAGCGCGGCCAGCACGATGTTCTCGCGCACCGACAGGTTCGGGATGATCCCCTCGGTCTTGCGGTCCTCGGCGAGCATGCTGATGCCCGCCCTCATCGCCGCCTTCACGTTGTGCGCCACGGGCTTGCCCCCGACGAGGACCGTGCCGCCGCCGAGCGGGAACGCGCCGATGATCGCCTTCGCGGTCTCGGTGCGGCCCGAGCCGAGCAGGCCGGCGAGGCCGACGACCTCGCCGGGCCGGATCGCCAGGCTGACGCCGTTGATGCGCGGTCTGCTCGTCAGGTCGACCGCTTCCAGCACCGGTTGCGCGTCGGCCTGGTGTCCCTCGCCGAACGCCGTGGTGCCGTGCTTCTCGATCTCCTTGACCGACCTGCCGAGCATCAGCGAGACGAGCTCGATGCGCGGCAGCTCCTTCAGCGGACCGCTGTGCACGTTCTTCCCGTCCCGCAGCACCGTGACGGTGTCGCAGATCCGGTAGAGCTCGTCCATGCGGTGGCTGACGTAGATGATCGCGATGCCGGCCTCGTGCAGCTTCCGCACGACGCCGAGCAGCGTCTCGACCTCGCGCGGTTCGAGCGACGACGTGGGTTCGTCCATGATCACGACGTCCGCGTCGGCCGCGACCGCCCTGGCGAGGGCGACCATCTGCTGCTCCCCGACCGCGAGCGTCCCGAGCGGGCTGCTCACGTCCGCCGTGATGCCGTAGCCGCGCAACAGTTCCGCGGCGTCGGCGTCCCGGCGGGCCCGGTCGATCAGGCCGAACCTGTTCCGCGGCTCGCGGCCGAGGAACAGGTTCGCGGACACGCTCATCAACGGGACGAGGTTCACCTCCTGGTAGATCGTGGAGATGTGCCCGCCCCGGGTGATGGAACCGGCATCCGGGGTGTGGATGCCGGTCAGCACCTTGATCAGCGTCGACTTCCCGGCGCCGTTCTCCCCGACCAGCGCGTGGATCTCGCCGCGCTGGAGCGTGAAGTCCACGTCGCTGAGGGCGTGGACGCCGGCGAACGTCTTCGTCACGCCGGCGACCTCGATGACCGGATCAGTAGGCATTGCCGAGCTTCTGCGCCGCGTTCGTCGTGTCGTACTCGTCGTCGGAGATCACGATGGTGTTCGGGATCTCGTCGCCCTTGCCGAACTTCTCCAGCGTGTCGAACGCGAGCGGGCCGAAGCGCGGGTTGGACTCGACGACGGCGGTGTAGCTGCCGTCCGCGATGAGCTGCACGGCGTTGCGCGTGCCGTCGATGGAGACGACCTTGACGTCCTTGCCCGGCTGCTTGTTCGCGGCCTTGAGGGCGGTGACGGCGCCGACGCCCATCTCGTCGTTCTCGGCGTAGACGGCGGTGATGTCCGGGTTGCTCTGGATGAGCTGCTCCATCACGGCCTGGCCCTTGGACCGGTCGAACTCGCCGGTCTGCTCGGCGACGACGGTGAGGCCCGGGGTGCCCTTGATGCCGTCCTTGAAGCCCTTGGTGCGGTCGACCGTCACGTTGTTGCCCGACGCGCCGAGCAGGATCGCGACCTTGCCGGTGCCACCGGTAGCCTTGATCATCTGCTGGGCGGCGCGTTCGCCCTGCTTGACGAAGTCGGACCCGATGAAGGTCAGGTAGTCGGTGCAGGGCTGCGAGGTGACCTTGCGGTCGATCGTCACGACCGGCACCTGCTTGGCCTTGGCCGCGTCGAACGCGGGCTGCAGGCCGTCGGAGTTCAGCGGCGCCACGATCAGCAGCTTCGCGCCGCGGTCGATCAGCGACTTGATGTCGCTGATCTGCTTGTTCAGGTCGCTCTGCGCGTTCGTGTACAGCAGTTCGGCGCCGCGCTTCGCCGCCTCGTCCCTGATCGACTGGGTCTCGGCGGTGCGGAACGGGTTGGCCTCCTTCTCCGACTGGGAGAAGCCGACCAGCGCACCCTTCAGGTCGATCTGCGGGTACCCGGTCTTGCTCCGCGCACAGCCCGGACCTGCACTCTGGTTCTGCGCGGCGGACGCGGCGGGGCCTTCGCTGCTGGCTGTCGTGGGGGTTTCTCTGCTGGTGCACCCCGTCACGAGCAAGGCTGCGACGGCGATGAGCAACATGCGAGACATCGTTGGCTCCTACACGGCGGGCTATGCGTGGACGCGCTCTCAGGCGCTAGATTTGCATCGTTGTTCCAACGATGTAAAGACCCGGGTACTTCCCGGTTTTTTTCCCGGTACTTTTTCTGGAGGCTGTGTTGGCCACGCTGAAGGACGTCGCCCGCCTGGCGGGTGTCTCGGTGAAGACCGTGTCGAACGTGGTCAACGGCTACTCGTTCGTGAAACCGGACAACCGCCGCCGCGTCGAGGAGGCGCTGGAGGCGACCGGCTACCGCCCGAACCTGGGCGCCCGGAACCTGCGCCGCGGGCGCACCGGCTTCATCGCCCTGGTGCTGCCCGAACTCTCGATCCCCTACTTCGCGGAGCTCGCCGGCCTCGTCATCGCCGCCGCCCAGGAGCACGAGTGGAACGTGCTCATCGAGCAGACGTTCGGCACCCTCGCCGGTGAGCGCTCGGCGCTGGCCGCCCTCGGCCCGCACCTGGTCGACGCCGCGATCCTGAGCCCGGAGGCCCTCCAGGTCGACGACTTCCAGCTGCCCGTGCCCGCCGTCCTGCTGGGCGAGCACGCCGTCGACGTCCCGATCTCCCGGGTCGGCATCGACAACGTGGCCGCCGCCCAGGCCGCCGTCCGCCACCTGATCTCACTGGGCCACCAGCGCATCGCCGCCATCGGTGCCCACCCCCACCGAGGCACGGCCGCGCTGCGCCTCGAGGGCTACCGCCGGGCACTGGCCGAGGCGGGCCTGCCGTTCGTCGACGAGCTCGTCGTCCCGGCGCTGAACTACCACCGCGCGGACGGCGCCGCCGCGATGAGGTCGTTGCTGGACCTGCGAAACCCGCCGGACGCCGTGTTCTGCTTCAACGACCTGCTGGCCATCGGCGCCATGAGGGCGGCGGCCGAACGTTTCGTGCGCGTGCCGTCCGACCTCGCCGTGGTGGGCTTCGACAACAACGAGGAAAGCGTTTACAGCTCGCCGTCCCTGACGTCCATCGCCCCCGACAAGGCCGCCATCGCCCAGGCCGCCGTCGACCTGCTGCACCGCCGCGTCGAGTCCAGCGAGTCCCTCGAGAACGTCGAGACGCCGTTCTCCTTGCAGGTCAGGGAAAGCACCGTGGCACGGTGACGGTGCGGGACGTCTCGACGGCCCTGCGGCACGAGATCCGCACGGTGTCCGGTGAGACGTTGTTCCTGTCCTGGGAGGACGAGCCCGGGCTCGTCGAGTTCCGCGGGTGTCACGGGTTTCCGGACGTGGTGCGGTTCGACGTGTGGGGCAACCTGTTCGAGCCGTTCCTCGACACGTCGTTCACCGACTCGCAGCAGGCCGGTGCCCGCGTCGCTGCCCTCGACGCTGGGTGATCTCGCCGAGGTCTACCGGTGGGCGATGGAGATCGCGGACTACGGGCGCGCGAAGACGTCGTAGGTCCGCTGGTCGAACAGGACGAACCTGACCAGGTCGAGTTGCGCGTCCTCCACCGCGGCTCGGGCGAGGCGGGCGGCGTCCTCGACCGGCCAGCGGTAGATGCCGGTGGAGATCGCGGGGAACGCGATGGTGCGTGCTTCGAGGTCTGCGGCTGCCTGCAGCGCGTTGTGGTGGCAGGCGGTCAGGAGGTGGGAGCGGTCCTCGGTGGCCGACCAGACCGGGCCGACCGTGTGCACGACCCAGCGCGCCTTCAGCCTGCCGGCGGTGGTGGCAACGGCCTGGCCGGTCTTGAGACCGCCGCCTAGGTGACCCGCGCGGAGCCTGCGGCAGTCGGCGAGGATGTCCGGACCGCCCTTGCGGTGGATCGCGCCGTCCACTCCCCCGCCGCCCAGCAGGGAGGAGTTGGCGGCGTTGACGATCACGTCGACTTCCTGTTCGGTGATGTCGCCGAGGACGTACTCGATGGTGGCCACGTCCCCGATTGGATCACGCGAGCGGACAGGTGGCCACGTCATTTGGCCTGGGCAACGTCTTGGAGGCCGGCGGCTGCGCCCCGTCCAGCCACCGCTCCAACGCCACGAACGCCGCCCGGTGACAAGGCGCGAGAGGCCGCAACCGATCCGGATGGGCGTCCACGAGCCCGTCCACGTGCGTCCCCTGCTCCACCCGGTAGTACCGGTGCAACCGGTCAGGTGTCATGCCCGCGTACACGTCCGAGTCCTGCGAGATCGGCAGCAACACGTCGTACGTCCCGTGCACGGTCAGCAGAGGCCGCTTGATCTTCCCGGTCAACGCGACCCGCGACACCGACGGCCCGGCCACCTTCCGCCGCGCCGCGTACGAGTAGTCCGCGTCGCACGAGGGCGTTCCCGAGGCGCAGAACGGCACCCCGGCCTCCAGCTCACCGTCGAAGCCCGGGTCGAACTCCTCGCGGTAGATGCGTTGGGTCAGGTCCCAGTAGTAGCGGTAGTGGTAGTCCCACAGGAACTCCGTGCCCGCCGGGAAGCCCGCCGCGACCATCGCCTCGTGCGCGCCCGGCTTGCCGGCCAGGTGGTCGGGGTAGGCGCGCAGGACGGGTGGCAGGAACGTCAGCGGGTTCGGTCCGCCGACCGTCCACAACGTCCCCTCCCAGTCGACGCCGCCGTCGTAGAGGTGCGGGCGGTTCTCCAGCTGCCAGCGAACGAGGTAGCCGCCGTTGGAGATGCCGGTGGCGATGGTGCGGTGTGGTTTTCGGCCGTAGCGTTGGGAGACGACGGACTTCGCCGCGACGGTGAGCTGGGTGAAGCGGTGGTTCCACTCCTCCATCGCGCGGCCGTCGCGGTAGAACTGGGCTCCTGTGTTGCCCTTGTCGGTGGCGGCGAAGGCGTAGCCGCGGGAGAGGACCCAGTCGGAGATCGCCCTGTCGTTGGCGTACTGCTCGCGGACTCCCGGCGAGCCGGTGACGACGAGGCCGCCGTTCCAGCGGTCGGGCAGTCTGACCACGAACTGGGAGTCGTGCCCGCCGTGGTTGGTGTTGGTGCGTGAGGTGTCCGGGAAGTAGCCGTCGATCTGGATGCCGGAGACCGCGCCGGGGACGGGCAGGGCGGCGCTCGTGAGCCCCGCCCAGTCGGCCGGGTCGGTGTGGCCGGTGGCGACGAGGCCGGTCGTGGTGAGGTCGGTGAGGCGGGCGAGTCGCTGGTGTTCGGCGCCGGGGACCGTCATCGCGGACATCGGCGGGGTGAGCGCGAGTACCAGGACCAACGGGAGCAACATAGCTGGTCAAGCTATGTTGTGACGGCCTCCCGGCGACATGGTTGCCTCCCACACAAGGCCCGCTTTGAAGGTGGTGAAGCCGAACAGGTCCAGCACCCGGCGGACCTGAGGCTGGGTGTCGTGCAGCGAGAACGACTTGCCGTTGTGGTGCGCCGCGCACAGCAGGAGCAGCAGTGTGCGCAGACCACCCGCGGACAGGAACGTCACCTCCGCCAGGTCGATCGAGACGCGGTCGGTGGTGGTGTCGGTGATGCCGGGTATCACGGCGGCGAAGAAGACGTCGCAGGTCGTCATGTCCATCTCGCCCTGGCAGATGGCCACGAAGCGACTACCGGAGCGTTGCGTCCGCACGGCGAACGGGCTGGACTCACAGGCGGTCATGAACCACTTCACCGCACCTCGCGCCACCGGCGATAGCAGCGGAAACGAAGCGGTGACCGTGAAAACGAAGCGTCAGCCCGACCGCAGGGTCTTCGACGGCGAGACGCCGTAGACCGCGCGGTAGTGGGCCGCGAAGACGCTCGGACGGGCGTAGCCCCACCGGGCCGCGATCTCGGTGACGGAACCGTCAGCAACCCTCAGGTCGTCGTGCGCGCACGAGAGACGCACGCGCCGGAGGTAGGCCATCGGTGTCGTACCCAGGTGGTGGCGGAAGGCAAGCTGCAACGTACGGATGGACACGCGTGCGGCGAGCGCGACGTCGGCTGCGGAAACGTCCCTCGCGGCGTTGGCCTCGATGAACATCACCGCACGACGCAGGCTTTTCGGGTGCGCGTCCCGCCTGTCGGACGGGCTCGGCGCGGCGGACGTGGTGTTCGGGAACGTGGCGAGGGTGACGGCCACGAGCAGCCGGGTCGCGTTCGCCGTCACCAGCGCGTTGTCCCCGAAGCGGGGGAACACCTCGTCGCGCAGGTGCACGCACGTCGACCACCACGTCACCGCGGCCGCGGACGACACGGGCCGGAACCCGATGAACCGCGCACCGTCGGCCACCTCGTCGATCACCGCCTGCGGCAGCGTGACGGTCGACAGCCGCGGGTCGAGGATCGCGCCGACGAACGGGCTGTCGGGCGGGGCGCTCAGGAACACCTCTCCTGGCAGCCAGAAGCGGTCTTCGCCCCCGGACGCGTAGTAGACCATCCCGGCGCCCGAGTGCCCGAACACGTAGTTGTGCATGGGGTCCACGGTGACCTCGATGCCGATGCGCCCGTGCAGCTCGTCGAACCGAACCTGCCCGTTCACCTGCGACGACATCCACATGTGAGGGTTCTCGACGCCGGACTTGAGGCGCATCTGACCATAAGTCGCGTTGAGCACCTCGTGCGCCGCGTCCAACTCCGTCGCCTCGACGACCTGCTCCACGTGCTGCACGATCCTCGCCGCCACCCGGAATGTCCACCGGCCAAACGATCGATTCCCGCGTTCGCCCTAGCCGGCCGTCGCCAGCACGTCCGCGATCTCGTTCAGCAGCGACGTCTTGCGGCCGTTGGGCAGGAACGAGGCCAGCACGGCGTTCTCGGCCAGCTTCGCGACCTCCGCGCGGTCGAGGTCGAGCGCCTCGGCCACCGCCAGGTACTCGCCCTCCAGCGTCGCGCCGAAGAACGGCGGGTCGTCCGTGTTGAGCGTGACCACGACACCGGCGTCGAGCATCTGCCGCACGGGATGCGCCTCGATCGACGCCACCTGTCGCGTGCGGACGTTGGAGGTCGGGCACACCTCCAGCGGGATCCCCTTCAGCGCCAGGTGTTCCAGCAACGCCGGGTCCTCGTGGCAGCTCGTGCCGTGGCCGATGCGTTCGGCCCTCAGGTCCCGCAGCGCCGACCAGATGGTCTCCGGGCCGGTCGTCTCCCCCGCGTGCGGCACGCTGTGCAGGCCCGCTTCCCTCGCCGCGCCGAAGAAGGGCGCGAACGGGGCGCGGGCGACCTCGGGCCCGCCGAGCCCGAACGAGACCAGGCCGTCAGGACGGTCGGTCAGCGCGAACGCCAGCGTCTCCCTGGCGGCCACCAGGCCCTTCTCCCCCGGGACGTCGAAGCACCAGGCCAGCTCGACGCCCAGCGCCGACGCGGCCACCCGGCCGGACTCGAGGCCCGCCAGCAGCTCGTCGCCGGGCATGCCGTCCGTCAGGTGGTTGTACGGCGTCACGGTGACCTCGGCGTACCGGACGTTCTGGCGGGCGAGCTCGTGGGCCAGGCCGACGACGAGGGTGTGGACGTCGGCACGGCCCTTCAGCATCGACTGGACCGCCCAGTACACGTCGAGGAAGTGGTCGAAGTCCCGGAACGTGTAGAAGCGCTCCAGCTCGGCGCGCTCGGCCGGCACACCGGCCTCCGGGTGGCGCCGGGCGAGCTCCAGGACGGTGTCGAGGCCGGCCGAGCCCACGAGGTGGACGTGCAGCTCGACCTTGGGCAGGGCGTGGACGAACGAACGCATGGCGAAGCTCCCCGTGCGAGGTGAAGGTGAAGAGGGCGTGGCGGAAGGACGGGACGACTCAGGGAGCGAGGTCGCCGCGTTCGGTGTCGGCGCCGTAGAGCGGCAGCTTGAAGTCCGGCACGATCCCCAAGCTAGCAGCAGCGCGCGAAATGCGGTGGCGGCGTTTCCGGCGCGGTTGCACGATGGGGCACGTGACCGGTGAGGACGTGCTGGAGATCTTGGCCGCGTTGCGGGACTTCGACGTGTGCGTGGGCGGCGGCTGGGGCGTCGACGCGCTGGCGGGCGAGCAGACGCGCCCGCACGCCGACCTCGACCTCATGCACCGCGAGGAGCAGGAACCTCGGCTCCTCGCCGCACTCGCCGCGCTGGGGTTCGCGGAGACGCTGTCGTGGCGACCGGTGCGGTTCGTGCTCACCGATCCCGGCGGACGCGAGATCGACCTGCACCCGTTGCGGTACGCGGAGGACGGCAGCGCGGAGCAGTCCTCGCCGACGCCCGGCGAACCGTTCCGGTACCCCGCCTCGTGCTTCGTCACCGGCACGATCCTCGGCACGACCGTGCGGTGCCTGTCGGCCGAGCAGCAGTGGCACTTCCACCAGGGCTACGAGCCTCGGGAACGGGATCTGCACGACCTCGCGCTGCTGCGCGAGTTGAGTCGCCCACCGCTCCTGAAGCTCGCAGGAGAAGCCGGCTTCCGCAGCGTCTCAGCGACGGATCAGGCACCACACTCGCCGTAGTGCGTACTGTCGCAGAACTCCGTCTGTCTCCCACCGGGAAACTGAAGAACGGCGCCCGGTGCGATGACCTTGGCGGAGATCTGTGCCCCCTTCGGGGCCTCCGGATCATCAGACGCGGTGATCTCCATCGTCCGCGTCCCGTGTGCGGTAGCCCTGATGTGTTTGACCTTCACCGACCGGTAGGCGGCGATTCCGTCAACTCCCGCAACTTGATATCGAAGCTCGCCGTCCCCGTTGTCGTCCAGGTTGAAACTGCCGGCGTGCTGGCTCCAGGAACCCCCTTGCGGTGCCGGTTGGTTCTCGGTCGAACGCGGCGATGCCTCGCCTGTGCGCCAGAACCAGGTAGGACCAGATCGGTTGTGGTGCCCTGCGGTCAGCATCAGGCCGAGTCCGCCATCGGTCAGATATCTCATCCGCTGCACTTGGTCGAAGCCGTTCTCTCGGACAGGTGTCTTCTTCCACTTGGCACCATCTTCCGAAGTCCAGACGGCGAGGGCACCTGTCGCACCGAGCGCCATGAAACCCTGCTGCCAAGGCACCACCTGGTAGACGTCGCGCTCGACGCGCGGGACCACACCCGCGTCCGGCATCCTGCCTGGTTCAACAGAAGCTTCAGTCCAGGTCATGTCACCATCACGCCGGTAGTACGCGGCCAGACCTTCTCCGTCCACGGCCTGGTTCTCCACCGTGCTGAACAGCCGGCCGAACACGACGGTGACGGCACCGTTGTGCTGAGCCGCGTAGAGCGCCGAGAACCGGAGATTTGGAGGAGTGCGGATCTGGGCGCTGACGTCGGTCCAGGTCCGCCCGTCAGCTGACTCGAACAGGAGCACGCTGTTCGGATTGCCGGTACCACTGAAACGATGAATCAGGAACCCGCGATCGGTCGCGACCACCACGGGCCGCTCCGAGGTGTACAGACCTGGCACTGGTACCAGAACCGGTTTTCCGAAGGTCACACCATCGCTCGAGTGCCATACCCGCAGACCGTCCACCTGGGATCGTTTCCCGAACGCGACGACGACGACTCCGCGTGGGCCAGCGCTGATCGACGTCCCTTCCTCGGAGACCCGGGCATCGGGTAGCGGCATCCTCGACCAGACACCACCGTCCGACGTCAGAACCGTCGGGCCCTGGTTTCCGTTGCCCAGAACGTATCCGTGGTCGCCGTGTCCTGCAGCAGCGCCTCCCCACGCGAACTGCCGCACACCAGCGAGTGCCGTGACCTCACGCCAGTTCTCGCCGTCCGCGGAGGTGTGCAGCGCGGGAAAGATGTCGTTCTGGACGCCGCGACTGTTCGGCGCTGCGGGCCGCGTGTAGCTGCCGACCACGACGAATCCGGCTTTCCAGCCCGCACCTCCGTCGACTTGTTCGAGGCGTTCGTACGGCAGGCTCTCAGCGGTGTGACGAGTCCAGGTGGGCGCGCCGAACGCCGGTGCCGCCGAGGACTGAGCGGTGCCTGACGGCGCGGGAGGCGTTGGCACTGGCGATGTACAGGCGGCCAGGAGGAGAATCGCAAGACAACAGATCAGCCGCACGACGGCCTCCACACCAGCCTGTTGTCGTCGGAACTCGTGCACCACCGAGTGGCCTTCGTCGTGGCCGTGGTGCGAAACGGCTTGCCGTGGTCATCGACGCGGAACTCGCCTGTACGAGTTCCCGAACTCCACTGCACCAACAGGACCCACTCGACGTCCTCCGCCGGCGAGTTGACGGTGACGTAGAACTGCTCCACGTCGTTGGGACCGATCTTGAAAGGGAAGCTCTTCGCCTCCACGCGCTGGCCGCTGCTCTGGCCTGCTCTGGGAACCGCCGTCGGCGCAGCCGTGGACAGGTCCACGGCGAAGAACCGCGGCGTCATGTCACTACCGCATTGACCGGGTAGGTAGATCCCCTCCGCAGGCGGTTTGCGACTGATCACCTCCGCACGCATCGACTGCAGCACGACCGCCATGTCCTCGGTCAAGCCCTGCAACGTCACGGCGACGATCCCACCGGTGCCGAGTACTGCTCCCGGCGGCACGTCGACCACGTCGATCGATGACGCGCCTTCGTCCGGCGCCACCCATCCCGACGCGCACTTGTCAGGACCGAAGGACGTTTCGGCAGACAGCGGATCGGTGAGCGTGGCGCCGTTCGGCACGGTCGGCTGACCGGCTGTCCGAGGAGGGGCGTTCGTCGTCAGCCACGCGATGGTGACAGCCGAGATCAGCACGACAGCGAGGACCAGCACGAGAATCGGGACCGTGCGATGATCGCGGCTTTCTACCGTCAAGCTCTCGACATGACCGCTCTGCACGACGGTGCCGTTGTCCTGCACGGCCTGCACGGAGTTCGTCATCTGATGCTCGTCGGTGGCCACGTCACCGTAATCGAAGTGAGGCAGACGGCGTTACTCGGTTCACCCGATCAGGGTCACGAAAACTCGGTGGCCACGCGGGCTAGCGTGGGACGGGTGAAGGGATTCAACCCGAGTTTCGGCCCTGAAACAGCGAAGAACTACGACAACTCACCGCGCGGCGACGAAGCCGACACCGTGCGGTTCCTCAGAAACTTCGGCGAGAGCGCGCTGGAGTTCGCGGTCGGAACGGGCCGCATCGCGTTGCCGCTCAGGGAGTCCGGTGTCGAGGTGGACGGCGTCGAGCTCTCCCCCGACATGGTCGCGCGCATGCGGGAGAAACCCGGCGGCGACGACATCGACGTGGTCCTCGGCGACATGTCCAGAGCGGGCACCGGCCGCACGTACCCGTTGGTGTACCTGGTGTACAACACGATCACCAACCTGCTCACGCAGGACGACCAGGTGCGGTGCTTCGAGAACGCGGCACGCCACCTCACCGCGGACGGCGTGTTCGTGATCGAGTGCGGGGTGCCGAGCTGGGCTGCGCGGGAACGCCACCAGTTCATCGACGTGGAGGCCGTCGAGGTCGACCACGTCGACCTCGACGTCAACCGGTACGACCCCGTCACCCAGATGCTCGACGAGAACCACGTGCACATCGGCGTGGACGGCATCCGGTTCGGCGCGATCCGGCAGCGGCTGTCGTACCCGTCCGAGTTCGATCTCATGGCGCGGATCGCCGGGCTGCGGCTGCGCTCGCGGCACGGTGGCTGGAACGGCGAACCGTTCGTCGCGGACAGCGCGCGGCACGTGAGCGTGTACGAAAGAGCCGCGTAACGTTCTTGGACGACAACCGAGTTCCTCTGTGTCCACTCAGGCGGCACAGAGGAGGCGACGATGATCGCAGTCGTTCCGGTGCGGTACGCGGCCGCGGACAGCGTCTGGTCGCGCGAGCAGTTCGAGAACTGGATGCGGCCGGGCGTCGACCACGGCATGGGCGACTTCTGGTGGCGGTCCTCACGCGGGCTGTTCGACGTGAGCAGCCAGGTGTACGACCCGGTGCAGATTCCCGACCCGATCCCGGTGTCCGACAACGACAAGCGGGCGAAGCTGCACGAGGCCGTCGTGAAGGCCGCCACCGCGGTCGACTGGGTGCACACGGACGTCCTGCTGATCTGGCTCGCGCGGCCGACCGGCTGGTGGGGCGGCGGCGAGGTGCTGGTGCCGGGCCCTGGCGGGCAGCAGAAGAAGATCCTCGTGACGGTGGTCGACTCGATCACGCCGTTCGACGTGGCGTGTCAGGAGGTCGGGCACGGCTACGGCCTCGCCCACGAGCTCGACGCCACCGGCCGCGAGTACGCCTCGCCGTACTCCGTGATGAGCGCCCGCGGTTACGGGCCCACGGCGCCGGGCGACCAGAGCTGGGTCCGCACGTCCAAGCCGGCGCTGCCGGACGGCGGCCCGAACAAGCAGTTCCCGCACGTGGGCGTGCCGGCCAACCTCATCGTCGGGCCGCTGCTGCCGGGCGCGCACCTGTACGGCGATCCGAGGTTCCGCGACAGCTCGTCGGTGACGCACGTCCGCGTGCTTCCGGCGAGGACACGGCTGTACAAGCCCGACTACACCTCACCGGGCTCGGGCAAGCCGGTGCTGCTCGCCGTGCCGTCCCAGCGGCGCGACGGGCGGACGTTCCTCGTGGAGTTCCGCCGTGCCGCGCGTGGGACCTACGACCAGGGCATCGGGGTCGAGGGGCTGGTCGTGCACTCGCGCAACGCCGACGGCCGGGTGCGCTACGACGGCGTGGCCGATCTGCGGAACACCGACTGGGCCTGTCCCGCGGGCAACTTCGCGTTGCGGTTCACCGGGGTGAGCGAGGACTTCGCGGACGTCGAGGTCCGCGCGGAGTCGGTCGTCTCGTTCCCGATCCGCGGAGTCCTGCTGGCGGGCGGCTTCCGCACCCAGCACCAGCTCAACGGCATGACCCGCGACGACATGCGCAACACGCTGATCGTCGTCATGACGTCGCTGAGCAAGCAGAACGACTACCAGCGCTACGACAACGACACCCTGGCCGGCATGGGCGCGGTGATGGTCTTCCTGCGCCGCAACGGACTGCGCGACGACGCGGCGCTCAAGGCCATGACGTCCGACGACCAGCGCAACGTGGCGATCGTCGAGCTGCACGCGCAAACCGGTGCGGGACAGGCGTTGCAGGGCTTCACGAACCTGCAGCTGGCCGAGATCGCGCTGGGCGGCGACCTCGCCACCCGCGGCAGGCGGCCGGGCTCGACGCCGTTCTACGGACGCGGAGTGCTGCTGGCGGGCAGGTTCCGCACCCAGCACCAGCTCAACACCATGTCCCGCGACGACATGCGCAACACGCTGATCGTCGTCATGACCTCGCTGAGCAACCAGACCGACTACCAGGCCTACAACGACGCCGATCTCGCCGGCGTCGGCGCGGTCATGGTGTTCCTGCGGGAGACCGGGATCCGCGACGACAAGGCGTTGAAGAAGATGTCGGCCGACGACCAGCGCAACGTGGCGATCGTCGAGCTGCACGCGCAGACCGGGCGCAACCTGCAGGGGTTGAGCAACCTCGACCTGGCGTTGACCGCGTTAGGAGTTGAACGCTTCTAGCGCCTCGGCCTTGATCTGCTCGAACTGCGCAGCCATGGCCTCGGACAACGCCTGGGCGCCGGACAGCGGCCGCACCATGACGGTGAACTCGTCGATCAGCCCGTTCTCGTCGAGGTGCAGGAAGTCGCAGCCCTGGATCTCCTTGCCGTTCACCTCGGTCCGGAACACGAGCGCGAGGTTCTGCCCGTCGACGATCTCGCGCTCGTAGCGGAAGTTCTCGAACACCCGCATGACGCCGCGCAGGATCGCCGCGGTGATCGGCTTGCCGGGGTACGGCGAGAACGCGACGGGGCTCGTGAACACGACGTCGTCGGCCAGGCACGCCGCCATGGCGTCGGTGTCGCGTGCCTCGACGGCCTTGCGGAATGCGTGCACAGCCCACTCCCAATACTCAACTTGTTGACTAGGTCGATGCACCGTAACCTGCTGCTATGTCGCTGCGCAACGCCGTGATGGCCGCTCTGCTCGACGGTGAGTCGTCCGGCTACGACCTGGCCAAGGCGTTCGACGCCTCCGTGGCGAACTTCTGGATCTGCACCCCGCAGCAGCTCTACCGGGAGCTCGACCGGATGGAGGCGGACGGGCTGATCGTCGCCAGGACGGTCGAGCAGGAGCGGCGGCCGACCAAGCGCCTGTTCTCGTTGACCGAGCAGGGGCGCGAGGAGCTGACGAGGTTCACGGCCGCGCAGCACAAGCCGACCGCGATCCGGGACGAGCTGCTGGTGGCCGTGCTGGCGGCGGACTCGGGTGACGTGGAGGCGGTCAAGGCGTCGATCCGGGAACGCAAGCAGTGGGCCGAGGCGAAGATCGCGCGGTACGAACGGCTGCGGGCCAAGCTGCTCGGCGACCAGGCGGAGGAGGACTTCCTCGCCACCGCCGAGCGGGTCGGGCCGTACCTGACGTTGTTGCGAGGCTTGTCGTTCGAGCGGGACAACGTCCGGTGGTGTGCGCGGAGCCTCACCGTGCTGGAGCGGCGTGGTGCCCGGCTCGACACGGCCGGGTGAGGTTGAATCGGGTTCATGAACGGCATCTCGGCTTTGCAGGAGGCACTCGGCGCGCCGGCGGCGGAGGCGCGAAACCGGTTCGCGGGGCGGCTCAACGGCTACCTCGAGGGGTCCGACGTCGTGCACGCCGTCCGGTTGCAGGGCTGGCTCGGGCTGGAGGTGCCCGGCCCCGGCTGCCACGTCGGCACGGGCAGCTGGGACTTCACCCGGTTCAAGGCGACGACCTCACCGGTGACGTGCGGACGGTGCCGCAGCGCCGGGTTGCTCACCAGCTCGTTCACCGGCGGCCCGCACCAGCAGACGCTGGACCTGGAAGGGATCTAGAGAGCGGCGCGGTTGCGCAGCCCCATCCCGGTCAGCGCGGTCATGCCGAGGCGCTCGTAGTACGGCCGCAGTTCGTCGTCGCACGTGAGGTCCACCGAGTACAGGTTCGCCGCCTCGGCCACGACCCGGCGCACCAGCTCCGCGCCGATGCCCTGCCCCTGATGGGCGGGCAGCACCTCCAGCCACGGGATGAACGCGGTCAGCACGCCGTCGCTGATCATGTTCACGAAGCCGACGACGTCCCCGTCCGAGCGCGCGATCACCACGCGGTAGCTCCCGTGCAGCACGGCGAGGTGCTGGGCGGGCGACGGCGGCGTGGGCCAGCCGACGAAGAACCCGGCGAGATCGTTCTCGGTGAGACCGCTGAGGTCCGCGCTGTACGAAATCACCCGCGCATTGAACCAACTCCGCTCCACTTTCGTAGCGGTAGTTTCGGCCGAATCTGCGGTTAAGCTCCTGGTCATGCCCCTGCCGACCGCTCCGCTGCGCCGTGCGCGCTGCGCTGCCGTCGGTGTCGTCAACGGCAGTCTCGCGGTGCTCGCGCACTCCAGCGCGGATGGTCGGCTGCCGGACGCGGGACTGGTGTTCTCGCTGGTCGCGCTGCTCACGTGGGCGACGACCGGGTTCGCCCGGCGCGAGCTCACCTGGCAGCGGCTGCTCCTGCTGATCGGCGGCGGGCAGCTCGCGATGCACGTCCTGGTGTCGCTCGCCGCGTTCGGGCACGTGCACGAGGCCGAGCCGTCGCGGATGCTCGCCTCGCACGTCCTGGCGACCGCGCTCACGGTCGTCGTGCTCACCGTCGCCGAACGGACCGTCCTCGCGCTCGCCCGTGCCGTCGCGGCGGCACTCCCCCGCAGGCTCACCGTCCTGCCCGCCACCGCTCCCCTGGTCGTCGCCACGCCTTCGCTCGCGCCGGCCGCGATCGTGCTCCTGGACGTGCTGTCGTGGCGCGGTCCTCCGGCTGAACAGGTCTGAATCCCCCTTCACAGGGCCACTCGCCGAGTGGTCCTGCACCTGTTCACGCCCATCTGGAGCGCCATGACCACCACAGCCGCTCCGTCACGCACGTCGTTCGCGTGGCGGGGACTCTTCCTGCGCCTGCACTTCTACGCCGGCGTGCTCGTCGGCCCGTTCATCCTGATCGCTGCGCTGACCGGTGTCCTCTACGCCCTGACCCCGCAGCTCGAGTCGTGGGTCTACTCCGACCAGCTCCGCGTTCCCGCCACCGCACAACAACTTCCTCTGTCGACGCAGGTCGAGGCCGCGCTCTCGACCTCACCCCGGGGGTCGCTCGTCGCGGTCCGGCCGGCGCCGGAACCCGGTGCCACCACCCGAGTCCTGTTCTCCGAGGAGGGCCTGGGCGAGTCCGAACGCCGCGCGGTCTTCGTCGACCCCGGCACCGGACGCGTCACGGGGGATCTCGTCGTCTACGGGTCGAGCGGCGTGCTGCCCCTGCGCACGACGCTCGACCACCTGCACCGCAACCTGATGCTCGGCGAACCCGGCCGTCTCTACAGCGAACTGGCCGCGTCCTGGCTCTGGGTGGTCGCGCTGGGCGGCCTGGTGCTGTGGGTCTCGCGGGCCCGCAGGAGCAAGCGCGTCCGGACGCACGGGCTGATCGGTGTGTGGGTGCTCGCGGGCGCGTTGTTCCTGTCCGCCACGGGTCTCACGTGGTCGGCGTACGCCGGTGAGAACGTCGCGATGCTGCGCACCGCGGTCGGCTGGTCCACACCGACGTTGAAGATGTCCGGCACCGGCGAGGGCCACGGCGACCACGGGTCGGGCACCTCCTCCTCCACCCCCACCGGTGGGCCCGGCGAGATCGACGAGGTGTTCGGTGCCGCGAGGGGCGCGGGTCTCGACGCGAACGGCCTCGAGATCAGCCTGCCCGCCGAGGCCGGGAGCGCGTGGAAGGTCGCCGAGATCGAGAAGGGCCTGCCGTCGCAGGGTGATGCCGTCGCGGTCCACGGCGGGAACATCGTCGGCGAGCTCAGGTTCGACGACTTCCCGCTCGGCGCGAAGCTGACGCGGTGGGGCATCGACGCGCACATGGGCGTGCTCTTCGGCTGGCCCAACCAGTTGTTGCTGCTGCTCATCGGCGGCGGACTGGTTGCATCGGTCGTACTCGGCTACCGCATGTGGTGGAAGCGCAGGCCCACGGGCGGGTTCGGCCGGCCGACGCCGCGGGGTCAGTGGCGCAAGGCCCCGCGTGGCGCGCTGATCGGGCTCGGCGCCGGCGCGCTGCTCGCCGGGTGGTTCGCACCGCTGCTCGGGATCAGCCTCGTGGTCTTTCTCGTCGTCGACGTCCTGCTCGGCAGGCGCGCGAAAACGGCCTGACACAACGGATCGGTGGTGGCGTCCACTCCGGCGCCATCACCGTCCTTTATGGACAGGACTTGCCTGATCTGGACATTTACGGCATATTAACGGGCAGGTGAGCCGGGAAGTCTGGTCGGCCCGCTCGTCACACCACGGTGACGGCGGAGAGCTGACGAGGGGCGCCCTGATGACACTCATCCCCCACGCCATCCCCCTGATCAACGATCCCCAGGTCGTGCACGCGCTGGCCTCGCGCTGGCGGCGCACCCGGACGTTGCTGCTGCTCTCCGTCGGTGTCCTGCCCGTCGCGATCGGGATCGTGTGCGTCGTGCTCGCCGGGATGACGTCGGCCGGACAGCAGATCATGCCGTGGTGGTCGGCGATTCCGGCCGTCGCGGCGGCGGCGTGCGCGTGGGCGTTGCTGTCCTGGTTGCGGCGCAACGGGTTGAGCGACCCGCACTCGTGGCTGCCCGCCACCACCCTGATGACCACGGCGCAGCTCGTGCTCGGTGTGCTGCCGGGTTCCGGCATCGCCCTGAGGCTCAGTCCCGGCGCGGCGATCGCGGTGAAGGCGTTGTGCGCGGCCGGAGTTCTCGGCGCGGGCTCCGCGAGCGCGCTCGCCCGGCTGGCCCACCGCTCGTTGCTCTCCTCCCCCGTGCTCGAGCTCGGTTCGACGGCGTTCCCGCTCGTGCTGGTGCACCGCGGCACGCGCCTGGTGATCGGCACCGAACGCGCCGACTGGACCACGCGGGAGGGATCCCGGGTCGACTCCGGGGTCTCGTTCGCCCGCGTCCTCCGCGTGACGGCGCAGTCGCACGCGATCGTGCTGCACACCTCGTCCGGCTCGTGGACGGTGCCCGTCGCCGACCCGGCGACCGTGCAGGCCTTGCTGCGCCGCCGGATCGAGTGGTGGGCGGAGCGCCGCGACGCCGCCGCCGAACGCGAGCAGCGCCGGTACCTCGACCTGGTCACGCTGCTCGCGGCCGTCAGCGGTGAGGCCACGCGCGGCGGCATCAGCGTCACGGTCGACTCGAACGGCCTCACGACGGGCATCACGCTGAGCCCCGAGGTGCGTGCTCTCGAACCGGAAGTGCTCGCGGCACAGCTGATGGCGTGCGTGCAGAAGGCACGGGCCGACGCGCGCAGACAGGTCGAGGACCTCGTCCTGGACCACGCCGACGACCAGATGGTGAAAGCCAGCCACTAGTCGCTTGTCGCGCGCCGGTCGTCCTGCCTACGTTCGCCCTGAGAACTTCGGGAGATGGGGGACGACTTGCGCAGACGTGACTTCTTCGCAGCGGCGGCCGGGGTGGCCGCTGTCGTGGCCGATCCCGCGAGCGCGCTCGCGGCCACCGAACAACGGCCGGGCGCCTCGCACCCGCCGGACCTGCACCTCGGCGACTTCCCCGTGGTGGCCAGGGTTCGGGCGCGCAACGCGCTGGAACACCTCAGGGTCCTGAGCGACAAGATCGGGCCGCGCATCGGCGGCACCGCGTCCGAGCACCGGGCGCGCGACTACCTCGTCCGCGAGCTCAAGGCGTTGCGGTACCAGGTGACGACGCAGCCGTTCACCGTGCCGGACAAGTACCTCGCCGAGGTCAACGGCCAGTGGCAGGCGGGAGCCTCACGCTTCGGCACCCTCGGCGTCACGGTCAAGGCCCCGTTCGTCGAGGTCGTCGACGGCGCGCTGCCGGACCTCACCGGCAAGATCGCGTTCTACGTCAACGCCCCCGCCGGCTCCGCTCCGACGCACGCGGCGATCGAACGCGGCGCGGTGGCCGTCGTCCTCGGCCGGATCTCCGCGACGGCGAGCAAGTCCAGCGCCTTCTCCCCCGCGCTCGACCGCGACGTCGCGGTGCCGGTGATCGGTCTCGCCCAGGTGCACACCGAGAAGCTGCGCGCGCAGGGCTCCGGCGAGCTGACGATCAGCACCGTCCACCACCCGAACCTGACGTCCTACAACGTGATCGCGGACCGCCCGGCGACGTTCCCGTGGCGCGACAACGGGGTCGTGATGGTCACCGCGCACTACGACACCGTGCCGGGCTCACCGGGCGCCAACGACGACGGCAGCGGCACGGTCCTCTGCCTCGAACTGGCCCGCGTCCTGCGGCACCTGCCCACGAACAAGGCGCTGCGGTTCGCGTTGTGGGGCTCGGAGGAACAGGGCCTGCTCGGCTCGCGGCACTACGTCTCGCAGCTGCCGCCCGAGGAGATCGCTCGGATCAAGGGCGTGTTCCAGAACGACATGGTCGCCACCAGCCACGACCCGGCCACGGCGTACTGGCTGCTGTCCGTGGACGGCGCCGACAACGCGACGACGGCCGCGGTCCGCGCCGCGGCCGGACGGCTCGGCTACGACCCGCGGGTGCACGGACCGGTGGCGCGCGGGTCGAGCGACCACGTGCCGTTCCACGAGAAGGGCATGGCGTCGGCGAACTTCAGCTGGCGCGGTGAGGGCGGACCTGCCCAGCTGGAGCCGATCTACCACACGCCGGAGGACACGATCCGCGACAACATCAGCCCCGAACGGCTGCAGGTGTCGCTGGAGCTGATCGGGGCGGCCGCGTACCGGCTCGCCAGTCAGCGCTAGGGCGTGTCCCGGAAGTTCGTCTGGTGGCACGCGCGGGCGGGAGGCCTGGAGACGGCACCGCCGCGACGCCCGAATACGCCCGATGAGGACGTCGCGGCGATGCCGTCTCCGTGGCCCTCGGCCGCCACTGCCGCCCGACGGGACTTCCGGGACACGCCTTAGGGCGCCGGTGCGATCAGCTCGTTGAGCATCCGGTCCCGCAGCCACACGGCGAACTCGTCCGCGGGCAGCGGTTTGCTCAGGCAGTACCCCTGCACGATGTCGCAGCCCAGGGCGGCGAGGGCGGTCCACGTCTCCTCGTCCTCGACGCCCTCGGCCACGACCTCCAGCTCCAGGTTGTGCGCGAGCCCGAGCAACGAGCGGGTGATGGCGCCGCTGGACGAGTCCGAGCGCATGTTCGTGGTGAACGAACGGTCGATCTTCATCTCGTGCACCGGCATCGTGCGCAAGTAGGCGATGGACGAGTAGCCGGTGCCGAAGTCGTCGATCGACAGGCGCACGCCCAGCTCCCGCAGCCGCGTCAGCACGTCGGTCGCGCGGTGCGGGTCGGCGATGATCGCGCTTTCGGTGATCTCCAGGGTCAGCACGCCCGGCGGGCGGCCGTGGCGTTCCAGCGAGGCGGCGACCTGCTCGGGGAACGTCCTGTCCTGCAGGCACTGCGCGCCGACGTTGACCGAGATCGGGACGTCCCAGCCGGTGAGGTGCCAGGTGTGGCACTGGGCCAGGGCGTGGTCGAGCACGTACCGCGTGAGCGGCTCGATGAGGCCGGTCTCCTCGGCCGCCGGGATGAACCGGTCCGGGCCGAGCAGGCCGAGGCGCGGGTGCTGCCAGCGGCACAGGACCTCGGCGCCGCAGACCGTGCCGGTGCGCAGGTCGGCCTTCGGCTGGTAGTGCAGGACGAGCTCGGCCTGGTCGATGGCGCGGCGCAGGTCGCTGATCACGGTGAGCTGGGCCGCGTTGTGCTGGTCGAGGCCCGGCTCGTAGACCGACGTGCCCTGACGGGCGCGCTTGGCCGTGTACATCGCGATGTCCGCGTGCTGGAGCAGCTCGTGCGCGTCAGCGGAGTCCGTCGGGTACAGCGCGACGCCGATGCTGCAGCCGACGTCGACCGAGAGCCCGTCGAGGTCGACGGCCTCGTCCAGCGCGCGGTGCACGCGTTCGGCGACGATCAGGGCGTTCGCGGGCGTGCTCACGGACGGCAGCAGGACGGCGAACTCGTCACCGCCGAGCCTCGCCACGGTGTCGACCTCGCGGACGGCGCCGGTCAGGCGGGTGGCGACGAGCTGCAGGAGCCGGTCGCCGAACGCGTGGCCGAGGGTGTCGTTGATCGGCTTGAAGCGGTTGAGGTCGATCAGGAACAGGCCGAGCGGGTCACCGGTCTGGTTGCTGCGGCGGATGGCCTGCGTGGTGCGCTGGGTCAGCAACGTGCGGTTGGCGAGGCCGGTCAGCGCGTCGTGCATCGCCTCGTGCTCGCTCCTGGCCGCCTGGCGCAGGATCTTGCGGCGGTGGCCGAGCAGCACGACGCCGCACAGCCCGACGAGGCCGAGGTCGACGACGAACGCGATGATCGCGGCGATCCGGAGGTTGCCGTTGCGCAGCTCCGCGGCGCGCAGGTAGTCGGTGGTCTCCAGGCGTTTGAGCTGCACGGCCGTGGAGAGCTGCTTGCGCAACGACACCAGCGTCAGCTCGGCCTCGTACCCCTTCCGCAGCGCCGCGGCGGCGTCGCCCCGGTCGCCTGCCGCGACCGTCTCGCGCAGCAGACCGGTGTAGTCGCCGTAGAGGTCACCGACGATCGTGGCCGCGCGGACGTCGGCGGGAGCACCGCGGGCGCGCAGCCAGCGCAGGCTCTCGTCGGCGGCACCGGCGGCGTTGGAGACGGGCTGGCGCATCACCGGCGTGCCGGACCGGACGTAGTCGGTGAGGGCGTGGTCGGCGACGTCGACGTTCTGGACGACCAGACCCCAGTGGTCACTGGCCTCGTTCAGCTCGTGCAGGTGGGTGGCGGCCTGCTGCATGCTCAGGCTCGTCCACAACGCGAGGCCCGCCAGCGCGGCGAGGCCGACCGTCAGGCTGATGACGGTCGTCTGCACGGTGGTGCGAGCCTCGACCCAGTTGGACAGCATCTATTGGCGCCTCACGTGGACATCGCTTTCCGGCGAAGGTGCTATTGGTACGCAGCCAAAGGATTCCACGCAAGCCGACACAACGAGTATCCGTGCACTAACCTTGCGTGCTTTCCACGACCAACTGATGGAGCTTTTCCATGGTCCGCGCTGTCCGTGCCGTCCTGCCTGCGGTTTTGCTCGCGGTGACGGGGGTGAGCGGATGCACGGCGGCGGAGACGTCCGATGACCCGCCCACAATCGGGTTCCTCGCCCAGAACAACAGTCGCGACTTCTCCCGGGAGATGGCCGAGGGTTTCCAGGCGGGTGTGGCGATCGCGGGCGGTGCCCGGGCCGAGGTGACGGGACCGGACACGCACGACGGCCTCGAGCAGGTCGAACTGCTGAGGGACCTCGCCACGCGCGCCAAGGGCGGCATCGGGGTGTCCGCGGTGGCGCCGGAGCTCGTGGCCGAGCCGATGGCCGAGGTGGTCGGGCAGGGCATCCCGGTGATGGCCGTGGCCGGCGGCCAGGTCGCGCCGGGCAGCGGGGTCAAGCTCATGATCGAGAACGACGGCTTCGAGCTGGGCACGATGCTCGCGGACGCGACAGCCGACCGGTTGCCCCCGGACGCGGCGGGCAAGATCGTGATCGGCAGCAACTCCCCCGCCATGCCCGCGCTGGACCAGCGGGCGCTCGGGATGCGGGCCCGGCTCGCCGAACGGCTGCCGAAGGTGCAGGTCATCGGCCCGCTCGACACCGGCCGCGACCAGACCACGAACCTCGCGACGTGGCAGCGGCTGGCCGACGCGAACCAGGACGCCCTCGCGTTGCTGGGCGCCGGTGACGTCGACGCGATCAACCTCGCGGCCGTGCACGCGGAGAAGAACGCGAAGTGGCTGGCCGCGGCGTTCAGCATCGACCCGAAGGCGTTGCAGGGCGTCAAGGAGGGTCATCTGTTCGCGACGATCTCGGCCGAGCACTTCCTCAAGGGCGCGGTGGCCGGGTGGATGCTCGCCCAGCACGCGAAGAGCGGCCGGAGCCTGCCCGAGGGCTGGTTCGTCGCACCCGGACTGCTGGTGCAGGCGTCCACCGTGGACGAGATCATCCGGCGTCAGTCGAGTGAGGCCACCCGGCTGGAGGCCGCGCGGCCGCGGATCGAGGACCTCACGACGCACTCGCTGAAGTACCTCCGTCCACTGGACCAGGCGCGCTGAGCCAGGCGGCGCAGCGGCTCCCGCACGCGGTGACAGGCGGCTGACCGGTCGGCGAGCATGGCGGCCACCCGTCTCCTGGAGGTCGCATGATCACCCGCCGGACGCTCACGAAATCCCTCGGCGTGGCACTGGCCGCGTCCGCCACCACCGGCGTCGCGAGCGCGGACACCGAGCACTCGCGCCACGGCCGCTACCTGATCCGCGGTGGTGCCGTCGTCACCGTCGACAGGACGCTCGGGGTGTTGCCCCGCGCGGACGTCCTGATCGACGACGGCAGGATCGCCGGCGTCGGGCCCGACCTGGACGCGCGGGGCGCGAAGGTCGTCGACGCGACCGGCATGATCGTCATGCCCGGCTTCGTCAACACCCACCACCACATGTGGAGCTCGCTGGGCCGCAACTTCGTGGCCGACGGCTTCCCGTACTTCGCGGCGAAACGGGCGACCTCCACGTTGTACGAACCAGCGGACGTCTACCGCAGCGTCCTGCTCGGACTCGCCGAACTGGCGAACGCGGGCGTGACCACCGTCCACAACTGGTCCAACAACACCCGGTCCCCCGCGCACGCCGACGCCGAGCTGCGCGCGCACCGTGATGGCCTGCTGCGCGCCAGGTTCTCGTACGGCCACGTCGACCAGATGCCGCGGGACGTGCCGATGGACCTGACGGACGTGGATCGTGTGCGACAGCAGTACTTCACGGGCGGCACCGCGTTCGACGGCCTGGTGCACCTGGGTGTGTGCGTGCGCGGGCTGTCGCAGAGCGACCAGCCGGCGTTCTTCGCGGACATGGAGGGCGTGGTGGGACGCGGTCTGCCGGTGGCGATCCACGCGGGCCAGTCGCCGCCCCGGATCGTGGACGCCGCCGACTACGAACGACGCGGCTGGCTCGGCCCCAAGACGTTGCTGTGTCACTACGTCACGGCGCTGGACAGCGACATGGAGATCATGGCGCGGACCGGGACACCGCTGTCGTGGTCGCCGCACTCGGAGTTCCGGCTCGGGGCCGCGGGCGACCCCCGGGACGCGCTGCTGCGGTTCCGCCGGGCCGGGGTGCCGGTGTCGCTGTCGTCGGACGCCTCGTCCATCGCGCCGTCGGACCTGTTCGAGGCGATGCGCCTCGTCTGGACCACCGGCATCCCCTGGGCCGGAACACCTTCCGCCGGTCTGCCCGAGGTCGGGTTCCGCGACGTCCTGGAGATGGCGACGCTCAACGGCGCCCGCGCGCTGGGACTCGGCGACGTCACCGGGTCGATCACCGTCGGCAAGCGCGCGGACGTGGTCCTGTTGCGCGCCAACGACATCAACCTCGCACCCGGCGGGTTGTTCGAGACGACGCTGGTGCAGGCGGCGACCGCGGCCAACGTGGACACGGTGTTCTCGGACGGCCGCATCGTCAAGCGCGACGGCCGTCTCGTGGCCTACGACGTCGACCGGATCGTGCGGGACGCGCGGACCTCCTCGTTGCGCATCCGCACGACCGCGGGCGGGATCCTCACGCCCCCGAGCTGATGTCGAGCACGGCCTTGGTGAACGCCTCCGGGGCCTCCTGCGGCACGTTGTGCCCGATGCCGTCGAGGATCCGGTGCTCGTAGCGGCCGCTGAACTGCTTGCGGTAGGCCATGCCGTCCTTGTTCGGCCCGTCGAAGTCGCTGGCGATCGTGATGGTCGGGACGCTGATCACCGGCTTGGCCTGCAGCTTGCGCTCGAGCCCGTCGTAGCGGTGCTCGCCCTGTGCGAGCTGCAGGCGCCAGCGGTAGTTGTGGATGACGATGGCGACGTGGTCGGGGTTCTTCCAGGCCGTCGCGCTCTGGGCGTAGGTCGCCTCGTCGAAGTTCCACTGAGGTGAGGCGAGCTTCCAGATGAGCTTGTTGAACTCGTAGGAGTTCTGCTCGTAGCCCTTCACGCCCCGGTCGGTCGCGAAGTAGTACTGGTACCACCAGCCGAGCTCCGCCTGCGGGGACAACGGTTCCTGGTTCTGCTGGAGGTTGACGACGAGGTAGCCGCTGACCGACACGAGCGCCTTCACCCGGTCCGGCCAGAGCGCCGCGGTGATGCACGCGGTCCGCGCGCCCCAGTCGAACCCGGCGACGGTCGCCTTGCGGATCTTCAGGGCGTCCATGAACGCGATGACGTCGGCGGCGAGGGCGGACTGCTGGCCGTTGCGCACCGTGCGCGCGTGCAGGAAGCGGGTGGGGCCGTAGCCGCGCAGGTACGGGATGAGGACGCGCTGGCCCCGTGCGGCCAGGGCCGGTGCCACGTCGACGTAGCTGTGCACGTCGTAGGGCCAGCCGTGCAGCAGGATCGTGACGGGACCGTCCGCCGGGCCCATCTCCACGTAGCCGATGTCGAGCAGGCCGGCCCGGACCTGCTCGACCGGACCCCAGGACGGTGCGGAGGCGTGCGCGGTCGCGGTCGTCACGAGGGGTGCCGCGAGGCCGGCCACGGCCACTGCCTGGGAGAACTGTCGCCTGCTGATCATGGGATCGACCGTAGGGGCGGAGGCCGGGGCGTCGCGAGCGTCAGGTGACGGTCATCGGGTACGTCAGTCCGCCAGGGCCTCGCGCAGTTCGGCTCTGGCCGTGACCCCGAGCTTCGGGAAGATCCGGTGCAGATGCGTGCTGACCGTGCGGTGCGACAGGTGCAGCCGCTCCCCGATCTCCTTGTTCGTCAGCCCGTCGGCCGCCATCCGCGCGATGGTCAGCTCGTGCTCGGTCAGCTCGCCGTTGCCGCCCCGCGACTCGCCGGACGCCCGCAGCTCCTCGCGGGCCCGTTGCGCCCAGTCCTTCGTGCCGAACGCCTCGAACGCCTCCGCGGCGGCCTTGAGGTGCGGCCGGGCCTGAGCCGCCCGCCGTTGCCTGCGCAGCCACGCGCCGAACGCCAGCCGCACGCGGGCGCGGTCCCACGGCGAGCTGTCCGCGTCGAGTGCCGTCTCGAACAGTGCCTCGGCGTGCTCGTCCGCCGCGAGGAGGGCGCGCGCGTACCTCAGGCCTGATGCCAGCGCGGGTGAGCTGGTGGCGGTGTCCAGTTCCTCGACGATCTTGCGGGCCTCGTCGGCGTGGCCGCCGCGGGTCGCGGCCTCGGCCAGTTCGGGCAGCACGTAGCGGCGCAGGGCCAGCTGGTGGGCGGGGTCGGCCGGGTCGTGGACGCGACGGACGGCGGCGAACGCGTCGGCGTAGCGGCCCTCGCCCAGCGCGGCGAGGCTCCTGGCCAGTTGCACGGTGGCGAGCACGGGGCGCGCGTCCGCCGCGAGCCCGATCCGTTCGGCTTCGGCGGCGAGCTCGGCGGACCGGTCGTACTCGCCGTGCAGTGCGGCGATCTCGGCCTGCACGGCCGTGGCCAGGCCGTGCATGTACGGCTGGCCGGTCTCCTCGGCGAGGCGGGCGGCTTCCCCGGCCACCGGTTCGGCGGCGGCGACGTCGCCCAGGCGGGTGCGGCTCCAGGCCTCGACGGCGAGGGCGCGGGCGAGGAGCGCGAACTGGCCCTGTGCCCGGAAACCCCGTTGCGCGGCAAGGGAGAAGCGGACGGAGTCGGTGAACGCGCCCACCTGGAGGGCGGCGCTGCCGAGCAACCGGAGGATGGCTGGGTCGTCGTCGCACTCGCCGCGGACCGCGCGCAGCCCGGCGACCACCGCGTCCCCCTGCTGGACCGGGCACACGTAGGCCGTCATCGCGAGCATGCGCGGGTCGCGGGGGTCGATCGGCAGCCGGCGCGCCACGGCCGCGATCCGTTCGCGGGCCTCGGCTCCCGGCTCCACCCAGAAGCACCGCATCGCGACGCTCCAGAAGATCCGCAGCCCCAGGTCGACGTCGCCGTCGGCCACCACGGACTCGGCGAGTCCGACGAGCTCGCCCGGCTCCCCCACGCCGACGCCGTCGTCGAACGCCGTGGGCAGCCACGTCACGAGCGCGCGCTCCCGTGGCGTGAGGTCCAGGCCCCGCACGTCCAGCAGGATGCGTTCGACGTCGTCCCGCCGCCCCGCCTCCGTCGCCAGCTCGGCCGCCCGCAACAGCCTCCGGGCGCGCTGCGCGCGGTCTCCCAGCTCGGCCGCCCGTTCCAGCGCGCTCACCGCACTGGCCGCGCCGCCCCGCCGCAACGCCCGGTCGGCGGTCTTCTCCAGCAGGCAGGCCACGTTCTCGTCGGCACCGGCCGTGGCGCCGGCCAGGTGCCACGCGCGCCGGTCCGGCTCCCCGGTCGCGAAGGCGAGGCGGCGGTGGGTGTCGCGCAGCTCCGAGGCGCTGGCCGCCCGCACGACCGCGGACCTGATCAACGGGTGCCGGAACGCGCCGCCGGGGTCCACCAGCCTGGCCTCGACCGCGGGCGCGAGATCGACAGAGCACTCACCGCCGAGGGCCAGCACGAGCAACGCCGACCGCACCTCGGCGGGCAGGGCCGAGGCACGCGCGGCGAACGTCTCCTCCAGGGAGTCGCCGCCGAACGGGAGCTCGGTGAGCGCCAGCGGGTTACCAGCCGCCTGCGCGAGCACCCACGACCGGCGCTCGCCGTCCAGGTCCGGCGCGACGGTGTCGAGCACCGCCAGCGCCTCCGCGGCCGCCAGCGGTTCGAGCGAGAGCACGGGCACCCCGGCGAACACCGGCATCCTCGCGGCCACCACCAGCGCGGAGCCGGACAGGCGGCGCGCCACGAACCCGAGGACGTCCCGGCTCGCCTGGTCCAGCCAGTGCGCGTCGTCGACCAGCACGACGGACCGCGCCGCGCCGAGGACGTCCAGCGCGGCGAGGCCGACGAGGTGCACGGGCGGCACGGGCCCCTCGGAGAGTCCGAAGACGACCTCCAGCGCGGCCCTCCGCACGCCGGGCAGCGCCGTCAGGTCGAGGAACGGGTGCAGGACCTGGTGCAGTCCGGCGTAGGGCAGGTCCTGCTCGGCCTCGACGCCGACGACCCGGTGGCCGTCGAGCGAGGCGAGCAACGCCGACTTGCCCACGCCGGGCTCGCCGACGACCAGCAACGACCCGCCCGAGTCCGCCAGCGCGGCCAGCCGCTCCCGTTCCCGATCCCGCCCGACCAGCGACACCCGCCGACACCCCGTTCGTTGATCCGTTCGGACCAGGGTGTCAGAAAGTCCAGACCGCGCGCTTGCCCGGACCCACGACCAGCGTGGACGTGCCCAGCTTCTCGACGTGCCGCCCGACCGCGCAGTTCAGCTCGAACTCGACCCGCTTCAGCCCGGTCTGCCCGAGTGGCGCCTCGTCGAACCGCATCGTGGTGCCGCCGCGGGTGGCCACGACCGAGCCGTCCCCGGTCCGCAGCGAGAACCCGCCCGCCCGCAGCAGCGGCAGGGTGTCCTCCAGGTCCGAGGGGGTGACGGCGATGTGCAGCAGCGTGATGTCGCGCATCAGCCTGTCCTCGTACGTGTCCGGCAGGTACCGCTCCCGGGACACGTCGCCGGGGAACTTCGCGGGCCCGACCTTGCTGCGCGGGTCGTTCATGTACTCGTCGCGGTACTCCATGGCCCAGGCGCCGAAACGCTCGTACTTCTCGGCCAGGAACAGCGAGTCGAACCACGGCACGGGCTTGCCGTCGCCGAAGTCGCGGGTCTGCAGGAACTCGGTCGGCTTCTCCCCCGCGGCCCGCAGCCGGGCCCCGAGCTTCTCGACGTCCCCGTCGCGCTCGGTGGAGAGCCCGAGCCCCGCGGCGCCCAGCTCACCGTCCTGGCCCGGCACGTCGCCCAGCCCGAAGACCTCCAGGTAGGTCTCCCTGCCGCGCAGGTAGCGGCCCGTCCAGACCCTGCCGTCGGCGCCGGTGGTGGTGCGCACCTCGAAGTCCGCGAACTCCTTGAGGTAGCGCGAGTGCTCGACCGCGTCGGCCGTGGCCCGGTCGAACGTTCCCCAGGCGTGGTTGTAGAACAGCAACTGCCGCTCTCCCGCTTGTGCCGGTCCCGCTGCCGACACGACCAGGACTACGGCCAAGATCATGCAGAACACCCGTCGGATCCCCATAGGGTCGATCGTAAGACGCACGGGCTCAAGCCAGACTCGAGCCGGACGAAGGGGACCCCGTGTTCGACACCTCCAGGTGGACGGTTCTCGCTCCGCTGCTGCAGGCCGCCACCGCGGGCCGTGACCTGCTGACCGAGGTGATCCGCGGGCTGACCCCCGAGGCCGTCGCCGCCGAGGTCCTCCGCGAGATCGGTGAGCACGACGTCCGCCTGGACCTCTGCTTCACCGGCCGGACCACCTCCCACCTGCGCACCGACGCCGACGTGGTGGTCGCGCTCGACCTGGCCGACGCCGTCCGGGGCCTCTACGGCACCGACGAGCGCCCGTGGCCGAGCCTCGCCGTCACCACCCCGAACCCCGACCTGGACGACACCGGCATGGCCGGCTGGTTCCACAGCCGCAAGGGCCTCGCGCAGTCCGTCCAGGAGCTCCTGTCCGCGTTGAGGCCCGTCCGCCGCGACCTGGGCGAGCTGGCCGTCGAGTTCGGCTCGGACAAGTGGGGCGACCTGCACTGGTACACGCAGCACTACGAACGCCACTTCGCCCGCCTGCGCACCGAACCGGTCCGGGTGCTGGAGATCGGCATCGGCGGCTACGACGACCCGGACAGCGGCGGCGCCTCGTTGCGCATGTGGCAGCGCTACTTCCAGCGCGGCCTGATCCACGGCCTGGACATCGCGCGCAAGAACGTCAGCGGCCCGCGCATCACGGCCGTGCGGGGCGACCAGTCCGACGCCGCGTTCCTCGACCGGCTGGGCCGCGAGCTCGGCCCGTTCGACGTGGTCATCGACGACGGCAGCCACCTCAACGACCACGTGCGGACCTCCTTCCACGCGCTGTTCCCGCACGTCCGCGCGGGCGGCCTCTACGTCGTCGAGGACCTGCAGACCTCGTACTGGCCGAGCTGGGGCGGCCACCCCGACGCGACCCCGCCCACGTCGATGGGCCTGCTCAAGTCCTTCGTGGACGGCCTGAACCGGGCCGAGGTGGGCGATCCGCGCGGTGAGGGCACGTACCTGGAGCGCAACATCAGCGGGATCTCGTTCCACCACAACATCGCGTTCGTGGAGAAGGGACTGAACGCCGAGGAGGGCGGTCCGGCGTTCCTGCGCACCCTGTAGTGGGATCATGCCGGGGTGATCACGATCGGCCAGGTCGCCCGGTACGCGGGCGTGACGGTCAAGGCGGTGCGGCACTACCACAAGGTGGGCCTGCTGCCCGAGCCCGAGCGCGACCACTCCGGCTACCGCCGCTACACCGCCCAGGACGCGGTCGCCCTGGTCAAGATCCGCACGCTCGCCGAGGCCGGCGTCCCCCTCGCCCGCGTGAAGGACCTGCTCTTCGCGGACGAGGAGGAGTTCGCCGCGGCGATCGAGGAGATCGACGAGGCACTGCGCCGCCGTGAGGAGGAGATCCGGCTGGCCCGCGAACGGGTGGTGCGGCTGCGTTCCGGCAACGCGCTGCTCGTCTCGCGCGAGGCCGCCGCGATGCTGGACCTGTTGCGGGACATGGGGGTCAGCGAGCGGGGCGTCCGGATGGAACGGGAGGTCTGGGTGCTGATGCAGGCCGTGGCACCGCACGAGGCGGCGGTCTGGCTCGCGGACAAGGCCGAGTCGCTCGCCGATCCCGAGTTCCGGCGGATCTACCTGGACCACGACGAGGCGTTCGACCTCCCCGCCGACGACCCTCGGTTGCCCGACCTGGCGCGGCGGACGGCGGACTGGTTGTCCCGCAGGCCCGCCGTACCGATGGCCGATCCGGAGGTCACCGCGCTGGCCCTGTCCGCCGCCGGCGCCACCTCTCCCGCGTGGGAACGGATGGCAGGGTTCTAGGCCCTGTCCTGCACATCTCGTCCGCGACAGTCGCGGCTGAGGGCCGCGGAGGCGGCACCGCCACAACGCTCGAACACCTCCAGGACGAGGACGTCGCGGCGGTGCCACCTCCGAGTCTCTCGACCGTGACTCTCATCGAGCAGACTTGCAGGACACGCCCTAGGCCCGACCGAACATCCGTCCGGCGAGGTCGACGCCGACGATCACGCCCTCGGCGTCACGGGTGAAGAACCCGCGCTGCCCGGCGAAAGCCCCAGCGGTGATCATGTACTCGTCACGCGGCAGCAGCCCCATCGGGAACGGCGCGTGGTCGGCCGGCAGATCCGTCTCCGCGGCCTCGCGGATCTCCGGCCGGATCAGCACCTCCAGCACCAGCCCGGCCCCGGTGTCGTCGATGGTCATGACCATCGCGTCGTTGTCGTACGCACCGGCCACCTCGGCAGCGGCGGAGGCGTTGTACGGCAACGGTTCCGGGTCACGATCGACCAGCCCGGCGAAGTGCGCCAGCGCCTGCCGCACCACCGCCTGGTTGAACGGGATCCCGTCCGGCCCCTGGTTCGCGACCGACACCACCGCGAACCCGAGCGACGGCACGATCAGCAGCTCCGCGAACTGCCCGTTGGACGACCCGCCGTGCCCGATGGCCGGCACCCCGTCGATCGTGCGCAGGAACCACCCGACCCCGATGGCGTCCCCGAGGTTGCTGCCGCGCAACACCGCCGTGGGCCGCCGCATCTCCGCGAAGTCGATGCCGTCCCCGTCCCCGAGGTGAAAACGTGCCCATGCAAGGAGATCCGTGATGGACGCGGCGATCCCGCCACCGGGATTGTTGGCACGCCAATGCCTCCACGGCCGTGCGACCTCGCCCTTCTCGTGCCCGACGGCGAACCGCCGCGTCATCACCGCGTCCCGGTCGAAGTGCGTGCCGCCGAGCCCGAGCGGCTCCAGCAGCAACGCCGCCATCGCCTGCTCGTAGGTCTGCCCGGTGACGTTCTCGATGATCCGCCCGGCGAGGTTGAACCCCGACTGGCTGTACGACGGCCGCTCCCCCACCACCCCGATGAGCTTCAGTCCGGCGAGCTCGTCGACGTGCCGCCGCAACGCGTCGTCGCCCTCCCCGGTGTCCACGAGCGTGCCCCAGTCAAGCCCGGACGTGTGGTTCAGCAACTGCCGGACGGTGAACGACCGCCCGTCCCGCAACTGGAGCTCCGGCACGTACTCGTGGACGGACGCGTCCAGCGACACCCGGCCCTGGGCGACCAGCCGCATGATCGCGGTGGCGGTGTAGGTCTTGGTGATCGACCCGAGCAGGAAGAGCGTGTCCTCGGTGACCGGCAAGGGGTTCTCGACGCTGGTGACGCCATGGGTGAAGTGGTGGGTCCGGCCGGCGTGGAGGACGCCGGCGGCGGCGCCGGGGATGTCGAAGCGGGTGGCGGTCCGGGCGAGCAAGTCGTTGTCCATGCCCACACCCTCGAACCCTGACCCAGGGTCAAGGTCAAGCCCGCGATGGAGTTGGTTTCGCCAGGGGCTGTGACGACGGTTCCGGCCCGAGCCTCGGGCCGGAACCGTCGCTAGGCCTACGGGATCCAGTGGTTACCGGACACCGTGATCATCACCTGCAGCTGGATGCTCGCGCCGAAGTACGTGTTCGTGTCCACCGGAGTGGCCACCATCTTGTCCCACAACGCGTCCAGCCACGCCTGGCTGCCGGCGTCCGTGGTGGCCGCCACCGCGAACGGCGCGAAGAACGCCGCGTCGCTGCCGCTGTCGATCTGCGTGCCGTTGAGCGAGTAGCCGATCGCGATCTTGTTCGGGTCGCCGCCGGTCTTGCTCTTGATCCACGAGTTCATCTTGCGGGCGGCCGCGAGCGACTTGGTGTCGCCGGTCAGGGCGGCGTCCGCGCCGATGCGCCACGGGTCGCGGCACGCGTTGTACCAGTACTTGCCGTCGGTGGCCGCCTCCTCCAGCATCTCGCCGACCGCGGGCTTCACCGTGGAGTTGGTGTCCTGCACGAAGTCCGGCAGCAGGCCGGTGCTCGACGCGTACTTCGACTGCAGGGTCGCGACGAGGTCCTGGTGCTTGGCGCGGATCGTGTCCCACGCTGCGTCGCCGGTGGCCTTGCGGAACGCGCGGAAGTGGTCCGACATCCAGTCCGAGGACCGGGAGCCGTAGTACTTCCTGCTGTCGCTGGAGGTCGACCAGTCGCCCATCAGCAGCAGGTTGGTGTTCGGGTTGATGAGGCTCTTCTTGATGGCGTTGACGTTCTTCACCGCGAGCTGCTTGTAGTTGTACGTGCCGGTGCTGCCCCACTGGCGGTCGGCCAGCAGCAGGCCGTAGGCGGTGTCCATGTCGCCGTCGGTCGCGCTGTCGCTGCCGCTGACGCTCTTGCAGGTGTCGTCCTGCTCGGCGGCCAGCAGGTCGGGGTTGTTGACCGACGGGTGGGCGAGCTTGTACTTCAGCAGGCCGTCGAAGATCTTCTTCGCGTCCGGGTCGGCGCCCGCCATCTGTGCAGTGATCACCATGCCGTAGCCCTGCGCCTCGGCGACGTACGGGTGGTCGGCGTCCGGCGAGATGATCTCGTACCAGCCGTTGCCGCAGTTCTGCTTCACGAACGCGGCCTTCCACTTCTTGTAGTACTCGACGATCTTCGCGTCCAGGGTGGCCGTGCTGCCCGACGGCCGCAGGATGCCGGAGGCGTAGGGGGTCTGCCTGCTGCCGAACGGATAGCCGAGTCCACTGGAGGGCGGGGTGGTCGTCGTGGTCGTGGTCGGCGGAGTTCCACCGACGGCGCCGTAGACCTCCAGCTCCCACAGCGAGTACCCGTACGCGGTGCCGCGAGCGGTGCCGTAGACCCGGACATATCGTCCCGAACCGGACACCGTCAAGTCGTCGACACCACCGTCACCGGCGCTGGTCGAGTAGACGTCGGTCCAGGTGGACCCGTCGGAGGAGGTCTGCACGCGGTACGACTTGGCGTACGCGGCCTCCCAGTCGAGCTTCACCCGGCTGATCGAGTGCGCCGCGCCGAGGTCGACGCGCAGCCACTCCGGGTCGTGCCCCTCGGCCGAGGCCCAGCGGGTCGAGGTGCTGCCGTCGACCGCCTTGCCCGCCTCGAGACCGGACCCCTCCACCGAGGAGGCCGTCACGGCCTTGCCGCGGGAGACCAGGGGGTCCGCCGCCGATGCGATGGTCGTTCCTGCCACGAGGAGGCCGAGCACGAGCCCGGCCGCCCCGATAGCCACTTCTCTGCCGCCCACGACCGCCTCCAGCAATTAGTTAACAAAGCTGTCAATGCGAGTGGTTGGCGACGGTATGCAGGTCAGACCACATGGACAAGAGGTACCGACCAGTTGTTGCGCGTTCGGACAGTGCAGGTCAGGGCACCCAGTGGTTGCCCGTGACCGTGATCATCACCTGCAGCTGGATGCTCGCGGAGAAGTAGCTGCCGCCGTCGACCGGCGTTCGCAGCATCTTGTTCCACAGCGCGTCGAGCCACGCCTGGCTGCCCGGATCGGTCGCGGCCACCACCGCGAACGGCGCGAAGAACGCGGCGGCGCTGCCACCGGAGATCTGCGTGCCGTTGAGCTGGTAGCCCATCGCGATGCCGTCCGGGTTGCCGCCCGTCTTGGACTTCACCCACGTGTTGAGCTTGCGGGCCGCCGTCACGGACGCCGAGTCACCGCTGGTCACCGCGTCCGCACCGATGCGCCACGGCACGCGGCAGGCGTTCCAGTAGTACTTGCCGTCGTTGACGCTCTCCAGCACCTGCCCGGCGGGCGGGCGCGCGGAGGAGTTCGTGTTCTCCACGAAGTCCGGCAGCAGACCGGTGTTCGGCGCGTAGTTCTGCTGCAGCGACGAGATCACGTTCTGGTGCGCGGTGCGGATCGTGTCCCACGCCCCGTCCCCCGTCGCCTTCCGGAACGCCCGGAAGTGGTCGACCATCCAGTCCGACGACCGCGACAGGTAGTAGTACTGGTCGCCCGCGCTGGACCAGTCGCCCAGCTTGAGCAGGTTGGTCTGCGGGTTGACCTCGCTGGCCTTGATCGCGTTGATGTGCCGGATCGCCAGCTGCCTGTAGTTGTGCGTGCCGGTGCTGCCCCACTGCCGGTCGGCGAGCAGCAGCCCGTAGGCCACGTCCATGTCGCCGTCCGTGGCGCCGTCACCGCCGTTGACGCTGCGGCAGTTCACGTCCTGCTCCGCCGCGAGGAGGTCGCGGTTGATCGAGGACGGGTGGTCGATCTTCCACTTGACGAGCCCGTCGAAGATCTTGCGGGCGTCCGGGTCCGCGCCGGCCATCTGCGCGACGACGACCATGCCGTAGCCCTGCGCCTCGGCGACGTAAGGATGGTCGGCGTCCGGTGAGATCACCTGGTACCAGCCGTTGCCGCAGTTCTGCCGCACGAACGCGGACTTCCAGCGCTGGTAGTAGTCCACCACCGCGGCGTCCAGGCTCGACGTCGTGCCGGACGGGCGCAACGTGCCCGCCGCGTAGGAGGTCTTGCGGCTGCCGAACGCGTAACCGAGGCCGTCCGAGGGCGGGGTGGTCGTCGTGGTCGTGGTCGGCGGGGTGCCACCGGCGACGCCGAAGACCTCCAGCTCCCACAGCGAGTAGCCCCACTCCGTACCGCGGGCCGTGCCGAGCACCCGCACGTACCGGCCGGAACCCGACACGGTGAGGTCGTCGACCCCGCCGTCACCGGCACCGGTCGAGAACACGTCCGCCCAGGCCGAGTCGTCGGGAGAGGTCTGCACGCGGTAACCCCTCGCGTACGCGGCCTCCCAGTTGAGCCGCACCCGGCTGACCGAGTGGGCCGAGCCGAGGTCGACCCGGATCCACTCCTGGTCGCTGCCCTCGGCCGAGGCCCACCGCGTCGTCGTGCTGCCGTCCACGGCCTTCGCGGCCTCGAGCCCGGCACCCTCGACAGAGGACGCCGTGACCGCCTTGCCCTGCGAGACCAGGGGGTCCGCGGCCGTCGCGCTGGTCGTCCCCGCCACCAGGAGACCCGCCACGAGACCGCAGGCACTGATCGCCGCCACCGCCGATCGTCTGTCCACACTCACCTCCCAGCCAATTGGTTAACAAACCTTCCTGAGGTCTGGATGGCGGCGACCCTAGGCGGGTGCGTCGGCTCGGGACAAGAGGTGTGGACCAGTCATCGAGACAGGAACAAGACAGAAATCTCGCGGTGGACTACCGCCAGACCTTCCCGACGTCCCCGGCGATCGAGACGGCCTGCGCGAACCCGGCCTCCGCGGCGGGTTTGCGCCTCGCCGGGTCCAGCAGGTTCGAGCCGATCGCCGTCAGCGCGGTGGCGTCCGGACTGATCACGATCGACGGCACCCCGAGCTTCGCCGCCTGCGCACCGGGTGCCGCGGCAGGACTGGCCGACCGCGTCAACGGCGCGATGACCACGACCCGCTCGTACCCGGCCGCGAGGTCGACGTTGGCCACGGACCGCATGCCGCCGTCCATGTACCTGTTGCCGTTGATGCTGACCGGCGGCCACACCAGCGGCACCGCACAGCTCGACGCCACCGCCTTCACCAGCGGCACCCCGCTGTCCCGGTCGAACGCCACGAACCTCCCGTCCGCGGTGTCCACGGCCGTGACCTTGAGCGGACGCTCCGGCCAGTCCTTCGTGGACAGACGGCTGTCGAACACCTCCAGCCGCGACTCCTCCGACGGCGTGCGGGCCTTGAGCGCGGCACGTCCGAGCCGGGCCCGCTTCTGCGCAGGCGACCCCGGCATCACGTAGGAAAGCGCGTACCTGACGACCATCCACGAAGTGAGACGAGCCGGGATCTCCCCGTCGGGTGGCGCCAGCTGGCCCGCGTAGAGGTCCGCGAGCGGCGCGCCTCCCGCCAGTTCGGTGGCCACCACCGATCCCGCGGACGTCCCGACGAACAGGTCGGCGTCGGTGAGATCGACGCCCTGTTCGGCCAGTCCGTGCAGAATCCCGGTCTCCCAGGCGATTCCGGTGACACCACCGCCACCCAGCACCAACGCGCGTTTTCCGGTCACGACGACCATCCTATGGAGTGGGACGGGTTCCTGGTCCATGGTCGATGTTGGTAGCCTTGACCGCGAAACCGAGAAGCGCTGCAACGGGCTCGCACGCCTGCCACGCTCGGCTTCGTTCCACCACGAACAAAGGGCGCTTCCGACTTTTCGGGAGCGCGCGTGAGTGGACTCAAGTCCCTGCTGGACCAGCGGATCGCTGTGCTGGACGGCGCCTGGGGCACGATGTTCCAGCAGGCCAAGCTCTCCCCCGCGGACTACTACGGCACCGAGTACGAGGGCCACGTCCCGGACGTGGCGGGCGACCCGGACCTGCTCAACCTCACCCGCCCCGACCTGGTGCTCGACGTGCACCGGCAGTACCTCGCGGCGGGCGCGGACATCACGACCACCAACACGTTCACCGCCACCTCGATCGGCCAGGCCGACTACGGGCTCGAGAGCCGCGTCCGCGAGATGAACATCGCCGGCGCGCGCCTCGCCCGGCAGGCCGCGGACGAGTTCGGCGGCCGGTTCGTCGCGGGCTCGGTCGGCCCGCTCAACGTCACCCTCAGCCTGTCGCCCAAGGTCGAGGACCCGGCGTTCCGCGCCGTCACGTTCGAGCAGGTCAAGGCCTCCTACGCGGAGCAGATCTCGGCACTGCACGAGGGTGGCGTCGACCTGCTGCTGATCGAGACGATCTTCGACACCCTGAACTGCAAGGCCGCCATCGCCGCGGCCCGCGAGGTCGCGCCCGACCTGCCGCTGTGGATCTCGGTGACGATCGTCGACCTGTCGGGCCGCACGCTGTCGGGCCAGACCGTCGAGGCGTTCTGGGACTCGATCGCGCACGCCGAGCCGCTGGTCGTCGGCGTGAACTGCTCGCTGGGCGCCGAGGAGATGCGCCCGCACGTCACGGACCTGGCGCGCCTCGCGAACACCTACGTCGCGTGCCACCCGAACGCCGGCCTGCCCAACGCGTTCGGCGGCTACGACGAGACCCCGGACGAGACCGCCGCCCTGCTGAAGGACTTCGCGGGCAAGGGCATCGTCAACGTCGTCGGCGGCTGCTGCGGCACCTCCCCCGCGCACATCAAGGCCATCGCGGACGCCGTGCGCGGGATCGACGCCCGCGAGGTCGTCCCGCCGCGCCACACCACCCGCTACAGCGGCCTGGAGACGTTCGAGATCGGCCCCGACACCGGGTTCGTGATGATCGGCGAGCGCACCAACGTCACCGGCTCGGCGAAGTTCCGCAGGCTGATCGAGAGCGACGACCACAACGCCGCGCTCACCGTGGCACTCGACCAGGTGCGCGGCGGCGCGAACCTGCTCGACGTCAACATGGACGCCGACCTGCTCGACGGCGAGCAGGCGATGACGACGTTCCTGAACCTCATCGCCACGGAACCCGAGATCGCCCGCATCCCGGTGATGATCGACAGCTCCCGCTGGACCGTGCTCGAGGCCGGGCTGCGGTGCGTGCAGGGCAAGGGCGTGGTCAACTCGATCAGCCTCAAGGAGGGCGAGGAGCCGTTCCTGCGGCAGGCCCGCACGATCCGCGACTACGGCGCCGGTGTCGTCGTGATGGCGTTCGACGAGCAGGGCCAGGCCGACACGACCGACCGCAAGGTCGAGATCTGCGCCCGCGCCTACGACCTGCTCACGCAGAAGGTCGGCTTCCCGGCCGAGGACATCATCTTCGACCCGAACGTGCTCGCCGTCGCGACCGGCATCGAGGAGCACAACGGCTACGCGAAGGCGTTCATCGACGCCCTGCCGCGCATCAAGGAGCGATGTCCGGGAGTCCGCATCAGCGGCGGCATCTCGAACCTGTCGTTCTCGTTCCGCGGCAACGACGTGGTCCGCGAGGCCATGCACTCGGCGTTCCTGTTCCACGCCGTCAAGGCCGGACTGGACATGGGCATCGTCAACGCCGGTCAGCTCGTCGTCTACCAGGACATCAAGGCCGACCTGCTGGAACTGGTCGAGGACGTCATCTTCAACCGGCGCGAGGACGCGACCGACCGGCTCGTCACGCACGCCGAGACCGTCAAGGGCCCCGGCCAGAAGCGCGTGGTCGACCTGTCGTGGCGCGAGGCCCCGGTCGGCAAGCGCCTGGAGCACGCGATCCTGCACGGTGTCGTCGACTTCATCGAGGACGACACCGAGGAGGCCCGCCAGGCCCTCCCCCGCCCCCTCGACGTCATCGAGGGCCCGCTGATGGACGGCATGAAGGTCGTCGGCGACCTGTTCGGCGCGGGCAAGATGTTCCTGCCCCAGGTCGTGAAGAGCGCCCGCGTGATGAAGCGCGCCGTCGCGTACCTGGAGCCGTTCATGGACGCCGAGCCGAAGGCCACGGCCGGCGGCAACGGCAAGGTCGTGCTGGCCACGGTCAAGGGCGACGTCCACGACATCGGTAAGAACATCGTCGGCGTCGTGCTGGGCTGCAACAACTACGAGGTGATCGACCTCGGCGTGATGGTGCCGGCCGCGAAGATCCTCGACACGGCCATCAAGGAGCACGCCGACGTCATCGGCCTGTCCGGGCTGATCACGCCGTCCCTGGACGAGATGGTCTCGGTCGCCGAGGAGATGCAGCGGCGCGGCATGAAGCTGCCGCTGCTGATCGGCGGCGCGACGACCTCGAAGCAGCACAACGCCGTGAAGATCGCCCCGGTCTACGACGAGCCGGTGATCCACGTGCTCGACGCGTCGCGGGTCGTCGGAGTGGTCTCCGACCTGCTCGACGACCGCCGGGCCCACGAGCTGAACATCTCGAACCGCGCCGAACAGGCCCGCTTGCGAGAACAGCACGAAAACCGCAAGTCGGTGCCGTTGCTCAAGCTCGACGCCGCTCGCGCGAACGCGGAGAAGGTCGATTTCTCCGAATTGCCGACGCCTGAATTCACCGGCACCCGCGTGCTGACGCCCACTCTGGGCGAATTGCGCGAGTTCATCGACTGGACTTTCCTGTTCCTCGCCTGGGAGCTCAAAGGCAAGTTCCCCGCGATCCTGGAACAGCCGGTCGCGCGTGAACTCTACGAGGACGCGACGACGTTGCTGGACGAAATCGTCGCGGGCGAATTGTTCGAGGCGAAGGGCGTCTACGGCTACTGGCCCGCGCATTCCGAAGGCGACGACATCCTGCTCGAGAACGGCGTGCGGATCCCGATGCTGCGCCAGCAGACGCAGAAGCCGCTTTCCCGCCCGAACCGCTGCCTGTCCGACTACGTCGCGCCGGAGGGCGACCACCTCGGCGGGTTCGCGGTGACGATCCTCGGCGCGGAGAAGCTGGCCGCGAAGTACGAGGCCCAGAACGACGACTACCGCGCGATCATGGTGAAGGCACTGGCGGACCGGCTCGCCGAGGCGTTCGCCGAGTGGATCCACCTGCGGGCGCGGCGCGACTGGTTCGAGCCGGACGCCCAGCCGGAACTGGCCGAGCTGCACGCCGAGAAGTTCCGCGGCATCCGCCCGGCGCTCGGTTACCCGGCCTGCCCGGACCACACCGTCAAGCGCGAACTGTTCGACCTGCTGGGCGCCGAGGAGGAAATCGGGGTCTCGCTCACCGAATCGTTCGCGATGAACCCGGCGGCGAGCGTGAGCGGCCTGATCTTCCAGCACCCCGAGGCGAAGTACTTCACGGTCGGACGGCTCGGGCGCGACCAGGTGCAGGACTACGCGACGCGGTACGGCAAGCCTCTCGCGGAAGTCGAGCAGTGGCTGCGCCCGAACCTCGGGTACGAACCGGCCTGATCGATTCGGGGCGTGAAAGCGCTTCCCGTCGAGACGGGCGTTGTCCCGGTTTGGCATCAACCGATGTAGGCTCGGCCGCTCTGGAGATCAGTCACCCGTAGGTCGAACGAGCCCGAGGTCATCCATGCGAGCGGCGGCGCTGGTGCTGGGTCTGGTGCTGTTCGCGGGCTGTGGTGCCGCCGCGGATTCCGAGGCGTTGCCGCACGTGGGTTTCGTCGTGAAGCGCACGGGCGGGTCCTTCGCCCAGGAGATGACCAGCGGATTCCACGAGGGCGTCGGCCGGATCGGCGGGGTCAGCGCGACGGTGACCGGACCTCCCGGCCAGGACGGGCACAAGGAAGTCGAGTTGTTCCGGGATTTGACGCTGGCGGCACAAGGCGGAATCGCCGTGGCCACGTCGGAGCCCGCACTGATGGCGCCGTCCATCGGTGAAGCGCTGTCGCAGCACGTCGCGGTGGTCGGAGTGGACATGCGGCTCACCGCGAGTTCCGGGGTGAAACTGCACATCGGTAACGACAACTACGAACTCGGCGAAAAGCTGGCTGACGAGTTGATGCGCCGATTGCCCTCGGACGCGACCGGAACAGTGGTGCTGGGAAACACCGCTCCGGGACTCGCCGGGTTCGACGACCGGGCCGACGGAATCCGGGGTCGATTCGCCGAAAAGCTACCGGGGGTAGTGGTGCTGGGCCCGTTCGACACACAACGTGACGACGCCGCGAATCGCGACGCGTGGAAACGTCTGGTGGCGGCGAATCCGAACGCCCTCGCGTTCGTTGGTACGGGCGACTGCGACGGCGTGAACCTCGCCGCGCTCAAGACCGAGAAGTCGGCGAGGTGGCTGGTGGGCGGGTTCGGGGTCGACCCGAGAACGTTGCAGGCGGTGAGGGACGGCGCGATGGTCGCGTCCGTCTCACCCGAGCACTACCTCAAGGGCGCTGTGGCAGGCTGGCTCCTCGCACGGCACGCGAAGGGCGGCGCCGCGCTGCCGGAGGGCTGGGTCGAGACGCCGGGGCTCACGGTGACCACCGGGAACCTGGACCAGATCCTGCACCGGCAGGAGTCGGAGAAGGCGCGCAGGGAGTTCTTCCAGCCTCAGATCGACAGCTTCGTCGAGGATCCGGCGAGCTGGGTGCGACCGTTGGAGCAGGCACGGTGAGCTTTTGGGAAGGCCGCGCCACCGCACGGGTGGCGACGGTGGGGCTGACGTTCGGGCTGCTGGTCCTCGCGGGACTGGCGCTGTGGAGCAGCATCGACGCACGGGCCACGACCGCGCACGTGCGGGAGCTCAACGACTCCAGCGAGCGGTGGGCCCGCGTGCTGGAGCACATCAACGTCGCCGACAACGCGTTGCGGGACCTGCAGGTCGCGCGGACCCAGCAGACCGTCGAGCCGCTGGAGAACTCCGTCGGCTCGGCCCGCGCCGAGCTGGAGTGGCTGCGCGCCAACGGCACGTCGTCCGACGCGGACGAGGCCGGCAAGCTGCTGGCGCTGTACGACCAGACCTCGGACATGCTGCGCAAGGTCATCGCCGGCACCGACCCGGTGCAGGCGGACCAGGCGGGCCTCGCGCACTCCTCGTTGCGGCGCCAGATCTCCTCGACCATCGGGACCCTGCGCCTCGACACCACCGAGTACCTGCGCGCGGCCGACGAGAAGAACGCGCGGCTACGGATCGCGCAGATCGTGGTGTTCGTGTTCGACGCGGCCCTCGTGGGCCTGTTCGGCATGGTGCTGCTCGGGCAGCGCCGCATGATCCTGCGCCAGGCCGCGAAGAACGAGCACGAGGCGCACCACGACACCCTGACGGGCCTGGCGAACCGCGCGTTGCTCGCGCGGCGGATGGAGCTGGCCGTCGAGAAGGCGCGCAAGAAGGACGAGCCGCTGGCGTTGCTGATCGTGGACCTCGACAGGTTCAAGGAGGTCAACGACTCCCTCGGCCACCACACCGGTGACCTGTTGCTGCGCCAGGTGGCGAACCGCCTGTCGTGGGCGGTGCGCGACACGGACCTGGTGGCACGGCTGGGCGGCGACGAGTTCGCCGTGCTGCTGCCCGGGGTCGGCTCGGCGGAGAACGCGAGCATGGTCGCGGAGAAGATCCTGCAGGCGCTGGCGATGCCGGTGACACTGGAGGGCCTGGAGCTGGAGATCGCGGGCAGCGTCGGTGTGGCGCTGTGCCCGGCGGACTCGGGCGACGGCCACGAGCTGCTGCGGCACGCGGACATCGCGATGTACGCGGCGAAGCGCGAGAAGTCCGGTGTCGCCGTCTACGACGCCCGCCTGCACGAACGCGGTGCGGCCCACCTCACGGCCGTCACGGAGCTGCGGCACGCGATCGACCGGGGCGAGCTGTTCCTGCACTACCAGCCCAAGGCCCTGGCCGACACGGGCGCGGTGTGCGGCGTCGAGGCCCTGGCCCGCTGGCAGCACCCGACGCGCGGGCTCGTGCGTCCGGACGAGTTCATCCCGATCGCCGAGGAGAACGGCCTCATTGAGCCGCTGACCCGGTACGTGATCGACGCTGCTCTGAGGCAGTGCCGGTCGTGGTCGGACGCGGGCTGGGAGGTGCCGGTCTCGGTGAACGTGGGCGCGGCGTGCCTGCACCACACCGAGTTCCCCGGCGACGTGGCGGACCTGATCAAGCGCCACGGCCTGCCCGCGCGCCTGCTGACGCTGGAGATCACCGAGTCCGCGATCATCTCGGACCCGGACCGCGCGGTGGAGGTGTTGCGCGGCCTCACCGAACTGGGTGTGCGGCTGTCGATCGACGACTTCGGCACCGGCTACTCGTCCATCTCGTACCTGCGCAGCATGCGGGTGCACGAGATGAAGCTCGACCGCTCGTTCGTCACGCACATGTGCACCGACGCGGGCGATTCGGCGATCGTGCACGCCCTGGTGGCGCTGGCCCGGAACTTCGGGCTGCAGGCCGTCGCGGAGGGTGTGGAGGACCAGGACACCTGGACGGCGCTGGCCGAGGCCGGGTGCGACGTGGTGCAGGGGTACTTCCTCAGCGAGCCGTTGCCCGCCGAGGAAGTCGTCGCCTGGCTCGGGGATCGGGCCGCGGCTCACGCGTAGCGCGGTGACCGCTGGCCTTCGCGGTTACCGCGTGTACACGTCGGTGTCCCGCCACTGGTTGATGAACGGCTGCATGAAGTCGACCATGGCGGGCAACTGGTCCGCGACGGACAGGTACGCGATCACCCGGATCGCGCCGACCGCGTTCACGAACCGGAGCACCTCCTTGTCGAGCTCGCGCAACCCGTTCTTCAGGGCTCCCCGGTTGTAGGCGGCCTCGTACTCCAGGCCGAGACCGGCCAGGTCCCACTCGACCGGGCCGTACGTGATCAGCTCGAAGTCGGAGAACAACGGGCCGCCGGTGCTCGCGAAGATGTTCGCGGGCGGTGAGTCGCCGTGGATCGGCTGCAGGTCGATGCCGGGGAACCTCTTGCGGAACTCGGCCTCGGAGCTGACGAGCGGCTCCAGCACCTCCCACTCCGCCCGTGCGCGCTGGAGGTCCTCCGCGGTGACGACGTCCAGTCCCGCGAGCCTGTCGAGGCCTTCCCGGACGAACCGGGGTTCGGCCGACGACAGGAAGTCCAGCTCGCCGGGATAGTCCCGCAGCGCCTTGTGCAGGTCGGCGGAGAGCTCGGAGTTCTTGACGTAGTCCGGTTCCTGGGACTTGTCCTCGTCGGTGAACGGCCAGAACGTGATGGAGAAACCGTCGCGCTGCACGGGTACGCGCTCGACGAGCGGGCTCGGCGGGATCACCGGCGTGCCCTGGTCGTGCAGCCACTGCGCGACGTCGAGCTCCTGTTGCTGGCGCCGCGCCAGCGACTCGAGGGTCGTCGTGTGCGGCAGGACGGTCGGGATGCGGGCGACGACCGGGGCCGGCGCGAGGTGCACGACCACGGAGAACAGTTCGTAGAGGACCTTGCCCTCGGTGATCTCCAGGCCGAGTTCGCGACCGGCCGCCACCGCGGCGTCCCGTGCGGCGTTGGTGCGGTGGGCGATGTCTTCGGGGGTCGCGAAGGCTGTCATGGCACGATCGTGTCACGACACCGGCGCCGAACGCAGATCATTTACGGTGACCCCATGGCCGACCGTCACCTGATCGACGTCCACGTGCTGCTCGTGCGCGACGGCGAGGTGCTGCTGTCCCGCCGCCGTGACACCGATCCCCGGTTCGACGGTCTCTGGCACCTGCCGTCCGGCAAGCTCGACGCGGGCGAGTCGGTGCTCGGCGGTGCCGCGCGGGAGGCCGCGGAGGAGATCGGCGTGGTGATCGAGGCCGGCGACCTCAGGCACGTGCACACGGTGCACGCCACCGGCACCGGCGTGGAGCCGCGGCTCGGGTTGTTCTTCGAGGTCCTGCGGTGGAGCGGGGAGCCGGTGAACCTCGAGCCGGCGAAGTGTTCGGAGCTGCGGTGGTTCGGGCTCCGCGCGCTGCCCGAGGACACCATGACGTACCCGGCCGCCGGGATCGCCGGTTACCTGGCCGGGCAGTCGTTCGGGCTGCTCGGCTGGGACCGCTGAACGAGCCCGTCCAGCACGAGGGTGATCACTCCGTCCGCCTCCGCCCGCCAGTCCGGCCTCTCGTGGGCCGCGCCGATGCCGTGCAGCGCCATCATGACCGGCCCCGCTCCCACGTCGGCTCGGACCGCACCGGCCTGAGCCGCGGCGTCGACCAGGCCGGTGACGGCCTCCTCCAGCGCCCTGCTGCCCTCTGCCAGTGAGTCCGCGGCCATGAGCGTCGCCAGCGTGCGGGCCAGGCCCTGTTTGGCGTGCAGGTAGCCGACCATCTCGCGCAGGAACGTCGTCAGGGCGTCCAGCGCGGGTGCCGTGGCCCGCAGGTGGCGGGCGCGCTCGCACAACGCGACGACTTCCTCGTGGTAGACCGCCTCGGCCAGTGCCTCCCTGGTCGGGAAGTGGCGGTACAGCGTGCCCGTGCCGACTCCGGCGAGGCGCGCGAAGTCGTCGAAGCGCAGGTCGAAGAACTCCCCTGCCTCGAAGACCTCCCTGGCCTTGGCCAGCAGTGCCTGGCGGTTGCGCTGGGCGTCGGCGCGCAGCGGCTTCCCTGACGTTGACAAACGGAATCCGTCTCCATATTTTCGGAAGTGGAGATTGTCTCCACTTTCATCGTAACCCATGAGGTGAGACCGTGAAGATCCTGATGTTCGGCCGCGGCGTGATCGCCACCGTGTACGGCTGGGCGCTGGAACGGGCCGGGCACGAGGTCGAGTTCTACGTCCGGCCCGGCCGTGCGGCGGAGTACGGGGACACGACGCGTCTCGACCTGCGCGACCTGCGGCAGCGCCTGTGGGGACAGCGCGTCGAGCAGGAGTGGCCGGTGCGCCTGCGCGAGGAGCTGGAGCCGGACCACGACTTCGATCTGATCGTGCTGAGCGTGGGGCACCACCGGTTGACGGAGGCGGCGAACTTCCTGGCACCCCGCGTCGGCAGGGCCACGGTGCTGGTGTTCGGCAACATCTGGGCCGAGCCGCTGGACGCGATCGGGGATCTTCCCGCCGACCGGGTCGCGTGGGGCTTTCCCCAGGGAGGCGGCGGTTTCGGCGAGGACGGCGTGCTGCGGGGGGCGATGCTGCCGTCCGTCCTCTTCGGAACCGTGGGGCCGCGGACGGAACGCGAGCGGGCCGTGCGGCAGGTGTTCCGCGAGGCGGGGTTCCGGATCAAGGAGGAACCGGACTTCCGCGGCTGGCTGCTGATCCACTTCGTGTCGGACGCCGGGCTGTTCTCGCAGGGGCTGCGGCTGGGCGCGCTGGCCGACCTGGCCGGACGCCGGCGCGACGTCCGCGAGGCGTTGCTGGCCGGGCGTGAGCTGCTGCCGCTGGTCGAGGCGCGGGGCGTCGTCGTGGGACGCCGTGCGCTGCTGTTCCGCATGCCGACCTGGCTGTCGGCTCCCTTGTTCGCCTGGCTGACCGCGTACTTCCCACCGGTGCGCGACAACTTCGCGACGCACTCCGACCCCGGGGCGGAGGAGCCGCGGATGATCTGCCGCGACACCCTGGCGGAGGCACGCCGGCTGGGCGTCCCCGCACCGCGGCTGGCCGCGGCGGAACCGAGCTTCGCGACGCACGCCTGAAGCCGGGTTACCGTGAACGGATGGCACTCGTGCACCCGCCCGGCCTCACCAGGTTCCGGACGCACGACCTGCCCGGCGCGCGCAGGCTGACCGGGTGGGAGGAGCACAACGCCCGCGCCCTGGTCGGGCTGCGGGTCACGGCCGAGGGGCCGTTCGACGGCACCGAGGTGAACCTGACGCTCCCCCGCCTGCAGGTGGCGCGGGTCAGCGGGTCGCCGCACGCCGTCGAACGCGGCCTCCGGCAGATCGCCGAGCACCCGGCGGACGGCGTGGTCGTCTACTTCTCGCTGGCCGGCGAGAGCCGCTTCGAGCACCGCGGCGGCAGTGAGCTGGTCCTGCCCGGTCAAGCGCTCGTGCTGGACGGCGACCAGCCGTTCCGCCGCGAGTTCTCCGACGGGCTCACCGAACTGGTGCTGAAGGCGCCCCGGCGCGGACCCGTGCGGCCACGGCTGTTCGGCTTCCGCGAGGACGTGCACGCGCGGGCGTTGGTGAGCGCGCTCACCGGCGCGTTGCGCGGCCCTGCGGACTGGGAGGAGCTGCAGCGCACCGCGTCCGGCCTGCTCGACAGCGTGCTGGGCCACCGGACCCCGGAGGCGGACCTGGCGGCGGCGCACGCGTTCATCGCGGCGCACCTGCACCAGCAGGACCTGTGCGCGCACCGGATCGCCGATGCCATCGGGTACTCCGAACGGCACCTGTCGCGCCTGTTCGCCCGGTCCGGGCAGAGCGTGCCGCAGGCTGTCCTCACCGCGCGGCTGGACGCGGCCCGGAGCATGCTCGGCGAACCGGTCCCGCTCGCCGAAGTGGCCGCACGCACGGGTTTCGCGTCGCAGGCGCACTTCTCCCGCACCTACCGGGCCCGGTTCGGCGTCACGCCCCGGCAGGACCGGGCGGCCCTGCGGACCTGAGTTTTTGCCTGTTTCCGCCACGTGCGGCCCGACCGTCCCCGGCCAAGAAGTTGACCTGTCACCGTTCTCGCCATGGTGACCTCCGTCGAGACCGATGTGGTGATCGTGGGGTCCGGCCCCGCCGGAGCCTCCGCGGCGCTGTTCCTGTCCACCCTGGGCGTTCCGAACATCATGATCACCAAGTACCGGTGGACCGCGAACACCCCTCGCGCGCACATCACCAACCAGCGCACGATGGAGATCCTCCGCGACGTCGGCGTCGAGGACCAGGTGCTCGCCGAGGCCACGCCGCACCACCTGATCGGCGACACGGTGTTCTGCACGTCGATCACCGGCGAGGAGATCGGCCGCATCCTCACCTGGGGCAACCACCCGGCACGGCACGCCGACCACGTGCTCGCGTCGCCGTCGCTCAACTGCGACATCCCGCAGACGTACCTGGAGCCGATCCTGGTCCGCAACGCCACGGCGCGCGGGACGCGGACCCAGTTCAGCACCGAGTACCTGGGCCACGAGCAGGACGCCGACGGCGTGACCGTGAGGGTGCTCGACCGCGTGACCGGGCATGAGTACGAGATCCGGGCGAAGTACCTGATCGGCGCGGACGGCGCTCGGTCCGCGGTGGCCGCCGATGCGGCTTTGCCCTACGAGGGGCGGATGGACGTCGCCGGGTCCATGAACATCACCTTCGAGGCGGACCTCTCCGACCTCGTCCGGCACCGCCCTTCGGTGCTGTACTGGGTGATCCAGCCCGGCGCGAACGTCGGCGGCATCGGTGCCGGGCTCGTGCGGATGGTCCGGCCGTGGAACGAGTGGCTGATCGTCTGGGGCTTCGACCTCGCGCAGGGCGTGCCCGAGGTGACCGAGGACGACGCGCTGCAGATCGTCCGCAACCTCGTCGGTGACCCGTCGCTGCAGGCCAAGATCACCGGAATCTCGTTGTGGGGCAACAACGAGCAGTACGCGACGAGACTGCGGAACGGCCGGGTGTTCTGCGCAGGGGACGCCGTGCACAAGCACCCGCCGAGCAACGGACTCGGCTCCAACACCTCGATCCAGGACTCCTACAACCTGGCGTGGAAGCTCGCCGCCGTCCTCACCGGACAGGCCGGGGAGGCCTTGCTGGACACCTACTCCGACGAACGGGCCCCGGTGGCGCGGCAGATCGTCACACGGGCCAACAAGTCCGCGCGTGAGTTCGGCGCTCTCTTCGAGGCGCTCGGGCTCGACGCGTCCCAGTCGGCCGACGAGATGGACGCGCGCATCGAGGAACGCAAGGACGGCAGCCTCGCGGGTGCCGCCAAGCGCGTCGCCGTCCGGGAGGCCATGGAGCTGAAGAACTACGAGTTCAACGCGCACGGCGTCGAGATGGGCCAGTCGTACGTCTCCAGCGCCGTGGTGGCCGACGGGACCGAGAAGCCCGAGCCGTCACGGGACCCGGAGCTGTACTACGAGCCGTCGACCTGGCCGGGAGCGCGGCTGCCGCACGCCTGGGTCGGCGACAGCCGGAGCAAGGTCTCGACGCACGACCTGGTGCCGTACGGGCAGTTCACGCTGTTGACGGGGATCACCGGCGAGGCGTGGGCCGACGCCGCCCAGAAGGCCGCCGACCGGCTCGGCGTACCACTGCGGGCCGTGGTCGTCGGTCCCGGACGGGCGGTCACCGACCTCTACTTCGACTGGTCGCGACTGTCCGGAGTGGACGAAGATGGAGCGGTGCTCGTGCGTCCGGACAAGCACGTCGCCTGGCGCAGCCGGTCGTTGCCCGCAGACCCCGAGGCCGAGCTGATGGCCGTCCTGACCACGGTCCTGAGCCGGGAGGAGAGCGCATGACCTGGCAGTTCGAGCACGTCACGCTAGGCCAGCGGGTGCGGTTCGGCACCGGAACGGCGGCCGCAGACCTGGCCGACGAGGTCGACCGCCTGGGTGCGCGACGAGTTCTGCTGATCTCGGCGGAGCCCGTCGCCGCCGAGGTGACCTCGAAGATCGACGTGGCCGCGCACTGCACGGACGTCGCACCGCACGTGCCGGTCGAGAACGCCGGACGGGCCCGCGCACTGGCCGCGGAGTCCGGCGCGGACCTGCTGGTCAGCGTCGGCGGCGGCTCCACGACGGGACTGGCCAAGGCGATCGCGCTGACCACCGGCCTGCCGATCGTCGCCGTGCCCACCACGTACGCGGGGTCGGAGGCGACCAACGTCTGGGGCCTCACCGAGGCGTCGCGCAAGACCACGGGCACCGACGACCGGGTGCTGCCCGTGACCGTCGTCTACGACGCCGCGCTCACCGCGTCCCTGCCCCGGGAGCTCGCGATCGCCTCGGGCTGCAACGCGCTGGCGCACTGCGTCGACTCGATGTGGGCGCCGCGCACCGATCCGATCAACCAGGCCCTGGCGCTGGAGGGCGTCCGGGCGCTGAGCCGGGGTCTGCGCTCGCCGGAGGACCGCGAGCGGATGCTCTACGGCGCCTACCTGGCGGCGGTGGCGTTCGCGTCGGCCGGTTCGGGCCTGCACCACAAGATCTGCCACGTCCTGGGCGGCGCCTACGATCTCCCGCACGCCGCGACCCACACGGCGATCCTCCCGCACGTGCTGGCCTTCAACTCCCCCGCGGCTCCTGAGGCCGCTGCCCGGATCACCGAGGCGTTGGGCGGCAGCCTGATCGGCCTGTACGACGAGGTGGGTGCCTCGCACGTGCTGCGAGGTGTTCCCGACGTGCGTGAAGCCGCCCGTCTGGTGCTGCCGTCGGTGCCGCCGTCGAACCCTCGCGCGGTCACCGAGGACGACCTGATCTCCCTGCTCACCGCTGCCCAGAACCCGAGTGAGGCCTGAATGACCACCGCCCAGGAACGCGTCGAGGAGCAGCTGACCGCCGACGTGCTCGCGTCGTTCGCAAGCACACCGGACGCGCGGCTCAAGGAGCTCATGGAGGCGCTCACCCGGCACCTGCACGCGTTCATCCGCGAGACCCGCCTGACCGAGGCGGAGTGGACGAAGGCGATCGAGTTCCTGACCGCGGTCGGGCACATCACCGACGACCGGCGCCAGGAGTTCGTCCTGCTGTCGGACGTGCTGGGCGCGTCGATGCAGACCATCGCGGTGAACAACGAGGCCTACGAGAACGCCACGGAGGCGACGGTCTTCGGCCCGTTCTTCGTGGAGGAGTCACCGATGGTCGGCGTGGGCGGCGACATCGCCGGAGGCGCCGCCGGAACCCCGTGCTGGGTCGAGGGAACCGTCCGCGACACTGCGGGTGACCCGGTGCCGGGCGCGCGGATCGAGGTGTGGGAGGCCGACGAGGACGGCTTCTACGACGTGCAGTACACCGACTCGCGGGTGGCGGGGCGCGGCCACCTGTTCTCCGGCGAGGACGGCGGTTTCTCCTTCTGGTGCACGACTCCGGTGCCGTACCCGATCCCGCACGACGGCCCGGTCGGTGCGCTGCTCGACGCCGTCGGCCGCTCTCCCGTGCGTGCCGCTCACCTGCACTTCATGGTGTCCGCCACCGGTTTCCGCACGTTGGTCACGCACGTCTTCGTGGAGGGCGACCCGCAGCTGGAGATCGGCGACTCGGTGTTCGGGGTGAAGGAGTCGCTGGTCAAGCGGTTCGAGGAGCAGCCGGCCGGGGCGCCTGCGCCGGACGGGAGGGCCCTCGGCGACAAGCCTTGGGCACGCTCCCGTTTCGACGTGGTCCTGGCGCCTCAGTGATCGCAGCAGACGCGCTCGGCCCACTCCGGCTCGTGCCACCAGTGCTTGTTCTCGGCTGAGGGCAACGGGTCGAGCGCGGCGGTCGTGGTCAGCGGCTGGACCTGCTGCCGGTAGGGCGCGAGCAGGTCGGGGACGCTGTGCAGCACGCCACCGACCATGACCTGCCGGACGTTCGCCGCCGCCTTGATGTCGGCCAACGGGTCTCCGTCGACGAACGCGATGTCCGCCGGCGCACCGGGCTTGATCGCGCCGAGCGGCAGGCCGAGCCACTTCGCCGGGTTGCGGGTCGCGGTGATGAGCGCCTCCCTCGGCGTGAAGCCGTACTCGACGAGTGCGCGCAGGTTCTGGTGCGTCGCGGTGGCGGGGCTGTCGAGCGGCGCGTCGGTCCCGGTGATGACGAACCCGCCGCCGCGGTGGACCCTCAGCGCGAACTCCACCCAGCCCTTCAGGATCGCGCGGGACGACGACCCCGCCGGGGTGCCCTGGTTGTTCGCGTCGGCCAGGTTCCGCTCGTACTCCCACGGCGGGTAGAGCACTCGGGTGCGTTCGTCGGTGGCGAGCGACTTGTCGTTGTCGTACAGGGCACGCGACTGGAACAGCGTGGGTGTCATCGACATGCCGGAGGCGGTGAACAGCGCCACCACGTCCTGGTACGCCCTGCCCTGGCGGGTGATGGTGTGGGAGTAGCCGAGCCGGTTGGTGGCGCCGACGTGTTCCATGCCGTCCATGCCGATGTTCGCGGCCGGGTACAGGTAGTGCGACGACAGCGGTACCCGGGACCGTTGCACGGCAAGGCGTTGCAGCTCGACGGGCAGCCGGACGTAGGTCTTGATCATGTCGTAGCCGAGCTCGTGGGCGCGGCGCAGTTCGAGGTCGAGCTGGGCCCTGCTCAGGGTCGGGCGCATGAAGTTGTAGTAGACGCGGGAGCCGTCAACGGCCTCGCCGGTGGCGTAGAACCGCGGCCCCGTCAGGGTTCCCGCCGCGAGCGCCTCCCTGGTCTCGATCATCTGGTAGACCGGGTCGCCGGGTGAGCGGACGGTCGTGATGCCGTAGGCGAGCCAGACGTTGCCCTGCCGCGCACCCCACTGGCGGCCGCGCAGGTGCCAGTGGTTGTGGGCGTCGATCAGGCCGGGGAGGGCGGTGAGCTTCGAGGCGTCGACGTCGGCCTTGCCGCGCTGCGGGCGGATCTCCTCGACGGTGCCGTTCCCGACGACGATGTCGACGTTGCGCTTGAGCTCGTGCGCCTCACCGTCCCAGTAGGCGCCGACGCGGACGACCTTGCGTTCGGGCTTGGCGGGCCTGCGCCAGGTGAGACCGTGCCGGATCGTCGACACCCTGCCGTCCAGAGTGGACTTCCGGAGCCGGCCGTTGTTCAGGTGCACCAGCGCGTCGTTGCCGTGCCAGGCCAGCGAGTCCGTGACCTCCCGGGTGACCTGACGCGGTTCGCCCTGGAAGGTGCCCTTGGCGTCGACCGGGACGACCCACGCGACGCTCTCGACGACGAACGCGATGTGCCTGCCGTCCGGCGACCACACGGGTCCGTCGTCGCCGCGGGTGGCGATCGACCGGAACGGCATCGGCTCGGTGTACTTCAGCTCGCCGCTCGTGAGGTCGACGCTCAGGATCTGGCTGGTGCCCTCGCGGAACCGGCGTGAGAACGGCTTCACGGCGGCCAGCGCGACGGTGTTGCCGTCCTTGGACCACGTCGGGCGCCCAGGCTGGAACAGCGTCGGCGTGACCTGCCTGCGCGCCTGCCGGTCCGTGATCCACACCTGGCCGTCCTGGTCCAGGTAGGCGACCTTCGTGCCGTCCGGCGAGAAGCGCGGCGTGGTCTGCGCGTGCGGGGCGGGCGCGAACTGCTCGTCCTCGTTCGTCGTCAGGTCGCGGACCCACAACTGCGCGACGCCCGTGCGGTCGCTCGCGTAGACGATCTTCTTGCCGTCGGGCGAGAAGTCCGGGTCGGAGTCGAAGTACCGGCTGTCCGTGAGCTTCGTGGCTCTGCCGTCTTTCAACACGTACAGCGCGTTCAACGCGCGGAACGCGATCTTGCCGTCGCTCGACACCACCGGGCCGGCGATGCCCTTGACCGCACCCCCGGTGAGGTTCCTGGTGCGGTGCGGCCTCCGGTCGGTGCGCACGGGAACCGTGGCCTCGAACGCGATGTCCTTCGCGGACCCGTTGGCACGGCTGCGAATCCGGCCGTCCGCGGTGTAGAGAACGCTGTCGCCGTCCCAGACGGGCGCGAACCCGAAGACGTCCTCCCCGGTGACCACGGCGGCCGTCCCGAGCACCAGTTCGGCCTGCCCGGGTCGCATCCGCGTGTAGCTGGGCTGGTCGCCGGGCCCGAAAGCCGCCCCGAACAGCTGCGTGCCGGCCGGCGCCGTGACGAGCCGCGCGCGTTGCCCGTCCAGCGTCACGGTGTCGACCGCCGCGTTGCCGACGGTGAAGATGATCCGCTTGCCGTCCCGCGACCACTGCGGCGCCGCGGCCTCGTCCGGCACGCCGGTGAGCTGCGTGATCTTGCCGGTGGCCAGCTCCAGCAGGTGCACGCCGTAGCTGCCGGCCCGGTCGCTGACGAACGCGAGGTGCTTGCCGTCCGGCGAGAACGCGGGCTCGCGGTGGTCGTACCGGCCGTGCGTGAGCTGCTTCAGCCCGCGCCCGTCGAGCCCGATCACGTGGAGGTGGTAGTTGCCGTCCCGATAGGACTGGAACGCGATCTGGTTGCCAGGCCCGAAAGACGGCAGCGTGGCGTCCTGCAGCTCGTCGGTGAGCTTGCGCGCTTGCCCGCCTGTGGCAGGCAGAACCCAGATGGCGGTGACGAGGTCGATGGCGAGCCACTTGCCGTCACGCGAGCGCGACACCGAGATGTTGGTGCCCTGCGTCAGCTTCACTCTCGTACCGGACTCGGCCTGCGCGGCACCGACGGTGAGCGTGGACGCTGCGGTGGCGACCGCGGCGGCCTGGCCGGTGCGGGTCAGCAGTTCACGGCGGGACAGTTCCATGGCGGCACACTCCCCAGTGTCTTCTCCCCTAGGAGATCCACCCTGGCACCGCCGAAGCGTTGCGCCATCGACCATTCGGACCAGCATCCACCACGTGGGACGCTGGTCCCGGCCTGAAGGGAACTGGGCTACAGGGCGAGCGCGCCCTCGATGCGGGCCACCATCGCGTCCTCGGCCTCCACCACCACGCCGTCGGCCTCGGCGACCTCGCGGCAGATCGCCAGCACGGCACGCGGGAAGTCCCAGGCGTCCTCGGGCGACTTCGACGACAGGGTCTTCATCGACGAGCGCAGCGCCTCGAGGATGACCGGCTCGATCTCCTCGTCGGTGCCCGCGGGCACGGACGGGCGGGCGCCGCCCAGCACGCCGCGCAGGTCGGGCGACAGGTTCGCGAGCGCGCGCAGGCCGGCGAACCGCTCCTCCAGCACGGGGCCGGGGTCGGCGTGGGAGACCAGCAGCATCGCGCCGTACACGGCGGTGCGCAGCGTGCGGCTCTCCTCGTCGGTGTAGAAGATCATGTGGCCCACTCTAGGTCGTCGGGTCAGGCGGTTGTTCCGGTGTTGATTAGAAGACTCTCCAGCCCTCGCGCGGTTGCCTCCCAACTGGGAAAACGCCTGTGACGGAGGTCTAAGCGCCCAGAAGCGAACAAACTGGGTGGATTGTGCGTTGAGATGGGTTACACACCCACTCCCAGGAGGATGTCCGCATGACGACCACCGCTACCCGGCCCCGCATCACGGTTCGGCGGGTGGTGTTCACGCTCGTCCTCTTCACCGTGACGACGCTGCTGTTCTGGGTGCCGTTCGAGGGGCTCTTCGCGGCCAGCGCCGAGTGGCCCGACCCGGTCCGGCCCGTCGCCGCGATCGTGTTCGCCGCCGCCGCCATCTCGATGATCGTGCTGTTCACGCAGCGCGGCAGCGACCGGGCCGCGCGGATCTCCCAGTTCCTGCTCGGGTTCGTGTGGATCGCGTTCGTGTGGACGCTCCTGACGGACCTCGTCCGGCTCGGCATGGCACTCGGCGGCGTCGAGAACCCGTTCCGCTCCCGTTTCATCGCCGTGCTGCTCGCCGTTCTCATCGTCACCGTGACGGTCTACGGGGTGTATGAGGCGATGCGCGTGCCTCGGATCAAGCGGCAGGACGTGACGATTCCCCGGCTCGACCCCGCGTTCGACGGCCTGACCGTCGCCGTCATCACCGACACGCACTACGGCGCCATCAACCGCGCGAAGTGGTCCCGGGGCATGGTCGACGCCGTCAACGGGCTGAACGCGGACGTCGCCGTGCACGTCGGGGACATCGCGGACGGCACCGCCGAGCAGCGCCTGGAGCAGGCCACCCCGCTCGGCGACGTCACCACGCCGCACCGCTTCTACATCACCGGCAACCACGAGTACTACTCGAACGGCCAGGGCTGGGTCGACCTCATGGGCCGCCTCGGCTGGAAGCCGCTGCGCAACGAGCACGTGACGCTCGAGCGCGGCGGCGCCAAGCTCGTGTTCGCGGGCACCGACGACATCACCGCGAGCCACTCCGGCGAGCCCGGCCACGCCGCCGACCTCGCGCACGCGCTGCACGGCGCCGACTCCACCGCGCCGGTCGTGCTGCTCGCGCACCAGCCGTCGGAGATCAAGAAAGCCGTCGACGCGGGCGTGGACCTGCAGCTGTCCGGGCACACGCACGGCGGGCAGATCTGGCCGTTCCACTACCTGGTGCGGTTGCAGCAGCCGGTGGTCGCCGGCCTGAGCAGGCACAGCGACCGCACCCAGCTCTACACGAGCCGCGGCGCCGGCTTCTGGGGCCCGCCGATGCGCGTGTTCGCGCCCAGCGAGATCAGCCTGCTGACGCTCAAAGCCGCGTGAGGTGCCCGCTGTCGTTGAACCGCACCAGACGGGGTGACTCGCCGGCCGTGTAGCGGATGACCGTGAGCGCCGCGTTGTCGTGGTTCAGCGTCAGCCAGCGCTCGGGCGGGGCGTCGAGGGCGTCCCGCACGAGCCAGCCGATCAGGAACGAGTGCGTCACGACCAGCACCGGGCCGTCGCCGGGACGCGCGAACCGCGTCTCGGCCTCGTGCGCCAGGGCGGGCCCGCGGGTGCGTTCCGACTCGGGGAACCGGTCGAAGAACTCGTCGTGGTCGGGGACGAAGTGCGGCACGTAGTCGTCCGCCGCCGCCTCGACCCGGCAGGGCACGCGCAGAACTTCGGCGATGATCGACGCGGTCTCGGTCGCGCGGGGCGCCGGGCCGTGGTGCACGGCCGCGAAACCCGTGCCGCGCAACCGTTCCGCCAGCGCCTCCGCCTGCTTGCGGCCCCGTGCCGTCAGCCGGGACTCGTCCTTCGTCGCTTCGCCGTGCCGGACCAGGTGAAGATCTCGTGTCACGCCGTGCAGTCTGCCTTGACGGCACTGGCGGCGTGATGGGCGTAGGTGGGTCCGGAGTTGTTCCAGTCCTGACCTCGGGTGACGAGCTGGATGGTCAGGTTTCCGCTGGCCTTGAACTTCCCGGCGCTGACCCACTGGCCGCGCTTGTCGACCTGCTTGATCGCGAACGACGCCATCGGGGTGCCGCCGACGCCGTTGCGGTCGAACACGTAGTACACGGTCGGGTTACCCCCGACTTCCTCCGTACCGCCGTTCGGCACATGGACCGAGACGTCGCACGAGCCGTTCACCGCGAACGTCCACATGCCGTAGGCGGAGGTGTCGTCCCGGCGGGTGTCCCCCGACATCGGGATCGACACGAACGTCGAGCCGCACCTGCCGTCGCCGTGGTCGACCCAGCCCTTCTTGCCGTCGCGGTACGAACCGACGCTCGTGAAGCCGCCGCAACCGGGTCCCGTCGTGAACGACCTGGCACCACCGGGTGCCCTCCCGGTGTCCCCGGCGGGCGGCGGGGCGGCGTTCTGCGTCGTCGACGGCATCAGGCCCAGCGCGGACGAGGCGAGCGTCGGGTTCTGGCTGGTCGACGCCGGCTCCTCCGGCAGGTCCTCCGGCGGGGTGATCAGGCCGGGGATGTAGCTGTGCGAGGGCTGCGCCACGTCCGTGCCGCTCGTGCCGGAACCGCCGTCGAACGTGCCGATGGCGATCACGCCGAGCACGAGCAGCGCGGCGATCGCGGCGATCGCGGCGGTGCGGGGCTTGAGCGGACCGGCCTGCTTCGTCTCCACCTGCTTCGGCAGCTCACCGGCCGCGGCCCAGCGGGCAGCACCCCGGGCACGGGCGGCCTCCATCAGCGCTGGGTCGGGCCCCGGGTGGCGCTCGGTCGGGTCGTCGGGGAACTGGGTCGGCACGGAGCGCAGTGTGCCAGGGACTCAGGGCCACCCAAACGCGTGGCTCTTTCACAATCGGGTCGTTTGAACTCAATGGACCGCACGCCGTGGCGGCGGTTGGGCCGTTTCGTCCACGCACCGTGACGGCGACCGGTCGAATCCGAGCCCATTCCTGACTCGTGAGTCAAGCTAAGCACCGTCCCGCACCTGCGCACACCCGCCCCGGCGGGCCCCCAAAACCGGATCTTGTCCCGGTTTTCTTGTCACAGAACGAAAACACCTGCAGAACGCCTTGATCTCGCTGAATTTTCGGGCAGCTCCGAGACCTGTCAGCGGTTCGATCTCCGTGGCGGCGGCGGTGGTAGCCAAGCTCGTCCGGCCCGCCTAGGGTGCCCGCCATGCCCTCAGGTAGACAGGCCGTCGTGCTGCTTGCCGCCCTCGTGGCGGGTTGTGGCACGGCGATCCCCGGTTCCCCCGTCGCAGGCCCGCAGTTGCCCCAGACCTCGGCGTCCCAGACCGTCACCGTCGTGACGACGACGCCCGCGCCGAGCAGCAGCGCCTCTCCGCCGTCCGCGCAGCCGCCGCCCCCGCCTCCTCCTGCCGCCGCGAAGTTCGGCAACCCGAACGGCACCGCCGCCGTGCCGCCGGAAGCCGCCGCCGAGGACACCTCGAAGCCCACCCGCGTGATCGGCACCGGCACTCCCGCGACCTGCACGTCGCAGGCCGTGGTCGACGCCTTCGCCGCCGGCGGGGTCATCACCTTCAACTGCGGCCCGCAGCCGCACACCATCCCGATGGCCGCGACCGCGAGGGTCCGCCAGCGCACCGTGGTCGACGGCGGTGGCCGGATCACGTTGAGCGGGCAGGGCCAGCGCAGGCTGATCGACCAGAACGGGCCGCGCCTGGTCGTCCAGAACATCACCCTGGCCGACGGCAACTCGACCGGTGACCAGGCCGAGGGCGGTGGCGGCGGCGCGATCATGGTGCTGGGCGGTCAGCTCAAGGTCGTGAACTCCCGCTTCGCGAACAACAGGTGCGACGCCAACGGTCCCGACCTCGGCGGTGCCGCGATCCGGGTGACCGACTGGGCGCAGAAGACGCCGATCTACATCACCGGCAGCACGTTCGAGGGCGGTGTGTGCTCCAACGGCGGAGCGCTCAGCAGCATCGGCGCCTCGTGGATCGTGCTCAACAGCCTCATGAAGAACAACAAGGCCATCGGCCGCGGCGCCAACCCGGCCCGCGGTGGCACGCCGGGCGGCGGCAGCGGTGGCGCGATCTACAACGACGGCAACACGTTCACGCTGCGCGTCGCCGGCACGCTGATCGAGGACAACCAGGCCAACGAGGGCGGTGGCGCGGTGTTCTTCGTCAGCAACGACAGGTCCGGCTCGATGTCCGTCGAGGGCTCGACGCTGCGCCGCAACCCGAGCCTCGGCTTCGAGACCATCAAGGGGATCTTCTACCTAGGCACGTCCGAGAAGCCGAAGGTCACCGGCTCGACGGTCCAGTGAGCCCGCGACGAGCAGCAGCGCGAGGCCGAACACGGACATCGTCAGGCTGAAGCCGTAGACCCAGCGGAAACCCAGCCCCTGGGAGACGCCGAGCAACGCGCCCGCGACCATGCTGCCGACGATCTGGGTGTTGCTGAACATCGTCGTGGCGTGGCCGGGCCGCAGCGGGTCGAGGCTCTGGAAGTACGTGATGCCGACGCCCATGATCAACGAGATGACGGTGGCGTGCAGCAGCTGCGCGGCCATCACCTGCCAGATGGACTCGGTGAACACCATCAACCCGTGGTAGCCCAACGCGATCACCGCGCCGATGAGCACGAGCCTGTGCTGCGACATCCGGTTCGCCAGCGAGCCGAACCAGAGCATCATCGGGATCTCGAGCGCCGCGCACAGCCCCATCGCGAGCCCGGCGTCCCCGGCCGTGCCGTTCAGCTCGGTCGTGATGAACAACGGCAGTCCGCTCACCGCGAGCGCCACGGCCCCCTGCAGGAACAGGAAAGCGGCGGACACGACCGTCATGCTGCCGCGCGTCGGCCCTGCCGCCTCCTCCTCGGTCCTCTCCTCTTCGACCCGCGCGGGCGGAATCGGCAGGGTGAGAGCGAGGACCGCGACGCCGAGCTGCAGCACGGCGGTGGAGGCGAAGAGACCGATCCAGCCGGTCTGCGCGACGAGCAGCGCGGCCACCGGCGGTCCGGCGACCCACGCGACCGAGAGCAGCGTGCGCAGGACGCTGACGACCATCGACGGCCCCTGCGAGACCTGGCGGCCGTAGGCGAACAGCTGCGGCAGCAACGCTCCCGTGATCGCGATGAACACCACGGACGTGCCGAGCAGGAACCAGTAGTCGCGCAGCACGGCGAACAGGCCGTAGCCGATCGCGCCGGCGACACCGCCCGCGGCGAGCATGTACCGGCGCTGCACCCGACCGTCGGACAGCCTGCCCATGATCGTGCTCGCCACGACCTGCGCGACCGGGCTCACGATCAGGAAGAAGCCGAGCTGGAACGGCGTCACCTTGATCTCGCTCGTGAGGAACAGCGAGCCGAACGGCAACGCGAACGCCATCGAGAGGCCCGACACGACGCTGATGCCGGAGAGTTGGAGGAACGTGCGGGACAGGAGCGGCGAGGATGTTCTCTCGCTGAGAGCCGTCACCCGCCAATCGTGCTCTTTGAGCGGGCGATCAGGAAACCAGATATCCCATTATGCGGGCAATATCTCACACAACGACGATCGCGCCGTCGCGGCGGTGATCTGCACCACCCCTGAGCAGGCCGGATCCGGTCATTTCGACCACCTGGCACCCACCGAAGAACATGTTCGGAGCGCGGAACCGGGTGACCGGCAGTTCGCTTTCCGGTCGAATTCCCGGTTCGACGTGGAGGTGGTCTCCGCTCAGGTGCATTCGAGGCGCGTCGACGGCTGGCTGGGCCGGCATGCCGCGGTCGAGGACGTTCACGAGCACCTGCAGGATCGCGCCGCAGATCCGGCTCGACCCGGCGCTGCCGAGCACCAGTTCGGTGTGCCCGCGGTGCGTCACGACGGTCGGCGCCATCATCGACGGCAGCCGGTCGCCCGGCGCGTGGCTGAAGAACCCGTCCGGTGACAGGTCCTCCTCCCCCATCATGTTGTTCAGGTGCACGCCCGCGATCGAGATGCCCGAGCCCGCGCCGTTCGTGGTCGTGACGCTGCACGCCGTGCCGTCCGCGTCGAGCACGGAGATGTGCGTGGTGGAGCCGAGGCGGTTCAGATGCGCCTTCGGGGTGGCCAGCGCGCGGATCAGGTCCTGCTGCGACGGGGAGTCCGGCAACGCTTCCAGCATCTGTGTGAGCAACACACCGCCCGCCGCGGGTGGTGGGTTCGTGTGGATCTCACGGCCGCGATGCCACACGTGCAACGGTTCGCGCCGCACGGCTTCGTACGCCTGAAGGTCCTCGCGGGTGAGGTCGCCGCCCTTGCTCCCGATCCACTCGGTGACGGCGGCCGCGATGTCGCCGCTGTAGAACGGCTGCGCGCCCTCGTCGCCGAGCCGGTCGAGGGCCTCGGCGAGCTCGGGCTGGACCAGGAGTTGACCTTCCTCCACCGCGTTCAGTCCCGCGCTGCGGGCGAGCGGCAGCAGCAACGACGTGACGTACGCCTGGTACCGGTTGACCCGATGGCCTTCACGCGCGTGCAGCGCCGCCGTGACCACGAGTTCGTGCAACGGCGCGCGACCGTAGGTGGCGGCGATCGCCGCACCGGCGGGCATTCCGTAGGCGGCGACCGACGACGGTCCCACGTGGAACTCCTGCTCCGCGTCGCCGAAGTGGACGGTGATCGGGTCGAGCGGCGCGCGGTCGCCGGTCCTGCCGCGACCCGGCGCGACGGCCGAGAAGTCCAGCAGCACAGGGGTTTCGCCGGCCGGCGCGATCATCATGTACCCGGCGGAGCCCAGCCCGGTCAGCAACGGCTCGGTGACGCACGACGTCAGCATCGCCGCGACGGCCGCGTCCACGGCGTTGCCCCCGGCGCGCAGCATCGCCGCGCCCGCCTGAGCGGTGAGCGGATGACCCGCCGCGATCGCGCCTCGCACCGTCGACCTCCAGAAGTGAAGGCGGTCAACGGTAGACCCGTGCGCCGCGGTCGTGCCAGCCGGGCTCAGCCCCGCAGCGAGAGTGCGAGCCTCACCGCGTCCGCCCGCGAGTGCAGGCCCGCCTTGGCGAACAGGTTGTTGATGTGGGTCTTCACGGTGGCCTCGCTGATGAACAGCCGCCGCGCGATCTCGCCGTTGCGCAGGCCCTGGCCGATCAGGTCGAGCACCTCGCGTTCCCGCGTGGTCAGGTCGAGGCCGGGATCCGCCGCGGGCCGCCGTCCGGCGAGGTCGAGCAGCCGTGCCTGCACCGCGGGGTCGAGGATCGCGTTGCCCGCGTGGGCGGCGCGCACGGCTTGCACGATCGTGGCCCGGTCCGCGTCCTTGGTCAGGTAGCCGCGCGCGCCGGCCCGCAACGCGGCGAGGATCGACTCGTCGTCGTCGAACGTGGTCAGCACGACCACCGGCAGGTCCGGGTGCGAGGCGCGCAGCACGCCGGTGGCCTCGGCGCCGCCCATGATCGGCATGGTGAGGTCCATGAGCACGACCTCGGGGGCCAGTTCCGCCACGGCCGCAACGGCTTCCCGGCCGTTGGAGGCGGTGCCGACGACCGTGATGCCCGGATCGAGGTCGAGCATGACGGCGAGCCCGTCGCGCACGGCGGCCTGGTCGTCCACGATCAACAGCCTGGTCATCGGGGCAGCTCCATCCTGACCGTCCATCCCGGACCGCCCGGGCCCGCGGACAGCGTTCCTCCCAGCAGGGCGGCACGTTCGCGCATGCCGGTGAGCCCCATCCCGCTCCCCTGTCCACGACGCGTGCCGTTGTCGGTCACGGTCAGCCTCAGCACCGAGGCCTCGTACTCCAGCGACACCTCGACGTCGGAGCCTGGCGCGTGCCTGTGGGCGTTCGTCAGGGCTTCCTGCGCGGCCCGGATGACGGTCTGCGCGATCTCGACGCTCACCGGTCCCCCACCCGTCACCCGGCACTTCGCGCCGTGTGACTCCGCCAGCCGTGCGATCGTCTCGGGCAACGGCACCGTGTCTTCTCGCAACGCGTGCACAGCGCGACGAGTCTCCTTCAGGCCGGACACCGCCAACGCCCGTGCGCGCACCACGGCCTCGTTCGCCTCCGTGGTCTTGCCCGCCGCGTGCAGTGCGTCGGCCATGTCCAGCTGCACGGCGATACCGGACAACGAGTGCCCCACGACGTCGTGGATCTCCCGGGCGATGCGGCCGCGTTCCTCCAGCACCGCCGTGTACTCGGCGGCGGCCGCGGCGGCGAGGCGGTCGCGCCGGACCAGGCCGAAGAACACCGGCAGCCCGACGGTGAGGCCGAGCCACCACGGCGGGACCTCGGAGGCCCCCGACACCTCCGCCACCCACGTCGAGAGCATCGCGAGCAGGGACGCCACGAAGGCCAGTGCGACCGCGGTCCGCCGGGACGCGAGCCGACGGCCGGCCGTGCTGGTGGCGAGGAAGACGAACGCCACCCCCGCCGTGGACGGGACGAGGGCGAACAGCGGCGCGCTCGCCACCACGAACAGCGCGACCACCGCGACCCGCCCCTGCTCGCGCAGCCGGTCGATCGCGAACACGGCCGCGACCGCCGCGGTGATCACCACGGCGGTCAGCGCCCAGGTCGGGGCGAGCAGGCCCGGCGGCCGGTCGAGCAGCTGGACCACGGTGATCGTGGAGATCACGAGCGTGACCAGCGGCCGGAACATCTCGTCGGCGAACGTCATCGGGAGGAATCATGCCGGGTTCCGCGCGCCTTCTCCTGCCAGGAGTCGACGAACGCGGACGTGCGGTGCGGAGCGCCGTCGCGGCCCTTGGACCAGACGACCTGGCCGCCCACCCGGACGGCCTTCGACATCACGACCAGTCCCTCGGCGAGCAGGCCGGCGCCGACGACGAGCATCAGCCCGGTGCCCTGCGCACCATCCGGAGCCAGCAGGAACCCGACGGCGAACCGCGCGGCGATGCTCGCCACCCACAGCACGATCGTCATGGCCGTGTAGCGCAGCATCACGATGCCGTGCTGCTCGTACGTGCGGGTGGTCAGTCCGCGCAGCACACCGAACACGACGCTGAACGCGGTGCTGACCAGCAGGAACACGAATGCGCCCTGCTGGATCTGGGTCAGCCCGATCACTCCGAGGATCACCGGGAGCAGCAGCAGGCGCTTGCCGACGGCGGGCTCCCCGAGCAGCCTGCGGGCCATCACGTAGACGATCGCGGCGGCGATCAGGACGATCTCGACGGTGGTGTTCATGCCGTCAACGTTAGGAATCCGCGCAGGTCAGCGCGTGGACCCGGCGCCGTAGCCCGGGTGGAGATCCGTCTCCACCCGAGGGTTGAACGACGGGGCAAAACGGGTAATTCGACAACCATGGAGTGGATCACTCGGCTGATGGAGGCGTTGGGCTCACCCGGCGCGGGGTTGCTCGTCGCGCTGGAGAACGTCTTCCCGCCCGTGCCGAGCGAGGTGATCCTGCCGCTGGCCGGGTTCACCGCGGGACAGGGCAAGATCTCGCTGATCGCCGCCATCGTGTGGACCACGATCGGCTCGACCGTCGGCGCCCTGGTGCTCTACGGCCTGGGCGCGTGGCTCGGGCTCGAGCGGTTGCGGAAGCTCGCGGACAAGATCCCGTTCGTCACGGTGTCCGACGTGGACAAGTCCGACGCGTGGTTCGACAAGCACGGCAGCAAGGCCGTGTTCATCGGGCGGATGGTGCCGGTCGTGCGGAGCCTGATCTCCATCCCCGCCGGCGTGTCCGGCATGCCGATCGTGAAGTTCACGCTCTACACGGCGGCGGGCAGCCTGGTGTGGAACAGCGCGCTGATCCTCGCCGGGTACGCGCTGGGCGACAACTACGAGCTCGTCGACCGCTACCTGGGCTGGCTCTCGACGGCCGTGCTCGCCGTGCTGGCCATCAGCGTCGCCTGGTTCGTGGTCGCCCGCGTCAAGGAACGCCGTTCGTAGACCAGCGCCGCCGCCGCGATCGCGAGGCCCGCGACCGACAGCGCCACGCCGACCCACGCCGTCGAGGTGTAACCCCAGCCCGCCGCGATGGCCAGGCCGCCGAGCCACGCGCCCGCGCCGTTCGCGACGTTGAGCGACGAGTGGTTGGACGAGGCCGCGAGCGACGGCGCGTCCGGAGAGGCGTCCATCAGCTTGATCTGCAGCGCCGCCGCGAGGATCTGGATGGTGAAGCCCAGCAGGAACAGGAGGACGAACAGGAACACCGGCATGGTCGCGGTGAGCCCGAAGAGCGCCAGGATCACGGTGACCGCGATCAGCCCGCCGAACACCGAGCCCGTCACGGACCTGTCCACGAACCGGCCGCCGAACGTCGCGCCGAGCGTCATGCCGAGCCCGAACACCGCGAGGATCCACGGCACGACCCCGGACGCCAGCCCGGCGACCTCGGTCGTCAGCGGGGCGACGTAGGAGTAGACGGCGAACATGCCGCCGAAGCCGATCATGCCGGTGAAGATCGCGAACCAGACCGTAGGCCGGCCGAAAGCGCGGACCTCGTTCTTCATCGACGCGTCCTCGACCTTGGGCACCAGCGGTACCCAGGCCGCGATCGCCGCGGCCGTGACCAGGGCGATCACCGCGACCGCCAGGTACGCCGTGCGCCAGCCGATCTGCTGCCCCGCCGCCGTCGCCAGCGGCACGCCCACCAGGTTTGCCACGGTCAGACCGACCATCACACGCGCAACAGCCGTACCGCGCCGTTCGGGAGCGACGAGCGTGGCGGCGACCACGGCCGCGATGCCGAAGAACGCACCGTGCGGCAGTCCGGCGACGAACCGAGCGATGAGCAGCAACGTCTTGTCCTGGGCGATGGCAGACAGCCCGTTGCCCAGGGCGACCGCGAGCATCAGGCCGATCAGCATGCCCTTGCGCGGGAGCTTGGCGCCGAGCACCGCGATCAGCGGCGCGCCGACGACGACACCGGCGGCGTAGAGGCTGATCGCGTGGCCGGCCTCGTAGTCGGGGATGCCGAACGTCTCCGCGATCTGCGGCAGCAGGCCCATCGTCGCGAACTCGGTCGTACCGATGCCGAACCCGCCGAGCGCGAGAGCGGTCATGGCGCGGGTGGTGTTCAAGGCTTCCCCATGGTCGGTGAGCAGCGAGACCAGTTAGCTACCGCATCGACTTTACGGTCCTTCTGAAGCGCTTCAAAAGACTCCGGACCGGTGCCGATGCTCACACGCCGATCGAGGAATACCGACACCAGCGCGATGACGAGCCCGCCGAGCGCGAGCAGGGCCCCGATCCAGTTCGGCGCGGTGTAGCCGAGACCGCGTTCGATCGCGAGCCCGCCGAGCCACGCGCCACCGGCGTTGCCGAGGTTGAACGCCGCGATGTTCGCCGCGCTGGCGAGCGCCGGCGCGCCCTCCGCGGTCTGCATGACCCGCATCTGCAGCGGCGGCACCGTCGCGAACCCGGCCGCGCCGAACAGCACGATGGTGATCGCGGCGAGCACCGGCGAGTGGGCCGTGAACACGAACGCCGTCAGCACGGCGGCGAGCGAGACCAGGATGACGATCACGCTCTTCATCACCGAGCGGTCGGCCGCTTTGCCGCCGATCAGGTTGCCCGCGAACAACCCGACGCCGAACAGCACCAGCAGCCAGGTCACGGCACCGGACGAGAAGCCCGCGACCTCGGTCATCATCGGCGCGATGTAGGTGAACGACGCGAAGACGCCTGCGAAGCCGAACGCGGTCATCAGCAGTGCGAGCCACACCTGCGGATTGCGGAACACGGCGAGTTCGCTGCGCAGGTCGCCACCCTGGGCCTGCTGCTTCGGCACGAGGAACACGATGCCGAGCAGACCGATCACGCCGAGCACGGTCACCGCCCAGAACGTCGAGCGCCAGCCCAGTTCCTGGCCGAGCGCCGTGCCCATCGGCACGCCCAGAACGTTCGCCACGGTCAGACCGGTGAACATCAACGCGATGGCGCTCGCCCTGCGGTGCGGCGCCACGAGGTCAGCGGCGACGACCGAGCCGACGCCGAAGAACGCGCCGTGCGCCAGCGCCGCGACCACACGGCCGCTCATGAGCACGCCGTAGGTGTCCGCGAGCGCGGAGACGAGGTTGCCGGCGATGAACAGCACCATCAGCCCGAGCAGCATCTTCTTGCGGGGCAGGCGTCCGCCGAGAACGGTCAGCAACGGCGCGCCGATCACCACGCCGAGCGCGTAACCGGAGATCAGCAGCCCGGCACTCGGGATGGAGACACCGAGGTCGGTCGCCACCTCAGGCAGCAGCCCCATGATCACGAACTCGGTCGTGCCGATGGCGAAGGCGCTGATCGCGAGGGCGAGCAGGGCGACAGGCATGTCACACGGTCCTTGAAGTCGAGGGTTGTCAGCGCGAGCAATAGTTGCACGCGCGGGCAATTGCTTGCGACTCCTGAATCGGTGAAGCGCATCACCCCGGACATGGCGAAGGCCGGCCGCGGACGCGGGACCGGCCTTCAGGAACCTCAGATGCGCGGGACGTCGACCAACGTCCGGCCGTTGAGCGGCTGCGTCGCACGGGCGTTGCCCGCGGTGAACAGCCCCTTGAAGCGCGCGATGGTCGCGGCCGTCACGTGCTGCTCACCGGTGAGGTACCACTCGACACCCTCGGTGAACGGCGCCGTGGTGAGCGAGCCGGTGTAGTGCAGCGTGTGGTGACCCGCCGGCAGCAACCGGCTGAGGTCGATCGGCTCGATGTCGACCGGCGCGCCGCACTCGGGCGAGAGCGTGGCCAGCACGTCGTCCACGACGGAGTGCGAACCGACGACCAGCGGAACGCCGACCACGAGAAGCTTGCCCTCGGCGCTGCGGTGCACGAGGTGCATCTCGAGCGGCGTGTGACGGCCACCGAACGCGTGCTCGGACGGCGTGTGGAAGTGGAACTGGACCAGGTCGTACCTGGTGCCCGCCACCGTGACGTGGCCGGATCCGGGTTCGACCTCGGCCTCTTCCGTCTCCTCGTGGTCGCGGGTCGTGCAGCCGTCGGCCTTGGCCAGGTCCTTGCGGATGTACTTCAACTCCAGCGCGGAGTGCCCGTAGGACACGTCGAGCTTCGGCACGTGCGGGTCGAACCGGATCGCGTTGGGCGTGACGTTCACGGGACTCTGCGTCGGCGTCGCCGACTCGGCCGCACCGGACGCGAAAAACGTCGCGGTGAGCACGAGCGGAAGAAGCGCCGGAAGGGACCGCTTGATGTTCATGGCGTCACTTTTCACCCGATCGAGTGAAATGGGGAAGTGAAGTGTGTTCGCGCTCTCATCAGCCGAAAAATTCCCGCGACACCAATCGGGACAGGACTGAAGTGCTTCAGCTCCCATACGTGCGTACTTGCAGGTCAGATTACCTGCAAACACCTTGCAACAAGACCTCTCCACGTCATTTCGTTGACTGCGCAAATTCGAATTGAGACAACGCGGAACCAAGGGTGCGAATTGAAGAACGAGAACGTTCTTGATCACCATTGTCCGATTCAGTCTGATTTGCCGAATTTGCCTGAAGTGGCTCCATTCACGGAACGTGTGCGGCAGGATGGACCGATGGTGACCGTCGCCGACATCCGCGCCGTGGCGCTCACGCTGCCGCGCACGACCGAACACCTCATCCGCGACCGGGTGAAGTTCCGCGTGGGCCAGATCGTCTACGCGGCCCTCTCGCGGGACGAGACCGTGCTGGGCTTCGGCTACCCGCGCGAGGAACGGGAGGCGCTCGTCGCGAGCGACCCGGTCAAGTTCGCGTTCCCGAGCCAGTCCGACATGCGCTTCCAGTGGGTGCACGCCTCGATGGCCGAGCTGGACGTCGAGGAGATGACGGAGCTCGTCATCGGCGCCTGGGTCATGTGCGTGCCCAAGAAGGTCATCCGCGAGCGCCTCGGCGAGGACTACATTTAGTCAACACTGAAGCTATCGAGCACACCATCGTTGAGCGAGAGGAACGTGCCGTCGCGGTGCGCGGTGGGCCGGAACCCCTGCACGACACCGATTCGCGCGCCCCGGTCCGGGTCCCAGACCTCCAGCCCGTCCGCGGTGGCGACGTACAACAGTCCTTTGTGGCCCCACATCGGCCCGGCCGGTCCCGCGAACGCACCCACACGCCGTCCGCCCGGCATCGCGTAGAGGGCGACACCATCGATCATCAGCAGGTCGTCTTCGCCGAGGCGCTGGACGGCCACGACGTCCTCCGACACCCAGGCGGCCGGCTGACCCCAGGCGTACCAGCGCTGTGCGAGCCTCTCCCCGTCCGGTTCACCTCCGTCGCGCTGCCACGCCTCCAGGTCGACGACCTCGGGCACACCGGCGGGGCCCCACGCCCACCGGTCGCCGAGCAGCCACCGGCCACCAGGACTCAGCGTGAGGCGCCCCTCGAACAACCGGCCTCTCGGTTCCCGCTCGGTCAGCAGCTCACCGGTGGGCAGGGCGAAGACGTCGAGCCGGTTCCAGGCCGTCGCCGCGACGACCCGGTCCCCCGGCAGGAACGCGAGCGGGTACGCCGTCTCCTCGACGTGGTACCCGCCGCGGTCCAGCCGCAGCAAGACGTCCCCGGACCGGGCGTCGAGCACAACGGCCTTCTGCCCGTGGTCGTGGACCGCGGCCGCGTACCGTCCGTCGGCCGAAGCGTGCAGAGCCGACGCCTGCTCCAGCGGCACCTCGTGCCGAGCGCCGCCGGACCCCGCCAGCCCCTGCGCCGTCAGCATCAGCCAACCGTCCCGCACGAGCACCAGGCAGCGGTCGTCGAGCGGGCTGAGGTCGCACGACTCGGTCCGCACGGTCCCCGCCACGAAGCGGTCGTCGTGGCGGACCTCGGGAGTCCCCTTCCAGCCGAGACTCTCGCCCCAGTCCTCCGCCCGCTCGACACACCCCTCGCAGACGGTCAGCAGCGGCTCGTCGACGCACTTCTCGCACGCCACGTCGTACCGCACACCCGAGCCCGTCAGCATCCGGTAGTAGTCCGGCGCCTCCTCCACCACCATGTGCTCACACACGCGCGATGGACCGGCGACGGCCGGGTGGCCGCAGTCGAGGAGCTTCACCAGATCGAGGCTACTCAGCGCAGAAGCAGCCCACCCCGCGTTCGATCCATTCCCGCCCGGCCCACTCGGGATGCCGTTCGATCAGCACGGCCTGCACCTCGGCGACGATCTCGTCGAGACCCATCGCGGAGTCGCGGCGCTTCCACGTCTCGTCCCGCAGCTCGCCCAGGTAGTCCCGGACCCCTTGCAGCACACCGATGTCCCCCACCGACCCGTGTCCCGGCACGACCACGCGCGGCGCGGCGGCGATCAGCCGGTCCATCACCTCGATCCACGCGAGACCGGAGACGTCGGTGTCGTGCGGCGGGAACCACGGGAAGATCGCGAACTGCCCGGTCTCGGCGAGGTCGCCGGTGAACAGCACGCCCGCGTCCGGCACCTCGACCACCTGGTCCCCCAGCGTGTGCCCGCGGCCGGTCGGGCGCAGCAGCACCGTCCGGCCGCCGAGGTCGAGCGCGCGGACGCCGTCGAACTCCTCGTCCGGCACCGGGATCTCGACGCCGGTCAGCCGTTCGGCGATGGTGCCGCCGAACCCGCGGAACATCTCCAGGTAGCTCTTCCCCTTGCGCCGCAGGTCGTCCGCCTGCGTTCGGTTCACCAGGTACGAGTCTTCGAACACGGACGCGCCGAACGCGTGCTCGGGGTGGAAGTGCGTCGTCGTGAGGTGGATCCTCCGCCCGCGTGCCACCTCCTCCGCGAACTCGCGCACGACAGATGCATTGGAGAGGCCCAGTCCTGTGTCCACCACGAGGACCGCCTCGGTGCCGCCGATGATGCCGATGTTGGGCACCAGGCTCGTGTGGTCGTTGGGGATCACCAGCACGTCCGGGGCGACGTCGACGGCACCGGAGATCTGGACGACGGGGTCGGGGAGGTTCATGTCCTCCACTCCACCGGCGGACGGGCCCGGCGTCCAAGACCGTCTGCGCACACCCGATACCGCGCGAGTATCGTGCCTGATCATGGAGCTGCGGACCCTGCGGTACTTCGTCGCGGTCGCCGAAGAGCTGCACTTCGGCCGTGCCGCGCGTCGACTCCACCTGAGCCAGCCTCCGCTGAGCCGGGCGGTCAAGCAGCTGGAACAGGACCTCGGCGCCGTCCTGCTGCACCGCTCCCCCGCGGGCGTCACGCTGACCGAGGCGGGCCGGGTCCTGCTGGCCGAGGCGAGGACTCTGCTCGAGCACGCCGACCGCATCCGCGCCAAGCTCGCCAGGACCACGATCACGGTCGGCCTGCTCGGCGACCACGCCGCCGGGCTCGCCGAGGCGTTCCGGCGCCGCCACCCGCACGTCGAGATCCGCGTCCGCGAGACGGACCTGACCGACCCGACGTGCGGCCTGCGCACCGGCCAGGTCGACGTGGCCCTGACGCGCGGCCCGTTCGACGAGAGCGGCCTGAAAACCCTGGTGCTGCGCGAGGATCCGGTCGGCGCGGTGCTGCGGGCCGACGATCCGCTCGCCGGTCGTGAGCAGATCACCACCGAGGACCTGGCGGGCCGCGACTGGTTCCAGTTCCCGGAAGGCACCGACGAGATCTGGCAGAACTACTGGAACGGCGGGAGACCCCGCACCGGACCGGTCGTCCGCGCGGTGCAGGAGTGCGTGCAGTCCGTGCTGTGGAACGGTTCCGTCGGCCTGGCGCCGCTCGGCCACGACCTGGGCGAGCTCGTCGTGGTGCCGCTGGCCGACCTGCCTCCCAGCCCCGTGGTGGTCGCGTGGGTGGAGGACGACCAGCTGACCCGTGACTTCGTCGAGACGGCGGCTCAGGTCCTGTCGAGACGGCTGACGGTGACCGCGTAGTCGCCGCCCTCGAACGGCTTGCGGTCCCACGTCGCGAACCGTTCGACCAGCGTGAGCCCTGCCTGGGCGCAGTGCTCGTCGTAGTCCTCGGCCGTGTAGCCGCGGTCGAGGCTGAACCCGGCGATCAGGACGTTCCCGACGTGCCTCGCGACACCGGCGACGAGCGCGCCCTGCGTCCCGGGCGGGGTGAACAGCGGCACGTTGCCCGCCATCACGACCACGTCGAACGTGCGTTGGAGATCGAGCGCGGCCAGGTCGGAGCGCACCCACGTGATGTCCGGCGCCAGCTCACGAGCGTGGGCGAGCATCGACTCGTCGAGGTCCGCCCCGACCACCTCGATGCCGTGCCTGGCGAGCTCGATCCCGACCCGTCCGGTGCCACAGCCGGCGTCCAGCACCGAGTCCGGTCCGAACGCGCGCACGAACGTCGCCTCGCCGTGCACGTCCATCCCGGACGCCGCGAGGGAGTCGAACCTGCGCTGGTACTCCGCTCCGTTCCACACGAGACGCATCATAGATCCGAAGATCGGCGGATACCGCCCACCTGAGAGCGCTGCCAAGGTCGAAGGCATGACGCGCTTTCTGCTGGCAGTGGCGTTGCTCGTGGCCGCGGCCTCCCCCTCCCAGGCCGCACCGCCGCGATGGGTGGGCACGTGGGCCACCGCGCCGTCCTCCGCCGTCCCCGGCACCGAGAACGGCTATCCGAACTTCTCGATCCGCAACATCGTGCACGTCAGCGCCGGGGGCAAGGAGATCCGGGTGAGGCTCTCCAACGCCCATGGCCGCACCCCGGTGGTGTTCGGCCAGGTCACGGTGGCCCGCGCCGCCGGCCCGGACACACCACTCGCGTTGCCCGGCACGATGCGCACGCTGACGTTCGGAGGCGCCCAGTCGATCACGGCCCCGGCCGGCGCCGACGTGGTGAGCGATGGCGTGCCCCTGACCGTCCCGGCGGACTCCGACCTGCTCGTGAGCGTCTACACGCCCGAACCCGGCGGCCCGGTCACGCACCACAACCTGGCCATGCAGAACTCGTACTTCACCCGCGACGGCAACCACACGACCGAGGAGTCCGCCGCCGCCTTCCGCGAACGCACCACGAACTGGCACTACGTCTCCGGCGTGGACGTGCGCAGCTCGAAGTTGCAGGGCAGCGTCGTCGCACTGGGCGACTCGATCACCGACGGCGCCAACTCGACCTGGGGCGCGAACCTCCGCTGGCCGGACCAGCTCGCCGACCGCGTCAACACCCGCCTGGGCGTGCTCAACGCGGGCATCAGCGGCAACCGCCTCCTGCGCGACGGCGACTGGGCGGGCCCCAACGCCCTGGCCAGGCTGAACCGCGACGTGCTCACCCAGTCCGGCGTGCGCACCGTGATCGTGTTCGAGGGCATCAACGACATCCAGCAGACCCCGCACGAGACGGACCCGGCCAAGATCATCGCCGCGCTGAAGCAGATCGCGTCCCGCGCGCACGACCGAGGGCTGCGCGTGGTCGGGGCGACGATCACGCCGTTCAAGGGCTGGAACAGCTACACGGAGGAGCTGGAGGCCGTGCGGCAGGCCGTGAACTCGTTCATCCGCACCAGCACGGACTTCGACGCGGTCGTGGACTTCGACGCCGTCATCCGGGATCCGGCGGACCCGCAGCGGATCCGGCCGGACTACGACCAGGGTGACCACCTGCACCCCGGGGACAAGGGGTTCGAGGCGATGGCGAAGGCGGTGAAGACCGCCACTCTCTGACGCTCACCTCGACCGGACCTCCCTGAACCACATCGCGACTCCCTGGGCATCGAGCGTTCCGGTGTCCAGGGAGACCTGCCGACACATCTTCAACCGCGACCGAAGCGCCTGCTCCAGCACGCGTTCCTCAGTGGACAGCACTCCTGCCACGGCCTTCTGGCTCAAGCTCCGCCACAACACGGGAGCAGGCGTCGATCACGATCGGCGCGGACCGGAGGAGGCCGGGATCTGTGCGCCCCACACGATCGGGGCATCCAGGTTTGCGAGACCCTGTGCTCCGGTTATTCGATGGAGATCCACACGAACACCGCGAAGGGGTCCTCGCATGCGTCTCACGATCCTCGCCGCCGCTCTAGCGCTCGGCGCCTCGGCTTGCGGGTCGCCGGCTCCGGCGCAGTCCGAGGGTCAGGCGACGACCACGACGGCCACACCGACCTCCAGCGCGACCAGCGACAAGCAGGCACCCGCGGTGAAGGCCGAGCTGACCATGCAGGGCAAGCCCGGCCTGGGTCTGCTGACCGCGACGAACCAGGGCACGGCGCCGATCACGTTCCAGGGCTGGCCGAAGCTCGCCTTCACCAACCCCGCGAACCAGCCCGCCGCGATCCCCGTGGAGCAGAAGCTGGTGCCGGGTGAGGGCCCGTCGATCACGCTGCAGCCCGGTCAGACCGCGTTCGCCGGGGTGCTGCTCGACGTGGAGAACGACGCCAACTCGTTCGCCATCAACGAGATGACCGCCGAGCTGCCGGGCATGGTGCCGGTGAAGGTGACGTTCATCGGGACGGACGGCCGGCCGATCGCCGACCTGACCAAGCTCGAGGTCAGCGAGGCCAAGGTCGGGACGATGCAGCCGGCCGCCCAGGGCGTCACGGTGTTCGACTAGCCCACAGGTGTTGCAGGCGCACCTCCCACGGGTGGGCGGCCCGGTCCAGGAACATGAGGCCGTCCATCCGACAGTTGCAGGCGTTGCCCTCGCGGGTGTTCTGCGGGTAGCTGCCACCGATCTTGAGGCCGCGCGGGTCCGTGGACGTGGCGAGGTCGGGTTCCGGTTCGCCTTCGAGCTTCCACGGGTCGCCGGGCGTGACGTACCTGCCCGCCAGCGGTTTTCCGTTGCGGTACAGGGCCATCGTGCCGGTGTCGAAGTCGAACGTCGCGGCGAGGAACACCCATTCGTTCTGCGGCAACAGCGTTTGCCAGTCCTCTGTGGCCGCGAACGTCTGCGAGTCGCCGCCGTCGAGACGACGGGCCAGGGCGACCAGTTTCAGCGCACCGTCCACCTGGATGAGTTCCAGCAGCGCGCGGACGGCGTGGCCGTTGGAGTCGCCGGTCAGGACGCCCGCGAGGCCGATGGCGCCGTAGAGGTCGTCGGGCGCGGCGGTGTTCGAGTTCGGGGCCGGGTTCTGGCCCGTCATCTTCACCCAGCCCAGGATCGAGGCTTGGCGTGCGCCGTTGAACGCCCTGAGCGTGGGCACGCCGGTGTCGCTGTAGAGGCCTGCCTTCCAGTCGTCGTTGCCCGCGACGTCGGGATTGATCTGCTTGAGCTGCACCGAGTTGCGGCTGAACGCTCCGTCGCGCACGCGCATGCCGGCGCCGCCGTTGATCAGGTGCAACGCGGTGCCCGAACGGCCGCGGTCCTGTTCCAGGGCCTCCGCGCCACGCACCGGGTGTTCGAAGTCGTAGTACGACACCAGGTTGCGGGACAGCGTCGGCAGCACCGGGCCGACCGTGGCGTTGGCGGGCGCCGCCAGACCCGCGCCGAAAGCGGCCACCAGGCCGAGAAGGACCAGCCGCCTCATCGGATCCCCTTGCCCTGCACACGGAGGTCGCGGAGCCGGCCGACGTTGTCGAACGAGCCGAAGCCGACGCGGCCCGAAGCGAACGTCTTGTCCACCGCGGTCATCAGCGGGTGACGCGAGCCGTCCATGTAGACGGCGATCTCGCCCGTGTCGGCGCAATGCTTTACCCGCACGCGATGCCACGCCGTGTCCGTCACGGCAGGAGACGCGCCTACCGAACGCACGGCGTCCCATTGGTGGTCGAGGCGCAGGCGGTCGGCGTTGTTCACCGCGAAGATGCCGTTGTGCGGGTAGATCTTGTTGTCCGACGAGAGATGCGCGTAGTAGAACTCCGTGTCCGAGCGGTATCCGAAGACGATGATCACGTCCCGGTTGGACTCCGTCACCGGGGTGTCCAGCCGCACCGAGGCGTCGACCTGGACCGAGCCGAACTCGGGCCCCTTGGTCAGCACCGCGTACTCGAACGGGCGGCGCGGGCCGGGACGGGCGGCTCCGGCCTGGGCCAGCACGACCTCACGGCCCGGGAACTGCCACAGGTCCGGCGTCACCGGCTGCCACGAACGCGCACCGGCGGCACCCAAGACGTGGTCGTGGCCGGAGCGGCACGAGGCGAACGTGCGCGCGCCCGTCACCTTCCAGATCTTGCCGTTCGCCTTGGCCAGCACGTAGAGCTCGCCGGCCGCGTCCTGGCCGAAGCGCAGGTCGACGCGGTTCGGGTCGCCCACCAGGGCCTTCATCGTCGTGAGCCGGCCACCCGAGTACACCATCAGCTCGCGCGTGACGGCCATCGGCCGCCCGGCGCGCATCTCGCGTTCGTCGGCGACGTAGAGCAGGCCCTTCACGCCCTCGCCGTAGATGTACTTGCCGCGCAACGAAGGGATCTTCGAGCCGCGGTAGACGAAGCCGCCCATCAACGCGTTGCCGCTGTCCGCGCAAGGCCTCTGGGCCGAGGTGCGGTTGTGGTCGAACGCGGTGACCGGGTAGGTGTAGCCGTACTTGGCGTCGTCGGCGGGCAGCGGGAACACGCCGCACGACGGGTCGCCGCGGCGGTACTCCCAGATGCCCTCGCGTTCGCTCCAGCCCAGGTTGGCGCCCTTGCGGACCTCGTAGACCGCGTCGACGGCCTTCTCGCCGATGTGCCCCATGAACATCCGGCGCGTCACCGGGTCCCAGCTGAAGCGGTACGGGTCGCGCATGCCGTACGCGTAGATCTCGCCCAACGCGCCCGCCTTGCCCACGAACGGGTTCGAGCGCGGCACGCCGTACCGCCCGTTCACGCCGTTCGTCCCGGCCGGGTCGATGCGCAGGATCTTTCCCTGTGGCAGCGCCAGGTCCTGGGGCACCGTCGTGGTGTAGCCGATGCCGCCGTCGCCGGAGGCGATGTAGAGCAGATCGCGGTCCTCCTCCCCGAGGCGGGCGGTCGGGTTGAAGCCGATCTCCTGGAAGCCGTGGATGAACGACGCGAAGCCCACGCGCAGCAGTTCGCGGCGTGTGCCGGCGAAGACGTCCGCGCTCGGGTCGGAGGCGGTCCACTCGGTGATCACACCGTGCACCTCGGTGGTGGCGGGTGAGGGCAGATCGGGCTTCTTCGTCGTCAGCGCGGAGCCGGTCTCGGTGTGCACGGTGTAGAACTTGCCGTTGCGCCGGAAGTCCGGGTGGAACGCGGCGAACCCGAAGCCGCTGCCCAGGCCGCGATGGGTGTGGAAGTCGGGCCCGACCGCCGCGCCCAGGTCCAGGAACGCGTGCTGGACGCCACCGTCGAGCAGGTAGAGCCTGCCGTTCATGTCCGGCACGAACATGCGGCCGGAGCCGTCCGGAACCTCGCCGAGGTAGTTGATCCTGTTGTAGCGCACCAGTCTGGTGTCGGTCGGCGGCGGCACGGGCTGCGACCTCGGCAGCTGCGCGACCTCCGTCAGCTCCAGGCCGACACCGGAGGCGCCCGGTGTCGGCAGCGGGTCCGCGATCGGCACGTCGGCCTGCGCCGACGCGAGCGGAACGAACAAGGCGGACAGCAGCAAGGTTGTTGCGGTCACCCGGGACAAGCGTCGGTACATCCCCACCACCCTGTGGGCCAGGCCGTGGCCAGCACGGCGACGGAAAGCGCTTTCCAACGCGGCGGAACTCGGACGCTACCCAGCTAATAAGGTGGTTACAACCCTCAGTCGTGTCCTGTCACGGTTCCCAGCAGCTCGCGGATGCGCGCGGTCGCCGAGGCGAACTCCGGACGGGCCATCGTCGCGGAGTAGTCCCTGGTGCCCGGCAGGTCGACCTCGATGACCTCGTGCACCACCGCGGGACGGCGCGTCAGCACGATCACCCGGTTGGCCAGGTACACCGACTCCGCGATCGAGTGCGTCACCAGCAGCACCGTCGTGCCGGTCTCCCGCCACACCCGGTGCAGCTCCACGTTCATCTGCTCGCGCGTCAACGCGTCCAGCGCGCCGAACGGTTCGTCCATCAGCAACACCCGCGGCTGGTGCAGCAACGCACGGCACAACGCCACGCGCTGCTGCATGCCTCCGGACAGCTCGTGCGGCAGGGCGTTCTCGAACCCGGCGAGTCCCGTCATCTCGATGAGCTCGTCGGCGCGCTTGCCCGCCTGAGCCGAGCTCATCCCGCGCATCTCGGCCTGCAGCAGGATGTTCCGGCGCGCCGACCGCCATTCGAGCAGAGCGGCCCGCTGGAACACGAACCCGATGTCGTGCCGCGGCCCGCTCACCGGCTCGCCGAGCAGCGTCACCGAGCCCGACGACGGCGAGAGCAGGCCCGACACCAGCTTCAGCAACGTCGACTTGCCGCAGCCCGAAGGGCCGACGATGGACACGAACTCGCCCGGTGCGACGTCGAGCGAGACCTGCTGGATCGCCGTCACCTCCGCGCGCTTCGACTGGAAGCGCACGGACACGTCGTCGATCGAGACCGCGGGAGTCGTCAAGGTGCCGGTCATCCCTTGGGTGCCACGCTTTCTTCCCAGTAAGCCGAAGGCTCGGAGGCTTCCTTGATGATGCCGGTCTTCTGGAAGGTCTCGATGGTCTTCTTCCAGTCCTCCACGGAGTTCACGCCCGGCGCCTTGCCCTTGGTGGCGTCGGTGTGCAGCAACGTCAGCGTCGTCTTGAACTGCTCCAGCACCACGGTCGGCGACGGCAGCTGCTCGGCGGCGCCCTTCATCGACTCGGCCGCGGCCTCCGGTGCCTTCTCGGCCTCGGCCCACGCCTCCTGGGTCGCCGTGACCATCTTCTTCACGAGCTCCGGGTCCTTCTGCAGCATGGACTTCGACGTCAGCAGCCCGTTGCTGAAGTAGTTGAGCCCGAACTCCGAGAACCGCAGGTAGCTCACGTCCTTGCCGGACTTCTCCTTGATCGTCGGCCCCTGGTCGGACGCGAAGCCCAGCAGCACGTCGGTGCGGTTGGAGATGACCGCGGCCATCTTGCCCGCCGGGTCGATGTTCTGGATGGAGACGTCGGACTCCTGCATGCCGTTCTGCTTCAGGAAGGCCGGGAACGTCTTCGTCAGCGCGTCACCCGCCGTCGTCGCGACCGACCTGCCCTTCAGGTCCTCGGGCTTCTTGATGTTCTTGTCGCTGAAGAACTGCACGGACGCCGGGGTGGTCTGCAGGAACACGCCGATGCTCTTGGCCGGCACGCCCTGCTCCACGGCCGTGGCGAGCGCGGACGTGTCGGCCCAGCCGAAGTCGGTCTGGCCCGCGCCGGTCGCCGTGACGGTCTTGCCGGAGCCCTGGCCCGCCTGGATCTTCAGGTTGATGCCGTGCTTGGAGTAGATGCCCTGCTTGACCCCGTAGTAGAACGGCGCGTGCTCGCCGTACGGGTACCAGTTGAGGGTCAGCGTGACGTCCTGGGCCTCACCGCCGGACCCGGAGGTCGTGCCACCGCCTCCACCGCAGGCGGCGACCACCAGCAACGCGGGGAGTAGACCTGCGAGCAGCTTCTTCATGATCCGCCTTTCGCGAGAAGGGTTGTGACGGCGGCGCCGCGCCGGCTGGCGTGCCACGGCAGCATCAGCTTTTCGGCGAGGTCGAGCAGGAGGAAGAGCAGGACGCCGACCAGCGATATGACGATCAGGCCGGCGAACAGCATCGGGGTGTCCATGTTGCCGTTGGCCTGCAGGATCACGTACCCGAGGCCTTCGTTGGAGCCGACGAACTCACCGACCACGGCACCGGTGACGGCGAGCGTGACGGCGACCTTCAGGCCCGCGAACAGGTGGGGCAGCGCGGCCGGGAAGCGGATCTTCACGAACGTCTTGACCGGGCCTCCGCCCATCGTGGCGGCGAGCTCGAGCATCTCGGTGTCGACGGACTTCAGGCCGGTGACGGTGGAGATCACCACGGGGAAGAACGCCATCAGCACGGCCACGATCACCTTGGGCTCGAAGCCGAACCCGAGCCACACCACGAACAGCGGCGCGATGGCGATCTTCGGGATGACCTGCGCGAACAGCAGGATCGGGTAGGCGGTGCTCTCGATCGTCCGCGAGTAGACCATCGCGACGGCGACGAGGACGCCGAGCAGGCCCGCGATGACGAACCCGAGGATCGTCTCGTAGGTGGTCACCCAGGTGTGGCCCCACAGGTACGACCACTTGTCCACCAGCAGGCCGAAGGTCTTGGCCGGCGACGGCACGAGGTAGGCCTCGACCAGTCCGGTGACGGTGACAAGGTGCCAGATCGCGAGGCAGGCGGCGAGCAGCGCGGCCGGACGCCACGTCCGCTCCACGACACCTCGCCAGCGGTCCGTCTGAAGCTTGTCCACGAAGCTCCCTCGGGTTCGGGAAAGCGCTTTCCAGGTACGCTATGTCCGGTCCACTGAACGGTCAAGACGGAGGTTCGATGAAGCTGGACCTGACGATCGACCGCGTGGACGTGTACGCCGTCGCGCTGCCCACGCTCCGCTCGTTCGGGGTGGCGGGCGGAAGTGTTGCCACCAAAGGCCGTCCGAGCATCCGCGTTCTCACGAAGATCAGCGCGGACGGCGTCTGCGGCTGGGGCGAGGCGACCCCGATCCCGGCTTGGACGTACGAGACGACTGAATCGATTTTCACGACTATTGGCAATTATCTGGCCCCCGCGGTCGTCGGCCGGCCGGTCTGGCAGCTCGACGGGATCAGCCGGATCTTCGACCGCACGATCAACCGCGGCTTCTCGATCGGCGCGCCACTGGCCAAGTGCGCGGTGGACGTGGCGCTGCACGACCTCGTCGGCCGGGCGCTCGGGATCCCGCTCGGCGCGCTGTGGGGGCAGCGCAGGCACGAGGAGGTCGAGCTGGCGTGGATCGTCTCCGGCCACACGCCTTCGGAGGTGGCGGAGTGCGTCGCGGAAGGCGTCGAGAACGGCTACCGGTCGTTCAAGGTGAAGATCGGCCTGCACGACGAACGCACCGACCTCGACGTCGTCCGGTCCGTCCGCGAGGCCGCGCCGGACGCGCCGCTGTGGGTCGACGCGAACCAGGCCTACGCGGTCGACGAGGCGATCAGGATCGCGGGCAGGCTGCAGGAGCTCGACGTGTTCGCGTTCGAACAACCGCTGCCCGCCAACGACGTCGCCGGCCAGCGCCGGTTGCGCGCCGCCTCTCCCCTGCCGGTCGCGCTGGACGAGAGCCTCCGGCACCCCAGCGACCTCGCCACGTTCGTCAAGCTGGACGCCGTCGACGTGGCGGTGGCGAAGGTGCAGCGCTCCGGCGGGCTCACGTTGTCCCGCCGCCTGTGCCAGCTCGCGGAGGACTGCGGTGTGCGTCTGCTGGGCTCCGGGCTCACCGACTCCGACATCGGGCTCGCGGCCTCGTTGCACCTGTTCGCGGCGCACGGGATCGCCGGCCCCGCCGACCTCAACGGCCGCCAGTTCGTCTCGTCGCCCTACGCGTCCGGCATCACGGTGAAGGACGGCGTGGCGCAGGTGCCGTCCGGCCCGGGGCTCGGCGTGGAGGTGGACGAGAAGGTCGTTCAGGAGCTCGCGGTCGAGCTGTAGGTGTTGCCCGCGTGGTCACGGCCCCGCGCGAGGTAGATCCTGTGGCTGCCGGCCTTCAGGAACCGCACGGTCGTCGGCATGTACCGCATCGTGTAGCCGCAGCGGCGCAGGGTGCTTCGGTTCGGCGGACTGCCGTGCACCAGCATCGCCGAGTGCACACTGCACGCCCCGCGCTCCAGCTCCACGTCGACGGCCCGGGACTCGTCGACCGCCGTCTCCTGGTTGAAGAACGAGTCGGCGGTGCCGGTGTGCTCGGCGGCGGCGAGGTGGCTGCCGGGGATCACCCGCAGGCAGCCGTTCTCGACCGTCGACGGGTCGATCGCCAGCCAGACCGTGACCGCGTCCCCGGCGGGCTCGATGCTGTCGCGCCAGAAGTGCGCGTCCTGGTGCCACGGCACGGGTTTGCCGTCGCCCGCGGGCTTGCAGATGAAGTGCGACGAGAACAACGCGATGTCCGGGCCGATCAGCGACTCGACGAGGTCCAGCACGTCCGCGTCGAGCAGCCACTCGAACAACGCCGGGTCGGTCAGGTGCGGCACGTCCATGTGCTCGGGACGCTGCCCCTCCGGCAACGCCGCCAGCCTGGCCTCGAAGTGAGCGGCCAGCGCCTCGAACTTCGCCGGTGCGAGCACGCTGGGACGCGTCTCGTAGCCGTCGGTCTGGAACATCGGGCTCACCTCACGAGTAGGCCGGTCTCCTTGTCGTACCGCAGAACGCGTGCGGGCGGCGCGTCCACGGTCACCGTCGTGCCGACGGCGGGTTCCTCGTCCTCCGGCACGACGTAACCGATCTGGTCCTCGCCGCAGTCGAGCGTCACCAGCGACGTCACGCCGAGGTTCTCCACAATGGACACCTCGCCGGTGAACAGCCCTTCGGCCGCCGGTGACAGGTACTCCGGCCGCACGCCGATGACCTCCGAGCCGCGTGGCACGAGGTTCATGGGCGTCGAGCCGATGAAGTTGGCGACGAACGTGTCCGCGGGGCGTTGGAACACCTCGCGCGGAGTGCCGAGCTGCCGGATCCGGCCCGCGTCCATCACCGCGATCCGGTCGGCCAGTGCGAGTGCCTCGGCCTGGTCGTGCGTCACGAACACCGTCGTCAACGCCAGCTCTCGCTGCAGCTTCTTGAGGAACGTCCGCGCCTCCAGCCGCAGCCGGGCGTCCAGGTTGGACAGAGGTTCGTCCAGCAGCAGCACCTCGGCCGACGCGGCGACGGCACGGGCGAGCGCCGCCCGTTGCTGCTGGCCGCCCGAGAGCTGGCCGGGCCGCCGGTCCAGCAGCTCCCCCAGGCTCAGTCCGGCGGCGGTCGTCCGAGCCGTCTCCTGCCGCACCGGCTTCGCGGCACCCCGCACCCGCAGCGGGTAGGCGATGTTCTCCGCCACCGTCATGTGCGGGAACAGCGCGTAGTCCTGGAACACCATCGCGACCCGGCGCTCGCCCGGTTGCAGCCGCGTGACATCGCGGTCCCCGATCGCCACGGCCCCGTCGGTGGCGCCCTCCAGGCCCGCGATCGTGCGCAGCAACGTGGTCTTGCCGCACCCGGACGGGCCGAGCAGGGCGAACAGCTCGCCGTCGGCGATCTCCAGGTCCAGTGCGTCCACCGCCCGCACCCCGTTGGGGTACACGGTGGACAGACCCTCGACAGTGATACCCGCCATCAGCTCTTGATGCCTCCGTGGAATCGGAACCCGTACCGCTTGCTCACGAACAGGTACAGCACGACCACCGGGATCGAGTACAGCAGCGAGAACACCGGGATCACCGTCAGGTTGGCGCTGCCGCCCTCGTCGTAGAGGGTGCGCAGCAGCACGGCCGCCGGCTGCCGGCCGACGTCGCGCAGCAGCAGGAACGGCAGCAGGAAGTTGCCCCAGGCGTTGACGAACGCCCACACGAAGATCGTCGCGACACCGGGCCGCGCGACCGGCAGCACGACGTGGCTGAGCACCTGGCGAGGCGAGGCACCGAACACGCGCGCCGACTCCTCGTACGAACGTGGCACGGCGTCCATGAAGTCCTTGAGGATGAAGATGGCCGCGGGCAGCATGCCGCCCGCGATCACCAGCGCCGTGCCGAACTGCGAGTTGATCAGGCCGAGCTGCAGCATCATCACGAAGATCGGCACCATCGCGGCCGTGCCCGTGACGACGCTGGAGAGCAGCAACAGCAGGTACAGCAACAGGTCCCGGCCGGGAATCCGCACCCGCGACAGCGCGTAGGCCGCCAGAGCAGCCAGCACCGTCGTCACCACGGTCGCGACCACGCACAGCACCAGCGAGTTCACCAGTGACGTCAGCGTGTACGGGTGCTCGAACGTCGTCACGACGTTGTCCAGCGTCCAGTCCGGCCACCGCAAACCCAGGCCGGGCTTCGCGTCGAACGGCGCCGACGCGAGCCACAGCATCGGCACCGCGAAGAACGCCAGCACCACCGTGATCAGCACGTAGAAGCCGATCCGCCGCACGATCCACAGAGGACTCATGACCGCCTCCGCAGCAACCTCAGGTACACCAGGGCGATCGCCAGGTTGCCCACCAGCAACAGCATCGACATCGCGGACGCGTACCCGAGCTGACCGCCCTCCAGCGCCTGCCGGTAGATCAGCACGGGCAGCACCTCGGACTGGTGGTTCGGCCCGCCGGACGTCAGCAGGAACGGCGTGAAGTCGTTGGCCGTCCACAGGCTGATCAGCAGCGTGTTCGTCAGCACGTGCCCGCGGATGTGCGGGAAGACCACGTCCCGCACGGTCTGCCAGCCGGACGCGCCCATCAGCCGCGCGGTCTCGAGCTGCGACGGCGGCACCGCGGCCAGCGCCGAGGTGTAGAGCAGCATCGAGAACGCCGTGCCGCGCCAGACGTTGAAGATGATGAGGCTGGTCATCGGGTACTCCACCAGCCACGACGTCTCCGGCGACCCGAGCAGCAGCCCCAGCGTGCCCGTGTCGCGGCTGAGCACCGCGAACCACAGGAACGCCACCACCGTGCTGGGCAGGATCCACGAGAGCAGCACCAGGCCCTCGGTCGTGCGCCGCAGCCACGGGCTCACCGACCGCAGCAGCCAGGCCAGCACGAACCCGAGCACGTTCTGCCCGATCACGGCCGAGAACAGCACGAACAACGCGGTCAGCCACACCGAGTTGGTGAACAGCGGGTCGCGCACGGCCTCGACGACGTTGTCCAGCCCGACCACCTGCGGATCGGCGGCGGCGGGCCCGGTGAGCTGGTAGTTCGTGACGCCGATGTAGAGCGTCCACAGCGCGGGGAAGACCAGGAAGATCCCGATCAGCACCAGCGCCGGCGCGACGAACCCGACCGCGCGCCGGACGCCCAGCCCCGCGCTATCCAACGTTCTGCTCGCCGACCGCCTTCACCAACGCCTCTCTGTACGCCTTCGCCACCTCGTCGGGGCTCCTGCCGGACACCACGTCCGCGGTCGCCTGCTGCAGGGCCGCCGACACCTTGGGGTAGTCGGCGAGACCCGGCCTGTACCGGGTGATCGGCAGGACCTTCTCCGCGATGAACGACAGCATCGGGTCGCTCGACAGCACCTGGTCGTTGACGTCCTGGCGCTGGGTGAGCTGCGCGGTGCCCGCCAGCGACTCCCTGACGGCCTCCGCGGAGTTGAGGAACTGCATGAACTCCCAGGCCTGCCGCGGGTACCGGGTGTTGGGGTTGATCACCCGCACGCCGCCGCCGGACATGCTGACGAAGTCCTGCCCGCCGACCCCGGCCTTGGGCCGTTGCGCCGGGACGAGCGCCCACCCGACCGCCGAGTCGCGGTCGGCCATCTTGGCCACGCCGTTCTTCGGCTCCACGACCGAACGCCAGAAGTAGTCGCTCTCCAGCAGGATGCCGATCTTGTTCTCGCTGAACAGCGTGAACGACCGCTGCCGCCCGTTGGCCTCCTGCTGCAGCACGGGATCACCGAGGCCGCCGCCGTAGATCTTCTGGTACAGCCCCAGCACGTCCTTGACCTGTGCCGAGTCCCCCTGCCACTTGCCGTTGTCGTAGATCGGCCTGCCGGTGCCCGCGAGGGCGGGCAGCACGCCCTGCATCGTCGTGGCCTCGCCCATCGCGGAGCCGCCGTTGAGCTGGATCGGCGTGACCCCGGCGACGCCCTTGAGCTTCGCGCCGGCGTCGAGCACGTCCTGCCACGACTTCGGCTGCCAGTCCGCCGGCAGCCCGGCCTGCGCGAACAGCTTCTTGTTGAAGAACAGGACACGCCCGTCCGTGCCCATCGGCACGCCGTACCGCTTGCCGTCGAACTGGCCGAGTCCCTGCACCGCTTCGGGGATCTGGTTCCAGCCGTCCCAGCCCGTGTCGCCCACGACCTCGTCGAGAGGCTTGATCTGCCCGGCCTGCGCGAACTCGCCGAGCCAGATGCCGTCGATCTCGACGATGTCGCCGCCACCGCCGGTCTTGAGGTCCAGGGCCACCTTGGTCTTGAAGTCCTCGTCGCCGGTACCGTTCTGCTCGAACTCGATCGTCGCCGTGACGCCCTTGGCCTTCTGCATCTCGGTGAACCTCGGGATCACCCAGTTCTGGATCCAGTTCGCCCCGCGCGCGTTCTTCCCGCCCACCGCCGCGTTGGCGACGATCGTCAGGGTGATCTCCTTGGCGTCGGCGTTTCTCGCCTGATCACCGGTCTGGGTCTGCCCCAGACATCCCGCCACGAGCCCGCACACCGCCAGCAGTCCGAACGCCTTTGTTCGCCCCATCGGTCCAACCTGGCACTGGATCACGGCGGCCACAAGCTCTCAGCGCCCTCTCAGTGCTCGGCTGCGACGCTGACGCGCGGAGGGGGTAGATCAACCATGCAGCTACTTCTGGCGGCCGTCCTGGCCGCCTCGGCACTGACGACACCGCAGCTCACCGGCCCGTTCGCGGTCGGCACGTTCGACGCCCACCTGACCGACACCACCCGCGCGGACCCGTGGCAGCCGGCGAAGAACCGCGAGCTGATGGTGTCCGTCAGCTACCCGGCGAAACGCAACGGACAGCAGGCGCCGTGGCTCGGCCCCGGCTTCGCGACGGCGCTCGACCCGATCCTCACCAGCCCGGCCTACCTCGACATCCCCGCCGGGACCGTCGACTGGTCCGGCACGAGGAGGCAGGCCCGCGTCGACGCCCCGGCCCTACCGGGCAGGTGGCCGGTCGTGCTGTTCTCACCGGGTCTGCAGACGCCGCGCGAGTTCTACGCGGGCACGGCGGACGACCTGGCGAGCCGCGGCTACGTCGTGGTCACGGTGTCTCACACGCACGAGTCGGTGGCCGTGGAGTTCCCCGGCGACCGCATCGAGTGGGGCCTGATGCAGGACGCGAGTCAGGCGACGATGAAGAAGGCCATCGACGCGCGGGTTGCCGACATGCGGTTCGTGCTCGACGAGCTGCCGGGCCTGCACAAGGGTGCGGACGTCAGCCGGGCCGGCATCGCCGGGCATTCGTACGGCGGTTACACGGCGGCCGAGACCATGGCGAACGACCGCAGGTTCGACGCGGGCATCAACATCGACGGCGCCATGGAGCACACCGGCGAGGACGGGCCGTACGCGCCCGGCAAGGCGGTCGTCGAAGGCTTGGACCGGCCGTTCCTGCTGTTCGGCGGCGACCGCGGCGAACGCGAGCTGAGCCACGTCGACACGAGCCTGACCAGGTCGTGGGCCGACTTCTGGCCGCACCAGCGCGGGTGGAAGCGGGACGTGCACCTCGACGACGGCGCGCACCTCGGGTTCAGCGACCTGCAGTGGTCGGTGCCGCAGATCGGCGCCATGTCGCCAGAACGGCGCGAGAGTCTCATTGGGACGATCAACTCGCGGGCCGCGCTGAAGGCCCAGCACGACTACGTCGCCGCGTTCTTCGACCTGCACCTCAGGCACAAGGGCACGAGGCTCTTCGACCGGCCGCGGCACGAAGGCATCCGTCTCGTGCGGTGATCGGCGGTATGGTCCAGACCGATGTCTGTCGAGTTCGCGGTGCTCGGTCCCCTGCAGGTCCGCGTGAACGGCAGGGACCACCGGGTCGGCGGGTTCACCCGCCGGGCGACGCTGGGTTTCCTGCTGCTCAACGCGGGCCGCGTGGTGTCGATCAGCGAGCTCACGGCGGCGGTGTGGCCTGGCGGGGACCCGCCCACGGCGCGCGGGATCCTGCTCAACGTCGTGTCGGCACTGCGCAAGGCCGGGCTCGACATCGTCACCCGCAAGCCCGGTTACCTGCTGCGCGTGGAACCGGACCGCGTCGACCTGCACCGGTTCCGCGCCGCGCTCGCCACGGCCTCGGCGGCGGAACCGGAGCAGGCCGCGGAGATCCTGCGGGAGGCGCTGGCGTGGTGGCGCGGGCCCGTGCTCGCGGACCTGGTGGCGGACGGGGTCGCGTGGCCCGCTCTCGTGGAGATCACGCACCTGCGGGACACGGCGGTCGAGGACAGGGTCGACGCCGAGCTGGCGTGCGGGCGGCATCGCGAGGTGATCGCGGAGCTCGAGGCGCTGGTGGGCGAACAGCCGTTGCGCGAACGGGTGCGGGGGCAGCTGATGCTCGCGCTCTACCGGTCCGGGCGGCAGGCCGACGCGCTCGCGGTGTTCCGCGCGGCACGGGAGCGGTTCGCCGCCGAGCTCGGCCTCGATCCCGGGCCCGAGCTGGTGCGGCTGGAACAGGCGATCCTCACCCAGGACCCGGCGCTCGACGCCACCCCGGCGCAGGCGCTGACCGTGCTGGAACGCAAGAAGGTCAGCGTTCTCGTCGTCCGGCTGGAGCTGCCCGGAGCGGACGAGGCGGCCGACGAACGGCTCGGCGCCGCGGTGGCGGAGGTGCGCCGGCACGTCGAGGACCTGGGCGGGACCACGGTCACGACGCTCGGTTCGACGGTGTGCGCGGCGTTCGGGGCGCCGGTCAACCGCGAGGACGACGCGGCACGGGCGGTGCGCGCGGCGTTCGAGATCACCGGCGCGCACCCCGCCGCGGCCGCCGTGGCCACCGGGCCCGCGCTCGTCACGTCCGGCGACCGGGTCGAGGTCGGCGGCACCGTGCTCGACGCCGGGCTGCGGTTGCTGGCCCAGGCCGGGCAAGGCGAGGTCAGGACGTGCCCGGTGACCGACCGAGCCCTCGCACCGACGGCCGACGACGCGCCGTTCGTGGGCCGCTCGGCCGAGTTGGCCGCGCTCGTCGGGGCGTACGAACAGGTCCAGGAGACGCGCCGGCCGAGGCTGGTCACGCTCGTCGGTGAGCCGGGGGCGGGCAAGAGCAGGCTCGTCCGGGAGTTCGCCACGGGCCGCCGGACGCTCGTCGGCCGCACTCCCCCGTTCGCGCGTGACGACGTCTTCGCGCCGCTGGCGGAGATCGTGCGGAGCCACGCGGGGATCCTCGGCACCGACACCGCCGGCGAGGTCACCGCGAAGATCCAGGCGATCAGCGACGACCCGTGGATGGTCACGCAGCTCTGCGCGCTCGCCGGGGTCGGGGACGGCAGCGACGTGCTGATGGCGTGGCGCAGGCTGGTCGAGCACCTGGCGGAGGAACCGCTGGTGGTGATCGTCGAGGACGTGCACTGGGCCGACGAGCTGCTGCTCGGGTTCCTGCGCGGACTCCCCGGCACGGCCGAGCACGTGCCGTTGCTGGTGGTGCTCACCTCGCGCCCACCGGCCGGGGACGGGGCGATCACCGTGCCCGCGCTGTCCGAAAAGGACACCACGCTGCTGCTCGAAGCGTTGCTGCGCAAGCACGGCGTGACGGCCGACCTGCCGGAGTTGCTGCACCGCGCCGGTGGCAACCCGCTCTTCGCCGGCGAGTACGTCCGCCTGCTGCGCGACGGCGCCCCGGACGCCCTGCCCGAGACGGTCCAGACCGTCATCGGCGCTCGCCTCGACTCCTTGCCGGCGCTGGAAAGAGCGGTGTTGCAGGACGCGGCGGTGATCGGGCCGACCGTCTGGCCGGGTGCGGTCGCGGTCGTCGCCGAACGGGACGTCGCCGAGGTCGCGCGCTGCCTTGAGGTGCTGCGGCAGCGGGACTTCCTGACCCGCCGCACGACGAGCGACGTCGCCGGCGAGATCGAGTACGCCTTCAGCCACGTGCTGGTCCGCGACGTCGCCTACGACCGGGTTCCGCGCGGCACCAAGGCGATGAAGCACTACCACGCGGCGGAATGGGTGCAGGCGCTGCCGTTGGAGCACGTTCCCCTGCTGGCACACCACTTCCAGGAAGCGGTGTGGATCGCCGAGGCGTCCGGCAGGCCGTGCGACATCATGGGCCGGGCGGCGCGAACAGCGCTCACGGACGCAGGCCGCCGTGCGACGGCGCTGGCCGCCAAGGACACCGCGATCCGGTGCTACCGCGCCGCACTGGCGGTCTGCCCGCCCGGCCACCCCGACACCGCCGCGTTGCTGACCTCGCTGGGATCGAGCCTGGCCCTCGGCGGCGAAGGGCTCGCCGAACTGGCCGAGGCCGTCGAACTCCACTTGAGCGCCAACGACTTCGCGGGTGCGGCCGCGGCCGCGAGAGCGTCCTGGCGAGCCTGCTGGCACCAGGGTGATCACGCCGCCGCCGAACGGCATCTCGACCGCACGATCGAGTTCCTCGCGCGGACCGAGCACGCGTACGGCGTGCGGGCCTACCTCGCCCACTCCCTGACGCTCGCGGACCGGCCGGCCGAGGCGATCAGCGCGGCACGGCAGGCGTTGCGGGGCGCCACCGGTGTCGAACGGGCCATCGCGCTCGAAGCCCTGGGCCTCGCGAGGGTCGACCAGGGCGACCCCGAGGGCATCGGCGACGTGCGGCGAGCCGTGCGGGAACGCAGGAAGGCCGGGATCTCCGCGGGCCTGTGCCTGTTCAACATGAGCACGGCCTACACCGTTCTCGGCGACACGAGGGCACGACTGGCGGTACGGGCCGAGGCGCGGGCGGCCGCCCGGCGGCACGGCGACCAGGACACGATCGCCTGGCTCGACTCGACCCGGTACCTGGAGCTGTTCTGGGACGGCCGCCACGCCGAGGCGCTGGAGAACCTGACCGAGTCGATCGCCCGCACCCCGGGCCAGTCCCACCTGCACGCCTTCCGCGGCCGCGTCCGGCTGCTGACCGGCGACCTCCCCGGCGCCATCGAGGACGCGGCCCTCGGTGGCGGCACCGGTGACGCACTGGTTCTCGAGGCCTCGATCGCACTGCACCAGGGCGAACCGGTCGTGGTCGACGGCCTGCTCCCCTGCGGCCAGGTCACCGGGACGGCCGGCGCGACCCTGCCGATCGTCCTCGCCGCCGCCGGGTACGGCCCCGAGTGCCTCGCCGACGCGCCCTGGTCGCGCTGGAAGGACGCCGCCGTCGCCTACCTCGGCGGCGACGTGGACGAGGCTCGCCGGATCTACCGGGAGATCGGCTCGAAGCCCGACGATGAGTCGCTGGTTATCGACCGCCCCTAGCGTCCGGACCGTGATCCCCCGCTACTACCAGGCGAAGGCCCGGCTGCTCGACCTGCTGGGCGACCTGCCCGGCAACAGCACCTTCCCGCCGGAGCGCGAGCTCTCGGACGTGTTCGGCATGTCCCGCACCACGATCCGCAAGGCGCTGGAAGAGCTCGTGCTGGAGGGCAGGCTGGTGCGCGGGACCGGCCGTCAGGGCACTTTCGTCGCACCACGCGGGAAGGTCCAGCGGATCAGCCTCGACGCACTCGTGCGAGACCTCGTCCCCCGCGAACGCACCACCGTCCGGGTCGTCAAGGACCTGGTCAACGTCGAGTCGGTCCTCGTCCGCGGCGACGAACCGGTCGGCGTGCGCTCGGCGTACCTGCGCGCCGACCGGTTCCCGGACTTCGCCGAGCGCTACGACGACACCCCGTTGCGGAGGTTCCTCGCGGACACCTACGACCTCCGGTGCGGCGACGCGGACCCGTGGTGCACCACCGCTCGCGCGACCCCGCGGGTCGCCGGGCTGCTCGCCGTCCGGCCCGCCACCCCGGTGCTGTCGGTCTCGTGGCTCGGCACGGACCTCCGCGGGGTGGCGGTCGAACGGTCGTGGGTCGTGCTGCGCGGCGATCGCGCGCAGCTCGGGCTCAGCGCACCTGCTCGGCCTTGAACTGCATCCGCGGTTCCGCGTAGAACTCCTGGGCCTGCACCAGCCGCAGCTCGCGCTCCCCGGAGCGGTAGGTCAGGTCGATCAGGTCGAAGACGCTCGACGCGGTGCGCTCCAGCGCCAGCGCCGCGTCCTTCGTCTGCACGTAGTGGGCGGTGAACAGCGCGGCCGTCACGTCGCCGGACCCGTTCGCCTTGAACGGCAGGTGCGGCGTGCTCACGAGCCACGACCCGGCGGTGTCGACGACGAGCATCTCGATCGTGCCCTCGTCCCGGTCCGGCCGCTCGACGCTCGTGACCAGCACGGTCGACGGACCCATCTCGCGGGCGAGGTCGGCCGAGGCGAGGGTGGACTCGACGCTCGCGGGCTCGGTGCCGGTCAGGAAACCCAGCTCGAACTGGTTCGGGGTGATGATGTCGGCCACCGGCACGACCCGGTCGCGCAGCAGCACGGGGATCTCGGGCGCGACGAAGCAGCCGGACTTGGCGTTGCCCATGACCGGGTCGCACGCGTAGAGCGCCGCCGGGTTCGCGGCCTTCACCCGGCTCACCGCGTCGATGATCACGTCGGCGATGCCCACGCCGCCCTGGTACCCGGACAGCACGGCGTCGACCTGCGGGAAGACCCCGCGTTCCTCCACCCCGAGCAGGATCTCCGCGACGTCCGGCGGCGGGATCAGCGGGCCCCGCCAGGCGCCGTACCCGGTGTGGTTGGAGAAGTTCACCGTGGGGATGGGGACGACCTCGACCCCGATGCGCTGCAGCGGGAACACGGCGGCGGAGTTGCCGACGTGGCCGTGGGCGACGACGGACTGGATGGACAGAACCTTCATTCTCCCAGCCTAGAACGCCCGCCGGAGCGTCGCCGAGGACCCGTCGCGATGCCCCGGCGAGATCAAATAGTGTGACTGAGTGGCCGACCGACGATCAGTCCTGAAAACCCTCGCCCTGCTCCCGCTCGCCGGGTGCGCCACACAGCCCGTCACGCAGGCTCCCCAGACGACAATGACGACGACCACCACCACCAGCGCCGCCCCCGTGCGGCACGACGCGTTGGTGGAGCTGGAGAAGAAGTTCGACGCAAGGCTGGGCGTCTACGCGATGAGCGACAACGGCGGCACGATCGAGCACCGGGCGGACGAGCGGTTCGCGTTCTGCTCGACTTTCAAGGGTCTCGCCGCAGCGGCCGTGCTGCACGGCAACCCGCTGTCCCACCTGGACACCGTCGTCACGTACACCGAGGCCGAGCTCATGAAGAGCTCGACCATCACCAGGCAGAACGTCCGCAGCGGCATGACGTTGCGCGACCTGTGCGACGCCGCCGTCCGCCACAGCGACGGCACGGCGGGCAACCTGCTGCTGCGTGACGCCGGCGGCCCGGCCGGGCTGACGAGCTTCCTGCGCGGGCTCGGCGACACCGAGACGCGGATGGACCGGATCGAGCCCGACATCACCTCGGCCACGCCCGGCGACCCGCGCGACACCGCCACCCCGCGCTCGCTCGGCACGGACTACCGGCGGATCGTGCTCGGCGACGCCCTCGACCCGGCGAAGCGCGACTTCCTGCGGGACCTGCTCGAACGCTCGGTGACCGGGGCGAAGCGCGTCCGGGCGGGCGTGCCGCATGGCAGCAGGGTCGCGAGCAAGACCGGCACCGGCGGGTACGGCACGGTCAACGACATCGCCGTCGTGTGGCCGCCGGGCCGTGAGCCGCTCCTGGTCGCGATCATGTCGAGCAAGGCGTCCGCGGACGCGAAGTACGACGAGGCACTGATCGCCGAAGCCGCGGCCTACGTCGTGAAGACCCTCACCTGACGGACGACACGTCCGCCCACACGGTCTTGGAATCCGGGAACCGGTTGTGGCCCCACACCTGCGCCAGGCCGTTGACCAGCAGCAGACCCCGCTGGCGCCGCCCGAGGAACCCCATCCGCCCGAGTTGCGGGAACCGGCCGGGAGTCCCGTCGTCGACCTCGACCCGCACCACCTCGCGCTCGGGAAGGCGCAGAACACGGGCGCGTCGCGCCGGCGCGGCATGGTGGTACGCGTTGCTCACGAGCTCAGTGGCGACGACCATCACGTCGACCACGACGTTCTCGTGCATCCCTCTCAGGAGACGGCGCACCTCCGCACGCACCTCGGCGAGCGGCAGAACCCCCTCCGGTAGGACGAGGTCCAGTCGTTCGCTGGACCGTCCTGCAATACCCATCAGCATCTCCCCGCGCCCTGCTTTTTCAAGGCACAAGCCCTCGTACCCCGGGACGCGTAAATCGAAACCCACCGAACTTGCGGTCATGACGTTCTCGGCAGATCGGCCCAGACCACGGTGCCACCGTGAGCCCTATCTACACCCCAGCGGTCGGACAGCCGGGCCACCAGGACCAGGCCGTAGCCGCGCTGCGGACGGGACACCTTGCGCAATGGCGGGTGGGCCTGGGCGTCGTGCGCGATCTCGACGCGGATGCGCTGCACCTCCACGACGACGCGCAGGAACGACGGCTCCGACGTGTACCTGTACGCGTTGCTGACCAGCTCGTTCACCACCAGCAACACGTCGGCCACCGCGTCGGTGTCCTCGCCCATCAGCTCCAGCCGCACCCAGCGCCGGACGGCCGCGAGACTCGGCCTTTGCCTGCCCAGGGGCAGATCAGCCGCCTCGCCCGTCCTCGCTGCCTGGTCGCGCGCCAAACCGCTCCTCGGTCAGATGATCAGTTCGGGCGCCGGTTACCCGAGTGCATCAGGTGCCAAACCATTCGTTCATCAACTTGAACTACCCTCACGGCTCCGCCGCAACTCCAGGGGGATCCGCGTGCCCAGATCTCTGACGCCTCTGCTGGTCGCACTGCTGGTCGTGTACTCGGTGCACCAAGGACTCTCCTCGGTCTCCGCACCGGTCGTCCGCGTCCTCTCGCTCACCCCGACCCAGCTGGGGCTCGTGTTCACGATCGCCTCGGTGGTGATCACGCTGGCGGGCCCGCTCTGGGGGCTGCTGATCGACTCCGCCGGGCTGCGTCCCGTGCTGGCCGTCGGGCTCGGCCTGTGCGTGGCCGGGACCGCCGGGTTCGCCGCCGCCGTGACGTTCGGACTCGACGAGACGCTGACGTCCGACGTGGCCTTCGCGTTCGTGCTGGTGTTCCGCAGCGCGCTGTTCTCCGCGGGACTCGCGGCGGTGCTCGTCGCCACGCTCGCCGTCGCGGGCCTCTCGACCCACGGCGAGATCGCGCGCGCCCGTGCCGTCGGTTTCGTCGGTGCGACCCAGGGACTCGGCGCCGTGGCCGGTCCGATCGTCGGTGGCGCGCTCGCGGTCGCGTCCCTGTCGTTGCCGCTGTACGTCGCTCCCGTGGCCACGTTGCTGCTCGCGGTGCTGGTCTTCGCCACCCTCGCCCCTCCCGCCGGGGAGCCCGCGCCCCCGGTGCGGGTCCGGCCGCTGGAGCTGCTGCCCGCGTTCGGTGCCGGGTTCTTCCTGCACCTGTCGATCGCGATGGCGCAGGTCGTCATCGTGCACCTGGCCGCGGACCGGCTCGGCTCCGGCTCGATCGAGGGGCTGCTGCTCGCCTCCGGCCTCGGGCTCCTCCTGGCCCAGGGCCTGTTCGTGCCGTTGCTGAAGTGGTCTCCCTCGCGGCTGTTGAGGACCGGCGCACCGGTCGCGGCGGCCGGGTACGCGCTTCTCGCGCTCGCGCCGTCGGCGGCGCTGGTCACGCTGGCCCTCCTGGTGGCGTCGGTGGGCGTGGGTCTCGCGGTCACCGGGTTCGCCGCCGCGGCCTCGCTCGGGGCCGGGCCGGAGCGCCAGGGTCTGATGGCGGGGCTCGTCACGGCCACGAGCGGACTCACGTTCCTCGGCGGGCCGCTGCTGAGCGCGCTGCTCTTCGAGGTGCAGCCGCTGCTGCCGGTGCTCGCCGCCGCGCTGGCCGCCGGGATCGCGGCCGCGCTGGCGTTCCTCTCGCCCGCGGCGGCACCGCAGTTCGAGGGCGGTCCCGGTCCGAACTGAGGCTCCCGGACTGATCGACTCAGCCGTTACGCTGCGCACGTGACCCGTTACCTGACGGCGCTCGTGCTGGCGCTGCTCGCCGCGACGGCCGCGGTCGTCCCCGCGCAGGCCCACGCCGAGCTCAAGAGCAGCAACCCGGCGACCGGCGCGGCCCTGGACGCCCCTCTGAAGAACGTCGAGCTGGTGTTCAGCGCGGCGATCCAGCTGCCGGACGGCGACGCGGTCACCGTCACGGGGGCGGACGGCACCAAGCTGCCGGTCACCCAGGTGCACGCGCTCGACAACACGATCACCGCGACGGTCGACGCGGCCGCGGCCAAGTCCGGCGCGCACACGATCGCCTGGGCCGCCAAGTCCGACGACGGCGACACCATCACCGGCACGATCGCGTTCACGATGACCGTCGTGGCGCAGACGACGTCGGCGAGCGCGCCCGCGCCGGCCACCTCGGCCGCACCGGTGTCGAACGCTCCCCCGTCGACCGCGCCGGAGGAGTCCGGGGGCGTGCCGATCTGGGTGTGGATCGTGATCGGGCTAGCGCTCGTCGTCGGCGCGATCCTGCTCGTCGGGCGCCGGAACAAGACCGAGAGCCCCTAGCCGTTTGCGCAGCAGGGCGCGTTCGGCCGGGTGTTCCGCCCGGTCGAACGCGGCCTGCAGCGCCGCTCTCGGGTCCTCGCCCAGACGTTGCAGCAGATCCGCGCGCACGGCGTGGAAGAGGTGGTAGCGGTCGAGGTCGAGCGCATCGACCTCTCTCAGAGCCGCGGCCGGGCCTCGGGTCTCGGCGAGCGCGACGGCGCGGTGCAGCGCCACGACCGGGCTCGGTGTGATCGCCAGCAGCTGGTCGTAGAGGGCGACGACCTGGTGCCAGTCGGTCGGCGGGTCGCTGTGCACGGCGTTGATCGCGGCCTGGAGCTGGTACGGGCCCGGCCGGTTCCAGCGCAGGCAGCGGCGGACGAGGTCCTGGCCCTCGCGCACGAGGTCCGCGTTCCACAACGCCCTGTCCTGGTCTTGGAGCAGCACGATCTCGCCGTCGCGCAGCCGTGCGTCCCGGCGTGACGCGACGAGCAGCATCAACGCCAGCAGCCCCCACACCTCGGGTTCGTCCGGCATGAGGTCCGCGAGCACCCGGCCGAGCCGGATCGCCTCCTCCGCCGGTTCCGCGCGGTCGAGGTACCCCTCGTTGAAGATCAGGTAGACGACGGCGAGCACGGCCTTCAACCGGTCGGGCAGGTCGGCGTCGCGCGGCACCCGGTACGGGACGCGGGCCGCGCGGATCTTGCCCTTCGCCCGCACGATCCGTTGCGCCATCGTGGTCTCCGGCACCAGGAACGCGGTGGCGATCTCCGCCGTCGTCAGGCCGCCGAGGAGTTTCAGCGTCAGCGCCACCTGAGCCGGCAGCGCCAGCGAGGGGTGGCAGCAGGTGAAGATCAGCCTCAGCCGGTCGTCGGCCACGTCCCCCACCTCCTGCTCTTCCGGTTCGTGCTGGAGCAGCTTGGCCTGGGCGTGCTTCTCCTGACCCTTGGCGTCGCGGCGGAGCCGGTCGATCGCGCGGTTGCGGGCGGTCGTGATGATCCAGCCCGCGGGCGCGGGAGGGACGCCGTCGACCGGCCACCGCAGCACGGCCGTGGCGAAGGCGTCCTGCACCGCCTCCTCGGCGAGGTCGATGTCGCCGAGGACGCGGGTCAGGACGGACACCGCGCGGCCGTACTCCGCACGGAAGATCTCCTCGATCATCAGAACGCGATCGGCCTGACCTCGATCGACAACGGGCTGAGCACGCCCGCGAGCCGGCGGCCCCACTCGAGGGCCTCGTCGAGGTCGGCGGCCTGGATGACCGTGAACCCGCCGATGTGCTCCTTGCCCTCGGTGAACGGCCCGTCGGTCATCAGCACGTCGTCGCCCTTCGCCCTCAGCACGGTCGCGGTCGACGGCGGGTGCAGACCGACGGCGAACACCCACGCGCCCTTGGCCTGCATCTCCTCGTTCAACGCGGCCAGGTTCGCCATGATCGGGTCGAGCACCTCGGGTGGCGGAACCTCACCGTCGGGCTGGTAGATGCTGAGCAGGTACTGCTGCGTCATGGTGGTCTCCTTTCACCCTTCGTACGAACGGGAGAGAGCCGTTTCGACAACCATGGCGACATGATCCCGTTGATTCTTCCGCTCGACGACTCGCGAGCGGTGCTGGGCGCGGCCGGGGGCAAGGGCGCGTCGCTCGGGCGGCTCGTCCGGGCGGGTCTGCCGTCACCTACCGCGAGCACAACGGGATCGTCTCGGCCGACGGTGCGCGCCGTTGCCGTTCATCGCGCCGACCGCGAACTCGTTGGCAGTGCTGTGCATCGTCTCGTCACGCATGGTGCCGAACGGAAAGTCCCCGTCGAACGCCGTCAACGGCGCCAGGGCGATCGGCCCGGTGCGGCCCGCGTCCGTGAACTCGTCGTTCGCGGAGTTGATGCTGTTCGTGATGTCGGCGTCCGCCGCCGAGTGGTGGGGTCACCGCACCGAGGTCAGTTGTGCGCGAGCACGCCCTGCATCGAGACGAGCTGACGGCGCATGCGTTCCCGCACCAGGTCGATCACCTCGGTGACCGTGCGCCCCTCCGCGTACGCCTGCACCTCGACCCATTTGAGGTCGAGCCGGGCGTGCGCGTGGATCACGGACTTGTCCGAGGTCAGGTTGACCCACGCGAAGTCGACGCGGTCCGGCGCGTAGCGGTCCAGCGAGCCGATCCGCGCGGACGCGTAGTCCCTGGCCTGCTCGGGGATGGCGTCCGCGAGCGAGACCTGGATGTAGTCCATCGAAACCTGCCTCCTCGACGCCACGCGACAGCGCCCGCGGCCTCGTCGACCCTACGGATCCGGCCGCGTCGCCGAACCAGGCCTTGGTCCCGACCGCGCAGGGACTTTCTGCCGAGGCTCAGGTCTTTGGCACCAAAGAAGAAACGCGTTGGTCGAGCTGCTCCTCGGTGGGCGAGCCGGTGAGCAGTTCGACCGAGCCGTCGGTGCCCACGAACGCGAACGTCGGCTGCGCGGTGACGCCGAACCGCTTCCACACCGAGCCGTCCAGATCCGCTAGATGCGGGAAGCTGCCCATCTTGTGGTCGCTGACGAACTTCTTCATCGCGTCGAGCTGGTCCTCGGCCGCGACGCCGACGAACTGGACCTTGTCGTGGCGCTTGGCCATCCGCTCGACCGTCTCCGCCTCGGCGTTGCAGGACGGGCACCAGGGCGTCCAGAACCAGAGCACGGCGGGCTGGCCGACGAGCTTGTCGCCGCGGAACTCCGCGCCGTCCAGGGTCTTGGCGGTGAACTGGAACTTCTCCGGTGGCGGCGTCTTCTCCGCACAACCGGCGAGCAGCAGGATCCCTAGCAGCAGTCCGAGGATGCGCATTCGGCTCCTCACCTCCTGTCCGGACGTACGGCCTTGCGCCTCCTCCGGTTCAGCCACCACGCGCCGGCGACCACGAGCACCACCACGAACGGCCACGGCCCGAGCCCGCCGACGATCTGCACCAGCGCGTTCTGGAACCGCCCCGCGCCCCGCACCACCGGGTCGACCGCGCTGCCCCCGGCCAGGAACAACCGCAGCTCGTAGACGCCGTAGTACGTCACGTACGCGCCGACCACGACGAGGACCGCGCCGCCGATGCGGCCGACGTGCGGCAGCACCTTCCTGATGTGCGGTGCGAGTGCCGACCCCGCCACTGCCAGCACGGTGACGATGAGGCCCATGCCCAGCGCGTAGGCGAAGAACGCCATCACGCCCGTCTGAAGTGATGCACCCACCACGGCGAAAAACGGGCCGATCGCGCACGAGAGAGAGGCGATCGCGAACGCGATGCCGTAGCCGTACATGGACCACAGGCTTTTCGGCGCCGCCTGGAGTTTCGGCAGCCGGACGTAAAGGTCCTTGCCCAGGAGCAAAAGCACGCCGACGACGACCATCGCAAGCCCGATCGCGACCGTCACGAACGGCAGGTAGCGCTTGAGCGTCGCGGCCACCGGGCTGACCAGAATCCCGAATGCGCCGAAGAACGTGACGAATCCGGCTGTCATCACCAAACCGGACATGAAGGCCCTTGCTGGACTGTCTCGTGCCACCAGCGCCAAATAGGCGGGCAGCATCGCGAATCCGCACGGGTTGACCGTGGCCACCATTCCCGCGACGACCGCGAGTGCGAGCTCGTTCACGGCCCTGAGGTTAGAGTTGCGGGGTGCCGATCGAACAGTGGCTCGAAGCCATCCCACCTCTGCTCGTGTACCTGATCGTCGGCCTGGTGATCGGCTTCGAGTCGCTCGGCATCCCGCTGCCCGGCGAGATCGTGCTGGTCACGGCCTCGCTGCTGGCGTCGCAGCACGACGAGCTGAGCCCGTTGTGGATCGGTGTGTGGGCGAGCGCGGGCGCCATCATCGGCGACAACTTCGGCTACCTCATCGGGCGGCGCGGCGGACCGCGGTTGTTCGCGTGGATGGGCCGGAAATTCCCGAAGCACTTCGGGGAAACGCAGCTCGGCCACGCCCGCCGCGTGTTCCAGAAACGCGGTGCTTGGGCCGTGTTCTTCGGCCGGTTCGTCGCATTGCTGCGCATTCTCGCCGGGCCGCTGGCCGGGTCGATGCACATGAACTACGGCAAGTTCCTGGTGGCGAACGCGCTGGGCGGCATCGTGTGGGCGGGCGGTACCGCGGCGGCCGTCTACTACCTCGGCGTGGTGGCCGAGAAGTGGTTGAAGGGCTTCTCCTACGCGGGTCTCGCGCTCGCCGTGGTGTTCGGCGTCGCCGGTGTGTTCATCGTGAAGAAGAAGCTCGCGAAGGCCGCCGAGAAAGAAGACGCCGAGAAGGAGGGCGAGGTCACGGCCGCGTAGTCCAGGCGGCGATCTGGGCGCGCGAGCGCACGCCCAGCACCGACTTGAGGTCGCGCACGTCCGCCTCCACAGTCCGCAGCGACACGTGCAGCCCGTCCGCGATCTGCTTGTTCGTCAGCCCTTCCGCGACCATCGTGGCGACGCGCAGCAGCCGTTCGTCGCGCCACGAGAGCGCGGTCTCCTCCGGTTCGGCCTGCGGGCGCGGCGGCGTGACGGCGACGCCGGGCAGCGCGAACTGCCGGACCGACTCGAGCATCGCGAAGCCGGCTTCGAGCATCGACCGGGCCTGCAGCCGTTCGGCCATCGCCGGTTCGACGGTCCCCGGCATCAACGCGAACTCGTGCAGCGCCACCTTCTCCTCGTCGCCCAGCAGCTCGTAGGCACGGTCGAACGCGGTGTGCAGTGAGCGGTGGTGCGCCGGAGCGTCCCGCGGTGCGTCGGCGAGGACGGCGAACCGGTCGTCCAGGCGCGCCACGATCTCGTCCAGCGTCAGCACGCGCACCAGCCGTGCCGCCAGCTCGAGCGCGAGCGGCAACCGGTCCAGCCGCTCGCACACGACGTCGAGCAGCGCGGCGTTCTCGTCGAACTCGCTGTCGAGTGCCGTGGCCCGTTCGGTGAACAACCGCTTCGCGTCCCGCGCGGCCAGGGGCTTCAGCCGGTACACCTGCTCTCCCGGCACGTTCAGCGGCGCGTGGCTCGTGGCCAGGACGCGGAGGGCGGGATGGGCGGCGAGGAGGGTCGCGCAGTCGTCCAGGACGTGCTCGCACCCGTCCAGCACCAGCAGGCCGGGCTTCGGGTCTGGTAGCTGCGGGACCGTGGTGACGTCCGTGAGCTCGATCAGCGTCACGTGCCGCCGGGTGGCGACGAGCTCGTGCACGAGGCGCGACTTGCCGACGCCGGGAGGGCCCGTGACGGTGACGATCCTGTTGCGCGCGAGCAGTTTCGTGAGCTCGGCCAGTTCGGTGGCGCGGCCGGTGAACGTGTCGAGGCGTGGTGAGACCGGGACGACGTCACGGGCCCGCCTTCGGTAGGCGCGCTGGCGGCAGGCGCCGGAGCAGTACTTCGCGGTGGCGGTCAGCTCGGCGGCGCACTCCTCGCACCGCGTCACCGCGCCCTCGCCGTCCGGGCCGCCAGCTGGGTCCGCGAGCTCACTCCCAGCCGCGAGAGCATCTGCGTGACGTGCGACCGCACGGTCGCGACCGAGATCCCCAGCCGCACCGCGATCTCCGGGTTCGTCAGCCCTTCCGCGACGAGGCCCGCGATCTGCCGTTGCCGTGCCGTCAGCGGTTCGTCCCGCCGCGCCGTGCTCACGTACGCCAGCAGCCCGGCGTGGTCGAGCCGCTCCCCCAGCGACCGGGCCCGTGACGCCCGCTGCGGCCCGGCGGAGGCCAGCGCCAGCTCGCGTGCGTCCGCGACCATGTGGTTCCACGGTTCCTGCTGCCGTGAGCCGCGCGTCCGGCGGGTGACGTCCGCCGCGGCCATCAGCACCACGGCACGGTCCGCGTCGCCCCTGCGCGCCGCCACCACGCCGAACCCCTCGAGCAGCCCGGCCTCGGACACGGCCGTGGGGGTGCCGACGCGCAGGGCGGTCGTGAAGTGGTGCTCGGCCTGGTCGACGTCGTTCGCCGCCAGTGCGATCACGCCCGCGGTGTGCCGGGAGGCCATCAGGCGGAAACCGTCGAGGACGCCGAACGAGAGCGACTCCAGGGCGGCCGCGAGCGCCCCCGTCAGGTCGTCCAGGCGCATCAGGAGCCAGGCGTGGTTGTTGAGGAAGGTCATCAGCAGCAGCGGGTCGCCCAGCGACCGCGCCGCCGCCAGTGATCGTTCGTTCGCGGTGCGGGCGCCGGCGAGGTCGGAGTTGATCCCGCGCGCGTAGCCCAGGGTGTTCCACCCCCGTGCCTCCCACGCCGGACGGCTCATCGCCGGGTGGGCGACCAGTGCCTCGGCGTACCGCAGCGCGGTCACCTCGTCCCCGGTGAAGCCGGCGAGCCAGACCGCGCGAAACAGCAGCATCTCCGCGTGCGACGTCAACGGACCTTGAGCCAGGGTTGCGGACGCCATGCGCAGGGCCTCGCTGTAGGAACCGTGCAGCGACCAGACGTGCACGACGCCCGCGACGAGCCACGAGTGCCGCGGATCGGTGCGCGGCACCCGTTCCACGGCTTGCAGCAGCTGGTGTTCCCGTCCCGTCAGCCACTTCTCCATCTCCCCCGTGGCCACCGTGGCCGCCGCGATGGACTGGATCGTCCGGGTCAGCGAGTCGGCCAGCAGGTCGAAGATCGCGTCCGACTCACCGTGTTCCTCCAGCCGCGCCAGGCCGAACGTGCGGATCGACTCGAGCATCCGGAACCCGCCGGACGGCGTGCGCATCACCAAGGACTTGGCGCGCAGGGAAGACAGCAGTCGCAAGGCGTCCCTACCGCACACCGCGGTGGCCAGGTCCAGGTCGAAGTCGCCTGTCAGCGCGGAAAGTCCGCGCAACGCGGCCTGCTCGTCCGGCGGCAGCAGGTCGTAGCTCCACCCGATGACGGCGTCGAGCGTGCGGTGGCGGGCGGGCACGTCCGTGCGGGCCGCGGCCAGTTCGATCGCCAGCGGCAGGTGGTCGCGCACCGAGCAGGCGAGCTCCGGCGCGCCACCGCGTTCCACGAACAGCTGCCGCGCGTCCGCCGGGGACAACGGTCCGATCTCGACGCACATCTCGCCGGCCAGGTCGAGGGGTTCGCGGCTCGTCACCAGGACGCGCAGGCGCGGACATCCGGCCAGCAGCTCCGCGACCGCCGAGGCGGCCTCGTCGACGAGGTGCTCGCAGTTGTCCAGCACCAGGACGCGATGCTCCGCCAGCGCACGCTTCACGGTGGCGTGCAGCGGTGAACCCGGTTCCTCCCAGACGTTCAGCGCGAACGCGATCACGTGCCACAGCAGGTCGGGCCTGCGCACGGGCTCCAGCTCGACGACGGCGTCACCGAGGCGCAGTTCGGCCGCCAGCCGCGACTTCCCCGCCCCACCGGGCCCGACGAGCGTCACCAGCCGATGACCGCGCAACAACCGTCGCACGGTGGTCAGCTCCCGTTCCCGCCCCACCAGGCGAGTTCGCGAGTCCACCGGCCACCCCATGCGCGCGATTCTAGGAGCGGAGGCGGTGCGGACACACGTCGTCCGGGAAATGCAGCGACGCTCACAAACGGGTTTGAACTGCACGGACAACGGTGACGACAGACGCCAACCGAGACGCTGTTCTCACCCTCCGTCGCCGAACCGCCGAGATTCCGGTCCTCGTTCCGGTCGGTCCGCGCGGCCCGGAAACCCCGCACAAGCCGACGCCGACACTCAGGCCTCAGCGCCAGATCCCACAGAACCCCACGACTTCACCCACGTCCGGACAGCACTTCGCCGCTCCACAAAGCCCGGAACCGGTCGGTTACCTGACTGATCTGTCGGACACGTCTTGTGGCTCCGCGATTACGCGCGGTATGGTCTAGACCTTCAACCGCCGCCGCGATGTCAAGGGAGTACGCACACATCAAGGCAAAGGAAGTCACATGAAGATCGGACGCAAGGTAACGGCCGCCATGGCCGGCGTTCTCGCTGCACCGTTGATCGTCGTGGCACTCCCCAGCGGCACGGCGATGGCACACGGCTACATCAACTCGCCGCCGAGCCGTCAGGCGCAGTGCGCCGCGCGCACCGTCACCTGCGGCAACATCACGTACGAACCGCAGTCGGTCGAGGGTCCGAAGGGCCTGCAGAGCTGCCACGCCAACCTGTCGCAGTTCTCCGAGTTGAGCAACGACAACAAGGGCTGGCGGGTCACCAACACCGGCCGTTCGGTGACGTTCAACTGGACCTTCACCGCCCGGCACCGCACCCGTGACTACGACTACTTCGTCGACGGCCGCAAGGTCGCGACCTTCAGCGGCAACAACCAGCAGCCGCCGGCCACCGTGTCGCACACGGTCAACGTCGGCTCTGCCGGCCGCCACAAGGTCCTGGCCGTGTGGAACATCGGCGACACGGCGATGGCGTTCTACTCCTGCATCGACATCAACGCGAGCTGATCACCGGCCGCGTGAGGTCCCCTTCCTCTCACGCAGCAGCTCGTCGACGTCGAACGGCATGAGGTTCACCGGCGGACCGGACAACGGTTTCCGCAGCGCGTCGAGGATCTCCGCGTTCATCTTCTCGATGATCGCGCGCGCCTCGGCGTCGGTCGTGGCCGCCAGGGCGCGCGCCCTGGCGGTCTCGGCCTGCTTGCGCAACACCAGGGAAGGGGGCAACCCTGCCGTGCCCTCTTCCTCCCGCAGCTTCTTCTTGATCCACCAGTCTTCCTCGAGCGCCTTTCCCGCGTCGGGCAACGGTTTCCCGGCACTGGGCAGGTCGTCGAACTCACCGCGTTCCTGAGCCTCGCGGATCTGCCTGTCGATCCACGACTCGAAGCCCGTCCCGGGCGGTTTCCGCTGCGTCACGGGGAGAACCTCCTGACCGCGGCCTCGATCGCCTCCCGGAACGCGGGGCTGCCCTTGTGGCCACTGTCGTCCACGAGGGTCAGCTCGGCGTCCGGCCACGCCTGCGCCAGCGCGTACGCGGTGTCCGCGGGGCAGCTCATGTCGCGCCTGCCGTGGATCAGTGCGGCGGGGATGCCGGCGAGCTTGCCGACGCCGCCCAGCAGGTCGTCCACGAAGCCGCCGTTCGCGTAGAAGTGCGCGACGATCCGCACGAGCGCCACCACGTCGGCGGACGGCCGGCCCGCGAACACGTCCGGCTGGCCGAAGTTCTCCAGCGACAGCACCGTGTCCTCCCAGCGGCACCACTCGAGCGCCGCCTGCTCCCGCACCGCCTGGTCCGGGCTCTCCATCAGGGCGGCGTACGCCTTCACGACGGCGGACGCCTCCTCGGGGCTACCCCCTCCGGCGTGCGCGCTGAACCGGGCCCAAGCCTCCGGGAAGAACCGGGAAACACCGCCGTACAACCAGTCCAGCTCGCGGCGCGACGACGCCGTGACCGCGATGAGGATCATCTCGGACACCCGCTCCGGATGCCGTCGCGCGTAGGCGAGCGCGAGGGTCGTGCCCCAGGAACCGCCGTACAGCAACCACTTCTCGACGCCGAGGTGCTCGCGGAGCTTCTCCATGTCCGCGATCAGGTGGCCCGTCGTGTTGACGCCCATGTCCGCGGCCGGGTCGCTCGCGTGCGGGGTGCTCTGGCCACACCCGCGCTGGTGGAAGATCACGATGCGGAACTTCTCCGCGTCGAGCGACCTCCGCGCGCCCTTGGACGGCGCGCCGGGGCCACCGTGGAGGAACACGGCAGGCTTCCCGCCGGGGTTGCCGACGGTCTCCCAGTAGACCTCGTTGCCGTCGCCGACGTCGAGCATGCCGTGTTCGTAGGGCTCCATGGGAACGAGCGTACCGAGCTACACCGACAAGATCTTCCAGGTCAGTCCGGCGTCGTCGGTCCGGTGCACCTCGGCGAACTCCTGGCCCGGACCACCGCGCACCGTCGTGGCGTGGCGCGGGTCCGAGAACGCCAGGTCCTCGAACGGCGGCCCGCCGAGGGTGAGCGGCGTGTCCCACTTCACGCCGGCACCGCGGTGCACGAACGACCAGTCGCGGCCGGTCGCGGCCACGAGCGCCGCCTCGGATGAGATCGCGAAGCCCGTCGTGATGCCCTCGCGCGGCGGCACGCTGACGGTCTCGAACGGCCCGCCCTCGGACCTGCGCAGCTCCTTCGTCATGTTCCCGAAGCCGGGATCGAAGCCGCACAAGGCATAGCGGTCGTTGCCGACCGTGCCCAGCCTGGTCGCCGAGAGCTCGTCGCACGGCGCCGGTTCCTCCGTCCACCCGGCCGGGGACCGCGTCCAGTAGCGGCTCTCCACGCCGATCGTCGACAGCGAGACCTGGCCGGCGGCGATCTCCCCGCGCGACCGGCCCTCGACCTCGACGCCCGGCACCGGCTGCCACGGGCCGGTCCACAGCTCGCGGTGGAAGAGCCGCGACGACGTGCCGTCGTAGACCACCGCGAGGAACCCGGAGCCGTCGAACCCCAGCGCCCCCACGGTTCCCTTGATCCCGGACGGTTCCCAGCGCGTGCCGCCGTTGCTCGTGACGAACAGCTGCTCGCCGTCGGTCACCATCCCGGCGGCGTCGTTCGCGAACAGCACCCGCAACCGGTCGGTCTCCGGCACCGACAGAGCCGGGGTCCTCACCCGCGTCCACGAGGCGCCGCCGTCGAGCGTGCGGACGAGCTGCGGGCACCTCGCGGTCTGGCACAGGGTGTCGAGCCCCAGCACGAACCCCCGGTCAGCGGACGTCCACGACGTCGACGCGGGCACGACCCCGGTGGCCGCGTGCGCGACCGAAGCGGTCGATCCGGTCAGCAACAACGAAACCACAAGCACAGCACTGCGTTTCCCCCACATCGCCCACTCCCCTCAAGAGGCTGATTCCCACTCAACACCTCTTGCCCGTGAAGCGGCAACCACCCACAACGCCACCAAAACCCCGGCGCCGCCCGCGACTACCAGGATCAGCCGCGGGCCTGCCACGTCGATGAGCAGACCGCCGACGATGTAGGACACCGCCGCCGCGACACCGATCCCGCCGTAGAAGTTGCCGAACACCCTGCCCGTCCGATCACCGGGCACGAGCCGCTGGATCAGCGTGCTGTGCGCGACGTCCATCGCCGCGATCCCCAGTCCCCGCACGGCTTGCAGCGCGAACGCCGACGCGACTCCCCACGCCAGCCCGGTGAACAGGTTGCCCGCGCTGCTGATCAGGAACCCGACGACGAGCAACGTGACCATGCTGAGCCGCGCCGATCCCCTGGCCAGCAACGCGTAGCCGAGCAGCAGGCCGACGCCGACCGCGCCGAGCACGAGACCGGCCACGCTCTCCGACTCGCCGAACACGCCCATCGTCAGCTGCAGCACCGCGACGTCGTCGATGGCGGTGCACGCGACGACACCGCAGAAACCGAGGAAGACGATCCGCAGCGCCCGGTTCCGCCAGATCTCGCTCACCCCGGCCTGCACGTCGGCGAACACGGTCTCCCCCGGCTCCGAGGGCACGACGAGCTTCGGCAGGCGCAGCAACAACAACGCGGACAGACCGAACGACACCGCGTCCACGAGCAGCACCCCGCGGGTGTCGAGGAACTGCAGCAGCAAGGCGGCGAGGAAGGGCCCGATGACGTCGGCGCTGTTCGACCCCAGGCCCAGCGCGGTGTTCGCCTGCGCGAGGTCCTTCTCGGCGACCAGGCTCGGCACCGCCGCCCGTGACGCCGGGATGAAGACCTGCCCGATCACGGCCCGCACGCCGACCAGCGCGAGCAGGACCGGCAACGGCGGCAGCGTGAACGCGATGACCGCCAGCAGCACGCCCTGCGCCACCTCGCAGACGATCATCACGGTGCGCCGGTCGAACCTGTCGCTGATCACCCCCGTCAGCGGGCTCAGCAACGACGGCGCGAAGTCCCCCACGAGCAGCAGCGCCGCCACCGCGATGGCCTTCCCCAGCACGGACTGCACGTGCACCATCAACGTGACGAGGCTGAGCGCGTCCCCCACAACAGAAACGACCCGTGCGGTGCTGAGCACGCGCAACGGGCCGTTCTCCTTCAAAAGCGTCAGCACAGGGCTACTTTGCCAACACCTGGTCCAGCTGGTCAGCCAATTTGTTCATGATCCCCGCGTACGAGGAGTAGCTCAGCGGCGCGACCGCGTTCCACTCGACGAACCGGCCGGCCTGCACCGCGGGCAGACCCTGGAAGACCGGGTGGCCCTCCTTCATCTGCTCCGGGTTCAGCACGTGCTGGCGGGTGTCCCACATGATCACGTGCTCTTTGTACGTGCCGGAGTTCTCCCACGACAGCGACTGGAAGTAGCCGCCGCCCTCGGTGTCGGGCTTCTCCGGCGTGAGCAGCGGCAGGCCCAGCTCCTTGACGTACCAGTCGAGGTCGGGGTTGCGGGCGGGCACGGCGACGTAGAAGAGCTTCGGGTCCGCGCCGATCACCTGGATCTTCTGCTTCGCGTCCGTCATCTTCTTGCCGATGGCCTTGAGCCGGTCGGCGGCCTTGGTGAACGCCTCCTCGTCGGCCTTCACCTTCGCGGAGTCGACGTCGGCGCCGAGGGACTTCGCGAGCTCCTTGAAGCGCTTGACGCCGTCCGGCAGCTGGATCTTCGACTGGCCGATGCCGACCGTCGGGGCGATCTTGGCGACCTTCTCCTCGAACTCGGCGGTGAGGTGCCAGAGCCCGGAGACCTCGGGGTAGTAGCCGGCGACGACCAGGTCGGCGTTCAGCGCGGCGAACTTCTCGAAGTCGATCTCGCCGTAGCCCGGTCCGGTGACGTCGGTGACCTTGCTCGGGTCGATGCTGCCGGCCTCGGGGTCGGTCGTGCCGTCCGCGCGCTTGAGCGGGCCGAACGTGCCGACGACGTTGATGCCGTAGTCCTTGAGGGCGCCCGCGGCGGACACCTGCGCGACGACGCGCTCGGGGCGCTTCGGTGCGGTGACCTCCTTACCGCGATCGTCCTTGAAGGACCACTGGCCACTTCCCTGTTCCGTGGGAGCGTTTCCACCGCACCCGGCCACTAGGCCGAGCAGCAGAACCGCGGCGACTGTCCTGCGCACCTGTCCACCTCCTGATTTAGGCATGCCTAACCTATCAAGAGACGTCGCGGATCAGTAATTCGCGGTACCCGGGTCACCCTGCGGAACCAGCCGGCGACCGACCGTCCACATCCGACTGGAGGAGACCCCGGCCTCACCTGCCACGTGCACGGACCAGGAGTCCGGTCGCGCGGCGATGGGGATCCACCAGTGCATGTCGTCGCCCGTGCACGTCGACCCGGTCACGCGGCACCGCTGGTGCCGCGGCTGCGACTCCCCGCTGGGCGTCGTGGTCGACGGGCTCGCCGGCGCCGTCGCGATGCGCTGTCCCCGCTGCGGGTGCGGGGGCAGCGCCCGCCTGATCGCCGCGTGCCGTGCCTCGATCGAGGCACACCGGGCAGCCCGATCGGGTTACTCAGCCCGGTTTGCCTGTTTTAGATCACTATGTTGCTCTTCGTGTCTATTTCTTCACGCATCGCGACCACTCTGGCCACGGCGGCGGGAATCGCCCTCGTCACAGCCTCGCCCGTGCTCGCCGACGAACTGGTGGACGTCGAGGTCGACGGTCCCCTGGTCGTCGTCGAGGGACCGCTCACCGAGCTCGACTGAACCTCTGCACCCGTTCGGCCGTACGCCTCCTCAGAAGCCGATTCCGACTCCTGAGGAGGCCGCGTGCCCGGCCGACGTGCAGCTAGGACGACCGCTCTTGCCGCTGTGATCGCCGCGACGGTGGTGTCGATGCCTTCGGCGCATGCGCAGCCCGCCGACGACGCGCTGAAGGTCTACAACGACCTCACGCGGGAGGCCGAGAAGCTCAGCCAGGACCACCTCAAGGCGCAGGGCGACCTGAGCAGGGCGAACGGGATCGTGGTCGCCGCCACGGAGGCGGAGAAGAAGGCGCTGGCCGACTCGGAGCAGTTCCGCGGTCAGGTCGACGTGCTGACGGAGGCGTCGTTCGAGGGCGCCCGGTTCACCAACCTGTCGGCGATGCTCACGTCGTCGTCGCAACAGGACTTCCTGGAGCGGATGCAGGCGATGAACATCATCGCCGCCGACCAGAACGAGGCCGTGTCGCGGATGAACGCCACGCTCACGGCGGCCACGAAGGCCCGCACCGACGCGACCAACGCCGCGGCCGCCGCGGAGAAGCTCGCCACCGACGTCTCCACCCGCAAGGTCGCCATGGACCAGCAGGTGTCGACCGCGCGGACGAAGTACCAGTCGCTGTCCGCGCCGCAGAAGCAGACGCTGGCGGCCCCCGGCCCCACAGTCACCGTGAACGCACCGGCGGGCGCGGCCGGCACGGCCCTCAACTTCGCGATGAGCCAGCAGGGCAAGCCCTACGTGTTCGGGTCGAACGGACCGAACTCGTGGGACTGCTCGTCGCTGATGCAGGCCTCCTACCGGGCCGCCGGCGTGAGCATTCCGCGCGTCACCTACGACCAGGCGAAGGTCGGCCGCGGCGTGGGACGAGGGGAGGTCACGGCGGGCGACCTGATCATCTACTACTCCGGTCAGTCGCACGTGGCCATGGCCATCGACGGCACGCGCGCCGTGCACGCGTCGACCGAGGGCGTACCGGTGAAGGTCGCGAACATCGACTCGATCGGACCCATTTCGGTGATTCGCCGGGTCGTCGGGTGACGCATCTCTCCCACCCCGCGACAAACCCACGTGGACGACTGTGAGAGCGTGCTGGCCGGTGAACTGATGGGACCCGGTGGTAGACGAGGGCAAGGTCATTCCGTAACCTGTCCGAGACCTTCGGCCCAGCAGTTAACCCACTCGGGGCACACGCCAAGGTTGTCGCCTCACGCGGAGTAGTTCTCGCGGGGCGGCTGCCAGGAAAAAGGAGGAACCGCGACGTGGTGTCGCAACCCTCACGCCGCATCGTGCGTGGAGCTCTCGTAGCGACGGCAGCAGTTGTCGCGGCAGCACTCCCCACGGCGCTGGCCACCGCACAGCCCAACGCCTCGGACGCGCTCAAGAAGTACAACGAGCTGTCCGAGCAGGCTTCCAAGCTCAACCAGGACCACCTCAAGGCCCAGGACGACCTGAAGGCCAAGCAGGGTGAGCTGGACAAGGCCAAGGGTGACCTGGCCAACGCCCAGAAGGCGGAAGAGGCTCTCCGCGGTCAGGTCGACCTCCTCACCGAGGCCACCAACTCCGGCGCGAACTTCAGCCAGATCTCCGCGCTGCTCGTGAGCGACTCGCAGCAGGACTTCCTCAACCGCATGTCGGCGATCAACATCCTCGCGGCCGACAACGCGGACGCGCTCCAGAAGCTGACCGACGCCGTCAACGCGGCCGACGCGGCGACGAAGTCGGCCACCGAGGCGACCGAGGCGTCGAAGAAGCTCCTCGCCGAGATGGACCAGAAGAAGGCCGATCTCGACAAGCAGCTCGCCGAGGCGCAGACCCAGTACCGGTCGCTGAGCACCACGGTGAAGAACCAGCTGGCCGCGTCCGGCGACATGTCGAACATCTCGGTTCCGGCGGGCGCCGCGGGCCAGGCCCTGCAGTTCGCGCTCAACCAGCGCGGCAAGCCCTACGTCTACGGCTCGAACGGCCCGGACACGTGGGACTGCTCGTCGCTGATCCAGAAGGCGTACGCCTCGGCGGGCGTCTCCATCGGACGCACCAGCTACGCGCAGGCCGCCGCCGGTCGGTCGGTCAGCCGCAGCGAGGTGAAGGCCGGCGACATCCTGGTCTACTACTCCAGCCAGTCCCACGTGGCGATGGCGGTGGACGGCATCCGTGCCGTGCACGCGTCGACCGAGGGCGTGCCGGTGAAGATCGCCGACATCGACTCGATCGGTCCGATCTCCGTGATCCGCCGCATCGAGGGCTGATCTCCTTCTCGTGCTGAACGCCTCCTGCCTCCGGGCGGGGGGCGTTTTTCACTCCCTCGGGTGCACGTGCGCTCTTGGACGGGCGAGCGGGTGGCGCCTTGGCTAGTTTGCGCTTCGGGCGCCGCCGGTTCGGGCGGTCGTCATCGTCCGAAGTGGAGCTTTTTGTGGACACCTTGCAAGCCGGGCAGGAACTGACCCGCGGCCAGCAGCTCACCAGCGCCAACGGGTACATGCTGACCCTGCAGTCCGACGGCAACCTCGTCCTGTCGGAGAACACCGGCACGGTGTGGGCCAGCGGCACCGACGGCAAGGGCGCGGTGCGCGCCACGCTGCAGGACGACGGCAACTTCGTGCTGTACACGAGCGACGACAACGCCGTGTGGTCCACCGGCACGCAGGGCAACGAGGGCTCGCGCCTGGTCCTGCAGGACGACAGGAACCTGGTCGTCTTCGGCAGCGACGGCGGCGCCCGCTGGGCGTCCAACACCAACACGGACTCGCCGCAGGCCACCCCCGAGGCAGCCGCACCGGCCCCGGTCGTCGAGGAGGCCCCGGCCGCCCCCGCCGCACCGGCCGTGCAGACCTACACCGTCGAGGGCGGCGACTCGCTCTGGGCGATCGCCGAGCGCTTCTACGGCGACGGCAACCGCTACATGGAGATCGCGAACGCCAACGGCATCGCGAACCCGGACCTCATCCAGCCCGGCCAGGTGCTGACCATCCCCTGATCACGGGTCTTCACACGAAACGGGCCGGACTCCTCGTGAGCCCGGCCCGTTTCGCATGTCGGGTGGGGATCGCCATTGATTCCACCCGACCAAGAATCTCTCCGCCTCAGCCGGGCTGGTCCTGGCGCGCGATCGCGAAGGCGGGGTTGCCCTCGTCGTCCTGGCGCACGTCGAGGACCTTGTCCTCCAGGTACTGAGCGGCAGCCGGCTCCATGATGACCTTGGCGCCCGCCGGGGCAGCCACCACCTCGTCGCCGTCGACGGCCTCGCTGAGCGACAGCTCCAGCGCGGCCTGGCTGTTCTGCTCGGTGGCCAGGGCGAAACGCAGGCCGGTGTCGTCGGTGGTGCCCTCTGACTGAGAGGTCAGCTCGTTGATGACCTCGGCAGCCATCGGCGTCACTTCGAGCATGTCGGCCCCTTACATCGGAAACAAGAAACTCGTTCCGTGTTCCCGGGGTGGGCGGGTTTCAACCACCGTTCGCGGAAGACGCAGGTAGAAGGCCTGGACGCGCACCTCGAGGCTGCCGCGCCGGGACGGCTGCCCCGCCCCTGCGGCTGCCGCACCTCAAGGGCTGCCGCACCTCAGGGGCTGCGTGGCCCAGCGGCTGCCGCACCGCAACGACTGCCACGCCCCAGCGACTGCCGGACCGCAACGACTGCCACGCCCCAGCGACTGCCGCAACTCAAGGGCTGCGTGGGCTCAGCGGCTGCCGCGCCCCAGCGGCTTGACGCCCTCGGCTCCACACCTCAGCGGCCCCACTCCTCAGCGGCTGCCTCATCTCAACGGCGACGAGCAGCAACACCTACTGCGGCCCGCTGTCTCTCCCCGACGCCGCTTCTCCCGCGCCGCCTCCCCCGGCCACGCCGCCTCCCCCGGCCACGCCGCCCTCTGGCCACGCCGCCCTCCGGCCACGCCGCCCTCCGGCCACGCCGCCTCCCCCAGACGCCAGCCCCTAGGCCACGCGGTGCGCCGGCCTGGACACCTCGTTCCGAACATGCCCGCAAGCCGAGCAAACCCGGGGCACCGGGATCAGCTCCGCCACCAACTTCCACGAGTCGGCGAACGAAGGCACCTCCTGCCCGGGCACGAGCAGACTGTCCAGCACCTCCTGCCGCCGACGCCCCTTCTCCCGGCTGCGCTCCACCGGATCGCGCCGGTGGGCGAGGGCACGGGTCTCCGCCCGAGCCTGCCGCCCCTCCGAGGTCAGGCCGGCGCCGCGGCGCGGAGCGTTCAGCGCGGCGTTGCGGCGGTTCACGCGGTACCACTCGCCCAGCGTCACGCCGGGCAGCGGCGGCTTGGCCAGGGCGGCGCCGTCCGCGGTCCAGGTGCGCAGGCGGGCCCGCAAGAACTCGTGCGCCACCTGCGCGCGGGAACGGGGGCGGCCCTGGCGGGTGCCGTCCGGCTTCTTGTCGATGGCCACGAGCAGGGCGTCGACGCTCCAGCCCGCCCTGAACCACGGCTCGAGCAGGCGCCGCACCCAGCGGCGGTCGGCGTCGGCCCAGGACGCGCGCACGCACAGGGACTCGACGGCGACGTCCACGTCCGAGTTGGTGGACGGCACCACGCGGCCTGGCCAGCGGTTGGGTTCGATCTGCATCGGAAACTGACCTCCTCTAGCACGCACACGAACACCTGTTCGACATGCTGCCACGGGGGTCTGACAAAAAATGAACCTCCAGCCGCTGACCAGGCAGAACTCACCCGTTCAGCAGAGCGCAGCTCGTCACCCACAAGACGCGTGCAGAGCATCCACACGACCGTTAACCTGCGGAAATGACGCACCACGAGCCCCACGACGACGTCAGCGGCGATCGGATGAACTGGCTTCGCGCTGGCGTGCTGGGGGCGAACGACGGCATCGTGTCGACCGCCAGCCTCGTCGTGGGCGTCGCCGGTGCCACCACGGACCGCGCCCAGATCCTCGTGGCGGGCCTCGCGGGGCTCTTCGCGGGGGCGATGTCCATGGCGAGCGGCGAGTACGTGTCCGTCAGCAGCCAGCGCGACGCCGAACGAGCCCTTCTCGCCCAGGAGCGCCGCGAGCTGAAGGAGATGCCCGAGGAGGAGCTGGAAGAGCTCAAGGAGATCTACGAGAACAAAGGCCTCGACGAGCAGACGGCCGAGGAGGTCGCGAAGCAGCTCACCGAGCACGACGCGTTGGGCGCGCACGCCGAGGCCGAGCTGCACATCGACCCGGACGAGCTGACGAACCCGTGGGGCGCCGCCATCGCGAGCTTCATCTCGTTCACGGTCGGCGCGCTCCTCCCCCTCGCCGCGATCGCGTTCACGCCCACGAGCCTGCGCGTGCCGGTCACGGTCCTCGCCGCCGTCCTCACCCTCGCCCTGACCGGTTTCGTCAGCGCGAGGCTCAGCGGCGCGGGCAAGCGCCGGGCGGTCGTGCGCAACGTCGCGGGCGGGCTGGTCGCGATGGGCGTCACGTACGCGATCGGCTCGCTGGTGGGTCAAGGCATCGGATAGGGCCGGACTGGGTATTGCGACAACCATGAGTGAAGAACGCGGTGCCTACATCCAGGAAGACGGCGTCGAGGGCCTCGACGAGGACAACCTCCAGCACGATCCGCTGGAGACCGAGCCGGAAGAGGGCTGGGCGGAGTCCACCAAGTACGGGATGACGGAGTACGAGCAGGCTCACCCGCGACCGCTCGATGAACGGCTCAAAGAAGAGCGCAGCGATGTCGGCGAGACGGGTGCATGATCGTCATATGAGCCTCGGCATCCCGGAGAAGATCACGGCGTTGCTCTTCGACCTCGACGGCGTGCTCACCAGCACCGCCGTGTTGCACCGCCAGGCGTGGCGGCAGACGTTCGAAGCCATGGGCCAGCCGTTCAGCGAGCAGGACTACCTCGCGTACGTGGACGGCAAACCGCGCTACGACGGCGTCCGCAGCTTCCTCACCTCACGCGGCCTCACGCCGTCCGAGGACGAGGTCCGCCGCATCGGCGACCAGAAGAACGACCTGGTCAACACCATCATCGACGAGCAGGGCATCACGCCGTACCCGGCCTCGGTCGACTACCTGAAGGCCGCGAAGGCCGCCGGCATGCCGATCGGCGTCGTCACGTCGTCGGCCAACGCCATGCGCGTGCTGCGGGCGGGCAACCTGCTGGACTACGTCGACGCCCTGGTGGACGGCAACGTCATCATCGCGTCGAACCTGAAGGGCAAACCCGCGCCGGACTCGTTCGTCGAGGGCGCGAGAAGGCTCAAGACGGCACCGGATAACGCCGCTGTCTTCGAGGACGCGCTCGCGGGCGTGAAGGCGGGTCACGACGGCGGCTTCGGGTTCGTCGTCGGCGTCGACCGCGGCCACCAGCGGGACGCGCTCGCGTCCAACGGCGCCGACGTGGTCGTCGAAGAGCTCGACGAGCTGCTGTCATGAGCTACGCCGTCGAACCGTGGCAGCTGCGCTGGCAGGGCCTGTCCGTGGACCACCTGCACCAGACCGAGTCGACGTTCGCGCTGTCCAACGGCCACATCGGGCTGCGCGGCACGCTCGACGAGGGCGAGCCGCGCGGCCTGCCCGGCACGTACCTCAACGGCTTCTACGAGGAGCACGAGCTGCCGTACGGGGAGGGCGGCTACGGCTATCCCGAGGCGGGGCAGACCGTCGTCAACGTCACCGACGGCAAGATCATCCGGTTGCTGGTCGAGGACGAGCCGCTGGACATGCGGTATGGCGAGGCGATCGAGCACGAGCGCACGCTCGACTTCCGCACCGGGACGCTGCGCCGCCGCACGGTCTGGGAGTCACCGACGGGCCGGCGTGTGACCGTGCGCAGCGAACGGCTCGTGTCGTTCTCTCAGCGCGCGGTCGCCGCGATCCGCTACGAGGTCGAGCCGGAGGACGACCTGCAGCTGGTCGTGCAGTCGGACCTGCTCGCGAACGAGCCGACCAAGAGCCGCAGCAACGACCCCCGCGTCGCCGCCGCGCTGGACTCGCCGCTGGTCAACGACTTCACGATGGCCGAGAAGACGCGGGCCGTGCTGTGCCACCGCACCAAGGTGTCCGGGCTGCGCATGGCCGCCGCGATGGACCACGAGGTCTCGGTCACCCCCTCGGACAACGAGCTGCACGACGAGCCGCGCACGGAGATCCGCGCCGAGGACGACCTGGCCCGCTTCACCGCGGCCGTCGACGTGCCCGCGGGCGGCTGCCTGAGGCTCACCAAGTACCTCGCCTACGGCTGGTCGGGGCAGCGCTCGACCCCGGCGTTGCGCGCGCAGGTCGAGGCCGCGCTGGCGGGTGCCTGCCAGACCGGCTGGGACGGGCTCCTGGCGGAGCAGAAGGCGTTCCTGGAGGACTTCTGGGAGGTCGCCGACATCGAGATCGACGGTGACGACGAGCTGCAGCAGGCGATCCGGTTCGCGTTGTTCCACATCCTGCAGGCCGGGGCCAGGGGCGAGACGCGCGCGATCCCCGGCAAGGGTCTCACCGGGCCAGGCTACGACGGGCACGCGTTCTGGGACACCGAGATGTTCGTGCTCCCGGTGCTCACCTACACGCTGCCCGACGCCGCCCGCGACGCCCTGCGCTGGCGCCACTCCACTTTGGACAAGGCCCGCGAGCGCGCGAAGGTGCTGGGGCTCGAGGGAGCCGCGTTCCCGTGGCGTTCGATCAACGGCGCCGAGTGCAGCGCGTACTGGCCGGCGGGCACGGCCGCGTTCCACGTGTCCGGCGACGTCTCGTACGCGGTGCAGCAGTACCTCAACGCCACGGGCGACGAGGACTTCGACCGCGACGAGGCCACCGAGATCCTCGTGGAGACCGCACGGTTGTGGGTGTCGCTGGGCCACCACGACCCGCACGACGGGTTCCGCATCGACGGCGTGACGGGCCCGGACGAGTACTCGGCGATCGTCGACAACAACGTCTACACCAACCTGATCGCCCAGCAGAACCTGTGGGCCGCCGCCGACGCCGCCGAGCGGAACCCTTGTGACGTCACGGAGGAGGAGATCGCGAAGTGGCGCAGGGCCGCGGACGCGATGTCGATCCCGTACGACGAGATGCTGCAGGTGCATCCGCAGGCGGACAACTTCACCAAGCACGCGGAGTGGGACTTCGAGAACACCCCGGAGGAGAAGTACCCGCTGCTGCTGCACTTCCCGTACTTCGACCTCTACCGCAAGCAGGTCATCAAGCAGGCGGACCTGGTGCTCGCGATGCACGTGCGCGGAGACGCGTTCACCGACGAGGAGAAGGCGCGCAACTTCGCCTACTACGAGGCGCGGACGGTGCGCGACTCGTCGTTGTCGGCGGGCACGCAGGCGGTGCTGGCGGCCGAGGTCGGACACCTCGGGCTGGCCTACGACTACCTCGTCGAGGCGGCGTTCACCGATCTGCACGACCTGCACGACAACGTGACGAACGGCCTGCACATGGCGTCGCTGGCGGGCGCGTGGACGGCGTTGGTGGCGGGCTTCGGCGGGATGCGCGACCACGGTGGCGAGCTCACGTTCGCACCGCGGCTGCCGGAGCAGCTGACGCGGTTCTCGTTCCGCATGTCGTTCCAGGGCACGAGGATCGCCGTGGACGTGTGTGAGGGCGAGGCCACCTATCGGATCGTGGACGGCACAGAGCTGTCCACGCGGCACCACGGGGAGCCGATCACGATCACCGCGGACGCTCCGGTGACCGTGGCGATCCCGAAGGCTCCCGACCTCGAGCGACCGAAGTCGCCCTATGGCCGGGAGCCTCGCAGGCGTTAACCGAGTCGGGAGACCTGGTAGTGCGCGATCAGGTCTCCCTTCACGAGCACGCTCAGGTTGACGGTGATCGTCGGCCGGTCGGTGAACGAGAAATCGACGTTCAAATAGCCGAGGACGAGATCGTCGGCCAGCCGCCGCGTTTCCAGCACCTTGTACTCGGCTTTCATCCCGAGCGGCTGGGATTCGTAATAGGCGGCCACGGCCGCCCTTCCCACCCCGTACGGCTTGAGCCCCTGGAAAAGGGCGTCCTCGGTGAACACGGCCGCCACGCGCTCGGGTTCGTGCGCGTCGACAGCGGCCTTCCACCGGTCCACGACGTCTTCGAGGACCATGTCAGTGCCCCGCGCTCTGGCCGCCGTCGACGTGCAGGATCTCGCCCGTCACGAAGCCGGCCTGCTCGAGGAACGTGATCGCGTCGACCACCTCGGAGATCTCGCCGATGCGGCCGACGGGGTGCAGCCCGGCGAGCGCCTCGTGGGTCTCCGGGGCGTGCATCGGCGTCTTGATGATGCCGAGCGCGACCGTGTTGAAGCGGATGTTCCGCGCCGCGTACTCGACCGCCAGCGACTTCGTGACGGCGTTCAGACCGCCCTTGGTCAGCGACGCGAGGGCGGACGGCACCGCCGACTGCGCGTGGTCGACGAGGCTGGTGGACACGTTGACGACGTGGCCGCCCTCGGCCTCCATCGCCTTGACGGCGCCGCGCGTGATGTCGAAGAACCCGACGAGGTTGGTGCCGGTGACGTCGGCGAAGTCCTCGTCGGTGTACTCGGTGAACGGCTTGGCGACGAAGATGCCCGCGTTGTTCACGAGCGCGTCGACCCGGCCGAACCGCGCCAGCGTCTCCTCGACGACCCGAGCGCCCTCACCGGGCTTCGAGAGGTCGGCGCGAACCGCGAGCACCTCGGGGTCGTCCGAGGCGCCGATGGAACGCGACACCGCGACAACCGAATAGCCGAGCTTGCGATAAGCGGGAACGAGCGCCGCGCCGATTCCCTGGGACGCACCCGTGACGATTGCCACCTTGCTGGTCATTTTCCTGCTCGCTTTCGAAGGAGGAGTAGCTGTTCTGACAGCCACAACGGCGCACTCCCGCTGCGAATTTCGCGGAATTGCGACCCCTTTCCTCCCTCGTGGGAGGCTCAGCCTCCCAGTGCCCGGTAGGGGTCGTCCGCGGGCAGCCACGCGCGGTCCAGACCGAGGTCGCCCACGCTCCGCACGATGGCCTCGGCGGCGGCGACGACGTCCTCCCGTTCCTCGTCCTCGCGCCGTACGAGCGACCACGTCCACAGCACCTCGGGGTCGACGACGGGCCGTGCGACGAGGTCTGGCGGCAACGGCGTGGTCTGCCCCTTCGGCGAGTTCAGGACCGGCGTCGTGCACACCCGCACGTGGTCGAAGAACGCCGGCCCGGTGATCGCGCCGTTGTGGATGCGCCGGACGCGGCAGCCCGTGTCCCGCGCGAACTCCTCGGCGTAGTCGTTCCAGGACTGCCACGACGTCACGTCGTCGTCCACCAGCACCGCGATGTCCTTGGCCTTCACCGGACTCGTGTCCGTGCCCACGGCCACCGCGTAGAGCCGGTCGGCGCCGAGCAGGTGCGCCTTCAGCCCGAGCTGCGCGGCCTCAGTCCTGCGAATCCAGCACACGGCGAGGTCGAGGCTGCCGTCCGCCACGCGCGCGGCCTGCTGGTGCGACGGCACGACCCACGCGTCGACGTAAAGCTGCGCGACACCGGCCGTGCGCGCGGTGAGGTCTGGCGGCAACCAGTTGACGTACCCGATCCGCACCGGCCGTGACCCGGACAACTGCCGTGCGTGCCGTTGCAGTTCATCGGCCCGTTCGAGCAACGCCCGCACCTCAGGAACCAGCGCCGCGCCAGCGGACGTGAGCGCCACCGTGCGCCGGTCGCGCGCGAACAACGGCACCCCGAGGTCCCGTTCGAGCGCTTTGATCTGCTGCGACAACGACGGTCCCGCGATCAGCAGCCTCGCCGCCGCCCGCCCGAAGTGCAACTCCTCGGCGACCGCGAGGAAGTACCGGAGTTGACGCAGTTCCACGCCTCGCATCCTAGGAGGCTCAGGCTCTCACGCAGGAGAAAGCCGGTCGTGGCGCCCATCGCGCCCCCGGTCGCACGATGGGCCCATGAGAGAGTTCATCGTCGAGATCACCACCACGGTCCCGGACGGCACACCCCAGTCCGAAGTGGACTCGCGCCGAGCCGCCGAAGCCGTGCGAGCCAAAGAACTCACCACCTCCGGCAACCTGGTCCGCCTGTGGCGCCCCATCGGCGAGATGCGCAGCATCGGCCTGTGGCGCGCGGACGACGAGGCCGACCTCCACGCCCATGTGCTCAGCACGCTCCCCCTCAGCCCGTGGATGAAGTTCGACGTCACCGCCGTGCAGCCCCACCCGAACGACCCCGGCCGGCTGTGACCGTCCGGGCCGCGGCGGCGCTGGCGGCGGCCATGGGCATCGGACGGTTCGTCTACACGCCGATCCTGCCGCTGATGACCGCGCAGGCGGGCCTGTCGGCGACCTCGGCCGCTGGGCTGGCCACCGCCAACTACCTGGGCTACTTCATCGGCGCGCTCGCCACGGTCGTGCGAGCGCCGTCGCAGCTCACGAACCGTGTCGCGCTCGTGCTGCTCGTGGCGACGCTCGCCGGGATGCCGATGGCGCACGGGATGGTGGCGTGGTTCGTGCTGCGGCTGGTGGCCGGGGTGGCGAGCGCGCTGGTGTTCGTGGCGGCGGTGAACGCGCGGCCCGGGTGGGGCATGAGCGGCATCGGGGTGGGGATCGCGCTGTCCGGGCTGCTGGCGCTGGGGTGGGGGCAGTGGCAGGCCGCCTGGTGGGCCGCGGCGGGTGCGGCGGCGGTGCTGGCGGCGGGGGCGTGGGGGCTGGCGCCGGATCCTCCGGAAGGGTCAGACCTGTCGAACCCGCCAGACCAGCCAGTCCCGGCGGAACTGTCAGACCAGCCCGCCCCGGCAGACCCACCGGAACCGTCAGGACAGGCGAACCCACCGGAACTGTCGGGGCGGACGGACCCAACGGAAGTGTCAGACCTGCCTGAGAGGATTGGAGTGGGGGCCCGAAGCCCCCTGGGGGCCGGTGAGTCGGGATCGATCCAGGATCCGCACGGCTCGCGCTCCCCCGCTGAGCCAGGGGCGAACGAAGGTGCGCCGCGGCCACCCTCCCGGCGCGCGTTCGCCGTCCTCTTCACCGCCTACACCCTCGAAGGCGTCGGCTACATCATCGCCGCGACGTTCCTCGTGGCCGCCATCAGCGGCCCGCTGGGCGGCGGCGCGTGGATCCTCGTAGGCGTCTCCGCCGCCCTCTCCCCCGTCCTGGTCAAGCCGCGCCGCCACGCCCTCCCGGCGGCCCTGGCGATCCAGGCGATCGGCATCGCCCTCCCAGCCCTCGTCGACGGCTCCGCGTTGATCGCCACCGTCCTGTTCGGCGGCACGTTCATCGGCATCGCGGCGACCGCACTCCGCCAGGGCGCGGGCTTCCCCAACTCGGCCGCCATCCTCACGGCGGGCTACTCGGCAGGCCAGATCATCGGCCCGCTCGTGGCCACCCCGCTGCTGCACGACGGCTACGACCGCGCGCTGCTGCTGGCCGCGGGAATCGTCGCGCTGGCCGCGATCACAGCTCTAGCACCACCTTCACGTCGTCGGGCCGGTGCTCGAACGCGGAGGCGAAGTCGTCGAGCGGCACCCGCCGAGTGATCATCGCGGACAGCCACGCGTCGTCCGCCCGGTCCAGCACGGCGGCCGCCTCGCGGTAGTGGCGCGGGTTCGAGTTGACCGTCCCGAACACGATCCCGTTGCGCAGCACCAGATCGCGGTTGATCTGCCCGACGTCGGCCGGCAGCACCTCGGCGGACGGCACGCCCGTCAGGCACACCAGGTCGCGCCCGAGCAGCCGTGCCACCAGGGACGGTGCCCCGGTCGCCTCGATGACGACCGGGCAGTCGGGCAGCGTCCGGTGGTAGGTGGCGCCCAGGGACTCGACCAGGCCGGGTTTCGGGCCGGACGACGCCAGGTCGAACACGTGCACGTCGAGGCCGCGCTGCACGCCGATCAACGCCGCCAGCAGCCCGATCGGTCCGGCGCCGGTCACCAGCACGCTCTCGAACGGGTACAGCGCCATCCGATCGAGGCGTTCCCAGGCCTTCACGACCACCGAGGCGGGCTCGACCAACACTCCCGCCGAGGAGCCGACCTCCACGGCGTACTCGGCGGGCACGGTCCACAAGGTCGAGCCGTAGCCGTCGAGCCCGGTGATGCCTCGCTCGGTGTACTGCCCGTTGCGGCAGTTGTCGAACTCGCCCCGAGCGCACGCCACGCACGGCACCGGGTCGGGTCTGCGGACCACCCCGGCGACCAGCGCGCCCGGCGCGAACCCCGGGCCGCTCACGACGCGGCCGAGCGACTCGTGGCCGATCACGAGGGTGCCCCCGACGCCGAACTCGCCGCGCACGATCTCGCGGTCCGTCCCGCAGATGCCGATCGCCATTCCCTCGACCAGGAGATCACCTGGTCCGGGCACCGGGTCGGGCAGGTCCACCAACGCGAGCGACCCGGCTCGGGCGAGATCAACAGTCAGTGCGCGCATGAAGACCATTCTTGACACATCAACACGATCACGCCGACCATGGGAGCGCTCTCACGACACCCTGTCTCAGTGAGGAGATAGTCGATGCGCAAGCTCCTGCTGCTCGCGACATCGGCCCTGGTAGGGCTGACAACGATGTCCGCACCTGTGCAAGCGGCTCCCCCGAGCCAGCTCCCGCTCACCGTCACGAACAACTCGGGCCGCGGCGACGCGGTCCACCTCTACATCACCGGGATCATGAACGGCCGGCTCGGCTACCTGAACGGCAACGGCCAGTTCACGCCGTGGTCGGGCGGGGCGATCCCTCCCGTGCCCGCACCGGACTTCTCGATCCCCGGCCCCGGCAACGGCGGCAGCAAGACGGTCAACATCCCCCTCAACTTCGCGGGCGGCCGGATCTACATGGCCTTCCGGGACAAGCTGAAGTTCAGCCTGGTCCCGAACGGCCTGGTGCAGCCGGCGCCGTGGGCGGGCGGCGACCCGAACCGCGACATCCTGTTCGACTGGAGCGAGTTCAGCTACGACGGCGGCGGTCTGTGGCTCAACAGCTCCCAGGTGGACATGTTCGCGGTCCCGCACGCGGTCGAGGCGACGTCGCAGGGCGGTGCCACGAAGAAGGCGGGCCAGCTGGTCGCGAACGGGCGCAACCGGATCTTCGACCAGCACCAGCAGATGGGCGGTGACTGGGCGAGGCTCGCGTACAGCCGTTCCGACGGCACCCGGCTGCGGGTGCTCAACCCGAGCAAGGGCCTCGACGCGGGCCTGTTCTCCAGCTCCTACTTCCAGAGCTACGTCAGCAGCGTCTGGTCGACGTACCAGAGCACGCCGCTGACGGTGGTCCCGTTCCAGAACGAGCCGAACCGCAAGTTCACCGGCCGCGTCAGCGGTGGGGTCATGCGGTTCACGAACACCTCGGGCCAGCAGGTCGCGGAGTTCCAGCAGCCGTCCACCCGGGACGTGCTGAACTGCGACGGCAGGCTCGCGGCGCCGAACAACGAGCTCGGCGCGATCTCGCGGTCGCTCTGCGCGGCGCTCAACCGGTCGACGCTCGGCTTCCTGCACACCCAGCCGACGTACAACGCGAGCCAGTTCTACACCCGCGCGACCACGAACCACTTCTCGAAGATCGTGCACGCGAACATGACCGACGGACGGGCCTACGGGTTCGCCTTCGACGACGTCGGTGGGTTCGAGTCACTTGTCCACGAACCGAACCCGCGTTCGGCAAAGATCACGCTAACCGGATTTTAAACCGAAACAATCTTGCTTTTGATCGACTTTCACTCCACTGTGTGAGAGCCGTCGCCGCGGCTCTCACACAGTGGAGTCTTCGTGTGCGTACGGGTCCTGCTGGTCGAAGACGACGAGCGAATCCGGCAGGCGTTGAGCCTCGCCTTGTCCGACGAGGGTTTCTCGGTGAACGAGGCGGGTTCGGGCGAAGAGGCGTTACACCGTTTGGAGACAGAATCGTTCGACGTGGTGCTGGTCGACCTCACGCTGCCCGGCGTGGACGGCCTGGAGGTCGTGCGGACCCTCCGATCCCGCGGTGACCTGCCGATAATCGTGGTCACGGCACGCGCCGACGCCCGCGACATGATCGCCGGGCTGGAGGCGGGAGCGGACGACTACGTCACGAAACCGTTGATGGCGAGCGTTCTCGCGGCACGCGTCCGCGCGTTGTTGCGCAGGCGCGGACCGGGTCGTGAAGCCGTTCGGATCGGGGAACTGGAAATCCGTCCGCAGGAAGGGCTCGTGCACCGGGCGGGTGAACGCGTTCACCTCACCAGGACGGAATTCCGGCTGTTGCTGGAACTCGCTGGTGCGGGCGGACGAATCGTCACCAGGGAACAGCTGCTGCACAAGGTTTGGGGATATGACTACTTTGGTGACACTCGGCTGCTCGACGTGCACATAAGGAGACTCCGCCGGAAGATCGAGGCCAATCCGGACGATCCGGAGGTCGTTCTCACCGTGCGCGGCACGGGTTATCGGATCCGCTCGTGAGGCTCACGCTGCGGTGCCGGGTCACCCTGTCGTTCGGCTTCGGCCTGCTGGTGGTGACGAGCGTGCTGGCGTTCGCCACCTGGAACCTCGCCTCCGGCTACATGCTGAGGCAACGGGAGGCGAGCGCGACCCGGCAGGCCGAGGTCAACGTGCGGCTGGTCGAGAGGTCGCTGTCCTCCCCCGGCCTCGACGAGCTGCTGACCGGTCTCACCACCGGGCCCGACTCGTCGATCCTGGTGATGAGCCCCGCGGGCCTCGTGAAGGCGGGCCGCGAGGTCGAGCCGTCCCAGCTGCCGGCCGGGCTCGTGGCGCATCCGCCGGGCAACGAGAGGATCACCGTCGACGGACTGCCGATGCTCGCCGTCGCGCGGCCGGTGGCGGGTGACGCCGTGTACGTCGAGCTGTTCGGGTTGCAGCAGCTCGACCGGACGTTCGCGTTCCTGAGCGCGGTGCTGGCCGCGGGCACGATCGGCTCGGCGCTGCTCGGCGCGGCGCTGGGCTCGTGGGCGTCGAAACGGGCGCTGAAACCGCTGGCGGAGCTGAACTCCGCGGCAGGACGGATCGCCGGTGGTGATCTGCACGCCAGACTGCCCGACCAGGACGACCCGGACCTCGCGGCGCTGGCCGCGAAGTTCAACTCGACGGCGCACGCGCTGGAGCAGCGAGCTCTGCGCGACGCCCGGTTCGCCTCGGACGTCTCGCACGAGCTGCGGTCGCCCCTCACGACGATGGTGAACGCGGGCGCGGTGCTGCGCCGCCGTCGTGAGCACCTGCCGGGCACCGCCGGTACCGCGCTGGAGCTGCTGACCTCGGAGGTCGACAGGTTCGCGCGGATGGTCGTCGACCTGCTGGAGATCTCGCGCGCCGACCAGACCGACGACTACGAACCGGAGGAGCTCGACCTGAGCGCCTTGGTGCGCAACGTCATCACGAGCCGCTGGCCCGCGGTCCCGGTCGAGGCGGGCCCGGTCCGGGTGCTCGGCGACCGGCGGCGGCTGGACCGGGTCCTCGCCAACCTGGTGGAGAACGCCGAACGGCACGCGGGCGGCGCGATCCTCGTGGCGGTGACGCGGGCCGGGGCCACCGCGCGGATCGAGGTCGAGGACGACGGGCCGGGCGTGCCGGAGGAGTTGCGGGACCAGGTCTTCGAACGGTTCGCGCGCGGCAGGCCGGGCAGCCGCGGCGACGACACCGGCAGCGGGCTCGGACTCGCGCTGGTGCGCGAGCACGTGCACCGCCACCACGGCCGCGTCTGGGTCGAGGACCGCTTCCCGCGCGGTGCGCGGTTCGTGGTCGAGCTGCCGGCCCTCACGAAGCCCTGACTCCACCGCTCCCTACACGAGATCGCGGCGCACCTTCAGGAGCGTCGCCGCCCCGACGAAGACCACCACGTACCCGAGCAGGAACAGCGCCGCCGTGGTGCCGCTCAGGTCCGTCAGCACCCCTGGCGCACCCGATCCGCCCACGGCTCCGGCGAGGTTGCCCGCCGAGCCGCCCGGCAGGACCTTCGTCAGCGACTCGACCGGCCCGAGCAGGGATCCCACGCCCCGCAACAGGTTCTCCGTCACGATCGCCCACATCAGCCCGAGCCCGACGGCCAGCGCGGGCCCCTTCGTGACGACGCCGAGGAACACGCCGAACCCCGTCCACATGGCCGCGATCAGCAGCGAGGCGCCCAACGCCTTGAAGACCCCGAGCCCCGGAAGGCTCCAGTCCCAGCCCTCCAGCGATGCCACCGTGATGGACGCACCGAGGTTCACGACGAACGTCAGCGCCACCAGCAGCACCACGACGATACCCAGTGCTCCCAGGGTTCCGGCCATCGCGGACACCCGCCGCGGACCGGCGGTCAGCGTCGTCTTCCAGGTGCCCCAGCCGTACCCGCTGCCGACCGCCAGCGCCGCCAGCACCAGGACGATCGCGCCGCCGAACATCGGCAGGCCGCGCACGACGGCCGCGCCCACGTTCTCCGGCTGCATGGCGCTGATCAGCTGCTGCTGCGACATCGACCGCGTGTTGGTGCCGCCGTTCAGAGCCAGGTAGTTGAACACGTAGCCGAACGTCAGCGTCATCACCAGCCAGACACCGATCAGCACCCAGGTCGCCGGCCACTTCCACAGCCGCAGCAGCTCCGCCTTCACGCTGCCCATCACGCCGCTCCCGTCATCTCGAAGAAGACCTCTTCCAACGTCCGGCGCAGCGGCCGGACCTCCCGCACGTCCACGTCCGCGGCCACCAGGGTCCGCACCAGAGCGCCCGCGTCCGTCTCCCGCACGTGCAGCACGTCGCCGTGCAGCGTGCTGTCCTCGATCAGCACGTGCGCCTTCTCGATCGGGTCGGCGCGGATCAGCAGCACGGTGTCGCCGCGCAGCTGCTCGACCGTGCTCTCGGTGACGAGCCTGCCCTGCGAGATCACGCCCACCCGGTCGCAGATCTCCTCGACCTCGCCGAGCAGGTGGCTCGACAGCAGCACCGTCTGCCCCTGCGCGGCCAGCGCACGCACCAGGTCGCGCATGTCGGCCATGCCCGCCGGGTCGAGGCCGTTGGTCGGTTCGTCGAGGATCAGCAGCTCCGGCCGGCCGAGCAGCGCCGCGGCGACGCCGAGCCGTTGCTTCATGCCGAGCGAGTACCGGCGGAACTTCTCGCCGGCGGCGCCCACCAGGTCGACCTGCTCCAGCGCGGCCTCGACGCTCGTCCTCCCGACACCCCGGCGGGCGGCGTGCACGCGCAGGTTGTCGCGGCCGGACAGGTAAGGGTAGAAACCGGGTCCCTCGATGAGCGACCCGACCTTCAGCAACGCTTTGGGGGTGCCCGGGGCCTCGCCGAGGACACTGGCCGATCCGCTGCTCGGCCTCACGAGCCCCAGCAGCATGCGGATCGTGGTCGTCTTGCCCGCGCCGTTGGGGCCGAGGAACCCGTAGACCTCGCCCCGCCGCACGGACAGACTGACCTCGTCCACCACGGCGCGGTCGCCGTAGCGCTTCGTCAGCTTCTCCGTCGTCACGATCATGCCGACAACTCTGGTCCCGCGGATGAAGCAGGACGTCAGCCCCGGAGCGTCATCGAGATACGCACATCTGCGTACGTCCCCGGTCGTATGGTCGGAGCCATGCGGATCAAGTGGCAGGACATCGCGCTGACCGTGGCGCTGCTGTTCTTCGGGCTCGGCGGGACGCGCTTCGCCGCGCGCCTGCAGGGTGCGGAGACCCTGGACGTCCTCGCCTACCTGCTGATCGCCGTGGCGGCGTCCGGTCTGCTGTTCCGCTCGGTGCGTCCGCTGTGGACGGTCGTGGTCACGACCGTGCCGATCGTCGTCTACCTGGCGTTCGGCTACCCGTTCGGCCCGATCCTGATGAGCGGCGTCGCGGCGATGTACGCGGTGGCGGTCTACGCGCGCATCGAACTGGCCGCCGCGTGCGCGCTGGCCTACGCGCTGGCGATCCTGCCGTGGTGGAACGACACGGTGACGTCGTGGATCACCTGGTCCGCGGGCTGGATCCTGCTGCCCGTCGCGGCGGGTGTGCTGATGAAGCTTCGCCAGAAGTCCGTTGTGGACGTTCGCGAGCGCGTGGTGATCTCCGAACGGCTGCGGCTCGCCCAGGAGGTCCACGACGTCGTCGGCCACGGCCTGAGCGTGATCGCGATGCAGGCCGGCGTCGCCCTGTACGTGCTGGACAAGGACCCGGCGAAGGCCCGCGCGTCACTGGAGGCCATCCGCGACACGTCGAAGGAGGCCCTCGAAGGCCTGCGGTCCGAACTGGACACTCTGCGCGGCTCGGCTCCCCTCACGCCGACGATCACGCTCGCCGACCTGCCCGCCCTCACCGCGAGGATGCGCGAGGCAGGGCTGGAGGTGTCGCTCGAGGTCGCCGAGATCGAGCTCCCGGACACCTACCAGCCGGCCGTGTACCGGATCGTGCAGGAGTCGCTGACGAACGTGCTGCGGCACTCCTCCCCCGGCGTCACGGCGGCGGTCAAGGTCTACACCGTGCGGGAGGAGCTGGTCGTCCACGTGACCGACACCGGCACCCCGGCGGCGTTCGTCGAGGGCCACGGCATCACGGGCATGCGGTCACGGGCGGAAGCGCTCGGCGGCACGCTGGAGGTCGGTGGAGCACACGGCTTCTCGGTGATGGCCCGGATACCGTTGCCCGCATGATTCGCGTGGTGGTGGCCGACGACCAGCCGCTGGTCCGGATGGGACTGCGGACGTTGATCGAGACCGAGGACGGCGTGCAGCTCGCCGGAGAGGCCGCCGACGGACGCGAGGCGCTGGCACTCATCCAGTCCGTCAAGCCGGACGTGGTGTTCCTCGACATCCGCATGCCGCTGCTGGACGGCCTGGAGGTGCTGCGGCGGATCAGCGCCGACCCCGCGTGCGCCGAGGTGAAGATCGTCATGCTCACGACGTTCGACCTCGACGAGTACGTGTTCGAGGCGCTGCGCACGGGCGCGTCAGGCTTCCTGGTCAAGGACTCCGACCCGACCGACCTGCTGCGCGCCGTGCACGTGGTGGCCGACGGCGGTTCGCTGCTCTCGCCGTCCGTCACGCGCCGGGTGATCGACCGGTTCGCGTCCGGCGCGTCGGCGAGGCCCGTGCCGCACCTCGACAAGCTGACCGAACGCGAGCGGGAGATCATGCGGCACGTGGCGTCCGGCGCGTCCAACGACGAGATCGCCGCCGTGCTGGTGATCTCGCCCGCGACGGTGCGCACCCACGTGTCGCGGGCGATGGTCAAGCTGGGCGCACGCGACCGCGCCCAGCTCGTGGTGTTCGCCGTGCAGTCGGGTCTCACCTGACGTGCGCGTTCACCGGGCCAGGACGTGGACCGCTCCCCCGCGAGCCGTCCACGTCAGCCCAGGTCAGGCCTGAGCGTTCTCGAAAGCCTGCTTGAGCCCGGCCGCGATCTCCGGCGGGATCGAGTCGTAGGCGCGCGGCGGCTGCGGGTCGTACTCGATCCCGACCTGCACCGCCTGGGCGACCATCTCGCCGAACTCGGCCTCGACGAGCCGCAACGCCATGTCGATGCCCGCCGAGACGCCCGCGCCGCTGACGACCTTGCCGTCGAACACCACCCGGTCGGTGCTGACCTCGACGCCGCGGACCTCCAGGTCCTCGCGGGCGGCCCAGTGCGTCGTGGCCTTCGAGACCAGCCCGGCCTCCGCGAGCAGCGTCGACCCCGTGCACACCGACGTCGTCCACTTCGTCGTCGGGTGCACCTCGCGCAGCCATTCGACGACGCCGCCGGAGTCCTCGAGCAGCTCCTTCCAGTGCCCGGAACCCGGCACCACGACGATGTCGGTCGACTTCAGCGAGTCGAACGTGTCGGTGGGCACGACGGTCAGCCCGTTGTCGGACCTCACCGGGTCGAGCGTCGCGGCCACGAAGCGGGCGTTCACGACGGGGACGGCGGCGATCACCTCGTACGGGCCGACGAAGTCGAGCGCGGTCATGTTCGGGTAGAGCACGAACGTGGCATCCATCAGGCAACCCCAGTGGTCCGGAAACGGGCGCGGTAGCTGCCCGGCGACACGCCGAGCACGCGCAGGAAGGCCCGCCGCAGGGTCTCGGCCGAGCCGAACCCCGACTGGCGGGCGACGAGGTCGAGCGAGTCGCCGCTGCTGGCCAGCCTGTCCGCGGCGGCCTCGACCCGGGCTCGTTCGACGTACTGCGCGGGCGAGATGCCCACGCTGCGGGAGAAGACGCGGGCGAAGTGCCGCACGCTCATCATCGCCTTGCGCGCCATGACCGGCACCGTCCACTCCCGCGTCGGGTCGGCGTGGATGTCGTCGAGCAACGCGCGCAGCGAGCCGTCCGGCACCGGTTTCGCGCGGGTGTGCACGCTGAACTGCGACTGGCCGCCCGAGCGCTGCAGGAAGACGACCAGGTACTGCGCGATCCTGCGGGCGAGCGCCGGTCCGTGGTCCTGCTCCACCATGGCTAGCGCGAGGTCGATGCCCGCCGTCACCCCTGCCGACGTGGACACCTCGCCGTCGCACACGAAGATCGCGTCCGGCTCCACCTCGACGCCCCGGTTCTCCAGTTCACCGGTGAACGCCCAGTGCGTCGTCGCCTTCTTGCCCTTCAACAACCCCGCGCTCGCCAGCACGACCGAGCCGGTGCAGACCCCCGCGACCCGGCGCGACCGCAACGCCAGCCGCCGCAGGTTCGTCGTGAGCACCGCGTCGGACGCGGCCTCGTCGTACCCCCAGCCACCGACCACGAGCAGCGTGTCGATCGGGCGGTCCAGCGTGCGCAGGTCGGCCCCCGCCTCGACGCGCACCCCCGCCGTCGCGGTGAACGGCCCGCCGCCGAGCGTGGCGACGGTGACCTGGTAGCGCTGCTCCCCGTAGTTCGCCGCCTGGAACACCTCGATCGGTCCCGCCAGGTCCAGCAACGCCGTGCGGTCGTACCCGACCACGACTACTTCCCTCGGATTCCCCACACCTCCACTTTCCCCATCGCCGCCTGAGGCGGCAACGCCATATCCCCCTCGCATTCGGACACCCCCGTAAACTGGTCCGCGATGCGCAGACTGCTCTTTCTCGCGGCGATCGGCCTGCTCACGATCGTGCTGGTCGTGAGCGACCACGTGTTCCCGCCACCCTCCGCCCCGGACCGAGAGACCAGGACCGCGGTCGTGGCGCTCGGCGACAGCACGATGTCCGGCGAGGGCGCCGGCGCCTACGAGCCCGGCACCGACGGCGAGGAGGGCGGCAACTGGTGCCACCGCTCCCGCGACGCCGAGATCATGAAGACCGAGGTCGAGGCCGACCAGAAGATCAACCTGGCGTGCTCGGGCGCGAACTCGGACAAGCTGCGCAACGAGCAGCTGCCGCGCCTGCGAGACATCGCCGGCGCGAACCAGGTCGTCGCGATCGTGGTGGCCATCGGCGCGAACGACGACCCGCGTTTCTCCGAGATCCTCAACAAGTGCTTCGAGGCGTGGGGCAAGCGCAGCGACTGCACGTCGTCCGTCGCGCCGGAGTGGACCAAGCGCGTGCGGCGCATGGTGCCCAAGGTCGAGAACACGCTGAAAGCCATCCGCCAGACCATGCGCGACTCCGGCTACCTCGACTCCTCGTACCAGCTGGTCGTGCAGTCGTACGCGGCCCCGGTGTCGCCGAAGATGCCGCAGTCGCTGCAGAACCTGTCCGGCTGCCCGCTGCGCTCCGCCGACCTGGAGTGGGTCGTCGAGGAGGCCGTGCCGGAGCTGTCGAACGGCCTGCGCACGGCCGCGGCGAAGGTCAACGCCCGCTTCCTCGACCTGGCGCGCGCCGGAGTGGGCCGCGAGGCGTGCGTGGGCGGGGACGACCCGTCGTCGGAGTGGTTCACGCGGCTGTCGGTGGACTGGGACGGGCTGAAGGACCAGCGGCGGTCGTCACACGCGCTGCAGGAGTCGTTCCACCCCAACGCCCGTGGTCACGAGCAGATCGGGCGGTGTCTCGGGGAGTTCCTGGCGTCGGACAAGCGGGACGGGGCGTGCGTCGCCCGGCTGGACGGGTCGCTCGGACTCAACACCGAGAGCTAGTTCCGCGTTCCATCAGTGCGCCGGCGACTTCAGGAGGCAGCGGGAATGGTGGATCGGATGCGGATCGTCGAGCTGGACCGCTCGGCGGACGACCGCGGGCTCAGCTTCTCGCTCCCGCGCGAGCAGCTCGGGCTGATCGGTGCGATCCAGGACGTGCACATCGCCGAGGTCCGGCCGGGTGCGGTGCGCGGCAACCACTTCCACGCTCATCGGGATGAGCTGATCGCCGTCGTCCACGCCGGCAGGTGGTCGGTGCACTGGGACACCGGTGAGGGCACGGAGGTGCACAGCCGCTCGTTCGACGGCAGTGGCGCGGTGGCGGTCGTGCCTCCCCGCGGCTGGGCACACGCCGTGCGCAACGACGGAGACGAGACCATGTGGATCTACGTGGCGAGCGACGCCGCCTACGACCAGGGTGACCCGGACGCGACGCGCAGAGTGGTCGTGCGGCCGTGACCGACGTCTTCCGGACTTTCTGCCACATCAGCGAATACGGCGAGGCGGGGTATGCGAACCTGCACCGGATGATCGCGACGAGCTCGCCGCTCGTGCTCTGGGCGCCGTCGAGCAGGCTCATCAGCTCGAAGGACTGCCGGGTGAGCGAGAGGGAGTTCGTCTCACTGGTCGAGCGCGGCACGGTGCGGATCATCGGCCGGGAACCGTGGCTGACCGACCGCGAGGCGCGGAACAGTCACCACTGGGAAGGTGCGGCCTGGACACCCCTGATCGACGACGCGATCAGGGCGATCGCCCTGGAGGACGCGAACCTGGCGCGGAACTCCCGGCGCGTCATCATCGCGGAGGAGGAGCGGGGAATCACCTGGGCACCCGCGTACGTGGCCGAGAACCCCGGTCTGGCCGCTCTCCTGCACGAGACCCTCCTGGCACCGGACGCGGCACTGCACTTCCCGGTCGGCGTGATCGCCGAGGCGACGCGGCACGCCGAGGATCCTGTCGATCTCGCGGTGCACATCACCCGCCACGCGTACAACCACGACGCCGCGATCGCGCAGGCGGGGAGCCGGACGCCCTTTCTGCTGGAGCGCCGGGAAAGCCGGTTCAACGAGCTGCTGCGGTCCGTGCGTGACGCGTCGGACGTCGAGTTCCCGGCCGTGGCGCCCGCCGCCGCGCTGTCCCCCTCCGACCTGGCCGAGCTCACGTCCGAGGTCCTGACCGTGCTGACACACCTGGAGAACGGATCCGCCACCGGTGTCGAGAGGTTCGTGAAGAGCGGCGGGCACCAGCTGCTGGCCACGTGGATGCGGAACAGCTGCGAGTCGATCGGGCGCACGAGCGCCACGAGCGTCCGCGGCGAGGTGATCGCCCGGCTGCAGCAGGAGTTCGAGAGCAACAGGCTCGAGAACAGCTGGCCGCAGACCTTCGGGACCCCGGACTCGCTGATCGGGTCGATCGGCACCTCGGCGGGGATCACCGAGGCCGTCGCCTCCGAGCTGACGATCTACGGCGCGGTCGGGCTCGCCGCGGGAGCGTACGCGATCGGGAAGAGCCTGGCTCAGCGGCTGGGCCACGTCGCCGTTCCCTACACGGGCCCGCAGTGGGCGTTCCTCTACGCGTTCGGGCGGCGCGCTTCCGGGCGCAGGCACGCGAAGCTGCAGCTGACCCTCGACAACCTGGGGACCGGCGGCTAGGTCCAGAGCTTCAGTTCGTCGCGCGGCCAGCCGGGATCGCCCGTGCGCGCGAACTCGGCCCACGCCCGGGCGATGTCGCCGCGGAACATGTCCGGCACGTCCGCACCGTGGTGCGCGGGATGCCTGGCGTAGATCGACCGGAACGCGCTGCCGTGCTCGTCCGCGAGCCTCGTCGTGGGGCGCTGGAACAGGTCCACGTCCTCATCGGCCGTGTGGCACGTCATCAGCTCGACGTCGTACGGCCCTTCCAACGGGCTGCGCGGCAGCGTGTCGCCGTCGATGATCGGCTGGTACAGCACGACGTCCGGGTCTTTCGCGCGCTGCACCTCGACGGCTTCACGAGGTGTGAAGAACCGTCCCGCGAGGCTGTGCACGACGGCCCGGTGGAACAGGCCCGCGGCCGACGGCATCACCATCAGGCTCGCGACGGTCTGCGCCCCGGACGACTGGCCCGCGACGGTGACGTTGTACGGATCTCCGCCGTAGCGCGCGATGTTGCGGTGGATCCAGCGCAACGCCGAAACGACGTCGAGCAGACCGCGATTGTGCGGAAACCCTTCCACCGCACCATAACCGTCAAAAGCGAGCCGGTAGTCGCAGCTGACGAACACAACGCCGTGCGACGCGAGGACGTCCCCGGCGTACTCCGGCTGCGCCGAGGACCCGACGGTGTTGGCCCCGCCGTGCACCCAGAGGATCACCGGCGCGGCAGAGTCCACCGTGGACCACACGTTCAGCGTGTGCTTGTCGCCGAACGCACCGGCCGGCTCGCCGTCGCAGTCCACCGGTGGGCGGAGGCGCAGCGAGCCGACCGGCGGCTCCGCGTAACGGATGCCGAGGTTCAGGCCGTCACCTGGTGCGAGACCGGGAGGACGCGCAGGTTCGCCGCCGCCCGTTCCAGCTGGGAGAGCACGCTCGGACGCAGGCGCGCGATCTCGTCGTCCGACGCCGGGCCGGCCATCTCCTGCAGCAGCACCTGCTGCGGGTGGTCACCCTCGGCTTCGGCGACGGCCAGCACCCGGAAGGGCGTGCCGGGCGCGAAGAGGACGCGTTCCTCGGTGGCGACGGCGACGCGGTCGGCGACCTCGACCCGGCGGCCGGTGACCGACCAGATCAGGTACTCGGTGACGCCGTCGATGCGCTGCGACGGGTTCGCGACGGCGTCCAGCAGGCCGTGCTCGACCAGGACGTCGCCGCTGCGGTAGCGCCGCGGGCCGGTCTGGCCGCTCACGCCCCACACCGTGGCCACGCCGCTGTGCACGGGCAGGCGGTTCAGGCCCGAGACGATGCACGCGACGTACGGGCGCAGGCGGCCCAGACGACCCATGCGGAGCGTCTCGACGACCATGTCCTCGTCCTGCGACACGCACGCCAGCAACGCGGTGAGGTCGGTGACCATCGCCTCGAACGCGGCCGGGTCCTCCTCCGCGTCCGGACGCTGGGAGAGCAGGCGCACGACCGTCGCCGCGTGCACTCCGTAGCGCTCGCCGAGGGCACGGCGGACCGTGTCGCGTTCGGCGTCGGAGCTGCTGTGGTCCGCGTCGATGAACTCGCGCTCGCCGGTGTTCTCCGGCTGGGCCTCCCACATCGCCAGCGGCTGCAACGGCAGCGGGCCGTCGACGCGGAACCTCACCGGGGCGGAGTCCGGGTCGTCCGACGGGAACGCGGCCTCGTCCGGGTCGTCCAGCGCGTGCGACGCCACGGCCGACATGGCCGGACCGGCGCCCATGCTCGCGTACGCGGGCTGCTCGGGCTCGGCGGGCGTGACGGCGGTGAAGAAGTCGACGCCGCCGTCCGACGAGTCCCGCGTCGCCAGCGCGTGCGCCGGAGAGCTCGGCGCCGGACTGGGTGCCGGCGGAGGCGGGGGCGGCGGTGCGATCACCTTGGAGTCGCAGAACACCAGGCGCAGGAGCTTGCGCACCTCGGGCTCGAGGCGTTCCACGAGAGCAGCGCCGTGCACCGCGACCGCACCGGGCGTCGTGCGCCCTGGCGTGCCCACGGTCAGACGTGCCCACTCCGGGTCCAACGGCTGTGTGCGCACCTCGGCCGCGTTGTACGGCTCGTCCTGCTCACGCACCCACAGGCCGGAGGGCACCACTTCGAGCACCACGCCGTCGCCGAGCGCGAACACTCCGGGCGAGACCTCGGTCAGGCCCTGCACCGGCGTCCGGTAGCCCGAGACGACGGGGACGGACTCGTTCGGCACGCACAGCACCTCGGTGACGAACGGGCGCCACGTCTGCTGGCCGCGCGGGTCGACCGCGATCACCGCCGGGCCGCCGCCGCGCAGGTTGCCCACCGGGATGCCGGTGAACATCGCGATCGGCTCGCCGATCTGGTCGGCCACGAGGCTGCCGATGCTCGCGTCGATGCCGTACGGCACGAGCCGCACGCGCGACCGGGCCGCCTGGGGCAGCGCGGTGAGCAGGCGGCACACCTCGTCGATCGGGATCGACGACTGGCCGGGCCCGCCGACGACGACCGTCAGCACGTTGTCGCGGCACGGCAGCGCCACGATCGGCCGCGAGTCCTGGGCGGCCGGGTCGAACGGCGGCTGCTGCGCGCGCAGCCAGAGCCCGCTCGGGATCGGCTCGGAGATGCCGATCTCGCCCGTCGGCCACGGTGAGTTCGGGTCCATCGCCTCCCACTGCGGCACCGGGAAGCGGCGGCCGAACGGCATCGGGGACGCGTTCGGCTGGAACCTCACCCAGCTGCCGTAGCCCTGCGTGCCGACGACGAACGCGGCACCGGGCACCGTGGTCAGCACGCCGTCCGGCGCGACGACCTCGGCCTGCAGCTGCTCGGCGAGCCACTGCGCGGGAGCGGTCGGCCGCATCGTGCCGGCGTGCGAGACCGCGAGCCGGACGGGCCCGCGGCCGTGCAGCGCCGTCACGACGTGCGGCCAGAAGGTGCTTTGGTCCCCGCTCGGGAAGTCGACCACGACGACGGTCCGGCCGGTGTCGGCCGGAAGCGCGCGGGCGAGTCCCGTGGCACCCTGGCTCGGGCCCTCGGGAGCGGAGACGACGAGCGTCGACCCCACGAGGTTCGCCGCGAACGGCGTCCTCTGGGGTACGGGCTCCGGCTGCGGCGCTGCAGGCGGGGGCTGCTCGACGGGGTACAGATCCAGGTCCTGGTCGGTGCTCGTGATGGTCTGAACTCCGAAACTGCTCTGGCCAGAACTCTGCTGGGTCTGCTGGATCTGTGGTTGCTGCTCGCCCTGGGCGGCGGCACGTCGGCCCAACAAGCGCCTGATCACCTCCGTGCCATCCCGGTCACTCGCCCTTTCGGCTTAATCGGGCAACGGTCGTGCACGCTATCAAGACGCGCCGTGCTTCCGTCACCCAGTCGGGGTCTTTGAAGTCATCCGATCGAGACCCACACCGCCCGCGCCCGTCCGCACACTCCGTCAGGACCGATGATCGCGGACGCGGAGTAGGCCTTGCGCCCCTCCTTGCCGAGCTCCCACGCCAGCAGCACGTGGTCCACGCCCAGCGCTACCGGCCGCTCGACCTGCGCGACGAACGTGCCGAGCACGAACGCCGGGCCGCCGTCCGGGGCGACGGGCTGCGCGGACGGGCAGTCGAGCGCGGCCCAGACGATCTCCGGGAGCACGCTCACGCCGTCGTTCGGCAGGACCTCGGTCGGCCTCCAGACGCCGGCCCACTCGCTGCGGCCGTCGAGCGGGCCGAGCAGCGCGGCGATGCCGTCCTCACGGCCGGGACCGCACCCGAAGCACGTCGGGAACGGGTGCCGGTCGCGCCACGGCACCGTCGCGGACGCTTTGAGCGCCTCGTCCAGCGTCGGCGCGGCGGGCACCTCCAGGTCGAGCGCGGCGGCCTCGGCGGAGGCGATCACGACCTCGCCGTCGAGCAGCTGCCCGTCCCTGACCTGCATCTCCCGGTCCAGCGGGATCGGTTTGCGCAGCCGGACGCTGACCGCGCCGCCCTCGACGTGGGCGGCGAGCAGACCGGCCGAGTAACCGCCATTGCCCATGCCGGGAGGCCCGTTGAACCTGCTCGCGACGATCACGGTGCTCATTCCAGGCCCTCCGCGTACACCCACTGGCCGTTCTCCCTGATGAACTTGCTGCGCTCGTGCACGACGCCGCCGACGTAGTGCGCCCGGAACTCCACCACGCCCTCGGCCTGGAGCAGTCCGCCGTTCTCGGTCGACAGGATTTCGAGCTTCAGCCAGCGGTCGGTCGAGTCGATCCCGGCGCTCGAGGGGCGGTGCTTCGCGGCCCACGTGCGCAGCAGGTAGTCCTCATCGGACACGGCGAAAGCGCTGTAGCGAGAACGCATCAGCTGCTCCGCGGTGGCCGCCTTGCGGGCTCCGGAGTGCAGCGCACCACAACAGTCCACATAGGACTGACCGGTACCGCAGGGGCACAGTTTGTTGTTCACGTCGACATTGTGCCTGGTGAACCCGTTAGAACCGATGCCCCACCTCATACGTACCCCTTGTCAAGACTGACTCGCGGGAGGCAGAGGAGACGGCAGTGAGTGTCGACAGCAGGACAGAGCTCGTACCGCTGCGCACGTGGTTCGGACTGCGCTGGCGCGGCTACGACCGCGACGAGGTGGACGACTACGTCGCGGAGCTGGAAGCCGAGCTTCGCCTGGTCACGGCCGACCGGGACGCCTCGGAGGCCCGAGCCGAGGCCCTGGCCGCCAGACTGGTCACGGTCCAGGAGGAGAACGCCGCCCTGCAGGACGGCCTGCACCGCATCTGCCTGACCCCGATCGACCCGAAGGGCCTGCCCGAACGGCTCGCCCGCATGGTCGCCCTGGCCGAGGAAGAACGGCGTGACGTCGTGCGGGACGCCCAGCTCAAGGCGTTGATGATCGTGGGCGAGGCCGAGCAACGGGCTCGCCGGCTCGACGAGGAGGCGGCCGAGAAGCGCGAGGGGATCCGCGAGGACTTCCGGCTCGCGATGTCGGCCCGCCGGGCCGAGGCGATGCGGGCCCTGGCCGAGCTGCGCAACGTCGCCCGTGACGAGGCGGAACGCATCGTCACGGAGGCCAAGATCCAGAGCCTGCACATCGAATGACGACCCGGAGCGGGCCTGGGCAGGGATCCTCCGGGGTCCCGCCCGGCTCTCTCACCCCATCGGCCACACCCGGCCCGCCCACACCTCGGCCTGCTCCCTCGTCTCGTACTCGGGCAGGTAGGGACCGGCCGCGACCACGACGCCGAGCGAGTGCACCAGCTCGGCGTGCGCCTGCGAGACCACGCCGTGCGCACCGACCTTGACACCCAGCTCCTCGGCCCGGTCCACCAGGTACCGGACCTGACGCCGCGCCCACTCCGGCGGGTCGGCGACACCGACCGCCGCCACGATCGGCCCCACCAGCATCACGGCGGGCACCGGCAGGCCGAACGCGGAGACCAGTTCGAGGTCCGGCAGTCCCGCCACGTCCATCACGAACACGATGCCGAGGCGGGCGAGCACACCGATCGACTCCTGCAGGTCGCCGCGCGCGTCCAGCAGTGACGCGCTGTCCGCGCACAGCATCAGCCGCCGCGCCTCCAGGCCGTGCCGCTCGAGCTCGGTGCGGACGATGCTGACGAGGTCCGCGTCGATCGCCATGCGGCGCGGCAGGTTCAGGCACACCATCGGGGCTCCGTCGCCGAACCGGGCGCGCCAGTCCGCGGCGGTCTCCACCGCCTCCGCGAGCAGGTGCCTGCCCAGCGGCATCGTCATCCCGGTCAGCTCCGCGAGCGCGTACACCTCGTCCGCGCGCAGCCTGCCCAGCGTCGGGTGCCGCCAGCACAGGCTCGCCTTCAGCGACGTGACGACCGGGGCGTCGGGCAGGACGACCTGCGGCTGCAGGACGATGCCGACCTCGCCGCTCTCGATCGCGCCCGCGAGCGACGCCGCCAGGAAGTACCGGTCCCGCGCCGCCTGGTCCGTCTCCTGGTCGTACAGCACCCACTGCGACTTGCCGAGGTCCTTGGCCCGGTGCAGCGCGACCTCGGCGGAGCGGGCCAGCGCGTGGTGCTCCGCCGACGAGTCCCCGATCACCACACCGACGCTCGCGCTCACGCCGACACCGACGCGGGTGTCGTGGTAGACCGGTTGCGCCAGCCGGTCGATCGTCTCCTCCACCAGCGCCACCACCGACTGCCGCGTGAGCACCCCGCGCAGCGCCACGCCGAACTCGTCGCGGAACAGCCGCGCGATGAACGCGTCCTCCTGGTCGAAGACCTCGCGCAACGTGCCGGCGGTCGCGCGCAGGACGCGGTTCGCGAGGTCCGGCCCGAGGCCGTCGTTGATCACGCCGAACCCGTCGACGTCCAGCAGCAGCACGGCGATCTGCTCGCCGGCGCCCGCGGTGGCGACCATGCTCTCGAGCTTCGACCGGAAGTAGGCGTCGTTGGGCAGCCCGGTCAGCGCGTCGTGCAGCGTCTGGTGGCGGAACGTCTCGCGCAGCTGCCGCAGCTCCTGCCCGTCCTCCAGCAGGAACAGCAGCCCCTCGTCCGGCGCCGGCAACACGGTCGCCGACACCTGCACGAACCTGCTGGGCGCCTCGGCGGAGACGATCTCCGCCTCACCCCGCACGACGAGGTCGTGGTCACGGCGCAGCTTCGAGATCGCGTCGGCCAGGAACCGGCCGCTCGCGCCCGTCGCCGCCACGTCACCGATGCCGAGACCCTCCGGCTCCGCGAACCCGGTCCCCTCGGCGAGCTCCGCGAACACCGGGTTCGTCCGCCGTACGACACCGTCGAGATCGGTGATCACCGCCGCGGCCGGGCAGGCGCGGAAGAACACGTCGAAACGCTGGGCGTCGGGCGTCACTGCGACACCTCACACCCAGGCGTTCCGGCGGCACAAGGGCATCGGAACTCTCGCTGCGCCATTGGGGTGACACCAGTGCCGAGATCCACCTCTCCCACCGCCCGTTCGCCTCAACGACCTCGCGAATGGCCTGGTCAGGAGGAATCTCCCGACAGGCTCCCACTGAACGTTCGGACCAGAAACACTACCGGTTCGGTCGTGTCAGCGCCGTTTGCGCCCGAGGACCATCAAAGTCTTGGTGCCGATCACCCGGCCGCCCTCGCGCATCCGGTCGATGACGTCGCGGACCTGGGCGACCGTGGTGAGGCGCACCCTGGCCAGCGCGTCGGGGTCGCCCGCGACGGTGACGATCTCCTGCACCTCGGGGATGCGCATCATCGCGTCGGTGACCTCCTCGACGCTGATGTCGCCGGCGAAGCGCAGCTCGACGAACGCCTCGAGGCCCGCGCCGAGCTTGCTGTGGTCGACGAGCGCGGTGTAGCCGGTGATCACGCCGAGCCGTTCGAGGCGTTCGACGCGCCGCTTGACCGGCGCCGGGGACAGGCTGACGCGCTCGGCGATGTCCACCAGCGAGCGGCGGCCGTCCTCGATCAGCAACGCGAGGATCTGGCGGTCGAGGTCGTCGAGCGTCCCGGAGTCGGCCACGCCGGAACTCTAGTCGCCGGCGCACTTTTCCGCTGCTTCCGAGCTTGCATGCGACGGAAAAGTGCAGGGGAAGCTCGAAAGCGCGCGTTTTACTTGCACGGCGGAAGCGCCGTTGGTTCCACTGCCTCCCATGACGACGCTGAGCAGCAGTGACACCGCGATCGACCTCGACGTGCTCCGGGCCGTGGAGCAGCGGGTGCTGTGGCTGTCGACGGCGATCGTGGACCACGCCAACCGGGTCCGGCCCAACACCACCGGCCTGAAGGTGGGCGGCCACCAGGCGTCCAGCGCGTCGATCACCGCCATCATGACGGCGCTCTACTTCGAGCACCTCGGGCCGCAGGACCGCGTGTCGGTCAAGCCGCACGCCTCCCCCGTGCTGCACGCCGTCGAGTTCCTGCTCGGGCAGCTCGACGAGGAGCACCTGACGACGCTGCGGTCGTTCGGCGGGCTGCAGAGCTACCCGTCGCGCACCAAGGACCCGGTGCCCGCCGACTACTCCACCGGCTCGGTCGGCATCGGGGCCACGGCACCGATCTGGGGAGCGCTGTCGCGGCGGTACGTCGGCGGCCACTTCGGCGAGCAGCCGCTGGGACGCCAGTACTCGCTCGTGGGCGACGCCGAGCTGGACGAGGGCGCGTGCTGGGAGGCCGTCCTCGACCCGATGGTCCAGGGACTCGGCGAGATCGTCTGGATCGTCGACTTCAACCGCCAGTCGCTCGACCGCGTCGTCCCGGTGCTCGGCGCGGACCGGTTGCGCGCGTTGTTCACCGCGGCGGGCTGGCAGGTGATCACCGTGAAGTACGGCGCCACCCTGGAGGAGCTCTTCACCCGGCCCGGAGGCGAGGCCCTGCGCGACCGCATCGACGCGATGACGAACGCCGAGTACCAGCGGCTGTTGCGCCACAGCCCGGACAAGCTGCGCTCGTTGCTGCCGGGCACGGGTCCGGACGCCGGGCGGATCGCCGCGTTGCTGAGCTCACTGGACGACGCGGCGCTCGCCGGTGCGGTGCGCGACCTGGGCGGGCACGACCACGCCGCCCTGCGGGCCGCGTTCCGCGAGATCGACGACACCCGGCCGACCGTGATCATCGCGTACACAGTGAAGGGCCACGGCCTGCCCACCGCGGGCCACCCGCAGAACCACTCGGCGTTGCTGACCGGGGCCCAGTTCGAGGAGCTGGCCGCACGCTGCGGGACGTCCGCTTCCCAGCCGTGGCACCGTTTCGCGCCGGGCAGCGCAGAGCAGCTGGTGTGCGAGCGCGCGGCGGAAAGGCTGCGCCGCGACCCCGTCCCGTCCACCGAACCTCCCACCGTGCCAACGGATCTGGGCCGCACGCCGAACGGCACCGCGACCACGCAGTCAGCTCTCGGCCGCACCTTGCTCGACCTGAACCGCGTCGCTCCCGAGGCGGGCGCACGAGTCGTCACCGTCTCACCGGACGTCAGCTCCAGCACCAACCTCGGCGGCTGGGTCAACAAGGTCGGCATCTGGTCGACCGCCGAGGGCGTCGACTGGTTCGCCGACGACGCCGAGACGATCCTGCACTGGCGCGAGCGCCCGACCGGCCGCCACGTCGAGCTCGGCATCGCCGAGACGAACCTCGTCGGCCTGCTGGGCGAGCTGGGCGCGACCTGGAGCCGTTGGGGCGAGCCACTTCTGCCGATCGGCGTGCTCTACGACCCGTTCGTGACGCGAGCACTGGAGCCGTGGTCGTTCGGCCTCTACGCGGGCGGCCAGTCGATCCTGGTGGGCACACCGTCCGGAGTCACGCTGGCGCCCGAGGGCGGCGCCCACCAGTCGATCACCACACCGTCCATCGGCGTCGAGCAACCAGGCTGCACGACCTGGGAACCGGCGTTCGCGCTGGACACCGAGTGGTGCCTGCTGGCCGCGCTGGGACAACTGGGCCGCCCGGGCGGCACGTCCGCCTACCTGCGCCTGTCGACCCGCCCCGTCGACCAGACCCTGGCGGCGGTGCCCACGGATCCCGCGGCCCGCGAACGACGCCGCCGCCAGGTCGTCGCGGGCGGCTACCCGCTGCGGCGCACGGCAGGGACGCCGGACGTCACGCTCGTCGCCATGGGAGCCCTTGTGCCCGAAGCGGTGCAGGCCGCCGAACGACTCAGCGCCCTGGGCGTGGCCGCCGACGTCGTCTGTCTGACGAGCCCGGACCTGCTGTTCCGCGCGGTCCAGGCCCGAGGCGGCCGAGGAGACGCCCCGACGTGGATCCTCGACGCCCTGTTCCCGGCGGACCGGGCGGCGCCACTGGTCACCGTGCTGGACGGCCACCCGCACACCCTCGCGTTCCTGGCGGGCCTCACCCGCCACGGCGCGGCACACCTGGGCGTCAGCGGCTTCGGCCAGTCCGGAGACCTCGACAGCGTCTACCGCGCACACGGCATCGACACCGACAGCATCGTCAGCGCCGCACTCGACGTCACCGGAAAGGCGTGACCATCACTGCATGTTCGTGAGGTGCCGGTGCCCCGGCGACACGACACACGTGTACAGCTGCAGGTTGTACCCGCGGCCGATGCTGAGCATGGTCGGCTCGTTCGCGGCCGGGTAGGGCGGATGCTCGTCCCCGTCGTCCTCGAGGGGCAGCCAGCTCCTCACGCCGTCCCACTCGCTGCTGGCGATGGTGAGCAACGGCTCGACCTCACCGCCGCAGTCGGGGCAGGACATGACGTCCGGATCGGAGAAGCTCCACGGCCCGTACCCACCCACCTTGCACCCGGGAGCGACGGACAGGTCGTACTGGTACCGCGCACCCTCCCGCACCTCCCACTGCCGAACCTGCTCGCGCAGGTCCTCGGGCAGGCAGTGCGGAGCCGGGTACTCCGTGACCTCCTCCGGGTGCACCACACAGGGCTGCGGCAGGTAGTTGTCGTCGACCAGCGCCGGCGCCGGAGGGGCGGCCAGCACGTCCGTCACCTCGGCGGCGACCCGCCACCGCAGCACGGTGCTCGGCACGTAGCCGTCGTCCTCGTGGTCGAACGGACACCACAGCACCTGCAGCAGATCGGCCCCACCAGGACTCGGCAGCCCCGGCACGTCCCGCGCGTACAGCTGAGCCACGGGCACCAACGGCAACGGGCCAGCGACGGCCATCTGCGTGCCGCCGTCCACGCGGTCGACGACGACCTTCTCTTCCGGCGTCAACAGGTTCACGCCCTGCTCACGCGGCCGAGCCCAGGCCTCCGTGAGGATTCGCCGCCGTGCCATCGCATCAGGGATGCTGGCACCATCCACAAAGGAACCTTCGTGGACGGCACACGTCGGCCACGCCTCCCCCGCCGGCCACAGCAACGGGCCGCCGAACGAGCTGTCCGAGGCTGTCGGTTCACCGGGGCGGGGGTGCAGGCGGACGGAGGTGCGGGCCAGCGGTGCCATGAAGGGCAGGTGTGCCGCGAGGTCGACCGGGCGCGGCGGAGTCGTGCGGACCATGGCGGAATGCTAGCCACGATCACGGCCGGCAAGGTGAGCGCGGCAACCACTGCTCAGTCGACGAGCCTGGCCAGCTTCGCCGGGGCGAGCCTGCGGTAGCTCTCGGTCAGCAACTCCCCCACCTCCACCCAGTCCGCGTCGGGCCGCACCTTCATTCCGACGACGTCCTTGCCCCACGCCGCACGGAAGAACGGCTCCCCGGCCCCGACCAGGGCGTCGAACTCCTCGGGCTGCGCGCGAAAAGTCATCACCACCGTCGGCTCGACGAGCTCCGCCGCACGGCTGTACGCGCCCTCCTGGCCGGGATGCGCCGTGAAGACGTGCAGAAAGGTGCGGTTGCGGATGCGCCACCGCGTCCCCACCCAGGCCGATTCCTCGCGGCTCTCCGGAAGCCGGGCGCAGATCACGCGCAGCTCGTCGAGCACCTCGGCCGGCACGTCCGCCCGATCGGTCATGTCGCACCCCCTGCGGACGACAGCTCGCCGGTGAGAGCGGCCAAACCGCTCTCACCGGCGCACAACGACTAGTCGCGTTCGATCAGGTGCCCGATCACGTCCGGACCGGGGTGCGCGTGACCGGAGCCGTCGCGCCGCGGGTCGATGGCCGGCAGCTCCACCGGCGTGCCCTTGTCGTCCGCGCCGGCGGGCCTGCTGCCGATCCACGCGAGCACCAGGTGGTCCTCGCCCTTGAGGAAGCGCTGCGAGCGCACGCCGCCTGTCGCGCGGCCCTTGGCCGGGTACTCGCTGAACGGGGTGACCTTGACGCTCTGGCCGGACGAGGTGACGACCATCGGCTCGCCGTGTTCGTCGTCGTCGGTGCGGATGGCGCCGAAGAAGACCACGTGTGCGTCGCCGCTCAGGTTGATGCCCGCCATGCCGCCGCCCTTGAGGCCTTGTGGCCGCACGAGTTTGGCGTCGTAGCGCAGGAGGGACGAGTCGGAGCTGACGAACGCGATGGTCTCGCTGCCGTCGGTGAGCCAGGTGCAGCCGACGATCTCGTCGCCGTCCTTGAGGGTGATGACCTCGAACTCGTCCGAGCGGACCGGCCACTCCGGCACGCACACCTTGACGGTGCCGAGCTTCGTGCCGAGGGCCATGCCGGGTGAGTCCTTCGGGTCGAGCGGGGCGATGCCCACGACCTTCTCGCCCTTCTCCAGCGGCACCAGCTCGGAAGCCGCCATGCCGCCGCGCAACGAGACCGTGCCGCTCTGTTCTGGCAGCACGGGCAGTGGGAGCACGTCCGTCTTGAACGCGCGGCCCAGGTTCGTGATGAGGATGACCTGGCCTCGGGCCGTGGAGTGCACCATCGCCAGGACGGCGTCGTGCTTCACACGGCCCGCCCGGCGCTTGCCCTCCGAGGCCTCCTCCGACTCGGCCGCGGTGCGCGCCACCAGGCCGGCGGCGCTCAGGATGACCTGGCACGGGTCGTCCGCGACCTCCAGCGGGCCGGCGGGCTTGGACGCCGCCAGCACCTCCTTCAGGTCGCCGTCGATGAGGCTCGTGCGGCGCTCGCCGCCCAGTTCCTTCGCCACCGTGGCGAGCTCGGACGAGACGAGCTTCTTCAGCACGCCCTCGTCGTCCAGGATCGCGGTGAGCTCGGCGATCTCCTGGCGGAGCTTGTCCTGCTCGTTCTCGAGCTCGAGCTTGTCGTACCGGGTGAGGCGGCGCAGCGGGGTGTCGAGGATGTAGGTAGCCTGGATCTCCGACAGCTTGAACTGCTTCATCAGGCCGTCCTTGGCGGCCGCCGCGTTCTCGCTGCCCCGGATCAGCTTGATGACCTTGTCGATGTCCAGCAGGGCCAGCAGGAGGCCCTCGACGAGGTGCAGACGTTCCTCGCGCTTGCGGCGGCGGAACTTCGTGCGCCGCGTGACGACCTCGTAGCGGTGCTGGAGGAAGACCTCCAGCAGCTGCTTGAGGCCGAGCGTCTGGGGCTGGCCGTCGACCAGCACCAGGTTGTTGATGCCGAACGACTGCTCCATCGGCGTCAGCCGGTAGAGGTCGGCGAGCAGTGCCTGCGGGTTGACGCCGACCTTGCACTCGATGACGAGACGGATGCCGTTCTCGCGGTCGGTGAGGTCCTTGACGTCCGCGATGCCGGTGAGGCGCTTGGACTTGTTGACCTCGTCGGTGATCTTCTCGACGATCCGCTCCGAGCCGACGCCGTACGGGAGCTCGGTGACCGTGATGGCCTGGCGGCCCCGCGAGCCCTCCAGCGGGCCGATCTCGACCTTGGCGCGCATGCGGACGACGCCGCGGCCGGTCTCGTAGGCCTTCCGCACCTCGTCGAGGCCGAGCAGGATGCCGCCCGTGGGCAGGTCGGGGCCCGGCACGAACTCCATCAGCTTGTCGAGGTCGGCGTTGGGGTGGTTGATGAGCCACCGCGCCGCGCCCACGACCTCGCGGAGGTTGTGCGGGATCATGTTCGTGGCCATGCCGACCGCGATGCCGGACGTGCCGTTGACCAGCAGGTTCGGGAACGCCGCCGGGAGCACGGCCGGTTCCTGCAGCGAGCCGTCGTAGTTCGGGCGGAAGTCGACCGTGTCCTCGTTCAGCTCACCGACGAGCTGCATGGCGACCGGGGACATGCGGCACTCGGTGTACCGGGAGGCGGCGGGGCCGTCGTCCGGGCTGCCGAAGTTGCCGTGGCCGTCGATGAGCGGCTCGTTGAGGCTGAAGTCCTGCGCCAGACGGACAAGCGCGTCGTAGATGGCCGTGTCGCCGTGCGGGTGGTACTTGCCCATGCAGTCCCCTACGACGCGTGACGACTTCACGTACGCGTGCGTCGGGCGGTAGCCGTTCTCGTGCATCGAGTACAGGATGCGGCGGTGCACCGGCTTGAGGCCGTCGCGCGCGTCCGGCAGTGCCCGCGAGTGGATGACCGAGTACGCGTACTCCAGGTACGAGTCCTCGATCTCCGTCTTCAGCGAGTTGTCGAGCACCTTGGCGCCGGCCTTGTCGAACGCGGCTGGGTCGACCTTGGTCGTGGTTCCCTTGCGGCGTGCCATGACTTCGTGACTCCGTCTGTCTCTGGAAAGAAGGCTTAGAGGTCGATGGCCGACTGGTCGACCCTGGCGGCGGACTCGACGAGCCAGTTGCGGCGCGGCTCGACCTTCTCGCCCATCAGCAGTTCGAGGGCTTCCTCGGCGGCTTCGACGTCGTCCATCGTGATGCGGCGGACCGAGCGGGTGGACGGGTTCATCGTGGTCTCCCACAACTCGTCCGCGTCCATCTCGCCGAGGCCCTTGAACCGGGGCACCGGGGTGACGACCTGCTTGCCGGCCCTCTCCAGCGACGCGACCTTCTGTTCCATCTGGCGCTGGGTGAAGGTGAAGTGCGTCTCCGGGTTGCGGCCTCGCGTGGTGACCTTGTGCAATGGGGGCATGGCCGCGTAGAGGCGGCCGTCCTCGATCACCGGGCGCATGTACTTGGCGAACAACGTGATCAGCAGCGTGCGGATGTGGCTGCCGTCGACGTCCGCGTCGGCCATCAGGATCACCCGGCCGTAGCGCATCTGCGGGAGGTCGAAGGTGCGGCCGGTGCCGGCTCCCAGGACCTGGACGATGGACGCGATCTCGGCGTTGCGCAGGGTGTCGGCCAGGGAGGCCTTCTGGACGTTGAGGATCTTGCCGCGCAACGGGAGCAGCGCCTGGTACTCGGAGACGCGCGCCATACGAGCCGAGCCGAGTGCGCTGTCGCCCTCCACGAGGAACAGCTCGGACCGGGCCACGCCGGTGGTGCGGCAGTCGACGAGCTTCGCGGGCATCGCCGCGCCTTCGAGGGCCGTCTTGCGGCGGGCCGCGTCCTTCTGCTGCTTCTGGGTCAGGCGGACGCGGGAGGCGTCGACGACCTTCTGCAGGACGGTCTTGGCCTCCACCTTGGTCTTGCGGTCCTCGGTCCACGCGCGGACCTGGGCGTCGACGATGCCCTGCAGCACCTTGGTGATGCCGGCGGTGGAGAGCTCGTCCTTGGTCTGCGAGGTGAACTGCGGCTCGGGGATGCGGACGTGGATGACGGCCGTCATGCCCTCGAGGACGTCGTCGAGGGTCGGCATCTCCTCCTTGGGCTTCAGGAGCCCCCGGGTCTTGGAGATGGCGTCCTGGACCGACTTCACCACGGCCCGGTCGAAGCCGCGGCGGTGGGTGCCGCCGTGCATGTTGCGGATGGTGTTGGTGAAGCACTCGACGGTGCGCTCGTAGCCGGTGCCCCAGCGCAGCGCGACCTCGATCTCGGCCTGACGCTCCACTTTGGACCGCATCACGCCGTTCTCGTCGGCGGCGTTCTCGAAGTAGGTGCCGTTGCCGGTGATGACGAGCGTGCCGGACACCGCCCGGTCGCCGGCCGGGGCCAGGAAGTCGACCATGTCGGTGAGGCCGTTGGGGTAGTGGAAGACCTCTTCGGAGATCGAGTCTTCCAGCGCCGTCCGCAGGACGTAGGTGACGCCGGGGACGAGGAACGCCGTGTTGCGCATCTTCTGGCGGACGACGTCCACGTCGAGCGCGGCACCGTTCTCGAAGTACCGCGCGTCGTACCAGTAGCGGGTCGAGGTGCCGGTCGACTCGTTGCGCTTCATCTTGCCGACGACCTGCAGGCCCGCCTGGCGGGTGAACTTCGCCTTGGGGCCGGGGCCGTCGAAGACGCCGGGGACGCCGTGGGCGAACGACATCTCGTGGACCTTGCCGCCGCGGCGCACCGTCACGTCGTAGCGGTGCGACAGCGCGTTGACGGCGGAGGCGCCGACGCCGTGCAGGCCGCCGGAGGTCTTGTAGCCGGAGCCGCCGAACTTGCCACCGGCGTGCAGCTTCGTGAGCACCAGTTCCACACCGGACAGACCGGACTTCGCGTGCACGTCGGTCGGGATGCCCCGGCCGTCGTCGTCGACCTGGACGCTGCCGTCGGCGTGCAGCGTGACCACGATCTTCTGCGCGTGGCCCGCGACGCCCTCGTCGGTCGAGTTGTCGACGATCTCGCTGAAGAGGTGGTTGATGCCCCGGCTGTCGGTCGACCCGATGTACATGCCTGGCCGTTTGCGTACGGCCTCCAGACCTTCCAGATGGGTGAGGTCGTCGGCCCCGTACAGGGTCTCTGCGGTCACGGGTATTGCTCCCTGATTGTGTGCGGACTGCCAGCAGGGTATCCGCACCCCCTGACAAATTTTCGCAGGACGCCCGTCACGGTGGTGGAAAGTGCCCTGGGTGGTGCGTCACGAAGCCCGGCGCCACGGTCTCCTCGCGGGGTGGAGTCGTGGTCCAGTCCTGGGGTACCCGCATCTCAGGACCGTACTGACCAGCCAAAGCGTTCACGTCGTGGGCCTTCCGGCGACCAAACGAGATCCTGTCTTCGAGAACACGCAGAGCGACCAGTTCCTCGGCCGCCGTGTGCGTGCGGTGTCCGGCCCGCTCGACGAAGAGATGTCGTACGTCACGGCCGCGGTAGGCGCCGGAGTGCTCGACGGCGGTGGGGTCGCCGAGCGCGTGCAGCGTCACGACGGGTGACCGGGGCCGACCGGTGGGGTCACCGAACGAACGCGGCCGGCGGACGGCCGGCTCGTCCGCGGCCACCCGCCCGGCGGCGGCCAGCGAGGCGAGGTCGTCCTGCAGGGCCATCCCGGCCTCGCGGTAGGCGGCCGGCACCAGTTCCTTCTGGGACGAGCGCTCGAGCAACCGCCGGTAGTCCACACCCGTGTTCCAGCTCGGGTCGCCACCGGACCGCGCCTCGACGTCCGCGCGCCCGCTGCCCCACGCCGGTGAGCGCGCGAGCGTTCGGTCGTGAACGGCTGCCTGCGTCACCGCCTCCACCACCTCGGCCGGACGGGGTTCGTGCACCCGTGACCAGGCGGGGATACCCGCTACGGCGTTCGCCGACGCCAGCCGCGCCCGGCCGGTACCGGACGTCAGGGCGGAGTAGACGGCGGCGACGGCCCGTGCCTCGTTCACCTCGACGTCGGAGATCCGCACGACCTCCAGCGCGGGCTCCAGCAGCGTCCGGACCACGTACCCCGGGTCGAGCGCCCCTCCGAGCGCCCCGCACAGGGCCAGCACCCCGTCGAACCGGCCGCGAGAGCGCATCCACGAGCGAGCAGTCCTAACGTGCCGCGGGCCTCGACGCCATCTCGATCGGTGGCGTGCACCCGGCCGGACAGGTGCCGTGGCTGTAGAGCGAAAGCGTTCCGTTCCAACGAAACGGCACCTCGACTCGATAGTCGGCACCGTCGATCTGTCCGGTGTGGACATTCAGCGACTCGTGCGCCACCGGCATCGGCAACGACACCGCCAGCAGCAGCTTCCCCAGCATCACGACCCCCTCCGACGTTCACGTGACCACCACCTTCGACCGAACCGGACAAACCGGCATCCGCCGGGACGAGGATCCGGAGTGCGCGAGGTTGCGTACGAGACCGTTCCGAGACCTTCCCGAAACGGACCCGTGAACCGCGATGAACATCGGCACGTATGCCCCGATGTCGGAATCGGACCAAGGGACGGAGTGATCGCGTGCGGCACGGTGTGGACTCGGGTCTCTTCCAGCAGACCGCGCACAGCCCGTCCTACTTCGAGCTGTCGCGGACAGGTGCGGGTGAGCTCGTCGACTTCTGCATCCCGTGCAACCCGTACTTTCCGACGCCGCAGATGTTCGAGGAACTGTCGAAGAACCTCGAGGCGGTGCTGAAGTTCTACCCCAGCGACTCCAGCAAGATCGCGGCCCAGCTGAGCACCGTCCTGGGGCTCAACCCGGCCACGATCGCGATGTCGAACGGGTCGACCGAGCTCATCACGTGGATGGACCACATGTGGATCCACGAGAGCGTCGCGATCCCGATCCCGACGTTCGGCCGCTGGACCGACCAGCCGATGGAGAGCAACAAGCGCGTCGACATGTTCCTGCTCCAGGAGAGCAACAACTTCGAGCTGGACATCGACGAGTACATCAAGTTCATCCGCGCTCGCGGCAGCAAGGTGGCCGTGATCTGCAACCCGAACAACCCCGACGGCGGGTACCTGCCGCGCAGGGAGATCATCCGTTTCATGGACGAGCTGTCCGACCTGGACCTCGTCGTGATCGACGAGTCGTTCATCGACTTCGTCGAGGTGGAGCGGAACCCGTCGGTCGCGGCCGAGGCGTCCATCCGGCCCAACGTGGTCGTGCTGAAGAGCCTCGGCAAGAACTTCGGCCTGCACGGCATCCGGTTCGGCTACCTGGTCGCGAACCCCGGTCTGGCCGGGAAGATGCGCCAGATCCTGCCGAAGTGGAACCTCAACTCCCTGGCGGAGACCGTCGTGTTCATGCTGGCCGAGCACGAGGGCGAGTACGCCGAAAGCCTGCGTCTGCTGTCACGGGACCGGTACCGGATGGGCATGGAGCTCTCGCGCATCCCGGACCTGACCGTCTACTCCTCGCAGGCCAACTTCCTGCTGGTCAAGCTCGGCGGCGGCATCGACGGCCGCGAGCTCAGGGACCACCTGCTGTCGCGCCACCAGGTCTTCATCCGCGAGTGCGGCAACAAGCTCGGCATGACCAGCAAGTTCGCCCGGCTGGTGGTGCGCCCCGAACACGACGTCGAACGGCTCGTCGAGGGCATCCGCGACTTCACCCAGGCGAGGTGGACGAGCGAGCACCCGAGTCACTCCAGCCACTCCAGCGAACCGTCGCTGCTGATGCACAGCGCCTGAACGACAGCGCCCGACCCGACAGCGACCACCCCGCTCTTTTCTCCGAAAGGTTGCCCAAAGATGTCATCACCGCACGCCCTCAGCGGTCGGCGCGGCCAGGTGGCTGCGGCCGCGCTGGTGGCCGCCACACTGCTGAACGCAGCCATGTTCGGCGGAACCAACGCCACGGCGTCGTCCCACCGCGAGGCCCCGCTCATCGCGGGTGACCCGGCCGTGGACAACACGGACCTGTACGCGTTCGTGAGTCCCGACCACAAGGACACCGTGACGCTGGTCGGCAACTGGTCCGGGTTCCAGGAACCCAACGGCGGCCCCAACTTCTTCCCGTGGGCCGAGGACGCGCAGTACGACTTCAACGTCGACAACGACGGCGACGCGAAGCCCGACGTCACGCTGCGGTTCACGTTCGACACCGACGACCGGCGCAAGAACACCACGTTCCTGTACGCCAACGGCGTCGTGGACTCGCTCGACGACGAGAACCTGCTCTTCCGGCAGCGCTACAACCTCGAGGCGATCTACCAGAACGGCCAGAAGGTCAAGCTGGTCAACAACGCCCCCGTGGCGCCGTCCCCGAACGGCCCGGCGTCGATGCCGGACTTCAAGAAGCTGCGCGACCAGGCGGTCACACAGATCGCCGGCGGCGGCAAGGTCTACGTGGGCCCGTCCGAGGACGCGTTCTTCGCCGACCTGCGGGTGTTCGACCTGCTCTACGGCGGCAACCTGAGCGAGGTCGGCCAGGACACGCTGCGCGGCTACAACGTCAACACCATCGCGATCCAGCTCCCCAAGAACGCGCTGGCGCTGCGCAACGACAACCACCGCAACCCGAACATCGGCATCTGGAGCACCACGCAGAAGCGCAGCCTGAAGCTCTCGCCGGGCAAGGCGGAGCCGCAGGGTGACTTCGTGCAGGTCTCGCGGCTGGGCAACCCGCTGGTGAACGAGGTCGTGGCCCCCGCGGGCCTCAAGGACGCGTTCAACGGCCTGCGCCCCGAGCAGGACGCGAACGTCAAGGAGCTCGTGGACCGGGTCGTGAACCCGGAGCTGCCGAAGCTCGTCGAGGCGATCTACAAGATCCCGGCGCCGCAGGGACAGCGCGACGACCTGGCCGAGATCTTCCTGACCGGCATCACGAAGAAGCTCGGCGCGCAGATCAACGCCGACCTGAACTCGCAGGTCGACAACAAGGACGCGGACGCGCGGCGGTTCCGGCCGTCCGAGATGCTGCGCCTGAACATGATGATCGACCCGAACCCCAACCCGAACCGCCTGGGCCTGCTCGCGGGTGACACGCAGGGCTTCCCGAACGGCCGTCGCCTGACCGACGACGTGGTGGACATCGCCGTGCAGGCGATGGAGGGCGCGGCGGCCTCCGGCAAGCTCGTCGACGCGCTCGCCACGGGCGACAAGGTCGACGCGAACGACCAGCCTTTCGAAGCGAACTTCCCGTACGTGGGCCTGCCGCGCAACGGCACCGCCGTCAACGCCTCGGGCACCACGGCCGAGGTCGCGGTCAACCCGGTCGGCAAGATCGGGAACATCGACCCGATGGCCATGACCACCGCGGTCGGTTCCGCGGCCGTGTTCGGCGCCGGCTTCCTGCTGTGGCGCAAGCGTCAGCAGCACATCCGCAAGTACGGGTCGCACTCGAAGTGAGGTACCAACAGCGGCAGGCGGTCGCGGTGGGTCTCCTGGTCACCGCGGCGCTTGCCCACCTAGCCGCCTCCGGTCCTGCCGACAGCAGGGCCGGGGGCGCGCCCCCTGTCCCGGCCGTGGCGCAGCAGAACCAGATGCACAAGGTCGTGCACCAGCTGCAGCAGCGGCTGCACGAACTCCCCCAGGACAACGACTCCTGGGCACGGCTCGGATCGTCCTACGTGGAGCTGGCACGGGTCACGGCCGACCCGGCGTACTACGCGAAGGCCGAAGGCGCTCTGAAGAACGCGGGTGACACGGGCCTCGCCGCCATCGGCATGGGCACGCTGGCCAACGCCCGCCACGACTTCCCCACGGCCCGCGACTGGGCCCAGAAGGCGATCACCGCACTGCCCGCCTCCGCGGAGGCGTACGGCGTGCTGGCGGACGCGTTGACGCAGCTCGGCGACGACGCGGGCGCACAGGAGGCCGTGCAGAAGATGCTCGACCTCAAGCCGAACACCGCGTCGTTCGCCCGCGCTTCCTTCCACTTCGAGCTCCACGGTGACGTCGAGGGTGCCCGCGACGCGATGCAGCGGGCGCTCAAGTCCTCCACGACGCCCGAGGAGATCGCGTTCTGCCGTTACCGGCTGGGTGAGCTCGCGTTCGACCACAACCAGCTGGACGTTGCCGCCGAGCACTACGCACAGGGACTGGCGGCGAGAGGAGACGACATGACTCTCACTCAAGGCATGGCCAAGGTCGCGGCGGCACGGGGCGACGTCCCGGTGGCGCTCGACTCGTACCGCAGGCTCGTGGCGCGCGCTCCCCTGCCCCAGTACCTGCAGGAGTACGCGGAGCTGCTGGAGGCGAACGGCAGGACCGCCGAGGCCGCGCAGCAGTACGCGGTGCTCTCCGAACAGCAACGACTGATGGAGTCACAGGGTGCTTCCGACGATCTGGCCGCGGCCCTCGTCGCCGCAGACCGAGGTGATGGCATGCAGGCGCTGCGCCGTGCGGAAGCCGAGTGGGGCCGCCGTCAGAGCGTCTTCGTGGCCGACGCGATGGCCTGGGCGTTGCACGTGAACGGGCGGGACGCGGAGGCGCTCGGCTACTCCGACCGCGCGATCGCCCTGGGCTGGCAGAACGCCACGTTCTCCTACCACCGCGGCATGATCCTGGCCGCGCTCGGCCGGGTCGCCGAGGCGCAGGAGGCGTTGGTGCAGGCACTGCGGCTGAACGCGAACTTCTCCCCGTTGCAGTCGCTCAAGGCAGGCCGCAAGCTCGCGGAGCTTCGAGGCGGCCGGTGAGCCTGTCCAGCTGGGTGGTGCGGCCCGTTCTGGTGGTCGCCCTGTTGCTCGCCGGGATCTTCTTCATCACCGGCGAGGCGTCCGCCCACCCGCTGGGCAACTTCAGCGTCAACCACTACCACGGGCTGCACCTGCACCCGGACCGGATCGACCTGCGGTCCGTGGTCGACGTCGCGGAGATCCCGACGCTGCAGGAGAACCTGAGGACGCGGGACGCGAAGCAGTGGTGCGACGAGGTGTCCCGCACCGATCGTTCCACTGTGGACGGACGTCGGATCAGCTGGACCCTCTCCAGCTCCACCAAGGAACACCCGGTCGGCCAGGCCGACCTCGTCACGACCCGGCTGGTCTGCGAGTTCACCGCCAGGGTGGACCTCGACCGCCCGGCCAGACTCGAGTTCTCCGACGAGTCGAACGCCGACCGGGTCGGCTGGCGTGAGATCACCGCCGCCGGCACCGGAATCAGGCTCACGGACTCGAAGGTCCCCACCGAGAGCATCAGCGACGAGCTGCGGACGTACCCGGAGGACCTGCTCAGCAACCCGATGGACGTGCGGTCGGTCGCGTTCAGCGCCGAACCGGGCACCGGGTCCGAGCCGAAGATCGCCACCGGCTCCCCGGTCCAGTCGTTCAGCGTCACGGCGGCCAGGCTCAACGACATCCTGGGCAGCGACGACCTCACGCCGTGGCTCGGGTTCTTGGCGTTGTTGCTGTCGTTGGTGCTCGGCGCGTCGCACGCGGCGTTGCCCGGTCACGGCAAGACGCTCATCGCCGCCTATCTGGCCGGACGTCAGGGCACACCGAAGGACGCGTTCATCGTCGGTGCGTCGGTCACAGCCACGCACACCGGTGGCGTGCTGGTCCTCGGCCTGGTCATCAGCGCGTCGAGCGCGCTGGCCGGCGAGCAGGTGCTGCGGTGGCTGGGGCTGGTCAGCGGCGTGCTGATCGCGGCGATCGGCGTGATGCTGCTGCGGTCGGCCCTGTCGGCGAACCGCGCACCCGCGCTCGCCGGAGCCCTGACGGGACACGGCCACGGTCACGGGCACGGACATGGACATGGACATGGGCACGGTCATGGCTACAGCCGCGCGAGCCTCATCGGCATGGGCGCGGCCAACGGCCTGGTCCCCTCGCCGTCCGCGCTCGTGGTCCTGCTCGGCGCGATGGCGCTGGGCCGCACGTGGTTCGGCGTCCTGCTCGTCCTCGGGTACGGCATCGGCATGGCCGGCACGCTCACCGCGGTCGGACTCCTGCTCGTGAAGGCGCGCGACCGCGTCGAGAAAGTCCTGGACGGCCGCGCCACGCGCCTGCTGTCGCATTACGCACCGGTCGGCACAGCCGCCACGGTCATCGTCGTCGGCGCGTGGCTGACATTGCAGGCCGTCTAATTACACCAATGCAACTCGAAGGGCCCGGATTCTGGAGAATCCGGGCCCTTCGTCTGTTTCCGCCCTTACAGGTTCGCCACCACGAACGTCTTGCCCTCGGCGTTCTCCACCGAGATCGACTTGACCTTGTCCGGAGACACGCTGACCATGCCCCGCACCTTGGAACCCTCGACCCGCTGCTTGTCGGTCGTGGTCCAGGCGAAGGCCTCGGTCTTCGTGCCGTCCGTGCCGACCACGACCAGCTTGCACTTCTGCGCGGTGGGCAGTCCGTCGATGTTCGCCGTCACCAGGTAGCGGTCCTGCGACGACGGGGCTATCTCCGCCACCAGCTTGATCGAACCCGCCGTCCCCTCGCCCGTGCGAGTGGAGGCGATGCTGGTGTCCGGCGCCTGGTTCTGCATGAACACGGCGGCACCCCCGAACGCGACCACAGCGGCGACAGCCGCTGCGGCGAGATACCCCGGCCAGCGCCGGGGCTTGGCGTGCAGCGGTTCGGGAAGGTCCTCCACCGCCTGTGGACTGGCTCTGGGGCGTGGAGCGGCCTCCCGCTGCTGCGGAATGACCGACTCCTGCCTGATCTGCCGCAGCGTGCGCTGCAGCACCAGGTCCGAAGGCTTGGGCAGGTCGTCCTCGAGCTCGTGCAGAAATGCCTCACGAGGCACGTCGTCAAGTGCTGTTCGGATCCGATGGAAGTCGGCGACCTGCGCACGGCAGGACGGACAGCCCCGAAGGTGCTGCTCCACGCCAAGACTCTCGTGCGCGTCCAGAACGCCGAGCGCGTAGCAGCCAAGGGTGACCGCGTCGTGCGCGCCAGCTGTCATACGACCTCCTCGTCGTCCCGATTCGACCCCCGCGGCGAAACGGTGTCACGAAGGAAAACGGGCAGATAGGAGTGGTCGGTTCAGCTTGCGAACGAGTTCATTCTGATTGCGCATAACAATGGCATTACGTAACCGTCCCACTACGCGTGAAGCCCTGCCTGAGCTGCCCTTTTCACTCGATCGGACGACTCAAGGTGTCTTGAATGACTACAGGCACGTCTGTGGACGAACCAGCGGTCGATCCTCGGACTCAATGAACACCGCGAGGCCGTCCAGGACGCGCGCGAGGCCGAACTCGAACTCGTCCAGGAGGCGCTCGAAGCCGCCCGAGTTCCAGATGTGGGTCATCATCGGCAGCCGGTCCGGCGTGAAGTGCTCCCAGAGCGCCTCGCGGCCGCTCCACCAGTCCTCCTCGGAGACCCCCGTCTCCCGTTCGGCCTGGACGCGGTCCGCCATCGTGCGACCGACGCCGTCGACGAAGTGGGCCACCGTCGTCACCACGGCGACGATCTCCTCGGACGCGAGCCCGAGCTCCGAGACGGCCGCGTAGGCCGCGTCCTGGCGGGTCATGGCCTGCGGGCCGGGCATCCGGCGCGACGACGTCAGCTGCAGCATCCACGGATGCGCGCGGTACATCGCCCACACCTGGCGGGCGAAGAACTCGAGCCCGGCCCGCCACTCGCCCTTCGGCGCGTGCTCGGTCTCGCCCCACGCCGCGTCGACCATCAGGTCCAGCAGCTCGGACTTGCCCGGGACGTGCCGGTAGAGCGACATCGCGGTGTTGCCCAGCGTCTCGGCGACCCGGCGCATGGTCAGCGCGTCGACGCCCTCGGCGTCGGCCACCTTGATGGCCGCCTCGACGACCCGCGACTGGCTCAGCGCGGCCTTCGGTCCCCTGGTCGGTTCGGCCGGCGGCTCCCACAGCAGCCGGACGCTCCGATCACGATCGCTCTTCACCGAGCCCCCTTCACACACACCTTGCTGTGAATCCTAGAACCGTGTACAACGTACACCCTGCGTACAACGTAAGCAGTTGAGTCACGGGGGTGAAGTCGTGGGACACGCGGTGCTCGCGGAAGGCCTGCGCAAGAGATTCGGCAAGAACTGGGCGCTCGACGGGTTCGACCTGGCCGTGCCCGCCGGGACGGTCTGCGGGCTGCTCGGCCCGAACGGCGCCGGCAAGACGACGGCGGTGCGCATCCTGGCCACGTTGCTGCGCCTGGACGGCGGCCGGGCGGAGGTGGCGGGCCACGACGTGGTGCGCGAGGCACCGGCCGTGCGGCGGCAGGTGGCGTTGAACGGCCAGCAGTCGACGGTCGACGACGTGCTGACCGGCAGGGAGAACCTGGTCATGTGGGGGCGGCTCTACCACCTGTCCAAGCGCCAGGCCGGGGAACGGGCGGACGAGCTGCTGGGGCAGTTCGGGCTCACCGACGCGGCGGACAAGCGGGCCAAGCACTACTCGGGCGGCATGCGGCGGCGCCTGGACCTCGCGTCGAGCTTCATCATGCGGCCGTCCGTGCTGTTCCTGGACGAGCCGACGACCGGCCTCGACCCGCGCAACCGCGGCGAGGTCTGGCGGGAGGTGAAGCGGGTCGTCGCGGAGGGGACGACGGTGCTGCTCACGACGCAGTACCTGGACGAGGCCGACCAGCTCGCCGACCAGATCGTCGTGATGGACACCGGCCGCGTCGCCGCGCAGGGAACGCCGGAAGGGCTCAAGTCCACGCTCGGCGGTGACCGGATCGAGGTCGTGGTCCGCAACGCCGACGAGCTGCCGGTCGTGGCGGACGTGCTGGGGCCGGACGCCGAGGTCGACCCGGACGGGTTCCGGGTGAGCGCGGCGGTGGCCGACCGGGTCGCGGCGCTGACGCGGGTGACGTCGGCGCTGGCGGCGAAGGGCGTGGAGGCCGAGGACATCGCGTTGCGGCGGCCGACGCTCGACGAGGTCTTCCTGGCCATCACGGGACACAAGGCGGAGGCACGGGCATGAGGTACGCGGCCATCGACTCCTGGGTCGTCGCGAAGAGGGACCTGATCCACTGGGTGCGCGAACCCGTCCGGGTGTTCGCGAACCTCGCCTACCCGATCATCTCGGTGCTGATCTTCGGGCTGGTGTTCGGCAGCGCGATGAACGTCTTCGGCGGCGGGGACTACATCGAGTTCCTGTTGCCGGGCATGTTCGGGCAGACCATCGCGTTCGGTGTCGGCACCACGTTGATGATGGTGTCCATGGACGCCGACCGCGGTGTCACGGACCGGTTCCGCGCCTCACCGATGTCGCAGACCGGCGTCGTGGCCGGGCGCAGCATCGCGGACCTGGTCAACTCGTCGCTGGAACTGCTGGTGCTCGCGCTGTGCGGCCTGGTGATCGGCTGGTCGTTCCGCGACGGGCTGCTCAACGCGCTGGTGGCGTTCGCGCTGTTCCTGTGGCTGCGGTTCGCGCTGGTGTGGATCGGCATCTACCTCGGCCTGCTGGTCAAGCCCGAGGCGGCGCAGGCGTCCTGGATGTTCCTGTTCCCGCTGACGATGTTCGCGAACACGTTCGTCTCGCCGGAGCTGATGCCGGGCTGGCTGCGGGTGGTCGCGGAGTGGAACCCGCTGTCGTCGACCGTGGCGGCGGCGCGGGAGCTGTTCGGCAACCCCGGGGTCGGCGGCGACTCGTGGGCCGCGCAGAACTCGCTGCTACTCGCCGTGCTGTGGCCGGCGGTGTTCGTGGCGATCTTCTGGCCGCTCTCGGTGCTGAAGTACCGCAACCTGAGCCGTTAGGGCCAGATCGGTCCGGAGCTGGTCGGCGAGCCACCGCGCGAGCAGCCGCCGCCAGTTCCGGACCCTGGCCAGCAGCTCGGGCCGGAGCGTCTCGTCGTCCTCCCACTCCTGCCAGTCCTCGCTCGCGAGCCAGCCGATGCAGCCCGCGATCCGGTGCACGCGCAGGAGGTCCAGGTCCGGCCTCGTGCCGTAACCGATCCAGAACGCTTGCGGCAGCGCGGTTCCGTGCAGGTAGAGGTGCTCCTCGAGCGCCGCCAGCTCGTCGAGCGGGTTGCCCTGACCCGGGTTGTCCCAGTCGATCAGCGTGGCTTTCCCCTCTCCGACAATGATGTTGTAGAGGTTCACGTCGTTGTGCAGCAGGCCGACCTCGTGGATCTTCCGGAACGCCAGGCCGATGCTGCGCCAGACCTCTTCGGACACGGGCAGCGCGTCCGCGAGCGTCCGGCCCTCGACGTACTCGACCAGCACGTCACCGCGCCCGTTGTGCGCGAGGACCTCTGGCGCGCCGGGCACGACGAACTTCGGCAGGTCGCGTGCCACCTTGGGTTGCCGCAGCACGGCTTTGCGGCCGTCGGCCAGCGTCACCAGGTGCAGGACGTTGGTGAGGCCGTCCCCTTCCAGCGGCTCGACGCGCACGGCGGTCTCCAGCAACCGGAACAAACACCCACCTCCAGTAGCAAACGGTGTAACGCGGACCACTTCGGACGAGAGACATCACGGGGGACGCATTCGGCGGCGATGTACGCATGGAGGCACACCGATGGTCCAACGTCCTCGGCGGTTCGCACTGTTCGCGGTCCTGGCACTGGTTCTACCACTGGCCGTGACCGGACAGGCACTCGCTGATCCCAACAACAACTCCCCTGCGAAGCTCACCAAGGCCGTGACGCTGAACGGTGTCCTGCGGCACCTCGACGCGTTCCAGTCCATCGCGGACACGCACGGCGACCGGGCTGCCGGACGTCCTGGATACCAGGCGTCGGTGAACTACGTGGTCTCGCAACTGACGGCGGCAGGGTACTCACCGAGCGTGCAGGCGTTCGACTTCCCGTACGTGGAGGACAACTCACGGCTCGACCGAGTCGCGCCCGTCCCGCGGAGCTTCCAGCGGGACAGCGAGTTCACCCGCAACGGCTTCACCCCGACGTACGAAGGCGACGTCACGGGTGTCATCCAGCCGGTCGACGTGATCGTGCCGCCCGCTCCGGTGGCGAACACCAGCACCAGCGGCTGCGAGGCCGCCGACTTCGCCGGGTTCGTGCCCGGCCGCGTCGCGATGGTCCAGCGCGGCACGTGCGGGTTCAACGTGAAGGCGTTGAACGCGCAGGCGGCGGGAGCGGCCGCGGTCATCCTGTTCAACGAGGGCCAGCCCGGCCGCACCGGCCTGTCGGTGCCGATCGGGGACACGCCGGGGCTCGCGATCCCCGTGGTGTTCGCGACCTACGCCGCGGCCGAGGAGCTGATCGTGCTCACGCCCGGCGCCACGGTCCGGGTGAAGGTCGACTTCACGGAGGAGACGCGGCAGGCGTGGAACGTGTTCGCCGAGTCCCGTGACGGCAACGCGAACAACGTCGTGATGGCCGGCGCGCACCTCGACAGCGTCCAGGACGGGCCGGGCATCAACGACAACGGCAGCGGTTCGGCGGCGCTGCTGGAGACCGCGATCCAGATGAGGAAGGTCAAGACCAACGCGAAGGTCCGCTTCGCCTGGTGGGGCGCCGAGGAGGAGGGCCTGCTCGGGTCCGAGCACTACGTCGCGACGCTGCCGCAGGCCGACCAGGACAAGATCGCGCTGTACCTGAACTTCGACATGGTCGGCTCGCCGAACCACTTCTACGGCATCTACGACGGTGACGACTCGAGCGGCACCGCGCCCGTGCCGATCCCGCCCGGCTCGGCGCAGATCGAGGACGTGTTCGAGAAGTTCTACGCCGACCGCGGGTTGCCGTCGGAGGACACGGACTTCTCCGGCCGGTCCGACTACGGGCCGTTCATCGCGGTGAACATCCCGGCCGGCGGCCTGTTCACCGGGGCCGAGGACGTGAAGACGGCCGAGCAGGCGGCACGGTACGGCGGCACCGCGGGCGTCGCGTTCGACCCGTGCTACCACCAGCCGTGCGACGACAGGTCGAACCTGAACCTGACCGCCCTGGACGTCAACGCCGACGCGATCGCCACGGCGGTGATCACGTTCGCGTTCGACACCTCGACGGTGAACGGCGTGCGCGCGCCCGGCAAGTCGCACGGACGCGCGCCGCGGGGTTCCGCTAGCTAGCCCAGAGGTCGCACCGGTGATCGATCGGTGCGACCTGCTCGGTCGCGAGGAGCCGGACGTCCTGGCGTGTCCAGCCGGGACGTCCGGTCCGCGCGAACCGGGTCCAGGCCTCGACCATCTCCTCGGACAGCGCCCGCTGCTCCCCTTCCGGCTCGACACCGGCGTAGCGGAGCAGGAACGGCAGCTCCGAGCCGTGGTAGGCGCCGTACGGGAAGTCCGGCATGCCCGGGAAGATCATCGGCGGGTGCGGCTCGGCGAACTCGTAGCCGAACGCCCCGGTCTGCGCGCGCAGCTCCGCGGTCGGGCAGTGCGACGTCATGTCCGAGAGCGCGGCGGTCAGCGGCACCCGCTCGTCGCCACCGCGGGGCGGGTAGGCGGCGAGGACGCGCTGGGCCTTGGCCGCGCCGAAGGCCTCGGTCAACGCCTGCTCGTACCCGGCCGCGTCCAGCACCGGGTAGAACATCGCGGCGAACACCGAGAACTCGTCGCGCGCGGTGCCCGCGAGCACCGGAATCCGGTGGAAGCGGCCCTCGCGGAGCGCCGTGACCGGGTTCTCCGGCAACGCTTCCGTGTCGTACGCGGGCGAGGAGAACCGCGGTGTCAGCGCCTTGACCTGCTCGACGGTGAGACGGCGCAGGCACGCGACGTCCGCGCAGCCCGACGCCTCGGCACCGGCCCGTTCGACGTCCTCCCGCTTCGCCCAGGTGTGCTGGACGGTGTTCTCCCCTGCAGGAAGCCCGAGCCGGCACGGTCCACTTTGGATGATCGCCCGGTGGAACAGTCCCCTGGTGCGCGGCGAGGTCAGCTGGGCGCACGTCGACAGGCCGCCCGCCGACGCCCCGAAGAGCGTCACGGTGCGGGGATCTCCGCCGAACCGCCGGATGTTGCGCTGGACCCACCGGAGTGCGGCCTGCTGGTCGCTCAGGCCGAACGCGCCGGAGCCCGCGAGCCCCGGGAAGCCGAAGTACCCGAAGGCACCGAGCCGGTAGTTGATGGTGACGACGACGGAACCCTTGCGCACCAACTGGTCCACGCCGTAGTCGGACCCGGCGCCGCTGGTGAAGCCGCCGCCGTGGATCCAGACGAGGACAGGCCGGTTCGCGGCCTTCGGTGGCGTGGTGACGTTGAGGTACAGGCAGTCCTCGGCGTCTTCGCACCGAGGACCGGGCTTGTCTGCCTCGAGAACGCCCTGCCAGGGCTTCGCGGGCTGCGGATCGCGCCAGCGGTTGTCCCCCACCGGCGGTGCGGCGAAGGGGATGCCCTGGAACGAGCGCAGGGCTTCGACGGTGGTTCCTGACACGAATCCGGTGTCAGTGCGGACGATTCCCGCGGCGTGGGCGGGAACAGCGGTTGCGGCAACGAGTACGGCCGCCATCAATACGGTTGAGGTTGAACGCATGTCACGCTCAACCTAACGATCACCGCAACCGCTTTAGACGACGGCCTTGTTGCGGGACAACAACCGTGCCGCCACCGCCGCTGGCAGGTACATGAGCACGCCGTACACGGCGGGCGGGATCGCCATCGTCTCGTCGTTCAGCACGGTCAGCGCCAAGGTGATCGCGATCGTGGCGTTGTGGATGCCGATCTCCATCGCGCTGGCGATCGCCTGCTTGCGTTCGACCTTGAACGCCTTGGGCACGTAGTAGCCGATCAGCAGGCTGAAGATGCTCAGCAGCAACGCCACCGGGCCGAGCGTGCCGATGTTGTCGATCAGCTGCTGGTAGGCCTGCGCGATCGCGGCGATGATGACGAGCACCAGCACCACGACGGACGCGATGCGCACCGGGTCGTTCATCTTCAGCGCCCACGCCTCGAACCTGCGGCGCACGAGCATGCCGATCGCCACCGGCACCAGCACGATCGCGAAGACCTGCACGAACTTCGCCGGCTGCAGCCCGACCTCGGCGCTGTCCGCCATGAAGTGCGCCATGCTCAGGCCGACCACGAGCGGCAGCGTGAAGACCGCCAGCACCGAGTTGATCGCGGTGAGGGTGATGTTGAGCGCGACGTCGCCGCCCGCGAGGTGGCTGAAGAGGTTCGCCGACGTGCCGCCCGGCGACGCGACGAGCAGCATCATGCCGACCGCGAGCACACCCTTGAGGCCGAACGCGAGCACCAGCCCGAGACAGATCGCGGGCAGGACCACCACCTGGCAGACGAGCGCGATGACCGCGGCCTTCGGGTACTTCGCGACCCTGGCGAAGTCGTCGACGGTGAGGGTGAGTCCGAGTCCGAACATCACGAGTCCCAGCGCCAGTGGCAGGAAGATCTGTACGACTAGCACGGCGGCCTCCGAGAATGTCCAGCTTGTGCAGTGTGATCTGTTCGGAAGATCCTGGCGTTACTCCCCCGCCGTTGGAATCGGCCAGGTGGCGGCACCCAGGCTCCCGGCGCACCCTGGTGCGATGGCGCGTCTGGTGACCCCGCGCTTCGCCCTGCTGACCGCCGCCGACCTGTGCTACTTCACGGCGGCGGGCATCTCCGTCTACGCGCTGCCGCTCTACGTCACCGGTCCGCTGCACGAGTCCAAGGCCGCGGCGGGCCTCGCGTTCGGCTCGTTCGCGGTCTCCGCTCTGCTGCTGCGCCCGTTCGCGGGTCGCCTCACGGACCGTCTCGGCAGGAGGCCGCTGCTCATCGGTGGCGCGCTGGGTGCCGCGCTCAGCCTCGGCCTCACCGCTCTGGCCGCGGACCTGCCGCTGATCATCGGGCTCCGGCTGCTGCTCGGCGTGGCTGAGGCCGCGTTCTTCGTGGCCGGGTTCGCGGCCCTGGCCGACCTCTCGCCGCCTGAGCGCCTCGGCGAGGCCCTCAGCATCAACTCGCTGGGCCTCTACCTGGGACTCGCCGCCGGGCCACCGCTGGGCGAGGTTCTCACGCAACGGTCGTTCCCCTCGGCCTGGCTGGCCGCCGCCTCGCTCTGCGTCGTGACCGCTGCCCTCTCGGCGTTCCTCGGCGAGACCAGCGCGCCGGCGAGGCACGAGGGCACGGCGCTGATCCACCGGCCCGCCATCGGGCCGGGTGTCGCGCTCTGCGCGGCGATCGCGGCCAGCGGCGGCTTCCTCGCGTTCACCTCGCTGCGGGCGCAGGAGACAGGCATGAGCAACACGAGCCTGCCGCTCTTCGTCTACGGCGCCACGGTCGTGGTCGCCAGGATGGTGTTCGCGAAGGTGCCGGACCGCGTGCCGCCGCTGAAGCTCGGCGCGATCGCCATGGCGGTGATCGCGGCAGGGCTGTTCCTCACGCCGTTCAGCCTGCTCGGCGGGAGCGTCGTGCTCGCGTTGGGCGTCACGTTAAGCACGCCCGCGTTCTTCGCCGCCATCTTCGCCACCGCGCGGCCGCACGAACGCGGGGCGGCGTCCGGGACGGCCAGCGCGTTCCTCGACATCGGGCTCGGCGGCGGGCCGATCCTGCTCGGTCTCGTCGCGACCGTCTCCACCGCCGCCGCCCTGGCCGCGGCGGGCGTGATCGCCCTGCTGGGCTGTCTGTGGACGATCCGGCTGCGACACTGACCGTCGTGCAGATCGGCGTCTTCACCGCGGGCGATCTCTCGCCCTCGGAGATCGTCGCGCTGGCGGTCGCCGCCGACGAGGCGGGCTTCGACGTCTTCGCGGTCGGCGAGCACCACAACCCGCCGTACAACTCCTCCTCCCCTGCCACCCTTCTCGCGCACATCGCGGCCGTCACGACGCTGCGGCTCTCCACCGCCACCACGCTGATCACCACGAACGACCCGGCCCGGCTCGCCGCCGAGTACGCGACGCTGGCCCTGCTCGCCCCCGGCCGGACGGACCTCGTCCTGGGCAGGGGCACTACCGCGAAGGTGTTCGGCTGGTTCGGCAGGGAGATCGAGTACGGCCTGCCGCTCACGATCGAGAACTACGCGGCGTTGAGATCTCTCTGGCCGGACGTGCCCTACGTCTGGCACGCCTGCACGCGCTCGCCCGAGGTCGCCGACCTGGCGGCGGAGCACGACGACGGGCTGTTCGTGTTCGCCGGCCAGGCCGAGCACGTCGCCCGGTACCGCGATCAGGCCGCGCATCCCCGGATCGGCGTGCTGGCGCACGATCTGCACGAGGGCCTCGCGCACGGACCCGACCGGCTGCTCGTGAAAGTCGGCAGCCCCGCGGACGTCGAAAAGCTAGGGTCGGCGGTGTGTTCAGCCTTGCCAAGCCGCCGCTCTTCGCCAGACTCCACAAAGCACGGAACGTCCTGATCGCCGGAGCGGGCGGCGGTTTCGACGTGTTCGCGGGCATCCCGCTCGGCGTCGCGCTGCGGGCCGAGGGCAAGCGCGTGCACTACGCCAGCCTCAGCTTCAGCGACCTCGAACGCCTCGACCTCGACGCGTGGATCGAGCCGGGGCTCGCCGCCGTCGAACCGGAGACCTCCGGCGAGGACGCGTACTTCCCCGAACGCGAGCTCGCGCGGTTCCTCGGCGACACCGTCTACGCGTTCCCGCGCACGGGCGTGCGTCCGTTGCGCAGCGCGTACCGGACGATCATCGCGAAGCACGACATCGACGCGGTCGTGCTCGTCGACGGCGGCACGGACATCCTGCTGCGCGGCGACGAGCAGCACCTCGGCACACCCACGGAGGACATGACGAGCCTCGCCGCCGTCGCGGGCGTCGAGGGCGTGGTGAAGATCGTCACCAGCCTCGGGTTCGGCATCGACGCACACCACGGCGTGTGTCACGCGCACGTGCTGGAGAACCTTGCGGCGCTGGACAAGCAGGGGGCCTACCTCGGCGCGTTGTCGATCCCGTCGGACAGCTTCGAGGCTCGCGCCTACACGACCGCCGTCCAGCAGGCGCAGGACGCGACGCCGTTGTCGCCGAGCATCGTGAACGGCCAGATCGCGGCGTCGCTCCGGGGCGAGTTCGGGAACGTGCAGTTCACCACACGCACCGAGGGCAGCGAGCTGTTCGTGAACCCGTTGATGGGCGTGTACTTCAGCGTCGACCTCGACGCGCTGGCCCGTGGCGTGCACTACCTGCCGGCGCTGGAGAAGACGCGGACGGCGTTCGACGTGGCGCTCGCGATCGAGGAATACCGCGAGTCCGTCGACGAACGCCGCCCGAGGCGTGCCCTCCCTCACTGACGGCGCCAGATCACCAGCGCCACCACGAGAACCATCACCCCGATGGCGACCGCCGAGCCCAGCACCCAGAGTCCGTAGATCGCGAACGCCACGAACTCCGACCCGATCGCGGCCACGGACGTGACCGTCGCACGGGCGTCGGACGTGATCCGGTGCTGGAGCTCGGTCTCGACGTGCACCAGCACGAACCGGTACAGGCCGTAGAACAGTCCCAAGAGGATGATCGCGAGCGGAACGGCCAGCAGTGCCGCCGCGATCAGCAGCGCACCCGAGGCGAACAGCACCCAGCCGCGGAACGGCAGCCGGCCGCCCAGCGAGGCACCGGCCGCCCCCATCAGCGGAACGCCGATGGTCGCCATCGGCACCCACACCGTCGGCACGTCCCAGTCCTGCGCCAGCAGCGTGAAGTACTCCTCGAACGCGTCGATGGCGTACACCAGGGCCACTGCCAGTACGGCACGTTTGATCGGCACGGACGCCCGCAGACCGGTCTTCAGCGTCGCGAGGTAGCCCAGCTCGTCGTCGTCCTCGTCGCCGCGCTCCGGTTCGGGGAACCGAAGCGCGATCACGGACGACGCCAGCAACATCACGACGGACACCCAGCCCGCCAGCTCGTAACCGCCCTGGGAGAACAGCACGGTGGCGATGACGGCGACCGGCACCTGCGAGATCAGCTCGATGGTGTCGACGCGCGCGTTGAGGCGCCCGTACTGGTCCTCGTCGCCGTTGGCCGCGAGCGCGTCGTAGACGAGAGCCTCGAACGAGCCGGACTGCAGCGTGCCACCGAGACCCCACAGCACGAACCCGGCCGCGAATCCCCAGAACGACGGGAACAGCACCCAGGCCGCGTGCCCGAGTGCCTGCAGCACACCGGAAGCGACAAGGCAGCTCCGCCGCGAGAACCGGTCCGCCAGCGCACCCGACGGCACTTCGAACACGACCGAGGTCAGCGACCAGATCGCGAGCAGCACCGAGATGGAGGCGTCCGACAGTCCACTGTCGGCGAAGAGCAACGCGTACAGCGCGTAGATCGGGATGAGGTGCGAACACCACGCCCACGCCGTCGCGGTTCGGGATAGATCAGTTGAAGATCAATGTCGTCGTCGCATGACACAAGACTAAGCCGTCAGCGCCACTGAATAAATGGCGCTGACGGCTCGTGGTCGTGCGGGTACAGCTCGTGATCAGAACCCAGCGGTGATCTTCGTGAAGGCGAGCTCGGCCTGCTGGATGCCGGAGCAGCTCGCGGACACCTGACCGTCGCAGCCGCCGCGGTCGCGGTTGACCGACCAGAAGGCCAGTCGCCCGAGCCCGTTGGACTTCGACCAGTCGCGGATCGCGGTCCAGTCGTCGACCGTGGTCAGCTCGCGCTGGTCCGACAGACCGTTCATGCCCGAGATGCCGACGTGCTTGAACGCCTCGGCGTCGCTCCAGCCGAAGGTCGACTTGAGCTTGTTCTTCAGCCCCGTGGCCGCGCCGATGGTGTCCTGGCGGATGTTGGAGCTGCCGAAGTCGAACGGCATGAGCGTGAACACGTCGATGTTCGCGTTCAGCGCCTTGGCCTGGTCGATCAGCCGGTTGCCGTAGAAGTTCGGGCCGGTGGTCGAGGTGCCGAAGGTGACGATCGTCTGGACACCGGGGTTGTTCTGCTTGACGATCTTCAGGGCCGTGATGATCCGGTCCTGCACGACGGCGTTCTCGAACTCGTCGGTGTTCTCGATGTCGATGTCGATCGCCTTGAGCCCGTAGGCGTTGATGACCTGCTGGTACGCGCCGGCCAGCGCCTCGGGGGTCGAGCAGTTCGGGCCCAGCTTGTTGCCGCTCCAGCCACCGAACGACGGCACGACGTCACCACCGGCCGCGCGGATGGCGTTGATCGTCTGCTGGTCCGCGCCACCGGTCAGCGGACGCTGGCCGTCCCACGAGGGGGTGCAGCCGCCGCTGGACAGGATGAACGCGAGGGTGAACCACTTGACGCCGGTGTCCTTCATGACCTGCGTCGCGCTCTGCGGGTTGCCCCAGCCCAGGTACAGGTAGGGCGCGCCGCGGCCGGTGCCGGGCAACGGCGGGTTCGACGTCGTCGTGGTGGTCGTCGTGGTCGTGGTCGTCGTCGGGTTGCCGGTGCCGTCGCACGAACCACCGTTGACCTTGCAGTTCGACGGCGTCGCGCCGGAGCCCTTGACGGTGAAGCCGAAGCTCACCGAGCCACCGACGGGGACACTGCCGTTCCAGGTGTTGCGAACGGTGATGTTCTGACCGTTCGCCCCGTAGCTGCCGTCCCACAGCGACGCGATCGACTGCCCGCTCGGCAGCGTGAACTCGACGGTCCACGACGTGAGCGCGGACCCGCCGCTGTTGGAGATCGTGTACTTGGCCTCGTAGCCGCTGCCCCAGTCCGAGGTCTTGGTGAACGCCGCCGTCACGCCCGACGCGCCACTCGCGGGCGCGGCGACAACGCCTCCGACCACGGTGGCGATCGCCAGACCCAAGGTCAGGATCTGCCAGCGAAACTTCTTCATGGTGCTCCGTTCACGTGCAGGGGGTACGTGATGACGGGCACGTTAACTGGTCTAAACCACCTGTTCAAGGGGATGAACCGGACATCGTTCGCGCTCGTCAGAGCGTTGCGAGGGAACGCTCTCACGCCCAGTCCACTCGACATGGTCGTCAGCTGACCACCGACGGAAGTCGTTGACGTGGGAGAAACCGGTACCGCGACCGGGAGGCGCCGTCCTACGCTGCGAGCATATGGATGCTCACGAAATCGCTCGCCTCATGGCGACTTCCAGTCTGAACCTGGACATCCAGGTAACGCAGACCGCCTATCGTTTCCAGTTGGCTCGGACGTGGCAGATCCCCGAGTCCGCACGGGTCCTGGAGATCGGGTGCGGCCAGGGGGACATGACGGCGGTGCTCGCCGCCCAGGTCGGTCCTCACGGGACGGTCGCCGGTACGGACGTCGCCCGTCCCGGTTACGGCGCGCCGGTCACCGTCGGCCAGTCCGCGCAGCACCTGCTCGACGGTCCGCTGGGGTCGCGCATCAGCATGCGGTTCGAGACGGACGTGCTCACCGACGACGTCGGCACCGGGTACGACGTCGTCGTGCTGGCCCACTGCTCCTGGTACTTCGCGTCCGCCGGTCTGCTCGAGCAGACCCTGGCGAAGGCGCGCGAGCTGGGCTCCCGGCTGTGCTTCGCCGAGTGGGACCCGCAGCCCGCGCACCCGGACCAGATCCCGCACCTGCTGGCCGTGCTCGCCCAGGACCGGATCGACGGCGGCACGGACCTCAACGTGCGCACGCCGATCACCCGCGCGACGCTGCTGGAGGCGCTCGGCCGCACGGGCTGGCAGGTCGAGACCGTGAGCGACGTCGACACGAGCGCGGTGCAGGACGCCGACTGGGAGATCGCCATCGCGCTGGACGAGGCACCGGAGGGCCTGGCCAAGGAGTTGCTGCGCCAGAGCGCCCGCAAGAGCGGCAACGTCCCGCTCCCCGCCTACGCCCTCACAGCACGCTAGTGCGTTCCACCCGCTCCCGGTCGCGCTCCTCCAGCAGCTGCAGCAACGCGTAGGTCGTCTGCCTCTGCTCCTCCAGGAGCTTCGTCAGCCATGACCCGAAGTAGAGGAACCCGCCGACCCCGATCAGCCCGACGCCCAGGATCCCGCCCGACACGACGTACGGGATCTGCTCGAACGTGTAGCCGGTGTGCGCGACACCCCACCAGGCGAAGAGGATCGCCGCGATGCCCGCGGTCATCAGCATCGTGCCCGCGAGGCCGAGTCCGCTGCGCATCCGGGCGCGGCGCCGGTCCTGGATCGTCATGGGTTCACCCGCAGGTCGGGGACACCGGTCGGGTGCCCGGAGGGACAGGGGGCGCCGCCCAGCAGGAACGTGCCGAACGACTTCATGCCGAACGCTCCCGCCGCGGCGACCCCGAGGCCGGTGAGCACCAGCAGTGCCGGTACGCCGGGGAAGTCGAGGAGCGAGCGGGGTTTCGTGCGCGCCGACGCGACGGGCGTGACCGGCTTCGACGGCGGGGTCACGCCCGCGACCGGAGGCACGCCGCCCAGTGCGGGGGGCGGGGCGTCGGCGACCGGGGGCAGCGGGGCCACCGGGGCCGGTGCGTCGGGTGGGGTCAGAGGCGCCGAGGCGGAAGCGTTGGCGACGGCCTCGGTGTCACCGACGATCACGACCATCTTGCGCAGCGGGGTGAGCAGCGGCACGAGTTCCTTGGGCAGCAACGGGGCCACGATGCCGTCCAGGATGCCGCCGAGGCCGAGCTTGGTGCGCAACGCCAGTACGTCGATGGTCAGCGTGAGGCCGCGACTGGACGAGGTCGCCGCCGTGCCTTCGAGTTTGGTGGCGGCCGTGGGCCAGGCGAGAGTGACTCCCAGTGGTTCCAACGCCTTCAGCAGCCCGTCCGGTGGCGCGTCCGGGGCCTTGACCGGGAACTTCTGGCCCAGCACGGTGAACTCGGCGACCGAGAACGTGCTGGTGCCGCTGCCCTTGCTGCCGTCGCTCACGGCGACGGACTCGAACTTCACGCCGGAGATCACGACCAGCCCCGCCAGCACCGAAATCGTGTGCGCCGACGTGACGGCGGTCGACCTCGCCTCCGTCGCGCCGACCGCGCTGACGCTGCTCGACGACAGGCCGTCGGCGGTCAGCAGGAACGGCACCTCCTGCTTCGCGCCCGCGTAGGACTCGGCCTTCGCGGCGCCCGCGGCGGCCCTCATGCCCGGCTGCGACTGGTCGGCCGGGCCGCCGGGGTGTGCCGCGTTGGCCTGCACCGGGTAGGCGAACCCGAGCAGCTGCGGCAGGCCGGTGCCGACGGCCGCGCCCGGCCACAGCGAGCTGGCGAGCGAGCGGCCGATCGGGCCGGAGCCCAGTTCGGTCTGGGTGTAGGAGAGGTGCACCTCGCCCTGCGGTTCGGCCGGCACCGGGATCAGGTCGGTGTGCAGCAGCACCGACACCGGCGCGGCGTGGGCCGACAGCGTGAAGCCGCCGATGTCCGAAGCTTTCGCGGGTGCCGGGGACAGCAGGAGGAGCAGCAGGACGAGCGCGTACCTCATGAAGTCCCTCCGAAGTAGACGGTGGCCAGGTCGTCGTCCGCCGAGATCTCGCCGTGCGTCATGACGACGACCTGGTCGGCGACGGCGGAGGCGGTCTCGGCGAACTGCTCGACGATCAGCATCGTGACGCCGGACCGCGCCAGCTCCCCCACGACCTCGTACAGCTCGGCGACGATGACCGGGGCGAGCCCCATCGACAGCTCGTCGATGACGAGCACGGCCGGGTCGGTGATCAGCGCGCGGGAGAACGCGAGCATCTGCTGCTCGCCGCCGGACATCGAGCCCGCGAGCTGCTTCTGCCGTGCCTCGAGCTTCGGGAACCGCTCGTAGACCACGGCCGCGTCGCCGCGCATCAGCCTCAGGTTCTCCGCGACGGTCAGGTTCGGGAAGATCGCCCGGCCCTCCGGGACCACGCACAGACCGGCGCGGGCGAGCTCGTCGGGCGCGGCGTCGTTGACGTGCACGCCGCCGAGGTGGACGTGACCGGACGTGGCCCTGATCTGTCCACTGAGGACCTTCACCAGCGTCGACTTGCCCGCGCCGTTCGGGCCGAGCAACGCGGTGACGGTGCCGCGCGGCACGGACAGCGAGACTCCGCGCAGCACCTCGATGCGGCCGTAGCCGGCGTGGACGTCCTTGAGGTCGATCATCCGAGGTACGCCTCCCGGACTCCCTCGTGCGCACGGACGACGTCGGGAGTGCCGGAGACCAGCAGCCGCCCCAGGTTCAGCACGTGCACGTGGTCGCAGTACCCCATCACCAGGTCCATGTCGTGCTCGACCAGCACGACCGAGCGGCCCTCCGCGCTGAGCTGCCGCAGCAGCTCGCCGAACGCGTCGGTCTCCGCCCGGTCGAGGCCGGACGACGGTTCGTCGAGCAGCAGCAGGACCGGGTCGGTGGCGAGGGCTCGGGCCAGTTCGAGCAGGCGGGCGGCGCCGGTCGGCACGGTGTCGGCCTGGTTGCGGGCGAACTCGGCGATCCCGACGCGTTCCAGCAGTTCGTCCGCGAGCTTCACCGGCCGGCGCCGGCTTTCCAGCGCCACCACCACGTTCTCCCAGACCGTCAGCGACCCGAACACCTCGAGCCGCTGGAACGTCCGCGCGACACCGAGTCTGGACCGCTGGTGCGGGCCCTTGGCGGTGATGTCGTCGCCGACGAGCACGACCCGTCCGGCGGTCGGCTTGCGCAGCCCGCTGATCACGTCGAACAACGTCGTCTTGCCCGCGCCGTTGGGGCCGATCAGTCCCGTGACACCGGGGTCGACGACCAGCGACACGTCGTCCACGGCGGTCACCTCGCCGAAGCGGACCGTCACGCCCTCCACCCGCAACGTGCTCATGCGCGCCGCCAGGACCAGGCCCGGAAACCCCAGCTGACCAGTCCGTTCGGATCCCGCGCGAGCCCGGCCGCCGCCACGCCGAGCAGCACGACCGCGACCCCGGCGAACGCCGGGAACCCGCTCTGCAGCACGGGAAGCAGCATCAACAGCACCCCGCCGAGGAGCGCGCCGGACACCGACGTCACGCCCGCGATCACCGCGAACAGCAGCAGCGGCAGGTTGTTGAAGAGCTGGAAGTCGCTCGCCGCCACGGTCTCCCGCAACTGCGCGAACAACCCGCCCGCGAGCCCCGCGATCGCCGCCGACAGCGAGAACACCCAGACCCGGATCCAGCGGACGTTCAGGCCGAGCGTCGCGCACGCCGCCGAGCTGTCCTTGACCGCGATCATCCGCCGTCCGAGCCGGCCCCGCCGGATCGCGAGCACCCCGATCCCGACGAGGACGAACGTGCCCGCCGCCAGCAGCAGCTGCCCCGTCGCGGACTCGACCAGCCTCGGCACCTGCAGGCTCCCCCGCACCCCGAACGCGATCGGCGACTGCAGCACGAGCTTGTCCATGAGCTGCGCGAACCCCAGCGTCGCCAGCGCGAGGTACAGCCCGCTGACCCTCAACGCCGTCAACGCGATCAGCGCCCCGACCACGGCCGCGACCCCGGCACCGATCAGCAACGTCAGGGGCGACGGGCTGCCGAGCCGCGCCACCGTCACCGCGCCCACGCCGACGAACGTGAACTGCCCCAGCGACACCACCCCGCCGTACCCGGTGAGCAGCACCATCGACAGCAGCACGATCCCGAACACCAGTGCCAGCGCGAGCTGCCCGGCCACCACCGAGTCCACCAGCAACGCCAGCGCCACGACCACGCCGAGGAACAGCCCGGCACCCACGCCGGTCGTCAGCCCGTTCGGCACGGCGACCCCGCGCGTTCCCCTGACACCACCGATCCGCAGCGGCGACTGCGGCATCGCGAGCAGCACCACGAACAACAGCAACGCCGGAATCGCCGCCCGGAACGAGATCCAGAACGGCGACGAAGGCAGGTACGCCACCGCGTACGACTGCACCAGCCCGAGGCCGAGCGCGCCGACGAACGTCCACGGCAGACTCCGCAACCGCCCGACCAGCGCGGCCGTGTAGGCGGTGATCACGAGCAACGTCATCGTCACGTAGTCGAGCTGCACCACCGGCGTGAGCAGGATCCCGCCCAGCGCCGCCAGCGCCGACCCGATCGCCCAGCTCAGCGCCGAGAGCCGGGTGGGTCGCGTGCCGTACAGCGCCGCCAGTTCCGGCGCGTCGACGCAGGCCCGCATCGCGAGCCCGGTCCGCGTCCGGTTCAGCAGCACGTAGAGCCCGCCCGCGACGAGCACCGCGCAGACCAGCGTCACCAGGTCGTGCCCGCTGACGAACGACTGTCCGATGTGGATGCCGAGCTGGTCGAGGAACGGCCGCACCGGACGTGCCTGCGGAGGCCAGATCACCTGCGCCACCCCGATCAGCCCGACCAGCACGCCGACGCCCGCCACCAGGGTGATCCCGACCGGCGCACCCGCGAGGCGGCGCATGACGAACCGTTCGACCACCAGTCCGAAGAGCGGCGCGCACACGCCGGCCACGAGCAGCAACGCGAGCCATTGCGGCAGGCCGCGGTTCTCGGCGAGCTCCCAGTAGAGGAACGCCATGACCATGCCGATCGCGCCGTGGCCGACGTTGAACACCTTGGAGGTGCTGTAGGTCAGCACGAGGCCGCCCGCGACGACGGCGTACGCGCCGCCGGTGACGAGGCCGAAGATGGTGTAGGCGAGGAGGGCGGTCATCCGCCCACCCCCGTGTCGATCAGCTGCCCGCACGAGTACCCGGAGGCGGGGGCGAGCCGCGACCACGTCCCGCCCTTCAGCTTCACGAGCGTCATGCAGGCCGAGGTCCGCTTCCCGCCGACGTCCTGCGGCGCGACCATCCCCTCGGCCGTGAAGTCGTGCACCTGCCGCACCGCGTCGAGCATCGCCTTGCGCGTCAGCTGCGGCCCGACCTTCGCCGCCGTGGTGACGAACAACCGGGCCGCCGCCCAGGCGAACATCCCGAAGTACGAGGGCGCCGCGCCGGGAGCCACCCGCCCCAGCCACTGCTTGTACAGCGCCACCTGGGCGTTCGACTCCTCGAACAGCGCGCCGTTGGTGTAGACGACGGTGCCGTCGACCGCCGCGCCGCCCTGCCGCACGTAGGCCGGGTCGTAGGCGGACGGGTCCGTGATGAACGCCTCCGGCGTGTACCCCTGCTGCCGCATGGCCTGCTGCAGCCGCACCGCGTACTGCGCCGACCCGATCCAGTAGACGATCTTGGTGCCGGTCTCCTTCAGCTTCGCCACGTACGGCGCGTAGTTGACGTCCGCGATGTCGATGGCCTGCGAGTACACGAACTTGATTCCGCGCGCCTCGGCCGCCTTCTGCATGCTGCGGGCGTTCTGCGCGCTCGCGTCGGCGTTGAGGTACATGTACGCGGCGTTGCCGATCGCGCCGGGGAAGCTCGACTTCACCAGGTCGGGGCCCGCCGACGACACGAGGTTCACGACGTTCGACGCGGCACCGAAGCTCACGGGCGTGCGCTGGCGTTGGGCGGTGACGGTCGAGGCCCGCAGGTCGGGGATGCCGCACCCGGTGGCCGCCGGGCCGCCGCCCTGGTCGAACGCCGACATCGAGCCGACCAGCGCGAAAGCCTGCTCGCAGGCCTGGGAGGTGGCCTGCTGGTCGCCGCCGCTGTCGGTGCGGGAGTCGAACGAGACGAGCTTGAGCTTGCGCCCGCAGACCGAGCCCTGGGTGGCGTTGAAGTACTCGACGAACGCCTTGGTGGCCTGCTGCGCCGACTGGAAGAGGCCGGGTACCGGGCCGCTGATGTCGGAGATGTTGGCGATCGTGATCTCGCCGGCCGTGACGCCCTTGTCCGTGGCGCCGCCGGTGCCCTGGCAGCCGCCCGCGATGCTGCCGGGCGGGTTCGGTTTCTTGTCCGCCTGCTGCGGGTTCGCGGCGCCCGGCTGTTCCGCGGTGCCCTCGGACACCGCGCCGTCCTCGCCGGTCACCACACCTTCCTGGGTGCCCGCCGACCCTCTCTGCGGCACGACAAGGGCTGCCCGTTGCTCGTCGGTAAGCCTGCTTCCGCATCCGGCGAGCAACGCGCAGATCGTGAGTGCGATCAGTGCGGTCCTGCGACGCATGCGAACGAACGCTAGGGGTCTGCATCCATCCAGACCCAAGCAAGCTCTAGAACGCGTTCTACATGCAAACAATCGCGCGCAACCCCGTCACTAAAGCGTGGTCACGTCGTTATTGAAGGCCGCGTGAAGGAACACGTTCTACCTACGAAGGCGGCAGCAGTTCCGGACGGCGCGGCCGGATCACGTCACCGGACGACTCACCGCGCACCCGGCGCATCACCCACGGCACGACGTGCTCTCGGGCCCACTTCCAGTCCTCCGCGCGCCGGACGCGCCGGTCCTGCAGCGGCGCGACGCCGAGCAGCGTCCGTTCCAGCGCGTGGTCGACGCCCAGGCCCTCCAGCGTGGAGATGGCGACCTCGGTGTGACCGAGCGAGTTCAGGTGCAGCCGGTCGGCCGACCACATGCGACGGTCACGCAGCTGGCGCATGTTCCACATGTCGACGAGCACGCACGAGTGCTCGTGGGCGATCGCGCGCACGTGTTCGTTGTAGATGGCCACGCGGCCACGCATCTTGCGGAACACCGGGTCGTCACCACCGTCGACGCCCGTGAAGAGGATTACGCGCGCGCCCGCGGACACGAGCCGTGCGACGGCCGCGCGGTATCGGCGCATCAGGGCGTCAATGTCCACCTTGGGCCGCATGAGGTCGTTGCCGCCCGCGTAGAGCGAGACGAGGTCGGGCTTCATCGCGAGCGCGCGCTCGAGCTGCTCGCCCAGCACCTGCGGCAGCAGCCGGCCCCGCACCGCGAGGTTGGCGTAGGTGAACTCGGGGTCCACCGCACCCAGCACGTCGGCGACGCGATCGGCCCAGCCCCGCACACCGTTCGGACGACCAGCGTCTTCGTCGCCCACACCCTCGGTGAACGAGTCCCCCAACGCCACAAAACGCTTGCTCATGCTCACGACCTTATGTCGGGCATTCGGACCAAGTTCGGCGGGGGTTGCGGCCGCTTCGATAACGTTTCGATAACAGCGACGTCTCGAACTGAGGCAGAGCCCCATTCCTGGCCGTATCCCCGTTCGTGCGACTCCCCCTGGACTTGGCGAAGCCGACGCGACTGATGGTCGCGATGGCCGGCTGTGCGCTGGCGGTGCTTCTGAACACCGGAACCGCTGTCGGCCAGCCGACCACGACGCCGTCCACCCCCATCTCGACGCCGCCGCCCGACAGCGGCGGCAAGGGCGACGAGGTCGTCCAGACGCAGTGGGGGCCGCTCGGTCCGGCCGACCGGGACTTCATGAACCGGGTGAAGCAGGCCGGACTGTGGGAGAAGCCCGCGGGCGACAAGGGCAAGGCCAAGCGCGCCGACCAGCCCAAGATCCAAGAGGCCTGCAAGCACCTCATCGAGGGACACACGCTCCTCGACAACGTGGTGAACCGGGCGGGCGTCCTGCTCGGCCACACGTTGCCCACGGAGGCCTCGGACGAGCAGAAGGGCTGGCTCGCCGAGATGGACGCGGCGAACGGCGACGAGTTCGACGTCGTCTTCGCCAACAGGCTCCGCGCGGCCCACGGCAAGGTCTACGCCTACGCGGCGCAGATCCGGGCCGGCACCAAGAACGAGCTCATCCGCATCCTTTCCACGCAAGCGATGATCACCGTCTTCGACCACATGAAGGTGCTCGAGGAGACCGGCAAGGTCGACTTCGCCGGACTGGAGACACCGCAGCCGCTCGCGCCCCCACCCCCCGCTGCGGACAGCACCGGGACCCCGGACGCGACGGGCGACCAGGCGGCGGCCGACCAGACGGCGAACCCGACCGACGGAGTGATCCCGACCGTGCCGGAGGGCACCAGGTTCACCAGGACCGCCGAGCAGGGCGTCTTCGGTGACAACAACGGTGTCTTCTTCGGCGCCATCGCGGTGCTCGCGCTCGCGCTGGTGGGGATGCGAATGATATCCCGATCGAAGAAAACACGGCGGAAATCTCGTTCGTACTAGAAAAAACAGCACACCCAGGTCAATTCCGAAGATAGCGGCCCCATTCCGCCGTCAGCTTCGCCATGCCGTTTTATCTGACTACCACGAGGTGGCAAATGGCTATTCACCGTAGGAAATCCACGATCTGGCTCACCGCCGCAGCTGCGGCGATGGCCGTGGTCGCGGGCGGTGCCGCGGTGGTGGCCGTCAGTTCTTCTGATGGCACCGCACTCGCCGACGGGCCGGACAAGAGCTTGTTCGTCGACATCACCAAGGTGAAGCCGAACGTCAAGAAACCAAGGCAACAGAACAACGCCACCACCGGCACGTTCACCGTGAACTGCGGGCGCAACGAGAACAAGCACTTCAACCCGGACAACTTCATCGCGCAGCCCGGCGTCCGCAACGGTGCCCAGCACCTGCACGACTACGTCGGCAACCTGTCCACGAACGCGGACTCGAACAACCAGTCGCTGCAGGCCGCCGGAACCACCTGCAAGAACGGCGACAAGTCCGCCTACTTCTGGCCCGTCGTCCGCATCGTCGACGAGGAGGCGGAAGAGGCCGCCGAGCCCGCTGAGCAGGCCCCGCCGAAGCAGGACGACAAGGCCCAGCAGGACAAGGACAAGGCCGCCAAGGAAGCGGCCCAGCTCGAGTGCCCGGACGTCGCGTCGCTGCTCCCCGAGGACGTGCCGGACGCAGCCCAGGCGGAGATCGACAAGGAACTCGAGAACATCGAGAAGGTGACCGCGGAGGCCGAGAAGAAGGTCGCCGGCACCAAGGCCCAGGACCGTGACAACGTCATCGTCGGCCCGACGCGCGAGAAGCGCGCCGCGATCCTCAACCGCATGATGCTGGCGTTCAGCCGCCAGGGTCAGCAGGCCCCCGACCTGAACCCGGCCGCCGCGTGCGCCGTGAAGGACAAGGCCCAGGGCCAGGAAGGCCTCGACAACGGCGGCGAGAACGCCGACGACGCCCAGGCCGAGGGCACCGAGAACAAGAAGAACCAGAACAACCCCGAGGAGAACGCCGAGAACGAGCTCGAGGGCAACGAGGGCGAGATCCAGCAGCCGGCCGTCGTCGACCTGACCTTCCGCGGCTCGCCCGTCGGCAAGGTCACCGCGATGCCCAAGTTCCTCCGTGTGCTCTACGGCGACGCCAAGGCCGGCCAGAACGGCCCGAAGAACGCCAAGGCGTCCTGGACCTGCACGGGCTTCGAGGACAAGGTCCTGATGGACAAGTACCCGATCTGCCCGCAGGGCGCGAAGGTCAAGCGCGTGCACGACTTCCCGAGCTGCTGGGACGGCAAGAACATCGACTCCGCGAACCACCGCGACCACATCGTGTTCCCCGACGCCAACGGCAAGTGCAAGCAGGGCTTCAAGGCCGTGCCGCAGCTGCGCATCTCGCTGACCTACAACATCCCGCTGGACGTCCAGCAGGAAGGTCGCTACCTGGTCGACTCCTTCCCGGAGGAGGAGCACAACCCGCTCACCGACCACGACGACTTCGCCAACGTGATGTCGCAGAAGATCATGAACCGTCTCGTCAACTGCGTGAACACCGGCAAGAAGTGCCGCGAGTGACGCTCTGACCGAGTGACGTGAAAGGCCCCGGTGCACCTCCCGCGCACCGGGGCCTCTCGCTGTCCACAGTGGAGCATCAGTCCGAGTTGGGCCACAACAGGACGCCCGGGCCGTCCGCCGTGATCACCGGGATCCACGCCTCGTCGGCACTGTGCATCCGGCTCTCGTCGAGCCGCAGCCGGACGTGCTCCGCACCAGCCGCGCCCGCCGTCCGGTCCCGGACGGCCTCGACGATCTCGCGCAGCCTGGCCAGATCGGCCTCCGGCCAGTCGTGGCCCCACTTCCCGGCGCCGCCGTACACGTTCTCGAACAGGTCGCGCAACGCGCTCAGCTCGTCCGGACTCGCCAGCGGGACGAGGTATCCCTGCACCTCACCCTGCCGGCAGGCGGTTCCGCCGTACTGCAGCCGGTAGCGGACCCCGGTCTTCATCTCGACCACGACGTACAACCAGTCGTCGTTCGTGTCCATGTCGAGGTCTACCCAGCGAGTGGAGCTCATGAGCCCATTCTCCGGTTCACAACGATGAACCGGTTCACCACCGTGAACCTTGTTCCGGAATGATTGACCACAAAGGTATAGACCACTAACACTGACCGCATGGTCACCCGCTCCTGCACGGTGCTGATCGCACTGATCGCATCCCTTCTGGTCCCGGTCACCGGCCCAGCCCAAGCGGCGCCGGCGACGTTCGTCCACCCCGGAGTCGTGGTCTCCCGGCCACAGCTGGACTTCATGCGCACCAAGGTCCTGGCGGGCGCTCAGCCGTGGAAGACCGCCTACGACCGCATGATGGCGTCGAAGTACGCCGACCTGAACCGCACGCCGAAACCCCGCGCCGTCGTCGAGTGCGGTCCCGTCAGCAACCCCAACAACGGCTGCACCGACGAACGCGAGGACGCGCTCGCCGCCTACACCCTCTCCCTGGCCTGGTACGTCACCCGCGACACCAGGTACGCGACCAAGGCGATCCAGATCATGGACGCCTGGTCGAACACGATCCGCGACCACACCAACTCGAACGCCCCGCTGCAGACCGCGTGGTCGGCCAGCAGCTGGCCCAAGGCCGCCGAGATCATGAAGCACGTCTACGGCACCTGGCCCAACAGCGCCCGGTTCGCCACGATGCTGCGCACCGTCTACCTGCCCGAGATCCAGAACGGCCGTGCGAACACCAACGGCAACTGGGAGCTCAGCATGATGGAGGCGTCGATCGGCATCGCCGTCTTCCTGGAGGACAAGGCCGCCTACGACAAGGCCGTGAGCATCTTCCGGACGCGCATCCAGGCGTTCATCTACCTGACCACCGACGGCGCGCTGCCGAAGACGCCGCCGGGCAGCGGCATCGACACCAGGGCCGAGATCATCTCTTACTGGCACAACCAGTCCACGTTCGTCGACGGCCTCACCCAGGAGACCTGCCGGGACTTCGCCCACACGGCCTACGGACTGAGTGCCGCCTCGCACCTCGCCGAGACCGCGCGGATCCAGGGCCAGGACATCTGGGGTGAGATCAAGGACCGCATGCGGCACGCGTGGGGCCTGCACACCAAGTACCAGAACGGCGAACCGGTGCCGTCGTGGCTGTGCGGCGGGAGCTACTCCCGTGAGCTCGGGCCGACGCCGGAGGTCAGCTTCAACGCCCTGAACACGCGGTTGGGGATCGCGATGGCGAACACCAAGCTCTACACGGAGTCGAAGCGTCCACACGGGACTGACAACCTGTTCATCGCCTGGGAGACGCTGACTCACGCAGCCAACCCCAGCTAGAAGCGACCTGGTGCCGCGGACCGAGGTCGGACGAGCCGATTCACGCTCAGCGGGGTGGATCGCGAATCGTCACGGCAAATTTCGGCCCGCGGCACTAGCGTGCCCTCATGACCGAGACACCGGACGTGAAGCCACGCAGCCGCGACGTGACCGACGGCCTGGAGCGCACCGCCGCGCGCGGCATGCTCCGGGCCGTCGGCATGGGTGACGAGGACTGGGAGAAGCCGCAGATCGGCGTCGCCTCGTCGTGGAACGAGATCACGCCCTGCAACCTGCCCCTCGACCGCCTGGCGAAGGCCTCCAAGGACGGGGTGCACGCGGCGGGCGGGTATCCGCTGGAGTTCGGCACCATCTCGGTGTCGGACGGCATCTCCATGGGCCACGAGGGCATGCACTTCTCGCTGGTCTCGCGCGAGGTGATCGCGGACAGCGTCGAGACCGTCATGATGGCCGAGCGGCTCGACGGGTCGGTGTTGCTCGCGGGGTGCGACAAGTCGCTGCCCGGCATGCTGATGGCGGCGGCCCGCCTCGACCTGGCCAGCGTGTTCCTCTACGCCGGGTCGATCCTGCCGGGGCGGGTCACGCTGTCCGACGGCACCGAGAAGGAAGTCACGATCATCGACGCGTTCGAGGCCGTCGGGGCCTGCGCACGCGGGCTGATGAGCCGCGCGGACGTCGACCTCATCGAACGCGCCATCTGCCCCGGCGAGGGCGCGTGCGGCGGCATGTACACCGCGAACACCATGGCGAGCGCGGCCGAGGCCCTGGGCATGTCGTTGCCCGGCAGTGCCGCTCCCCCGGCCACCGACCGCCGCCGGGACGGGTTCGCGCGCCGGTCCGGGCAGGCCGTGGTCGAGATGCTCAGGAAGGGCATCACGGCACGGCAGATCATGACGCGTGAGGCGTTCGAGAACGCCATCGCCGTCGTCATGGCGTTCGGCGGGTCCACCAACGCGGTGCTGCACCTGCTGGCCATCGCGCACGAGGCAGGGGTGGAGCTGAGCCTCGACGACTTCAGCCGCATCGGGTCGCGCGTGCCGCACCTCGCGGACGTGAAGCCGTTCGGCCGGCACGTGATGACGGACGTCGACCGCATCGGTGGTGTGCCCGTGGTGATGAAGGCGCTGCTGGACGCCGGTCTGCTGCACGGCGACTGCCTCACCGTCACCGGCCGCACGGTCGCGGAGAACCTCGCCGACATCGCCCCGCCCGACCCGGACGGGCTGGTGCTGCGCGCGCTCGACAAGCCCATCCACCACACCGGCGGCATCACGATCCTCAAGGGCTCGCTCGCGCCGGAGGGTGCCGTGGTCAAGTCCGCGGGCTTCGACTCCGACGTCTTCACCGGCACGGCCCGCGTGTTCGACCGCGAACGCGCCGCGATGGACGCCCTGGAGGACGGCACCATCACCGCGGGCGACGTCGTGGTCATCCGCTACGAGGGCCCCAAGGGCGGGCCGGGGATGCGCGAGATGCTCGCGATCACCGCGGCGATCAAGGGCGCGGGCCTCGGCAAGGACGTCCTGCTGCTCACCGACGGCCGGTTCTCCGGCGGCACGACGGGCCTGTGCGTCGGGCACGTGGCGCCGGAGGCGGTCGACGGCGGGCCCATCGCGTTCGTGCGCGACGGCGACCAGATCACGCTGAACGTCGCCGAGGGCACGCTCGACGTGGACGCCGACCTGGAGAGCCGCAAGGAGGGCTGGGCGCCGTTGCCTCCCCGCTACGAACGCGGCGTGCTCGCCAAGTACGCCAAGCTGGTCGGCTCGGCCTCGCGCGGAGCCGTCTGCGACTAGCCCTGTCCTGCAAGTCTGTTCGATGAGAGTCACGGTCGAGAGACTCGGAGGGGTGCCGCCGCGACGTCCTCATACCGGAGGGCGGTGCCGCCTCCGCGGCCCTCGGCCGCGACTGTCGCGGACGAGACCTGCAGGGCCTAGAAGCGGAGACTGGCCGCCGAGCGCACCAGCGAGGTGACGGGAGCGCCCGGCGGCCAGGCGAGCAGTGTCGTGACGTCCGGCGCGTCGACGACGGGCACGGCGACGTGTTCCGGCCACTGCCACGCGCGGCTGGACGCGGGGATGACGAGCAGGGTCAGGCCGAGCGCCACGAGCTGGGCGAGCTGCGACTGGGTGCGCACCTCGGGCCCGGGGCCGTCGGGGTAGGTGCCGTCGAGCCGGGGCCAGCGGGCGATCGGCAGGCCCGGCACGTCGCTGACCTCGGCCAGCGTGACGCTCTCGCGCTCGGCCAGCGGGTGCGCGGCGGGCACGATCGCGACCTGGCCCTCGACATGCAGGTCCTGGGTCTCGAACCCGGCGAGGTCGTCGTAGGGCCGGTGCATGATCGCCACGTCGGCCTGGCCGTCCCGCAGCCGGTGCGCCTGCTCCCCCACCTCGCACAGCAGCACCTCGACCGGGTCGCTCACCGCGTCGAGCAACGCGCGCAGCAGCTCGTGGGACGCGCCCGCCTTCGTCACGAGCACCAGCGGCCGGTCGGGGTCGCCTGCCCTGCGGGTCCGGTGGGCGGCCGCCTCGACCGCGGCCAGAGCCGATCGGGCCTCCCGCAGCAGCACCCGGCCGGCCTCGGTGAGCGCCGCGCCACGACGGTCGCGGTCGAGCAGCCGGATGCCGAGCCGCCGTTCCAGCTGGTGGATCGCCCGCGAGAGAGGTGGCTGGGCGATGCCGAGCCGTGCCGCCGCGCGTCCGAAGTGGAGCTCCTCCGCGACGGCGACGAAGTACCGCAGTTCACGGGTTTCCAGGTCCACGGTCCGAGCCTAATACCTGTGGGGTATCAGGGCGCACTGAATCGATCTTGGACACCCCGTCCGCGGCCGCCGAGCATGGACCTCGTGAAAGACAAGAAGACCGCGCTGGTCACCGGCGCCAACAAGGGAATCGGCTTCGCCGTCGCGGAGGGCCTCGGCGCGCTCGGCTTCACGGTCGGGGTGGGCGCGCGGGACGACGTCCGCCGCAAGGACGCCGTCGAACGCCTGCGCGCCAAGGGGATCGACGCGTTCGGCGTCGCGCTGGACGTCACCTCCGACGACAGCGTCGCGCGGGCCGCCGCGTCGATCGACCGGCTCGACGTGCTCGTCAACAACGCCGGCGTCGGCGGGGCGGCGCCCCAGGACCCCACCACGATCGACCTCGGCACGATCCGGACCGTCCTCGACACCAACGTGTTCGGGGTCGTCCGCGTCACGAACGCGCTTCTCCCCGTGCTGCGCCAGGCACCGTCGCCGCGCATCGTGAACGTGTCGAGCAACATGGGCTCGCTGGCGTTGCGCACCGGCCCGGTCATGGCCGCGTACGCGCCGTCGAAGTCGATGCTCAACAGCATCACCGTCCAGTACGCGCGGGCGTTCGACGGCACGAACGTCGTCATCAACGCGTGCTGCCCCGGCTACGTCGCCACCGACTTCACCGGCCACGCCTCGACGCGCACGCCTGAGCAGGGTGCCGTGATCGCGGTCCGGCTCGCCACCCTGCCCGACGACGGACCACGCGGCGGCTTCTTCGACGACGACGGCGTCATCCCGTGGTGACGTCCCCCGGTCGGCTGAACCGCCACGCGCGCGCGGTCACCCGGTCGGTGGGCCCTCGCGATTAAGTCCACAGTGGCGGGTACCTCGCGGTGGCAGGCAACCAAGGCAAACGCGGAGGGACGGCACGATGATCGACCAGACGCACGTTGAGGCTCTGTACGACTGCGACGTGATCGACAACCGGGGCGAGAAGATCGGGTCGGTCAAACGGGTCTGGCTCGAGGACGGCACCGGCAAGCCGATGTGGGCCGAGGTCCACACCGGACTCTTCGGAATGAAGGAGAGCTTCGTCCCGATCCAGCAGGGCGAGGTGGCGGGCGGCGGGATCACCGTCCCGGTCTCCAAGGAGCAGGTGAAGGACTCGCCGAGCGTGCACACCAAGGACGACCACATGTCGGACGAGGAGCAGGAAGCGCTCTACCGGCACTACGGGATGATCCCGCACGCCAAGACCGGCGAGCACGACCGTCTCGACGGCAGGCAGGACTCCAAGCGCGCCGGCATGCGCAACGAGGCCGGCATGCGGAACGAAGCCGGTACGCGGGACAAGGCCGGTGTGCGGGACAAGGCCGGCATGCGCGGCGAGGGTGACGCGGCGGAGGTCACGCTCTCCGAGGAGAAGCTCGACGTCGGCACCCGCAGCGTCGAGACGGGCCGGGTGCGGCTCGTCAAGCACACCGTCACCGAGCAGCGCAACATCACCGTGCCCGTCACGCACGAGGAGGTTCGCGTCGTCCGCGAGCCCGCGACGGGCGAACCGCGCCGGGCGTTCGCCGACGAGCAGGCCGAGGTCACGCTGCACCGCGAGGAACCGGTGGTGCGCAAGCGCACCGAGGCCACGGAACGGGTCCGGCTGGAGAAGGACGCCGTCACCGAGCAGAAGGAGATCAAGGGCCAGGTGCGCAAGGAGCGCGTCGAGGTCGAGCGCGACGACGAACCACACGGCCGCCGCTGACCGGACGTCCAGCGAACCGCCCACCACTTCCGCCGGTGGGCGGTTCGCCGCGTTCTGCGTCACGCCACTAGTACAGGCCGTCCAGCACGTCGGAGTAGCGCTTCTCGATCTCGCGGCGGCGCGGCTTCAACGACGCGGTCAGCAACCCGTCCTCGACGCTGAAGTCGTTCTCCAGCACCGCGAAGCGCTTGATCGTCTCGTGCCGCGCGAGCTGCGCGTTGACGATCTCGACGGCCTGGGAGACCTCGGCCTGGGCGTCGGCGAGGCCGGAGGCGGTGTCCGGGTCGAGCGTCACCAGCGCCACGCAGTACCTGCGGCGGTCGCCGTGCACGATCACGTTGCTGATGTACGGCGACGCCGCGTTGATCATGCTCTCGATCCGGGTCGGCGCCACGTACTTGCCGCCCGAGGTCTTGATGAGCTCCTTCTTGCGGTCGGTGATCGTCAGCCGGCCGGCGTCGTCGAGCTCGCCGATGTCGCCGGTGTGCAGCCAGCCGTCGACCAGCGACTCGGCGGTCGCGTCCGGCCTGTTGTGGTAGCCGCGCATGACACCGGGCCCGTGCAGCAGCACCTCGCCGTCGTCGGCGATCTTGACGTCCATGCCGGGGATCGGTGGGCCGACCGTGCCGATCTTGATCATGCCGGGGCGGTTGAAGAACGTCGCCGCGGACGACTCGGTGAGGCCGTAGCCCTCGAGGATCGTGATGCCGGCCCGCTCGAAGAACTCGGCGATCTCCGGGGCGAGCGGCGCCGAGCCCGACACGAAGTAGCGGATCCGGCCGCCCACCCTGTCGCGCAGCTTGCGATACACCAACCGGTCCGCGAGCCAGCGCGTCGCCGGGCCGTGCTCGCGGTCGGCCCACCGGAAGATCTTCTCGGTGACGCCGCCCTTCTCCCGCGCGCCCGCGACGATCCGGCCGTGGATCTTCTCGAAGATGCGCGGTGCGGCGGCGACGATGGACGGCCGCAGCTCGCCCAGGTTGTCCACGATCCGCTCGACGCTGCCGTCGACGGCGGTCGGCACGCCCGCGGCGATCATCGCCATCGTCAGCACCTTGCCGAACGCGTGCGAGAGCGGCAGCCACAGGAAGTGCAGGTCCGTCGGCTGCAGAATGCCCAGGGACGCAACGGCTTCCGCCGTCGTGAGCCAGTTCTCGTGGGTGAGCTCGACACCCTTGGGCGTGCCGGTCGTGCCCGAGGTGTAGATCAACGTCGCCAGGTCGTCCGGCGCGAGGTCACCGATCAACGCCTCGTAGTCGCCTTCACCTCGCGGAACAGCACCGAACCGCAGCACCTCGACGCCGTCCGGCATCAACGCGGCGTGCTCGTCGTCCTCCACGACCACGATCCGGCTGCCCGAGTCGCCGATGATGTGCGCGACCTCCCCGGCCGTGCTGTTCGGGTAGATCGTGGTGGTGGCGCCCCCGGCGGCGAGCACGGCGAGGTCGGTGACGATCCACTCGATGCTCGTGCGGCCCATCAACGCCACGCGGTCGCCCTTGCGCAGACCGGCCCCGGCCAGCCCGAACGCCTCCGCCGCCACCCGTTCCTGCAGCTCGGACCACGTGAGCGAGACCCAGCCACCGCCGTCGCGGTACCGCATCGCCTCGGCGTCGGGCGTGCGGGCGACACGGTCGCGCAGCAGGCCGGGAATCGACAGCGCCATTGCTTCTCCCCTTCTCTGGAGCGTCGCTCCAGAGCGGTACTCTAACCCTCATGCCCGACCGACGACAGTCTCTCCTCGACGCGGCGCTGAAGCTCGTCGAGGAAGGCGGCCTCGACGCCGTCACGATCGCGGCCCTGACCGAGCGGTCGGGCATGTCGAACGGCAGCATCTACCACCACTTCGGCAGCCGCGGGGGCGTGTTCGCGCAGCTCTACGCCGACAGCTACGGCCGCTGCGTCGCCGCGATGCTGCCCGCGCTGCGCACCGACTCGGCCTCCGAGGGCGTGCGCGGCCTGACGCTGAGCTACCTCGACTGGGTCATCGCGAACCCCAGCCGGGCACGTTTCCTCTACGCCGCACCGGACCACGCCGACCCCGCGGCCAAGATGGCGGAGTTCGCACCGGTGCTGGCGTGGTTCCTCGACCGGATGGCGGCCGGCGAGCTGCGCACGGTGCCGCCGTGGGCGCTGGAGCCCGTGGCCATGGGGCCGGCGCACGAGTCGGTGCGCCGGTTCCTGCTCGGGGTCTTCGACCTGACCCAGGCGCGGGAGCTCGTCGCGGACGCCGTGTGGGCCGTGCTGAAGCCCTAGGCGCTGTCCTGCAAGTTCGTTCGGTGAAAGGCGCGGGCGAGAGACCCGGAGGCGGTGCCGCCGCGACGCCCTCATCGGGCGTATTCGGGCGTTGCGGCGGTGCCGCCTCCGGGTCCCTCGGCCGCCACTGTCGCCCGACGAGACTTGCAGGACAGCACCTAGTCCCTGCTGACCTTGGGAGCAGGGAAGACGAGGTCACCGTCCACGCTCCCCACCTGCACCACCGTTCCGTGCACCTTGCCGCGCACGACGTGCGTGACGTGCTCGCCCGTCTGCGCGTGCTCTTCCTCGTCCCCAGTCATGCCACCATTGTCCGTCATCGACCGCCGCGGGTCGCCGTAGAACACGTGTTCGATTAGGCTGCGGCCATGCGCCAGGGATCCCTCTTCGATCTTGAGGCGGAGCCGGAGCTGGCCCCGCTCGCCCCGCGCCGCACCGAACTGGCCCACGGCGCGTGGATCGACGTCCAGCCGGGCTGGCTCGCGGGCGCCGACGCGGTGTTCGACCAGCTCGTCGCCGAGGTGCCGTGGCGGGCCGAACGCCGCCAGATGTACGACACCGTGGTCGACGTGCCGCGCCTGCTCTGCTTCTACGCGGGCGCCCTGCCGTTCGACGTCCTCACCACGGCCCGGGAAGACCTCAGCAGGCACTACCTGGCCGAGCTGAACGAACCGTTCACGACCGCCGGGCTCTGCTACTACCGCGACGGCAAGGACAGCGTCGCGTGGCACGGCGACACGATCGGCCGCGGCCAGACCGAGGACACGATGGTCGCGATCCTGTCCGTCGGCACGCCCCGCGCCCTGCTGCTGCGGCCGCGCGGGGGCGGAGAGACCCACAAGTACGCGCTGGGGCACGGGGACCTGCTCGTGATGGGCGGCTCGTGCCAGCGCACCTGGGAGCACGCGATCCCGAAGACGTCCACTGTGGTCGGTCCGCGGATCAGCGTCCAGTTCCGCCCGCACGGAGTCCGCTAGCCACCAGCTCCTCCGACACCTCCCACACGCGCCGGGCCTCCTCGACGTCGCGCAGGCGGCTGTAGAGCGCCTGCTCGGCGGGCGGTCCGCTCAGGTGGGCGACGCGGCTCGGGCCGTAGAACGGGGCCGGGTCCGGTGCCGTCGCGGCGAGCAGGGCCGGCAGCTGGGCGGACTCGACCGTGCCGAGGACTCCCACGGCCGACAGGACCCTGATCGCGCGAACGCCGAGGGTGTCCGAGGCGCGACCGACCTCGGGACGGGCGGCCAGCAGGTTCGTGGGCGCCACCCCGGGGTGGCACAGGGTGCTGGTGATGCCCCAGCCGCCCGCCTCGCTGCGCCGCGCGAGCTCGAGCCCGAACAGGCCGAACGCGATCTTCGACTGGCTGTAGGCCTTGCCGCCGCTGTACGAGCGCTCCCAGTTCAGGTCGTCCCAGTTGATGGCGTTCTGGTTGGCGGCGATGCTGATCTGGCTGGTCACGCGAGCACGGCCGGCCTCGAGCAACGGCAGGAGCCCCAGCACGAGGGCGAAGTGGCCGAGGTGGTTGGTGCCGAACTGCAGCTCGAACCCGTCCGCGGTCGTCTGCCGTTCCGGCGGGGTCATGACGCCCGCGTTGTTGATCAGGATGTGCACCGGCCTGCCCTCCTCCAGCAACCCCGAGGTCAGCGCGTCCACCGAGGCCAGCGAGGAGAGGTCGAGCGAGCGCAGCGACACGGTCGCGCCAGGGGTCTGCCGGCGGATGGCCGCGATCGCCGCCTCGCCCTTGCGCTGGTTGCGGACCGGCATGAGGACCTCGGCCCCGGCCGCCGCGAGCCGTCCCGCGATGCCGAGCCCGACCCCGTCACTGGCGCCGGTGACGACGGCTCGCTGACCGGACAGGTCCGGGATCTCGACGTCGAACTTCCTGCTCATCGTGCACTCCCCTGTTTCGTCGTGGTGTCTCCTCCACGATGGACGGACGGCCGGAGCGCATCCAGGACCTGATGATCCGTGGCTACGGCGCCGCGCGCGCGTTAGAAATGGGGCAGACGAGAGGAGGCCGCCGTGGCGATCGACCGAGCCGGTCTGGCCGCGTTCCTGCGGCACCGCAGGGAGGCCTTGCAGCCCGAGGACATCGGTCTGCGCCGCGGACCGCGGCGGCGCACCAACGGCCTGCGCCGCGAGGAGGTCGCCGCCCGCTGCAACATGTCCACCGACTACTACGCGCGTCTCGAACAGGAACGCGGCCCGCACCCGTCCGAGCAGATGATCGCCTCGATCGCCCAGGGCCTGCACCTGTCGCTCGACGAACGCGACCACCTGTTCCGGCTCGCGGGCCACGGGGCACCCGCCCGCGGCGCCCTCAGCGAGCACGTCAGCCCCGGTCTCGCGCGGATCTTCGACCGCCTGCACGACACCCCGGCCGAGATCGTCACCGAACTGGGCGAGACCCTGCGCCAGACCGCGCTCGGCATCGCGCTCACCGGCGACTCGAGCCGTCACACCGGCCCGGCCCGCAGCCTCGGCTACCGCTGGTTCACCGACCCGTCGGCGCGCAGGCTCTACGAACCCGCCGACCACGAGTTCCTCGGCCGCATGTTCGCCTCGGGCCTGCGCGAGGCGCTGACCCGGCACGGTCCCGGTTCCCGCGCGGCCCACTACACCGACCTCCTGCTCGCCGGCAGCGAGGAGTTCCGGGCCGTCTGGGACAGGCAGGAGATCGGCCTGCGCCCCAAGGAGTTCAAGCGCTACGTGCACCCCGAGGTCGGCGCGCTGGAGCTGCAGTGCCAGACGTTGCTCGACCCCGACCAGTCCCACTTCCTGCTGGTCTACACCGCCACGCCGGGCAGCGAGAGCTACGAGAAGCTGCAACTGCTGTCGGTCATCGGATCCGCTGCGCCGACGGGCTGACGAGCGGCACCAGCAGCCCCTGTAGCCGGTCGGGCTCGCGGTTCACGGACACGAGCCCGACCTGCTGGCGCGGTGGGCTCAGATCACGTCCACGAACACCGGGTTGGCGTAGAACCAGAGGTCCTGCCACGGGTCCGAGTTCGCGATCTCGTCGATCATCGGGTCACCCGACGACGTGAGCCGCTTGCCGTCGCTGCCCCGCAGCCGCAGGTAGAACGACCGCTCGACGTTCGCGAACGTGTGCGTGAACCGGATCTTGCCCTTGCGCGGCACCTCGAACGTCTTCGCGACGGTCGTCTCCGGCGCCACGAACAGGTCGCGGTCGGCGGACGGGCCGGTCACCGGTCCCGAGATCAGGTCGACCTTGGCCAGCACGGGCGTGGCGCCCGAGAAGTTCGGGCCGGTCGTGCGGTCGATCTCGATGGTGACCTCGACGTCACCGCCTCTGCGCACGAACGTCCGCCCTCCCAGCGTCACGCCACGCAGGTCGTCGCGCGAGCGCACGCGCAGCTCCAGGCCGTTGATCAGGTGGCCGTGCACGGTCAGGACCTTGCCGGCCTGCAGGCCGCGCATGACGTCCACATAGGACTTCGACCGCGAGCCGACGACGTTCGCGCCGTACTGGCCGGGGAAGAAGTCGCCGTAGGTGGTCTGCTTGACACCCGAGTCGATCGGCGCGCCCTTCGACCCGGTGGTGGCGTAGTCCTGCCTGCCGGGCGTGAGCGTGTCGTTGAAGACCTGGTGCACGTCCGAGTTCGCGGTGATCCACCACGGACGGCCCTCGGCGAGCAGCGAGTCCCACAGGCCGCCGACCTTCGCGGTCATCCAGTCGAACCCGCCGTGCGTGCGGTAGGACTCCGGCGGATAGGCCTGGAACGACTCCGGCAGCGGGGCGGCCGTGTCGTAGTAGCCGCGCGCACGGCCGGAGCCGCCCGCGGACTTCGGCGTGCCGGCGGCCTGGTGGCCGGGCGCGCCCTCCATGCCGACCGCCACGCCGGGAGCCGCGTCACGCCAGCCGCGGATCTCGTGCGGGCTGTCGACACCGCGCCGGGACGGGTGGTTCGCGAACATCAGCGCGATCTCGGTCCGTCCCGAGAGGACCTGCGCCTCCAGGTACCGCAGCGCGGCGAGGGCGAGCGGCTCCGAGTTGTTCGCGATCCGGCCGTCGTAGGACAGCTCGAACGCCTTGAGGATGTCGACGGTGTGCCTGCCGGGCGGCAGGAACACGGTGGCGTGCTCGGCGCCGGGGATGTTCCACTCGAGGCCCTGGTAGACCAGCACGTCACGCTGCGACCGGCGGACCTTCTCGATGTCCGGCGTGATCTGGTCGATCGAGAACTTCTGGTGCGCGACCCCGCCGTGGTCGGTGATCACCACCCAGTCGAGGCCGAACTCGTGCGCCTTCCCGACCTGCTGCGCGATCGTGTACTGGCCGTCGTCGGAGTACTGGGTGTGGATGTGGTGGTCGCCCGCGTACCAGCGCTCACCGCCGCCCCACGGGTTGACCGGGACGTGCGCCCGGGCGGTGCCGGTGCCGGCCGCGACGGCGCCGGCCGCTCCGGCCGCGATGCCCAGGCCCGCCAGGAACTTGCGGCGCTCGACCGACGACGGGCGGTCGTCCCCGGGGTCGAGCCAGCTGCCTTCGACGGGCTCGACCTCGTGGTGGTGGTGCGTGTGATCACCGTGCGGGTGATCGTGGGAGTGGGCCATGCGCCGATCTCAGCCGGTCGACCTGTCGTGGCAAACGAACGGCAGATGAACCCTTGTCACGGGAAATTCGTTCACACCGCCTGGACGGCCAGCAACGCCAGGTCGTCGTGGTCGTCGCGGTCGAGCCACTTCAGCACGGCCGCCTCGCAGTGCCGGGCGATCTCCTCCGACGACAGCCCCTTGCACTCCTTGAGCACCGCCCGCAGGCGCTGTTCGCCGAACAGCTCCGTGCGGTTCGTGTGCGCGCGGGCCTCGGTGAACCCGTCGCTGTAGAGCACCAGCGTGTCGCCCGGCGCGAGCGTCACCTGCTCGCCGGAGAACCGGACGTCCGCCAGGATTCCGACGATCGCCCCCGTCGCGCCCACCTCGTCCACGGTGCCGTCCGCCCGCAGCACCAGCGGCGCGGGGTGGCCGCCGGACGCGAGCGACAGCCGCACTCCCCCGTCCGCCAGCGGCACGAGCTCGCCGACGACGAGGGTGGTGAAGAGCTTCGAGCCGGTGGCGCGCAACGACGTGTTCAGCAGGTGCAGCAGCCGCACCGGGTTCGTCTCGACCAGCGAGAGCGCCTGCAGCGACTGCCGCACACGTCCACTGTGGACCGCGGCCTCCAGCCCGTGGCCGCAGACGTCGCCCAGCACGAACGTCGCCGAGCCGTCCGTGCGCGGGTGCACGTCGTAGAAGTCGCCGCCGACGAGTGCCCGCTGGTGGGCCGGGATGAACACCGAGGCCAACGTCACACCGCGCACCTCGGGCAGCGGCAACGGCAGCAGGGCCGACCGCAGCACCTCGATGGTCCGCTGCTGCTCGGTCAGCTTCGACGACGACTCCAGCGCCACGGCCGCGTGCTTGCCGAACAGCCGCACGCGCTCGACGTCGTTCGGCGCGAACTCGCCCTTGCGCACCACGACCAGCGCCCCGCCGACGCCCAGCGGCACGGCCAGCGCGCAGCCGAAGTCCTCCGGCACGCCCCAGCTGCCCTCACCCAAAGAGGTGATCCTGGTCAGCGTCGACGTGCCGGTCAGCACCTCCGAGATCTCCGACGCCCTGCGGGGCGTGCGCGTGACCGTCGGTTCGCCGCCGTCGCACCGCCACCACTCGAGCCGGTCACGTGTCGCGGGCACCACGGCGACGCAGTGCTCACCCAGCAGTTCCGCCGCGATCTGCACGATCGTCTTCAGCGTCAGTTCGCGCGACACGCCGCCCGCGAGCCGCAGATGGGCGTGGTCGAACGTGGAGTCCGTGAAGTACCAGGCACTCCAGCCATCGCCGAGGTCGTGCTGGCGGCCCGCGACGTGCACGTCGAACTTCCCGCCGACACCCAGGCGGGGGAACCGGTCCGCGGCCGCGGCGTTGCGCACGCGCACCACTCCGGCGGCATCCACGACGAAGACGGCTTCGCGCAGCCCGTCCACCAGGCGCTGCCAGCCGTCGAGGTCGATGCCCACGGCGCTGCTCATCCGCTTCCGGCCAGCGCGCTCGGCCGAATCATCACGGCCTCCTGCGGGTAGTTGGCGTGCATCGCGGCATCAAGTTACCTCGCTCCCAACCTAACGTGGCAGGCTTGGCTGCGACCACCGAGGCACGGAGGCTTGGAGTGACCACGGCCAACGAAGAGACGGACGCGACCCTCGAACGGGTTCTCTCCGCCATGAGAGACCTGCGGGACGGCAACTTCCGCCGCAGGCTCGTCGTGCCGGGGAACGGGCCTGTCTCGGCGCTCGCCGACGTGTTCAACGAGATCGCCGAACGCAACCAGTGGCTGGCCGGTGAGCTGGGCCGGGTCCGCCAGGCCGTCGGCCAGGAGGGCAGGCTGACCGAACGGGTGGCGCCCGCGGGCACCGCCGGGGGCTGGTCGCTGATCGCCGACTCGGTGAACGGCCTGGTCGAGGACCTGATGCGGCCGACGAGCGAGCTGAGCCGCGTGCTCGCCGCCGTCGCCGAGGGCGACCTGACCAAGCGCATGTCGGACCAGACGCTGCGCGGTGAGTTCGCGACGCTCGGCTCGACGGTGAACGGCCTGGTCGACCAGCTGTCGAGCTTCGCCGACGAGGTCACCCGTGTGGCCCGCGAGGTCGGCACCGACGGCCGCCTGGGCGGTCAGGCGAAGGTCCCCGGCGTCGCAGGCACCTGGCGCGACCTGACCGACAACGTCAACTCGATGGCGAACAACCTGACCAACCAGGTCCGCAACATCGCCCAGGTCGCGACAGCCGTGGCGAACGGCGACCTGACGCAGAAGATCACGGTGGACGTCTCCGGCGAGATGCTGGAGCTCAAGAACACCCTGAACACGATGGTCGACCAGCTCTCCTCGTTCGCGGACGAGGTCACGCGTGTGGCCCGCGAGGTCGGCACCGACGGCAAGCTCGGTGGTCAGGCGAAGGTCCCCGGTGTCGCCGGCACCTGGCGCGACCTGACCGACAACGTGAACTTCATGGCGGACAACCTGACGACCCAGGTCCGCAACATCGCCCAGGTCACGACCGCGGTGGCGCTCGGCGACCTGACCCAGAAGATCACCGTCGACGCGCGCGGCGAGATCCTCGAGCTCAAGACCACGATCAACACGATGGTCGACCAGCTGTCGAGCTTCGGCGACGAGGTCACCCGTGTCGCCCGCGAGGTCGGCTCGGACGGCCGCCTCGGCGGTCAGGCGCAGGTGCCGGGCGTCGCGGGCACGTGGCGCGACCTCACCGAGTCGGTGAACGTCATGGCGAACAACCTGACGACCCAGGTCCGCAACATCGCCTCGGTCACCACGGCCATCGCGCGCGGCGACCTCACGCAGAAGATCACGATCGACGCCCGCGGCGAGATCCTCGAACTGAAGACCACGATCAACACGATGGTCGACCAGCTCTCGTCGTTCGCCGACGAGGCCACGCGCGTGGCCCGCGAGGTCGGCACCGAGGGCAGGCTGGGCGGTCAGGCGACCGTGCCGGGCGTGGCCGGCACCTGGCGCGACCTGACCGACAACGTCAACTTCATGGCGAACAACCTGACCAACCAGGTCCGCAACATCGCGCACGTCGCCACGGCCGTCGCGAACGGCGACCTGTCGCAGAAGATCACGGTCGACGCGCGCGGCGAGATCCTCGAGCTGAAGTCCACTTTGAACACGATGGTGGACCAGCTGTCGAGCTTCGCCGAGGAGGTCACGCGTGTCGCCCGCGAGGTCGGCACCGACGGCCGTCTGGGCGGTCAGGCCCGCGTGCAGGGCGTCGCCGGCACGTGGAAGGACCTGACCGACAACGTCAACCTGATGGCGGACAACCTGACCGACCAGGTCCGCAACATCGCCGCCGTCGCCACCGCCGTCGCGAACGGCGACCTCTCGAAGAAGATCACCGTCGAGGCGAAGGGCGAGGTCGCGACCCTCGCCGACACCCTGAACGGCATGGTCGACACGCTGCGCGCGTTCGGTGACGAGGTCACCCGTGTCGCCCGCGAGGTCGGCACCGAGGGCATCCTGGGCGGTCAGGCGCGCGTGTCCGGCGTGGCCGGCACGTGGAAGGACCTCACCGACTCGGTGAACTTCATGGCGGACAACCTGACGAACCAGGTCCGCAACATCGCCCAGGTCACCACGGCCGTGGCGCAGGGCGACCTGACGAAGAAGATCGACGTCTCGGCGCGCGGCGAGATCCTGGAGCTCAAGACCACGATCAACACGATGGTCGACCAGCTCTCGTCGTTCGCCGACGAGGTCACCCGCGTGGCCCGCGAGGTCGGCACCGAGGGCAAGCTCGGTGGTCAGGCCGAGGTCGACGGCGTGGCCGGCACGTGGTCGAAGCTGACCGACAACGTCAACCAGCTCGCCTCGAACCTCACCACCCAGGTCCGCGCCATCGCCGCGGTCGCCACGGCCGTGACCGCGGGCGACCTGACCAGGCAGATCACCGTCGACGCGTCCGGGGAGCTCGCCGAGCTCAAGGACAACGTCAACCAGATGATCGCGAACCTGAAGGAGACGACGCGGGCCAACCGCGAGCAGTACTGGCTCAAGACCAACCTGGCTCGCCTGTCCGGCCTGATGCAGGGCCACCGCGACCTGCGCGCGCTGGCGTCGTTGATCATGAGCGAGCTGACGCCGCTGGTCAGCGCCCACCACGGCGCGTTCTTCCAGATCGAGGAGGACGACTCCAAGCAGTCGCTGGAGCTCACCGCGACCTACGGCTTCCGCCTGGACGCGGCCCGCATGACCCGCGTGGCCATGGGCGAGTCGCTGGTCGGCCAGTCGGCGCTGGAGAAGAAGACGATCCTGGTCGAGAAGGTCCCCGGCGGCTACCTCACGGTCTCGTCCGCGCTGGGCGAGTCGGCGCCGGTGAACCTCGTGATCCTGCCGGTCCTGTTCCAGGGCGAGACCCTGGGCGTGATCGAGCTGGCGTCGCTCAACGAGTTCTCCGACGTCCACCTCGACCTCCTGGACCAGCTCAAGGAGGCCATCGGCGTCAACGTGAACACGCTGCTGGCCAACTCCCGCACCGACGCCCTTCTGGTCGAGTCCCAGCGCCTCACGACGGAGCTGAGGGCCGGTTCCGAGGAACTGGAGGACCGCGCCCGGCAGCTGCAGACGGCGTCGAAGTACAAGTCCGAGTTCATGGCGAACATGTCCCACGAGCTCCGCACGCCGCTGAACTCGCTGCTGATCCTCGCGAAGCTGCTGGCCGACAACCTCGACGGCAACCTCAACCCCAAGCAGGTCGAGTTCGCCCGCACGATCCACTCGTCCGGCTCCGACCTGCTGCAGCTCATCAACGACATCCTCGACCTCACCAAGGTCGAGGCGGGCCACATGACGCTGCACGAGGACCCGGTCCGGCTGGACGAGCTGGTCCGCTACGTCGAGACGCTCTGCCTGCCCCTGACCGCGGAGAAGAACCTCGAGTTCTCCGTGCGGGTGGACCCGAACGTGCCGGAGACGCTCCACACCGATGAGCACAGGCTTCAGCAGATCCTCAGGAACCTGCTCTCGAACGCGGTGAAGTTCACCCACGACGGCGGCATCCGCCTGCACGTGCGCATGGACGACCCGTACACCGTGGCGTTCGACGTGCACGACACCGGCATCGGCATCCCGGCCGAGAAGCTCGCGGTCATCTTCGAGGCGTTCCAGCAGGCCGACGGCACCACGTCGCGCAAGTACGGCGGCACGGGCCTCGGGCTCTCGATCAGCCGCGAGCTGGCCCAGCTCCTCAACGGCGCCCTGCGGGTGCGCTCGGAGCCGGGGATCGGCTCGACGTTCACCCTGTGCCTGCCGCTGGGCAAGGTCGTCTCCGACGTGATCGTGCTGCCGGAACCGACCCCGATCGTCGCGCCGGCACCGGTGCTGGCCAACTCGGCGTCGATCCGCTTCCACGGCGAGAAGGTGCTGGTCGTGGACGACGACCTGCGCAACGTCTTCGCGCTCACGAGCGTGCTCGAGCTGGTGGGCCTGGAGGCGATCTTCGCCGACAACGGCATCACGGGCGTGCGGGCGCTGGAGCAGTACGACGACGTGGCCATCGTCCTGATGGACATCATGATGCCCGAGCTGGACGGCAACGCGACGATCTCGGCGATCCGCGCGATGGAGCGCTACGCGGACCTGCCGGTCATCGCCGTCACCGCCAAGGCCATGAAGGGCGACCGCGAGAAGTCACTGGCCTCCGGGGCCACCGACTACGTCACGAAGCCGGTGGACACCGAGCACCTCATCCGCCTGATCGCCTACTACCTGGGCGTGTCGTCGGAGGCCTGACCCCGGTCAGGCCTCCGACGGGGCGACGGCCTCCTCGACGGCCACGTCCACCGACTCGAAGAGGCTCAGCACCTCGGCCACGTCGGCGAGCTCGAACAGCCGCCGGACGGGTCCCTGGGCGGCGGCGATCCGCAGCTGCCCGCCGGCCTCGGCGAGCCTGCGGTGCCAGTCCAGGACCAGGGCGAGCCCGGTCGAGTCCATGAAGGCCAGTTCGGCCAGGTCCAGCACCGCGTGCGATCCGCTCACGTCCGAATCCAGCCGTGCGGACAGCAAGGGCACGGTGTCGATGTCCAGTTCCCCGGCAACGGCGAGAACTCGCCATCCCCGCTGGACCTCGCTGCCGACGTTGAGCTCCATCGTCGCCGTTTCCTTCCGCCACGCCCGACTCGTGCGACCCAAATCGTGCAGCACGACGTCCGACCATGCGACCACCGGGGGGCTGAAAGATCCGGACGACCCGCCGGATGTGCGACGATGCGCCTTGTGTTGAACGACCCACTGGCAGAGGTGCGGGTGACCCTGACCGCCGAGGGCGGTTCGTGCGCTCGCGCACGTCAGGTGGTGCGCGAGGCCGCGGCGTCGTGGGAGCTGGGCGAGGATCTCACCGACGACGCGCAGCTCGTCGTCACCGAGCTCGTGTCCAACGGCATCGACCACGGTGAGGGACCGATCACACTCACGGTGAGCCGGAAGGCGGGCGGCATGCTCGTCGAGGTGCACGACCAGTCGTCGCGGATGCCCCAGCTCAGACCCGTCGACCCGACCAGCCCGCGCGGTCGCGGCATGCAGCTCGTGCAGGCGCTGAGCGTCGAGTGGGGCACGAGACCGCAGAACAGCGGGAAAGTCGTCTGGGCTCAGCTAGAAGCCTGAAAACCGGGTACCTCACTCGGTATGACCGCTCTCCCGCCTGACCCCGAACCCGACCTCGCACCCGGTCCCGAGCCCGGCGGCGGGGTGAATCCAGGAGAGACCCCTCCGGACTCCGGATCGACCACCACGGGTCTGTCCCACCGCGAACGGACACCGCCCAAGGCGACCGCGGGGCGCATCGTGATCGCGATCATCGTGCTGTTCGCCGTGCTGGTGGCCGCGATGCTCCTGACCCGGGCTTTCCTGCTCGTGTAGGCACCGCGCCGGACGACTCCGGTTGTGGACGTCCGCCGCCGACGCGTACGGTCGGTGTGGACGGGAGTCCTCATGAACCAGCTTGGACAGAGAACCACCTACATCCAGTCCATCCCGATCGTCGCTCTCACCGGCGAGATCGACATGACGTCGTCGGCACCGGTGACCAGCAAGCTCGCCGAGCTGCTCGATCGCAAGCCCCCCGCCCTGGTCCTCGACCTGCGGGAAGTGCGCTTCTTCGGGTCCGAGGGGATCCGCGCGCTCGTGGAGACCCAGCACCAGGCCGACGAGCTCGGCATCCGGTTCGGCGTCGTCAGCGACAGCCGGATCGTGCTGCGCCCTCTGGAGATGACGGCGGTCGACCAGCTGCTGTTGCTGTTCAACGACGTCGACGACGCCGTCACGGCGCTGAGCGCCTAGGAGCTGTCCTGCAAGTTCGTTCGGTGACAGGCGCGGGCGAGAGACCCGGAGGCGGTGCCGCCGCGACGCCCTCATACCGGGCGTATCCGGGCGTTGCGGCGGTGCCGTCTCCGGGCCCCTCGGCCGCCACTGTCGCCCAACGAGACTTGCAGGACAGCGCCTAGTCACCACGAGTGCGTGATCTCAAACGCGTCCCCGGCTCCATCACCTGAAGGTGTGAGCGCGCCAGCGCCCGGTTCCGCCCGGTCGTCTGGTTACGTTTGGACCCGTGCGTCGCTTGATCATCATCGCCCTCGCCACCGTCCTCACCTTCCTCTCCACCCCGGCCACGGCCGACCCGGTCCTGCTCACCGGCGAGGAGTCCCGCTACCCGCACGCGATCCGGCTGGAGCACGGCACGTACCGCGGCTCGATCCTCGTGGCCCTGCACGGCTTCCACTCCGTGAACGTCCTGCGGGCAGGCAGGTCCGGCAAGAAGTTCCGCCCGGTCGGCACGTTCGTCGACGAGGTGAGCGCGCACGCGACCTGCTGCGGCCACCTCTACGAACTGCCGAGCCAGGTCGGCGACATGCCCGCCGGCACCGTGCTGTGGGCTGGGTCGGTGGGGCTGCGGCACGAGGGCCTGAAGGCGCGGATCTGGCGCAGCGACGACGCCGGCGAGACGTGGCACCACCTGTCGGAGTGCGCGCGGGCCCAGCCCGGTGGCGGGCTCTGGGAGCCGGACCTGTCCGTTGACGCCCGCGGGCGGCTGAACTGCTACTTCGCGGACGAGACGCACGAGAAGCACAGCCAGTACATCGGGCGGTCGGTGTCGCGCGACGGCGTCATCTGGTCGGGCAAGGAGAAGGTCGTCGCGGTGTCGGACGGGTCGCTGCGGCCCGGGATGCCGCAGGTCAAGAGGCTGCCGACCGGCGAGTTCTACATGATGTACGAGATCTGCTCGCAGCCGAACCAGTACTTCTGCGAGGCCTACCACCGCAGTTCGGCGGACGGTGTCGGCTGGGGCGACCCGAAGTGGCACGGCACCAGGCCGACGACGAAGGACGGCAGGTACTTCGCGCACACGCCGTCGATCACTCTCGCGCCCAACGGCACGCCAGAGGGACGCGTGATCCTCATGGGGCAGATGCTGATGTCCGCCGACGGCAAGGTCGACCCCGGCAACGGCCGGACGGTCTTCGTCTCCGAGAACGGCGGCAGGGACGGCTGGTACGCGGTCCCCGCGCCGGTCGCGGTGCCGGGTGCGCGGGACGAGAGCTGCCCCAACTACCACCCGAGCGGGGTGGCGTCGCTCGACGGCCGTGAGCTCATCGGGTTCGCCAGCGACTTCGCGGCGAACGGCAGCTGCCACACGAGCTGGGCCACGAGCAGCCTGCCGCCGTTCCCCGGGTAGGGCTCAGTCCTTCTGACGCGGCTTCGGCAGCTGCTCGGTCTTCTGTTCGGCGGGCGCGGGAGACGCGGCGGGCTCGTCGTCGGCGGGCCCGTCTCCTTCCAGCGGCTTGAGCACCGACATCGCCGCGTCCACGGCCGCCTGGGCGGCGTGGAACTGCGTCGCGAGGTTGTCGTGCGCCGAACGCAGCGACGCCTCCTTCTCGGCCGCGGCGGCGGCGCGCTGGTCCGCCTCGGCGACGGCCGCGGCCGTCTTCTCCTCGGCCGCGCGCACCAGCGCCGACGTGCGGGCCTCCGCGTCGCGCACGAGCTTGGCGGCCTTCTCGTCGGCCTCGCGCACGGTGGTCGAGGCCTTCTGGTCGGCCTCGGCGACGGTGGCCGCGGCCTTGTCCTCGGACACCCGCAGGGTCGTCGCCGCCTTCTCCTCTGCCGCGCTGACCAGGGCGAGAGCCTGGGCGGACGCGTCGGAGGTGGTCTTCTCGGCGCGGGCCAGCGTCTCGGTCTCGAGGTCGTTGAGGAACTTCTCCGCCTCCGCCTGCTTGGCCTGGAGCTCGCCGGTGAGCTTCTGCAGCGCCGCGGTCCGCTTGGCCTCCGCGTCGGCGACGATCTGCTCGGCCTCGGACTTCGCGTCGGCCAGCACCTTCTGGTGCTCGGCGGTCAGCGTCGCCTTCAGGCCGTCGTACTCCTTGTCCAGTTCGTCGTGGTACGCCTTGTACTTCGCGTCGAGCTCGGCGCGGTGGGCGTCCAGGTCCGCGGACTTCTTCTCGAACTCCTCGGCGACGCGCTCGCCGTTCGCCCGCACGTCGGCGACCAGGGCCTCGTGCTCGGCGGCGAGCTTCGCCTGCAGCGACGCGTGCTCCGCCTCCAGCTCGGACCTGCGGCCGGTGGTCTGCTGGTCGAGCTCGGCGTGGCGCTGCTGGTAGTTGACCTCCAGCTGCTTGCGGCGCGCCTCGGTCTCGGCGAGCAGGCGCTGGTGGGCCTCGCGCTGGCCGGCCGCCCACTTCTCGGCCTCACCCCGCGTCGCGGCGGCCTTGTCGAGGGCGTCCTTGCGGATGTCCGCGATCTCTTCCTCGGCCAGGCTCATCATCACGCGGACGCGTTCGGTGACGTTCGACGCGCTGACGGGAGCGTTGGCGAGGTTCTGCAGCTGGACCTTGGTCTTGTCGAGGTCGGCGCGCATCGCGTTGAGGAGTTTGGTGAGCTCACCCACCTGCGCGGAGGCCGCGTCGCGGGCACGGTTCGAGTTCTTGAGATCGAACTCCAACCGGGTGACTCGTTCGTTCACCTGTCGCTGGTTGTAACCACGGAGGACAACGTCGAAATGCGGTGTGCGGGCAGTAGGCTGCCCGGCTCCATCAGCCCCGGCCATATGGCTCACCCTACCGAGATAGTCGCGAAGATCGTCACTCGATCTGGTTAAACCCACTACCGGCCGCAGTCTGACCGGGTGGTGGGTATCCACTTTCCTCTCATCACGCGAGAATCGCGTGAGCAAGACCGATCAGGATGACACCCATCACGTGAGACAGTCCTCCCAACTGGCAAGAGTCGCACGGTAACGTGCCTCGACTGATGACCGCCGAGTAACACCGGGAGGGCACGGATGTTCCGCAAGGTTCTTGTCGCCAACCGCGGCGAGATCGCGATTCGCGCGTTCCGAGCCGCCTACGAACTGGGCGCTGGAACGGTCGCCGTCTTCCCTCACGAGGACCGAAACTCGCTGCACCGCCTGAAGGCGGACGAGTCGTACGAGATCGGTGAGGCGGGACATCCCGTCCGCGCCTACCTTTCCGTCGACGAGATCATCAAGGCCGCCCGCAAGGCCGGCGCCGACGCGATCTACCCCGGTTACGGATTCCTGTCCGAGAACCCGGAGCTCGCGATGGCCTGCCGTGAGGCTGGTCTCACCTTCATCGGCCCCGTCGCCGAGGTCCTGGAGCTCACGGGCAACAAGGCGCGCGCCATCGCCGCCGCCCGCGAGGCCGGACTGCCGGTGCTGGAGTCGAGCCCGCCGTCGTCCGACATCGACGAGCTGCTCGAAGCGTCGAAGACCATGCGCTTCCCGGTCTTCGTGAAGGCCGTCGCCGGTGGTGGTGGCCGCGGCATGCGCAAGGTCGACGAGCCCGCCGCGCTGCGCGAGTCGCTGGAGGCGGCGTCCCGCGAGGCGGAGTCGGCGTTCGGTGACCCGACGGTGTTCCTCGAGCAGGCCGTGGTCGAACCGCGCCACATCGAGGTGCAGATCCTCGCCGACGGCCAGGGCAACGTGATCCACCTCTTCGAGCGCGACTGCTCCGTGCAGCGGCGCCACCAGAAGGTCATCGAGATCGCGCCCGCGCCGAACCTCGCGCCCGAGCTGCGCGACCGCATCTGCGCGGACGCGGTGAAGTTCGCGAAGCACATCGGTTACCGCAACGCCGGCACCGTGGAGTTCCTGCTCGACCCCGAAGGCCACTACGTCTTCATCGAGATGAACCCGCGCATCCAGGTCGAGCACACGGTCACGGAAGAGGTGACCGACGTCGACCTGGTGCAGTCGCAGATGCGCATCGCGTCCGGCGAGACGCTGGAGGACCTGGGCCTGTCCCAGGACACCGTCCAGCTGCGCGGGGCGGCCCTGCAGTGCCGCATCACCACGGAGGACCCCGCCAACGGGTTCCGCCCGGACACCGGCACGATCAGCGCGTACCGCTCGCCGGGCGGGTCCGGCATCCGCCTCGACGGTGGCACGGCGGGCGCGGGCATGGCGATCAGCCCGCACTTCGACTCGATGCTCGTGAAGCTCACCTGCCGCGGCCGCACGTTCTCGCTCGCCGTCGCGCGTGCGCGCCGTGCGATCGCGGAGTTCCGCATCCGCGGCGTGTCCACGAACATCCCGTTCATCCAGGCCGTGCTGGACGACCCGGACTTCTACGAGGGCCGCGTCACCACGTCGTTCATCGAGAAGCGCCCGCACCTGCTGACGGCACGCCACTCGGCGGACCGCGGCACGCGCCTGCTGACCTACCTCGCGGACGTCACGGTCAACCACCCCAACGGCACGCGCCCGACCGCGGTCGACCCGCGCGAGAAGCTGCCGGTCGCCGACCTCAACGCGGAGCCGGCGCCCGGCTCCAAGCAGAAGCTGGTCGAGCTCGGCCCCGAGGGCTTCGCGCGCTGGCTGCGGGAGAGCAAGGCCGTCGGTGTCACCGACACGACGTTCCGCGACGCCCACCAGTCGCTGCTCGCCACCCGAGTGCGCACCAAGGACCTGCTCGCCGTCGCGCCGCACGTCGCGCGCCTGACGCCCGAGCTGCTGTCGCTGGAGTGCTGGGGCGGCGCGACCTACGACGTGGCGCTGCGGTTCCTCGCGGAGGACCCGTGGGAGCGCCTCGCCGCGTTGCGCGAGGCCGTGCCGAACATCAACCTGCAGATGCTGCTGCGCGGCCGCAACACGGTCGGCTACACGCCGTACCCCGAGGCCGTGACCAAGGCGTTCGTGGAGGAGGCGACGAAGACCGGCATCGACATCTTCCGGATCTTCGACGCGCTGAACGACGTCGAGCAGATGCGCCCGGCTATCGAGGCCGTGCGCGAGACCGGCACGGCGGTCGCGGAGGTCGCCCTGTGCTACACCAGCGATCTGTCCAACCCGGACGAACGTCTGTACACACTGGACTACTACCTCAAGCTGGCCGAGCAGATCGTCGGCGCCGGCGCGCACGTCCTGTGCGTCAAGGACATGGCGGGCCTGCTGAGGGCTCCGGCCGCGTCGCGCCTGATCACCGCGCTGCGCAAGGAGTTCGACCTCCCGGTCCACCTCCACACGCACGACACGGCAGGTGGCCAGCTCGCGACCTACCTGGCCGCGATCCAGGCGGGCGTGGACGCGATCGACGGCGCGACCGCGTCGATGGCGGGCACGACGTCACAGCCGCCGCTGTCGTCGATCGTGGCGCTGACCGACCACACCGAGCGCTCCACCGGCCTCAACCTGCAGAACGTCTGCGACCTGGAGCCGTACTGGGAGTCGGTGCGCAAGATCTACGCGCCGTTCGAGTCCGGCATCCCCGGCCCGACCGGCCGCGTCTACCACCACGAGATCCCCGGTGGTCAGCTCTCGAACCTGCGCACGCAGGCCGTCGCCCTCGGTCTCGGCGACAAGTTCGAGGAGATCGAGTCGATGTACGCGGCCGCCGACCGCATGCTCGGCCACCTCGTGAAGGTGACGCCGTCGTCCAAGGTCGTCGGTGACCTCGCCCTGCACCTCGTGGGCGCGGGCGTCGAGCCGAAGGAGTTCGAGGAGAACCCCGGCAAGTTCGACATCCCGGCCTCGGTCATCGGCTTCCTGCACGGCGAGCTGGGCGACCCGCCCGGCGGCTGGCCGGAGCCGTTCCGCAGCAAGGCCCTCGAAGGCCGTCCGGCCCCGAAGCCGGTGGAGGAGCTCTCCGCCGAGGACGAGGCGGGTCTGGCCGACGCGCGCAGGGCGACCCTGAACAGGCTGCTGTTCCCGGCGCCGACCAGGGAGTTCGAAACGCACCGCGAGGCGTACGGCGACACGTCGGTGTTGCGCTCCAAGGACTTCTTCTACGGCCTGCGTCCGGGCGAGGAGTACTCCGTCGACCTGGAGCCGGGCGTCCGGCTGCTGATCGGCCTGGAGGCGATCTCCGAGGCCGACGCGCGAGGCATCCGCACGGTCATGGCGACCCTGAACGGCCAGCTGCGCCCGATCCAGGTCCGCGACCGCTCGGTGGCGGCCGACATCCCGGCCGCCGAGAAGGCCGACCGCGCCAACGCGAACCACGTGGCGGCCCCGTTCGCCGGCGTGGTGACCGCGGTCGTGGCCGAGGGCGACAGCGTCGACGCCGGTCAGACCGTCGCGACGATCGAGGCCATGAAGATGGAGGCCGCGATCACCGCGCCCAAGGCCGGTGTCGTGCGACGCCTGGCGTTGCGCGGCGCCCAGCAGGTCGAAGGCGGAGACCTGCTGATCGTCCTGGAGTAGTTGTTCGGTCGCGAAGGGCCCGGTCTCCTGTCGAGGCCGGGCCCTTTCGTGCTGCGGGGGGCCTGGAACTCCACGACGATTCCGTGCGTTGCACCGAGCACGGGGTCAGGGAGAGGGAATCGCATCATGAAGAAGGCGTTGGCCGGCCTGCTCGGCCTGGCAGGGATGGCGTGGGCGCTGAAGGACCTGCCGCGACAGCTGGGCGGCAAGCCGGACCCGGTCCACATGTCCCGTTCGCCGCGCTACCGCGACGGGAAGTTCCACAACGACAAGGAAGTTCGCACGGTTCCGGACAGAGACTCGTTCTCGATCAGCGACTTCGTGCGCGGTGGACAGGACCGCAAGCCCGCCGCGGCGGTGCCGCTGGTGGGACCCGCCGCGCCGGTCACCGACGGACTGCACGTCACCTGGTACGGCCACGCGTCCGCGCTGATCGAGATCGACGGCGCCGCCGTGCTCCTCGATCCTGTGTGGAGCGATCGCGTCTCGCCGTCCGCCCACGTCGGTCCCAAGCGACTGCACCCGGTTCCGCACGATTTGTCGGATTTGCCCAACATCAGTGCCGTCGTGATCTCGCACGACCACTACGACCACCTCGACATGGAGACCGTGCAGACGCTCACCGCCGGGACGTCCGCGGTGTTCGTGGTGCCGCTCGGGCTCGGCGCGCACCTCGCGCGGTGGGACGTGCCCTCCGGCCGCGTCGTGGAACTGGACTGGGACGAGTCGCACACCGTCAACGGGTTCACGCTCACTTGCACTGCGGCACAACACTTCTCCGGCCGTTCGGTGCAGCGCAACGTGACGTTGTGGGCGTCCTGGGTCATCAAACGCGGTGAGCGTGCCGTGTTCTACAGCGGCGACACCGGCTACTTCCCGGGTTACGCGGCCATCGGTGCGGAGCACGGGCCGTTCGACGCGGTGCTGATGCAGGTCGGCGCGTACAACGACGCGTGGGCGGACATCCACATGACGCCGGAGGAAGGCGTTAAGGCGTTCCATGACCTCGGTGGCGAGCTGCTGATCCCGGTGCACTGGGCGACGTTCAACCTTGCGCTGCATCCGTGGGGCGAGCCGATCGACCGCGTGTGGCGGGAGGCCAAGGCGAGCGGGCTGAAGCTCGCGGTGCCCAGGCCGGGGGAGCGGGTTGACGTTGACTCGCCTGGGGAGGTTGACGGGTGGTGGCAGGCGTTGGCCTGATGTTTGTCGGACCCTCTGAGCAGGTTGAGTTGTAGGGGTCCTCGGATCGGGGGATGCCTGCGTTCGCTTGCGTTCGCCTGCGTTCCCGGGTTGTGTTCGCCTGCGTCGCTTGCGTTCCCCGGTTGCGTTGGCGGGTTCCTGTTGTGTGCTTCCCCTGGGGCTCTGCCCCCAGACCCCCGGCAATCTGAGATGGGGGCCAGCGCCGTGAGCGGGTTGATGGCACGCCTGTTGCTTTGAGCGGCTGCCTGTTGCTTTGTTGGTTGCGTTGGCGGTGGGGTCCCATCACGAGTCGCACCAAGAGCGGGCCACACCTGAAGAGGGGTGTCAACTCGACGAAAAGAGTTTGGAGTTTAAAA